>NZ_OPYI01000002.1 GCF_900343085.1 Aedoeadaptatus coli | reverse complement strand
AACTTGCCGCCTATATTTTGGTGCAAACACGATATGATACTTACAATTCCAACTTGTATGTGCTAAGCTGTTCTTATCCATATGGATACCTCCTTGATATTTTATTGCCGATAACACAATAATTTTATCATGGGAGGTTCTTTTTTTACTTAAAGCTAAAGCTTTTTACGCCTACCACCAGCATAGCTGGTGGTTTATTCATGCTAAAGCGCACAAAAATATCCATTGAGGAGCTTACTCCCCAATGGATATTATAGAGCCAAAAAAAGCCCTGGCTTCGGAGAAGATCGGGCAGCGGGACAAAGATATTCTGATGAAAAAGATTTGGGATCTCTACTGGAAAAACAAAGACAAGAGCGACGTGTAGGCGCCGCTCTTTTTTGATGGGCGAAGAAAAACGGGCATAAAAAAACGGAGCCGAAGCTCCGCGTATCTGGTGCATCTTCAGGGACTCGAACCCTGGGCCCACTGATTAAGAGTCAGTTGCTCTACCAACTGAGCTAAAGATGCAAACGTCGATAACAGAGATAATTATATAGCCTCAGGAGAAATTTGTCCAGTACTTTTTTAAAAGAATTTTACAAAAATCCCCGCCGAGTAAAGCGCAGGCTAAATTTCCCCGTTTGTGGTAAAATATTACCATTAAATAAAGGAGTCGTTTATGTCCATTAAAGAAAGAAAGACGGCAGAGGGCGTCAAAGGATTTGCCCTGTGCTTTATTTTACTATACATGGCCTTCAACCGCGTTTTTTTAGGCGGCCACTTAGGCTATCAAATGCTCTTCGCCCTTATGGGCTACGAAACCTTCAGGCGCTACATTCGGGAAAAAACATACCCCGGGCCCTTTTTGGCGGAGAAAGTGCGGGCCTATTGGCCGGAACTTTTCGCCATGGTGGCCATCGTCACGGCGATCTACGCCCTGTTTTTTTATGCAGACATGCCCCTGGTGCGGGGACAGGCCCTGTGGTCCTTGCTGTTCGCCAATAATATTTTCCAAAGCCTCGCCGGGCATCCGCTGAGCATCGAACAGCCCTCGCCATTCGGGCACTTGTGGTTCGTGTCCTTGCTTATGCAATGCTATTTAATTTTTACCCTGGCCATTGCGGGGAAAAAGACGCGGCAGAAAATTATATCCGTGGCCTTTTTCGGCGGCGTCATCAGCTTGATCTCCGCCCTTATCATGGGCATCTTCGGCGGCTTGGATTTGGCCGAAGCGAGAATCTTTTACAGCCCCGAGAGCCGGCTCTTCAGTTTCTTTATCCTGTTTCCCGTCGTCCTCTATGAGCTCATGGGAAAAGGACGGGGAAAAGTAGCCAATCGGGACATGGCCATGCTCGGGATCATGATCGTCTTCGTTCTACTGCTGTTGTTTATGGCGGAAGCCGGACCTGCGTATTTCGGCGGCCTTTTTCTCACCAGTCTGCTCTTAAGTTTCTTTATTCTATTTTTGTTTCGCGACGGCAACGCCTTCGAAAGCGTCTTTCAATTTCCCCTCTTTACTTTTATCGGCGAGCGGGCCTATTCCATCTACCTGTACAGTATGCCGGTCTTCTTTTTTACGAAAGAGCTGGCGGAGCGCCTTCAGCTCGCAGGCGGCCTGTGGATTCCCCCGGCCCTCGTCTTCCTGCTAATCGTCGCCCAAGGTTCCTACTATGTTTTTCAAGTGAAAGGCTTGAGCAACAAATGGGTATACGCTATCTTGGCGGTGCTTTTCGGCGGACTCATGATCATTACCTACGCCACCCAAGGGCCGGAGGTCATGAAGCGGGAGGCGCCGACGACACCCGTGGTGAAGACCGTGAAACCGAAGGAAGAGGAGAGGGAACAAAAGAAGGCATCCCTGACGGAACGCTTCGAGCCGTCCAACGAGCTGGCGGCGGCCATCGAACAGGTGAACGCGCAAAAGCCCCATTACAAATTAACCAACGAGGATTTGGGCAAACTCCAGAATCAAAAGGGACTGCTCTTAGGCGACGGATCCGCCCAATCGGCGCGGGAGGCCTATTTGCTCCTTATGCCGAATCTGCAGGTCATCGGATCCGAGAATTTAAATCCCTCTTGGTACGTGCGTCGGATTAAGGAATATTCCGACGACGGGCCCATCATTCTGCAAATCGGAAACGACGGCGCCCTTACCTTCGATGCCGTGGACGAAATTGTAAAAACCGCCGAGGGACGCCCCCTGTTTTTGTTTAATGTGGTGGCGGATCCTTCCTACGAAGATAAAAACAACGATATTTTGCAGCGCGTCGCCGACAAGTACGCCAATGTGACCCTTATCGACTGGTATAAAGACGCCAAGAATCAAAGCGATTTTTACGACGACGAAGGGCATATGAAAGATCCGGCGAAGCGCCTGATGTCCCACATGTTGGGCCACTGCCTGCTCTACAATATGCCTGAGGCGGTAGTGAAGCCCGACGACGGAGACAAAGCCAAACACGCCAAGACGGAAGAAAATTTGGCGGCTAAAGAAAACGACGACGTCCCCGATGTAGGGGATGCCAACTGATGAAAGGAGCATGGAATGGAAAAGAAAATCACTTATTGGGACAGAGAAGAAGAACACGATGCCATTATGGCATTTTCTGAAGATTACAAGGCCTTTTTAGACCGGGCGAAAACCGAGCGCATGGCGGCGAAAGAAATCGTCCGCTTGGCGGAAGAAGCGGGCTACAAAAATTTCTACGATATGGACAGCTTAAAGCACGGCGACAAAATTTACTTCTTAAATAAAGAAAAGTCCGTGGTGCTCTTCGACTTGGCCGCAGATTTCGAAGAGGGCATGGCCATTGTAGCGAGCCACATCGATTCGCCCCGCCTGGATATTAAAGCGACGCCCCTCTATGAAGAGGAAAATGTGGCGCTCTTAAAGACCCACTACTACGGCGGCATTAAAAAATACCAATGGACGGCCATTCCCTTGGCTATGCACGGCGTGGTCGTGACCAAAGACGGCAAGAAGCACGAAGTCAATATCGGCTCCGATCCTGCCGATCCCGTCTTCACCGTGACGGATCTCTTGCCCCATTTAAGCAAGTCCCAAAATAAAAAGACCTTGGACGAAGGCATTATCGGCGAAAACCTCAACGTTCTTTTCGGTCATCGCTCCTTGAACGGCTCCGTGGAAGAAGCTGCGAAAGCCCTTTTAAAAGAAAAATACGGCATGGATGCCGACGACTTCGAAACGGCGGAGTTGGAAGTGGTGCCCGCCTTTAATGCCAGAGACATAGGCCTGGACCGAAGCATGGTGGCCGCCTACGGCCAAGACGACAAAGTCTGTGCCTACGCGTCTCTCAGAGCGCAACTGGACGGGAAGAACCGCACGAAAACCTGCGTCGCCGTCTTTGCCGACAAAGAAGAAATCGGTTCCGTGGGCAACACCTCCATGAGCGCGAAATACTTTGAAAACGCCGTGGCCGAAGTGCTCTACAAATTGGGCGTGGACTCCAACATCGCCGTGCGCCGGGCCTTGGCCAACAGCATGGTCCTCTCCGCCGATGTCACCGCGGCCCTGGATCCCAACTACCCCGAAGTCATGGACAAGAAAAACGCCGCCCGCTTAGGCGAAGGCGTCTGCATGATGAAATACACCGGCGCCAGAGGCAAAAGCTCCACCAACGACGCCAATGTGGAATTTGTCGCTGCCCTTCGGGACCAATTTGCCAAAGACAATATTTTGTGGCAAACGGGCGAAATGGGCAAAGTCGACGAAGGCGGCGGCGGCACCGTGGCCTACATCCTCGCCGAAACCGGCGCGGAAGTCGTGGATCTGGGCACAGCCCTCTTCTCCATGCACGCACCCTTTGAAGTGGCATCCAAGGCGGACATCTACTCCACCTACAAAGCGTACAGCAGTTTTTTGACCATGAAATAAAATCACCCTTTACACGCGGCTAACAGATATGTTATACTATCGAAGTATCAGTTAGCCGAAGTGATGGAATTGGCAGACGTACTGGACTCAAAATCCAGCGGTGGCGACACCGTGCGGGTTCAAGTCCCGCCTTCGGCACCATACAATTTAGTGTTTTTACACAGTGTCATGAAACGTGTAAAAATGCACATTTTAAAAGCACGTAGGGTTATTCGCCTTACGTGCTTTTACTTTTTCCGGATTGATCCTTCGCGCCTGAAGACGATGCTGAAATCGAGTACGGAAGCGATTGTGCGTCGTAGGTATATTCTTTGCTTCTATCCTGTTGCAACAGGGTAGGGGCTTTTTTCGTCCTATATCTTCATTGGAGCATAACTTACTCTGTACTTAAAATAATTTGCGGCGAATAATAGGTGATGTTTCTTTTTTCATCTGATTTCGTGAGAATGCCAAGTTCAGTGAATTTATCTAATAAATTATAGACTGTGGATATGGAACCGACATTCAGCTCATCTTTCAATTGCCCGGACTTAAATACCGGATGCTTGAAGATGAAGTCAAGCACATTAATGGCATGCTTGGAGTTTACTTTGGAAGTACACAAAATCTTCATTTCATCATATAAAGATAAAAGACGATTTGCTTTTATTGTATTTCTCGATGCCTGTTTTATGATTCCATCTAAATAATAATCAATCCAGTCCAACCAATTATTGTGTGCGGAAATATCTGACAACCGCTCAATATAACGGTCTCTGTCTGCTTCAAAATATTCACTCATATAAAAGGTCGGGTAAGGAAGGTATTCTTTGTAATATAAGAACAGGGGAATTAACAACCTTCCTATTCGTCCGTTCCCATCCTCAAAGGGATGTATCATTTCGAACTGGGCATGTATTATTGCTGACTGAATTAAAATTTTCTTTTCATCGAAATGAATATAATTTTCAAGGTTAGCCATGTACTCTTCGGTATGTGACGGTGGGACCGGTGTATATGAAATTTCCGTTGAGCTGCCTATATAATTTTGCGCTCGTTTAAAATTACCGGGATTTTTCGTGTTGCCTCTTACGTTATTTAAGAGGATTTTGTGCATGTTTTTGATGATTCGATTGGAGAGCGGTAGCTTACCGGGATCATCATTATTTATCGTTCCCATCGTGTCTAAGGCATCGTATAAAGCCGTCCTATAGTTTGCAATTTCTGTCATTTCATCTTTTTCTATCGGGGTATCATTGCCTGCTTCGAAGTTTAAGAAGTCTTCCAGTGTTGCGTGCGTTCCTTCCAGTTTGGAGGACAAAACGGACTCTTGGATCAATAGAGGAGAAATGAGCAGCATTGGATTTGGCGTGTTATACAGAAAACCCTTGTAAATGCCCATCGCATTAGAAGCTTCTATCATTTTGTCAATAATATCCGGTTTCAGAATGAAATCATTAAGATCGTCCAAGGGAAGTTTATTAGGCAGAAATGGATCCGGAGTTTTTCTGGTCAATGTTGGTCTCCTCTCGATCAGCTTGAAACAGTTATTCCAATAAATCGAAATAAATTGGAATAAGCGAACAGTATTCCAATAAATCGAAATAAATTGGAATAAGCGAACAGCATTCCAATGAATCGAAATAAATTGGAATAAGCAAACAGCATTCGGATAAATTGAAATTAAAGGGGATAAAGAAGTTGAGCCGTGCTACCACTCCCGTGCAGCAGGGAAAGGGATGTTTTCAATCAAGAAAGTATTACTGCAATAAATGAGCAGGAATCTATCTAAAAGCGCGTAAGCGCTGTTGTCGTTTACTTTACCGGGCGAAGGATGTGGGTGGTCTTTCAAGTAGGATGCGGAAAGGGGAACCGTCCAAAGATTTGCCAGACTCATATCTTTTGAATGAGATAAATTACTTTTCAGGTTTCAATTTCAGTTATGCTTGTCGATCGCCTTATTGGCTATATTTTAGCATTGGCAAGAAATAAATTCAAAAAGCATGGCCCGAAATAGAAAGACGTAACAAGCATCCGGGAAATGGTTATAAAGGCTTTTCCGCGGCTTCTCGTGTATAATAAAGGCAAGGAGGACCCATGAATAAAGATACGATTTTAATAATAGACGGAAGCAGTTTGTTTTTTCGGGCCTTTTACGCCTTGCCTTTGTTAAAGACGAAGCGGGGGCTGTACACCAACGCGGTCTACGGCTTCGTGTCCATGATGGAAAATGCCGTGGACCTTATCGATCCCGGGTATTTGCTCGTGTGTTTCGATCAAAAGGGGCGCACCTTCCGCCACGATCTTTACGCGGAGTACAAGGGCACGCGGCAGAAGACGCCTTCGGAATTAGACGAGCAGTGGCCTTATCTCATGAAAATTTTAAAGACCATGGGCATAGAAACCGTGGACTCCCCGGAATATGAGGCCGACGACCTGGCGGGCACCGTGGCGAAAATGGGCCGCGCCGCCGGGAAAAAAGTTTATTTGCTTACCGGCGATCGGGATTATTTTCAATTAGTCGAAGAGGGCATCGACGTCCTTATGACGAAAAAGGGCATCACGAATCTGGAAGTCTACGATGTGGCCCGCATCGAAGAGGAATACGGCATGACGCCGGAGCAGCTCATCGACCTGAAGGGGCTTATGGGAGACAACAGCGACAATATTCCCGGTGTGCCGGGGATCGGTGAAAAGACGGGCATAAAGTTGATCCATGAATACGGGTCCATTGAAGGGGTTTACGAGAATCTCGATGCCATTAGCGGCAAGAAGCGAAAGGAAAATCTCGAAAAATTTAAGCAACAGGCCTTTTTGAGCAAGAAGCTCGGCACGATTATTACGACGATTCCCCTGGATTTCGATATCGAGGAATTAAAGCGAAAGCCTTACGATCTCGACGCCCTGCGGGCTCTTTACAGTGAGTACGAATTCTTTACCCTTATGCGGCGCCTTCCCGGTGAAGAAGAGGCGGAAGAGGCCGAAGTAAATGACTTGCCCCTCGCGTCCATGAACGAGGCCGTCAAGGGCCTGGAAGGGGCCGAGAAGGTTATGATCCACTTGATGGCGGAGGGTCGCCCTTATTTCGACGGCAAGGTGGATTATTTGCTTCTTTCCGCAGGCGGCAAGGCTTACATCGTCAAGTCGCCTGATAGGGCGGAATTTTTGCGCTTAAAAGGCATTTTGGAAGACGCATCCGTGGCCATTGTGGGAAGCGATTTAAAAGAGCTCTTTTTATTCGCCTTCCACTACGGGATCGAGCCTGCAAATGTCGTCTTCGACGCGTCCGTGGCCGAGTATTTGCTGGATCCCACGAAATCCAATTACGAAGCGTCTCACTTAATCGGTCTCTACGAAAACCAAACCATTGCGGCGCCGGAAGAATTTTTGGGGAAGGGAAAAAGCAAAAAATCCCTACTCGAAGCGGAAGATGACGTCGTCGGCTACCTGTCGCGACTATACAGCTACCTGCCCAAAGTTATGGCGGCGCAGGAAGAGAAGCTGAAGGATTTGGATATGTGGGAACTGTTCTCCGCTATCGAAATGCCTTTGGTGGAAACCTTGGCGTCCATGGAACATGAGGGGATTATCGTCGACGAAAAGGTACTGGATGAAATCGGCGACGCCCTGGCTGAAGAGATCCAAGGCCTGGAAGCGTCTATTTACGAGGACGCGGGCAGGGAATTTAACATCAACAGCACGAAGCAATTGGCGGAAGTGCTCTTTGAAGATTTAAAATTGACGCCCATTAAAAAGACGAAGACCGGCTTCAGCACCAGTCAGGATGTGTTGGAGAAAATCCGGAAGGAACACACCATCGTCGAGGACATTTTAAAGTATCGCCAGTTGGCGAAAATTCAATCCACCTACGTGGAGGGACTCAAGGCGGAAATCGCTCCGGACGGAAAGATCCACTCCCAATTTCAACAGACCATTACGGCCACGGGAAGGATCTCTTCGACCAACCCCAATTTGCAAAACATCCCCATTAAAACCGACGTGGGCCGAAGTATTCGAAAGGCCTTTTTGCCGCGGGAAGGGGCGGAATTTATCGACGCGGACTATTCCCAAATCGAGCTTCGGATTTTGGCGCACATTTCCGGAGATGCGGTCATGCAAAAAGCCTTTAACGACGGCGCCGACATTCACACCACCACGGCATCTCAGGTCTTTCACGTGGATCCCGAGGATGTGACGAGCCTGATGCGCTCCAGGGCCAAGGCCGTGAACTTCGGCATCGTCTACGGCATCAGCGATTACGGTCTGTCGCAGGATTTGGATATTCCGAGAAAAGAAGCCAAGGAATACATTGACAATTACCTGAATAAATTCAGCGGCGTCCATCAATTTATGGAAGATATTGTGGAAACGGGAAAGGCCCAAGGCTATGTGGAAACCCTGTTCCACCGCCGGCGCTACATTCCCGAGCTGGCGGCGAAAAATTTCAGCGTGCGCTCCTTCGGCGAGCGGGTGGCGCTGAACATGCCCATTCAGGGGACGGCGGCGGACATGATGAAAAAAGCCATGGTGGCCGTTTACCGGAAATTAAAAGACGAAGGCCTTCGGGCCAAGCTCCTGCTTCAAGTCCACGACGAATTGATCCTCGAGGCGGACAAAGAAGACGGGGAGCGGGTAAAGAAACTGTTGGTTGAAACCATGGAATCGGCCTTGCCACTGGCGATTCCCGTAAAAGTAGAAGTGGAAACGGGGGAAAATTGGTATGAAACAAAATAAAATCGGCATTACGGGCTCCATTGCCTCGGGAAAAAGCGTCTTGACCGCCTACTTGTTGGGCCTGGGCTTTCCGGTCATCGACGCCGATGCCATTGCCAGAGATCTGGTCCATCCGGGATCGGACACATTAAAAGAAATCGCCGACATCTTCGGAGAAGACATGATCCAATCTGACGGCAACTTGGACCGGGACAAATTGGGCAAGCGCGTGTTTTCAGACGAAAACGCCCGCAACCGACTGAATGAAATCATGCATCCGGCCATCGTCCGCGCCATGCTCGATTTGTCGGAGAATTTCCACGGCCTCGTTTTCTACGACGTGCCCCTGCTTTTTGAGCAGATCGACGATATAAAAGAAAACGGCCTGGACTTCGACGCCATCTGGCTCGTGGACGCCGACGAGGACGTGCAGCTCGCCCGCCTCATGGCCCGGGACAATATTGACGAAGCCTACGCCAAGGAAAAAATCGCCTCGCAAATGCCCCTCGAGGAAAAGAAAAAGTTGGCCACCGTGATCTTCGACAATTCCGGCGATTTAATGAATCTCTACAATCAAGTGGACGACGCATTGGAGGCTCTGCCCGGTGAAACGATGTAAGGGGACCATCCTCCTCCTGTGCCTTTTGCTCTTAACCGCCTGCGGCATGGGGGGATCCAAAACGGTGGTGGAGGAAAAGGGAACCGACGACGGCGCCGGAGGAGGCGGCACCCTCACCGTGCCCCTCACGAACTTCGATACCCTGAATCCGCTTTTGACGCAAAATCGTTCGTATTTTCAATTGAGCCACCTGCTCTTCGATCGGCTTTTCGAATACGAAGGCAGCGGCCGCCTGGTGCCCTCTTTGGCGGAGCACGTGGAGACCTCCGACGAGGGACGGCGCGTTTCCGTCACCTTGAGAAAAGGCATTTACTGGCAAGATGGCACGCCCATTACGACGAAGGATGTGGCCGCGACTTTTCTTGCGGTGAAACACGCGCCGGCGGAATCGCCTTATAGCAGGCTCTTTCACCGTACGCCGGGGATCGGCGCCGGCACCGACTTGGATACGGTGGCCAAAGCCGTGATCTTCGACGATCGAAACATCGACTTCGAATTCAATCAAAGCTACGGCAATTACCCGGAACTCCTGAGCTTTCCCATTTTGCCCGCCCATATTTACTCGGAAGAAGCCATGCTCGATGCCGAAAATTTCGACGTGGTGGGCTCCGGGCCTTTCCTCCTGAAAAAATGGGAAAAGAACAAGAAGATTTATCTGGAAAAAAATCCGAACTATTACGGAAAACTGCCCTACATCGACGGCATCGTGGGCTTAATTTTGTCGGACAATAAAGCCATTCAACAGGCCTACGACGCGGGACAGATCGATCTCTTTGTCGTGGACGACTACACGTGGGATCGCTACAAAAGCGACGAGAAGAGCGCCGTGGAGCCCTACGAAACTCAGCGGGTGGAAGTGCTGAGCATGAACACGCAGGATCCCCTGTTAAGTGATCCGCATCTGCGACGGGCCCTGGATCTCGCCATAAACAAAGAGCGCATTATCGACAGCCTCTATCTGTCTCAAGGCACCATGGCCAACTTTTTTGTGAATCCGAAGCTTTCCGCCGGCACCTTTGCCAAGGAAGAATCCTATTTAAGCGTGGACGGCGCCATGGACATGCTGAACAAGGCCGGCTACAAAGATGTGGACGGCGACGGTTTCCGTGAAGGGAAAAACGGGGAGGCATTAAATCTTACCATCCTTACAAACGGGGTCAACCATCGCCTGAAAACCGAGGCCCAACTGGTGTCGGAAGATCTGAAAAAAATCGGCATCCGCTCCCGCGTGAAAGACGCCGTCGACATGCAGGCGGTGAGCGAGGAGGGACAAAAGAAGACCGAGCCCGAGGCCGATCAATTTGCGCGCGCCCTTCAAAGCGGAAACTACCAGCTGGCCGTCGTGGGCATGGATTTTTCCGCCGTGGTCAATCTATCCTCGGTGCTTTCATCCGGCGGTATCGGCGGCATGAATATCAGTCGATACAGCAATCCCGCCATGGACGAGGCTCTAAAGAAATTGGCCCATGCCCAAGAGGAAGGGGAGCGAAAAGAAGCCACCGACGCCGTGTACAAAATCTTTCGCGACGATGTGCCCTACATTCCCCTGGTGTTTAAGCAAAATGTCCTGGTCACCGGGCCGCGAGTGAAAGGGCGCATGCGTCCCAACGCCTTTAATGTCTTTAACGGCATCGACGATGTGACATTGGCGGGAAAAGATAGGGCGAAGAACTCGGAAAAATAAATAGGAAAAGTAAAACCCCGCCCGAGGCGTCGGGCGAGGCCTTTTTCCTGCAAATGGAAAAGACCTGCGAAAATTCGTAAAAAGTGATTTACAAAGCAAAAAGCCTGTGTTATAATTTATTCCTGTGATGAGCGGAGATGCTGGAATCGGCAGACAGGCATGTTTGAGGGGCATGTGTGAGTCATCACGTGAGGGTTCAAGTCCCTTTCTCCGCACCATGCAAACACTCACGATTTATGTCATTAGCGGAAACGTTAAATGTCACATAAACGCGGGGTGTATCAACTTCAATACGATCGACAAAGATGCTCATAAGTTTTGAACGTTCTTGTCGGTCGTATTTTTTTATGCTGTCGTATTTTCGCACAAAGTCTTCCACGTCTTCCCTCAGTAAGGCGATGTGCGCCTGTTTCAGGTCGCTTTCTCGTAGTGTCGACTCGAGCTGTGTCTTTTCGGTTTCAAGGGCTGTAAGTTTATCTAGGAGCGTCTGAGAGGATGTTCCGGATGCAATGGCATTTGTAATGTTTTCTATTTTCTTTCCCGCATCGGCGATTTTCTTTTTCAACTCTCTCTTCTCGTCTTCCCGTGGATCTTCTTTCTCCGAAGAGAGGTAGGCGAAAAGGGCATCCACCATGTTGTCGATGTAATTATGCCCGAAGAGGTAATCATCCAGGGCATCGAAGAGTAGGGATTCGAGCTTGTCGGCACGTATGGCGCGTGCGTCGCATTCTCTTCGGCTCTTGGCCGTACATTCATAGTAGTAGTACCGCTTCCCGCTTCCGCCGGTGCGGGAAGATCCGACCATTGGGGAGCCGCAATGCTTGCAGTAGAGATGCCCTGTAAGCGGATAGCCGCCGGAGCGGGTGGTGTTGCGACGGGCTGAGGGGACTTGCTTGTTTTTCTCTCTTCTTTGTTTGGCCATTGCCCAAACCTCCTTTGTCAGTATGGCGGGAATCGCGTCGTCGAGTATGATCATGTCTTCTTCGTTGGCGTAGCGGTGGGTGTTTCTCGGTTCTCCGGGGCGGTAGTCGGTCTTGCCGAAGATGTAGCGGCCGATGTATTTTTCCTGGCGTAGGATCTCGGTCAGTGATGTCTTTTTAAAAAGCCCGCCCCTTTTCGTGCGATAGCCGAGGCCGTTTAAGCGGTCGATGATTTCCAGGTAGCTGTAGCCGTCGATATACATAGAGAAGATAAGGCGAACGGCTTCGGCCTCGTAGTCGTTGATGACGTATTGGTTTTCGTCGTTGATGTCGTAGCCGAGGGGCGGTGTTCCACCGTTGAAGAGGGCCTTATAGGCGTTTTCCCGGTGGCCCTTGCGGGTTTCTCTGCCGAGGTTCTTGGAGTAGTACTCATTAAAGCCCTCGATGATGGAGCGGAAGATGACGGCTTCGGGGCCGTCGCCGAATTTCTCGAGGACGGAGAGGAGCCTTTTCCCGTTGTCTTCGATTTTCTTACTGTATATGGCGGAATCGTAACGGTTACGAGCGAAGCGGTCCAGCTTGTGGACGATGATGTAGTCGTAATCTCTTTCGGCGCTCTCGGCGATCATGCGTTGGAACTCCGGCCGGTCATCGGTGGTGGCGGACTGCGCCATGTCGATGTAGTGGCCGATGAGGGCGATGTCGTTTTTTGTGCAGTACTCAGTGATGGCCCGCAGTTGGGCATCAATGGACTCTTCCCGCTGCATCGCCGAAGAGAAGCGTGCATAAGCGACGGCTGTTTTCATGGTTTCCTCCTTTAGGGAGGCATGATATACTCTTCTTGTGCTTTTGGTATATCATGCCTAAACACTAGCCCCTATCCTGTTGTAGCAGGTAGGGGCTTTTTTATTTCTATAAATCATGAAGTGTATCTAAAAATAGTTTCTCATCCATAATCTCTAAATCTTGACCGGATAAAATAAGCTTTTCCGCTTTTTTAAGCTTGGAAGATTTATTGTCTTTTACGTTTGAGATGGAGTCAAATCCACCTAAAACCAATAAGTTTGTATGCTTTGTGACTGAATTTTCGCATTTTGCCCCTAAATTCACACAGATTTGAGCGGCTTCCTTTCTCGTAAAGTGCTCAAGTTTTCCGGTAAAACAAATTGACTTGTTATAAAAGTAATTTTCAGGGTCAATGTTAGCCTCGGTCGTTTCTAGATTTTTTAAGTTCATAGCTTTTCCGCTGGGCAACACTGTGTATTCTATGTCGTGCTCGACGGCATAAGCCTTGAGTTTAGCCATAATATCAAAGGTTGCCTGACAATCATTCAAAGCCCTATGACCTGTGAAAGTGTATCCAAAATAGTCAGCCAAATCGATTAAACGGTGCCGGTCTATACCTTTTAATATTCTACGAGAGAGTTTCATCAGGTCCCAATAATCATTGTTAAGCTCATTATTGAAATTTGCGGCCATAAAGTCATAGAGGAAATTGATATCAAAGTTTATGTTATGCCCAACTATAACGTCACGGCCTATGAATTCGAATACCTCCTTAGAAATTTCTTTAAGTGTAGGGGCCTGAGCAAGCATTTCATTTGTTATTCCTGTTAACTCAATTATAAAATCGTCAATGTAGTACTCACCAACTATGTTTCCATCATCGTCATCTTCTATGTATACTGTTTCGGGTCGAACTAGAGAAGTAAAAGAATCTGTTATCTTATTATCGCGAACCTTTAACATCCCTATTTCAATTATTTCATCATAGGTAGGGTTCAGCCCAGTTGTCTCTAAATCTAAGACACAGAAATCTTTAGGAAATTCGTTTAAAGACGCTCCTTTATTTCGTTTTGACGAGTTATTTTTGTTTTGAACCAGCTCAAATACGAACACAATAATTTCCTCCTAATTAAAATATGAAAATCTCAGCCTTTATAACTTTCTTCTTACCTCGACGACTTTGCCGGCGATGGTGACTTCGCCCGGATGGGTGTAGGTTTTGGGCGGGTAGTTGGGGTTTTCCGGTTTCAAGGTGATGGAAGTGGGTGTCAGAGAAATCCGCTTCAAGGTGGCGTCGTACCCGTTGACGTAGCAGGCGCAGATGTCGCCGGTTTCGGCGTTCGGTTGGACTTGGATGACGACGGTGTCGCCATCGAGGAGGACGGGGTACATGCTATCGCCGGAGACTCTCAGGCCGATGAACTCTTTGTCGCCTTTGGTCCAGTCCTCGGGGATGTCAATGGTCTCGATGATGTCTTCGATGGCCTCGATGGGCACGCCTGCGGGGATCTTCCCGACGACGGGGATCTTTATGTAGTTAGACAGATCGACGAAGGTGAGTTCGGGTTCTTTTTCAGGGTTCGAATAACCCAACAAAATCAGCGGGTCTATATTAAGCGCCTTGGCAACCGATTGGGCCTTATCAAGACCCATGTTTCCAATTTCGCCACTTTCGTACCTTGAAATCGCTGATTTGCTAACACCAATTAAATCAGCAAGTTGTTGCTGAGAGAGATTCATCTGAATACGCTTATCTTTAATGATTTGACCAATGTTCATAACGCCCTCCTTTGACGCTATATTATACTGAAAATTGAATAAAATCAACCTACAAAAGAAAAAATTAATATTTCAGTTGACAATACGAAACAGAGAAGGTACACTGTAATAAAGTTGAGGATACTCAACTAACGAAGGAGGTGGTGAAATGATAAATGACAAGGCATTAAAATCGATTCTTATTAGAAACGGTTATAATGTCGAATGGCTAGCTAGCCAGATGGGCTATACTACTCAAAATCTATATGGTAAGTTAAGTGGTAGAATTACGATCACTCTGGATGAGGTAAATCGCATGCGTTCAATACTCAATTTAAACGATTTGGAGACAAAAGAAATTTTTTTTGGCCAATAAGTTGAGGAAACGCAACAATAATTTAATTCTACATCATTCATAAAAAAGAAAAGAGGTGCCTATGGAAGACGTACTCAATGAATTGCGGGAAATAAAAAAGCTGCTCCGTATCATTGCTCAAAATACGGAGCAGGCTAATTATACAGATTATTCAGACTTCGTAGAATCGGTGTCGTCTGTGATGAGTAATTTGCAAAGCGTGGAGTAGACGAGTTCTTTAGTAAACGAAGTAGTAAGCTCTAAAACTGAAAGAAGTTGCCCCTCAGTGTCAATTTTTGTGGGGTCGTCTTCCGAAGCATACTTTTGCAAGGTTTTGGCTACTCTGTCTCGAACGCAGAAATCTTCTACGCTAAAAGATTCTATTGCTTGTTTGATTTGAACTTCAGTTATTTTATTCACTTTTTCACCTCCTTTCGAGGTGATTATAGCAGAAAGAAAAGAGGTGCCTATGGAAGATGTACTCAACGAATTACGGGAAATAAAAAAGCTGCTCCACGCTATGGATCATAGGGGGGAGCGGCAAGAGGTGCTTAGGCGACAGGGCCTAAGAATCCTATTGGTCTTTTTGGCGTTTCAGCATCCGGATTTTTCAGAGCTTTTAGATCCATATTTAGAGCGTTTATATGGACGAATTTTCTCGCCGGATTTCCTTGAAGATCTAAGTTCTGATTCGGCGGATATAGATACGCTGATAGATGGGCTGTATGAAGCTTTAAAAAAGGCAAAAGAAGGTGGATTCAGTGACGGAAAATAAACGTAACCCACATGCTATTGAGTTATCTCGCAAGCGGTTCGCGCTTTTGCAGACGCAGAAGTCCGAATTTATTGAAAAGTTAAATTCCTCGCTCCCTTATGAAGAGAACGAGGAATTGGCGTCGGCGTATTGGGATGTAGTTAAAATTATGGATTTAGTGTTATTGCAGGAAGCTCATTATTTAGCGACTTTGGAAACGGGGGATTAAATGGCAAAGATGAATAAGTTAACTGTGATTTTTGAATCCGGTTCCAGGGTGGATCCTGAAGCCGTTAATTACAAGGAATTGGCGGATCGTTTGGGATTTGAAGCGGTGGATCTGGTCGTTGATAAGCGAAAGCGGGAGCCTATTTTCGTCCCGGTGAAGAGCCCGTCGAATCTACCTTTTGTGATGTCGGTGGTGATTTCCATAGCTGCCGTGTGTGTCGGCTTGGCTACCATGCTTTTATAAGACTTATGACGGAAATGGCGAGGGCCAGTATTGAAATGGTTATGGGGAGATAGGTCCTGATGAGGTCTTTTCTATGGTGATCTAAGAACATTTCTCCGTTGATGGTAAGCGCAAAAAGTTGCGGCTGAATTTCATAATATGGGTCGTAATAATGTTTTAAGTAGATATCGGTATCAATTTCTGTTTGGTTGGAGATACTGAGCAATTCCAGAGATACTAATTTATCTATATCGCTCTGTGCATGGTCTCCGATGAGGTCGTCCGGGTGTTTTGAATAGTATTTCAAGATTTGTATTTGTCTATTGGTTAGGTCGATTTCTCTATGGTTCATGTAGTCACTTCCTTTCGAGGTGATTATAGCAAATGTTTAGGAGGTTTTTATGGATTGCAAGATTGAAATTAAACGGAAGGTTGCTGATCGGAGTAAGGGTGGCGTGTCTGCCGTTTGGATTGATCGGGACGTGATCGCCGATCTAAAGGATTTGAGTGCCGCTTCGGGATGGTCTCTGAAGGATCTGGCGGAGTTATTCATTAAGAAGGGGCTCGCACGAACAGAAATTGTGAAGGACGAGTTGGATTAGGTGTATGGGAGGCGTGGTATGGCGAAACGGAAGGTGCGTCCCATGTTGATGGACGCAAAGTATGTACGGCGGCGCCGGTGGGCGGCCACGGCGATTATCGGTGTGGCTGTGTTTATCGCGATGCTGCTTTATCCGGTGTTGGACTCCATCGCCGAAGGCGCATGTGTCACCCAACTCGACGGCAAGTCCGAGTGGGCGGTGGAATACAGCCGACAGTTAGGGGAGTATCCCTATGAATGAATCGAAGCTATTGCCGACTCCACTCGAGTTGGGCCAACGCTATAGGGTGACGTGTAATGCAGGTAAAAGGAAAGAGACATCGCACGAAGGCGTGATCTCCGGGGATTATGGCCGATTTTATCTGATGCATCTCGACGACGGAACGAAGGAAACGGTGCTGAAAAATGACTTGTACCGCGAAACGACTGTGGTCGAGGCACTTGAGACCGATGACGATTCGGAGCCGATGAAGGTCGTGGTCGAGGGTGACAGCCTCGCCAGAAGGTTGAAAGATCTGTATCGCGATGTGATGGATTATGACGCAGCCATTCGCGAAGGCGAAGCGGCGCAGGAAAAGCGAAGGGCGGCGGTGGCTGAAATCCGGGCGCTGACTGATGAATTTTTAGAAGGGACGGAGGATGAAGCAAGAGGGGACGCTTGATGCGATCGGCACGACGAGCGTGGACGATATCCGCCGGCGATACGCCAAGGAGCGCTTCCTGGCGTTTATGGCGGAGAAGTTTTGGAACGAGTTACTAGAGAAAGAAAAAGCCCCGCACCAGCGGCAACCGGTGCAGGACTAAGAAAGAATAACTCACCACTAGTATAGCACGGGAGGTGCTAAATGTCAGTAGATGGTAAATCAATACTGGAATTACTCCATGAAAAGGATGCAGAACTCAAAGAGCTTTACGCGATTCAAAATGACGCTTGGAAACAGGAAGAGCGACTTAAGCGATTGAACAGTCAGCTTGACGAGAGGATTGAAACAATCGAAAGAGAGATCCACGAATTGGTGACTGTACGGCAAGAGGAGATTCATCATGAAAGGAACCTTAGAAATAAAGGGTCCGTAAGGAGGGCTATGTATGGAAGTAACAATTAAGATCGAAGGATTGGATCAACTCACCGAAGCAATTGCCATGCTCGGCGGAGCGATGGCGTATTTTAAAGGCGTATCGGCGGAGGAAGCAGCGTCACTTGTAGAAGACGTGAAGGCATCAAGGGCAAAGCCGGCGAAAAAGGAAGAAGTAGCGGCGAGAAAGAAAGAAAGTATTCCTAATGCAGAAGAATTACCTCAAGCCACGGTGCCCACCGGACAAGCGGCCTATAGCTTTGAGCAGATTCAGCTGGCGTGCGCCAAAGTGGCGCAAGCGGGGAAGCGGGCCGAATTACAGGGGTTAATTAACGGTTTTGGCCTCAATAGTCTTTTAGAGCTTAAGGAAGAGCAATACAACGACTTTGTACTGAAATTACGTGGAATCGGAGGAACGATCTGATGCCTGAGGTACACGCCAAGTTATCGGCCTCCGGGGCGCACCGATGGCTTAACTGCCCAGGCTCCATTGTGATGGAAGAGGGCTTTGAGGACACGGGATCAGATTATGCAAAAGAGGGAACTCTGGCCCATTCTGTGGCGGAGTTAAAGCTTCAGAAGTATTTTATCAAGGGGATAGGCCCTAAGAAGTTTTCCGCCGCCATGGAGGTTTTTAAGCAGGATCCCTCATGGGCTCCGGAGATGGATAAGTACACGGATGTTTATTTCGACGAGATTAAACGGCGAGCCCTGGTCTATCCGTCGAGTCCTTATGTAAGTATCGAGGAACGGGTGGATTTTTCCGCTTGGGTTCCGGAGGGTTTCGGAACCTGTGACTGCATTATGGTTTACGGCGGCACGCTCCAAGTTATTGACCTCAAGTACGGCAAGGGGGTTCCTGTAAACCCGGAGGAAAATCCCCAACTGATGCTTTACGGCTTGGGTGCCTATCAGGCCTATTCTCTCTTGTACAAGATCGATCGCGTCGTCCTCACGATTATACAACCCCGTCTTGATTCGATTTTGGATTGGGAAATCTCGGCGACGGATCTCTTGGCTTGGGGCGGGAGCATTAAAGGTCGGGCAAGGGAAGCCTTTGAGGGGTCGGACACGTTATCTCAAGGGGAGCATTGCCGCTTTTGCCGTGCCAAGTCCAGATGCCCTGAAAGGGCCAAAACCATGTTTGAGAAGGTGGAGGAGTTAAAGCCCCATATGGGTGAGGATTCGTCTCTGGTATCCAACGAAGCTTTATCCAAGTACCTTTTGGAAGCAAAAGGGCTGGTGGAATGGATTAAGGATCTGGAAGAGGAGGCACTCTCTACCATCCTCAATGGCGAAGAGGTTCCCGGCTTTAAGGCCGTAGAAGGACGGTCAATTCGGAAGTTTAAGGATCAAGACCGGGCCATGGGCATGTTGGAAGCCAAAGGGTATGACGAGGCGATTCTCTATGAGCGCAAGGCTTTAAGTCTCTCCAGGCTGGAAAAACTTGTCGGTAAAAAGGAATTTTCCGACATTCTGGGCGAGGAGATCGTCAAGCCTCAAGGCAAGCCGACGCTGGTGGAAGAAAGCGATAAACGAAAGCCTTATGTGAAAGATATGGGCTTTAAGGAAGTTTAAATTTTACAGATGAAAAGGAGGCCTATTATGGCACAAGAATTTACCACAAGTTTAGTACGTTTGTCTTACGTGAATGTTTTCGAACCAAAGGTGACACCGCAAGGGGACGAGAAGTTTTCGGTCACCTGTTTACTGCCGAAATCCGACACGCAAGGCTATAAGGCTTTAATGGATGCCATTAAAGCCGAAATTGCGGCCAACCAAGATGACAAGCTTAAGGGGATCGCCCAGCCGAAGCTTCCCATTCACGATGGAGACGGTTTTTCTCCGGGGGGCTCCGAGTATGGCCCTGAATGTAAGGGACATTGGGTTTTTACGGCATCGGCGAATGTCAAGTATCCGCCCGCTATTATGGATCGCAGGGTGCAGCCTATTATGGATCGCTCGCAAGTTTATTCCGGTTGCTGGGCCCATGTAGCAATCTCCATTTATGCCTACAACAATCAATCCAGGGGCATCGGCTTCGGGCTAAACGGCCTTCAAAAGGTAAAAGATGACGAGCCGTTGGGTTACAAGTTTGACGCCAATAAAGCGTTTACGGCCGTGGCAGAGCCCGAGGAAACGGCTACAGAAATGGGCGGGGTGGATCCATTAACCGGTATGCCGTTTTAAGTTACGGGGTCGTTAATCACGGCCCCCTTTATTTTAGGAAAGGGTGAAACTGTGAAGCATCTATCTATAGATATCGAAACATACAGCCCGGTAGATATCGGCAAGGCCGGCCTCTACAAGTACTGCCGGGACCCGGCTTTTGAAGTTTTATTGTTTGCCTACTCGATGGACTTCGGGCCGGTGGAGATTGTGGACTTGACCAATTGTGAGTCCATACCCAAGGTGGTCATTGAGGCTCTAGCCGATGACCGGGTTACCAAGCACGCCTACAATGCGGCCTTTGAGTACAACTGCCTAGAGGCTTTTGGCTTGGAAGTAGGGGACCGGACGGCCTGGAGTTGCACCATGCACCACGCCATGTATCTGGGCTATCCTGCCGGCTTAGCTGCGACCGGAGAGGCTTTAAAGCTACCGGAGGACAAACAAAAACTAAGGACAGGTAAGGCCTTGATCCGCTACTTTTGTGTTCCCTGTGCCCCGACAAAAACCAACGGGGGCAGAACGCGCAATCTCCCCGCCCATGATCCGGACAAGTGGGCTCTTTTTAAGGACTACTGCAAACAAGACGTTGTCACGGAAGTGGAGATCTACCGAAGACTTGAGGCTTTTCCTGTCCCGGACAGGGAACAATTTATCTGGGCTCTATCGGACGAGGCCAACGCTTTGGGGGTAGAGGTGGACTTTGACCTGGTGGAAGGTGCTTTGGATATCGACGACCGATTGACTGAAGAACAGACGGCTCGCGCAAAGGAAATCTCCGGCCTGGCCAATCCAAATTCCGTGGCTCAAATCCTCCCATGGCTTCAAGGCTATATTCCGGAAGTGGACAATGTTCGCAAGGATACTGTGGCGGACCTTCTGGAAAAGGATCTGGCTTCGGAAGTCCGGGAATTTTTGGAACTAAGGCAGGAACTCTCTAAGACCAGTGTTAAAAAGTACACGGCAATGGAGACGTGTGCTTGTGAGGACCACCGGGTCCGGGGCCTCCTCCAATGCTACGGGGCCAACAGGACAGGGAGATGGGCCGGACGGTTAGTCCAGGTCCAAAACCTCCCTAGGAACTACATTAAAAATCTGGAGTTAGCTAGGGACCTGGTCAAGGCCAAAGACAAGGGTCTTTTGGAGTTGCTTTTCGGCAATGCCACGGATACCATCTCCCAGCTTATTCGCACGGCCTTTATTCCTCGGGAAGGAAAAAAGTTTATCGTGTCGGACTACTCGGCCATCGAAGCTAGGGTGATTGCCTGGCTTGCCGGGGAGGATTGGGTGAACCACGTGTTTGCCACGCACGGCAAGATTTACGAGGCCACGGCTTCTCAAATGTTTGGGGTGCCTATCGACACGATCGCCAAGGGCAATCCGGAATATGCCCTGCGGCAAAAGGGCAAGGTGGCCACCCTCGCCTTAGGCTATCAGGGTGGCGTCGGCGCGCTAAAGGCCATGGGGGCGGATCGGATGGGCTTAGATGACCAGGAGCTGGAGGATATTAAGGATCGATGGAGACAAGCCAACCGGAATATTGTTAAGTTTTGGTACGCCCTAGAAAATGCAGCGGTAAGTGTTGTTGAGTATGGAGAGCAAAGACGTGTTAGGTGCTTGGACTTGTCCTTAGAGTGTGCGCCGGACTATGGCTTAACTTTTCTAACCATTAAGCTTCCGTCTGGCAGAAGCCTGTATTACCCTGAGCCGGAGCTTAAGGAAAACAAATTCGGGAAAATGGCCGTCCATTTTATGGGAATTGGGGCCAACCGTAAATTCACCAAGGAATCAACCTATGGAGGAAAATTAACGGAAAATGTCGTACAGGCCATCGCTCGAGACTGCTTAGCTGAAACCCTTATGAACTTAGCTAAGGAGTATCCTTTAGATCCAGTCGTCATGCACATTCACGACGAGGTGGTGATGGAGGCCCGTCAAGATATTACTTTGGAAGAGGTGAACGAGGTTCTTTCACGGCCGATTGCGTGGGCTCCCGGATTGATTTTACGAGGCGCCGGCTTTGAAAGTAGTTTTTACATGAAGGATTGATAGGATGCGATACAACAGGAAAATTACTATATCGGTAGGGGCCGGCCGAAAGTCCGTCAACTGGCAAAGGCAGGGATTGAATTACTCCGATTTCGTGTATCGGCTGGAGAAGCCTGTCCGTTCGGAAGAAACGTTGGAGGAGTACCTTAAGCTCTCTAAAGCGACACAAGATGAGCTCAAAGACGTGGGCGGCTTTGTGGGCGGGGCGTTGAAAGGTGTTCGGCGTAAGGCGAGCAATGTATTAAGTCGGGATCTGATCACTTTGGATTTTGACAATATCCCCACCGGGGAGACGGAATCGGTGATTAAGAAGGTCATGACCTTAGGATGTGGCTACGTTATTTACTCCACCCGTAAGCACGCCCCCTACCGCCCCAGACTACGCATTATTTTGCCATTGGATCGGTCGGTAACGGCGGATGAGTACGAGCCGATCGCTCGGTATGCCGCTAAGCAGATCGGGATTGAAATGGCCGACCCGACGACGTTTGAGCCTTCTCGGCTTATGTTTTGGCCATCATGTTCCAGTGACTCCCAATACGTCTATACCTACGAAGACAAGCCTTTTTTATCGGCTGACGGGGTATTGGCCATCTATGCGGATTGGCGAGACATTGCCTCATGGCCACAAGTGCCGGGGGTGGATGTCGGCCATCGAAAAGACCTAACCAAACAGCAAGACCCGACGACGAAGACGGGCCTTATCGGGGCCTTTTGTCGAGCCTATGACGTTTACGAGGCCATGGAGACTTTTATCCCCAAGGCCTATGACCCGACTGCCGACCAAAATCGCTACACGTATCTGCAGGGGTCCACGACGGGCGGGGCCATTATCTACGAGGGTGGGAAATTTTTATTTTCCCACCATGCCACAGACCCTTGCGGTGGCCAATTAGTCAATGCTTGGGACCTGGTAAGGCTCCACAAGTTTTCCGATCTGGACGAGGAGGCAGCCGAGGGGACGCCGGTGGCGACGTTACCATCGACCATGGCCATGAAGGACTTGGCCCGGTCCGACGACAAGGTCATTGGCCTTTTAAACCGGGAGCGGCAAGAAGCGGCGGAAAATTATTTCGAAGTCTTGGGTCAAGAGAGTCCGCAATCAAATCCGGACATGGTATGCCCGGATGATACGGATGACGAATGGATGAAAAATTTGACCGCCGATGCCAGGGGAAATTATGAAAAGACGATCGCCAACATCGCCTTGATTTTGGACCACGATCCAAATTTTAAGGACCGGATTTATCTCGATGAGTTCGCCAATAGGGGGATGGTCACCCTTCCCTTGCCTTGGGAAGCGGGGGAGGGGGCGCGGATGTGGACGGATACGGATGACGCCCAATTGGCTTTAAGGTTGGAAAAGGTCTATGGGATTACCGGGGATAGGAAGATCGAGACGGCGCTTAAGGTGGTGGCCTTTAACCACCGTCGCAACGAGGTGAAGGAGTACCTAACAAGCCTTAATTGGGACGGAGAGGAAAGGATCGATTCGCTCCTGCGAGACTACCTTGGGGCGGAAGAATCGATTTATACGTCGGAGATTATGCGCAAGGCTTTAATCGCGGCGATCTCCAGGGCCCTATCTACCAAGGGCGTTAAGTTTGACTATATGGTGGTCTTTTCAGGGCCTCAAGGGATTGGGAAGTCCACGTTCCTTGCCAAGCTGGGCGGTGAGTGGTTTAGCGACAGTTTGTATAGCTTTGAAGGGAAAGAAGCCGCCGAGCTCATTCAAGGAACACTCATCAATGAAGTGGGGGAATTGTCGGCCATGACAAAATCCGAAACGGAGACGGTGAAACAGTTCTTGTCAAAAACCCACGACATTTACCGGGAGGCTTATGGCCGCCGAACGAATAAGTACCCTCGACGATGTGTTTTCTTCGGATCGACAAACTCGGAATCGTTTCTCAGAGATGCCACGGGCTCTCGGCGGTTTTGGCCTGTTCGTGTGGGTGAACTAAGGCCTAATAAGGATATTTTTGAGGACTTGGACAAGGAAATAGACCAGATATGGGCGGAAGCCTACAGCTATTACATCTTGGGTGAACGGCTGATTTTATCACCTGAGGCCAACGAAATTGCGGAGCGTATGCAGGAAAATTACCGCGACGTCGATCCGAAAGAGGGTACGGTTGCGGAGTTTTTAAAGCGAAAGATCCCTGAAAATTGGTACGATATGGAGCCGAGAGACCAACGGGCCTTTATGGCGGGAAACTTTAAGGTGCCGGATGATGTGGTTCTTGTAGAAAGAGACAAGGTGTGTATTGCGGAAGTATGGCAGGTGTGCTTCGGCGGGGATGTTAAGTATTTAAATCGCCGAGACTCGAATGAATTAACCAATATCATGACCGGATTACCGGGCTGGACGCGGAATAAAAATCCAAGGTTTTATGGAAGATATGGCCGACAAAAGGGTTTTGAGAAGGCGAAAATTATCAATATCGACAGTCAACGAAAAAAGCGTGACAATCAGTAAATAAAATATTGATTGTCGGGAAAAACCAGTAAAATACAGGGATTGAACCACTCTGACAACCAGAAATTCTAAAAAGTGAGAAACTTTTTAAAATATAGGATTTATAGAATTTCCATGACAACCAGCAAGTAAATATTGATTGTCATGAGGACTAATCGCTGGTTGTCATAAAACCCGTCATGACAACCAGCGAAAAAATGTTAGTTGTCGGAAAAAGCCAGTGGTAGACAGGGATTGAGGGGTATTGACAATCAATATTTACTTTTTCTAATAGAGTTAAAAAATATAGAAAATATAGACTGTACGCGCGTTTATAAAGTCTAGAATTTCTATATTTACAGGACTAACGGGAAAAATGAAATTCTGGTTGTCACGGATGCCGCAGAAAGGAAAAGATAGGCGTGCTGGAAAAGAACATCGAAAAGCATCTAAATGATAATGTGAAAAAATTAGGTGGGCGATGCTATAAATTTACCTCACCCGGAAATGCAGGGGTGCCGGATCGGCTGGTTCTACTTCCCGGTGGAGTGATTTACTTTGTGGAGCTGAAGACGAAGTACAAAAAACCGCGGCCACTCCAAAAGTCACAAATTCGAAAGCTGGAAATGTTAGGGCAGGATGTACGTGTCCTTTGTGGTCTGGATGACGTAAAGGAGTTTGTAGATGAAATTACACGATTACCAGAAGTATTGTGTCGAAAGGATTCTTGATACAGACAATCTTGGCCTTTTCTTGGACATGGGCTTGGGCAAGACGTTAATCACGTTAACCGCCATTAAGGAGCTAATCTACAACCGCTTTTCCGTGGGCAAGGTTTTGGTCATTGCTCCCAAAAAAGTAGCCGAGGCCACTTGGCAGAACGAGATTGAGAAATGGCCGGAGCTTGGACTTCTTCGAACATCTACCGTGTTGGGAACGGAAAAGCAGAGGGTCAAGGCTTTGAATACGCCGGCAGATATTTATATCATCAATCGGGATAATGTGGTGTGGCTGGTGGAGTTATACCAAAACGCGTGGCCCTTTGACATGGTGGTCTGTGACGAGTTTTCCAGTTTCAAGAATCATCAGGCCAAGCGGTTTAAAGCTTTAGCCTCCATCAAGCCCCACATCAAACGACTGGTGGGCTTAACGGGTACCCCAAGCCCCAATGGGTTGCTGGATCTTTGGGCACAGGTCTACCTACTGGATGGGGGTAAGCGATTGAGTCCGTCGTTTTACAGTTTCCGTAACTCTTATTTTGAGGGGGACTACATGGGCTACAACTACAAGGCGAGGGATTTTAGCCGGGAAGAAATCACCCGGAAAATCTCCGATATCTGTATCTCCATGAAAGCCGACGATTACTTGGAGCTACCGGAGTGCACCGACAACATTATTCCCGTCGTGTTAAGTCCTAAAGCGGAGAAGGCTTATTTACAAATGGAGCGGGAGGCGGTTTTGGAGTTGGAAGATGCGGAAGACATTGACGCCACTTCGGCGGCAGCGTTATCGACGAAGCTCTTACAATTGGCCAATGGTGCCGTCTATGATGAGGATAAAAAGTATCACGAGATTCATGATTGCAAGATTGAGGCATTCATGGAGACCCTGGAGCAACTACAAGGAAAAAACGTTCTGGTCTTTTATAACTTTAAACATGATCTGGCCCGCTTGACCCAAGCTCTTGAGAAGAAGAAGATCAACTTCCGAAAGCTGGAGACGAAGGAGGATCAAAAGGACTGGAACGAAGGAAAGATCAACGTTCTTTTAACCCATCCCGCATCCAGTGCCTATGGGCTAAATCTGCAAGAAGGCGGAAACCACGTCATTTGGTTCGGTTTAACGTGGAACTATGAGCTTTACACCCAAGCCAATAAAAGGTTGCACCGGCAAGGGCAAAAGGAAAAAGTCATTATCCACCATCTGGTGACGGAAGATACGCGGGATGAGGACGTGATGGCAGCGTTGGAGAAGAAAGAGGACGTTCAAAATTACGTTTTGGAGAGTTTGAAGGCCCGTATTCAGCGTGTACGGGCAGAGATTGGAGGATGAGATGGAGCGAGAAGCTAAATATGATTCTGTATCGCGGCCGCAGCATTATTGCATTGAGGGCTTGGAGCAGGAAAGCATTGATGTGATTAAAGCGGTCGTGGAGCATAACTGTGTGGCGCCGTGGGCGGCGGTGCTTTTAAAAGACACGCTGAAATATCTTTTCCGCTTCGGGCGGAAGAACGGATTGGAGGATCTTTTAAAAGCTAAGCAGTATCTCGAGTGGCTGATTGAGGAGTATGGCGATGACCAAGGAAGAGCTTAAGTCGATCTTGTATCTGGATCAGCTGATCAATTCAAAACTTCGGCAGTTGGATCAGCTAAAAGCTTATCGTGCAAGACTGCCTGCCGGAAGTAGTGATACGGGTCCGGTGCAGTCGGGTGTGTCGGATCCGACGGCGAGCCTGGCGACGAAGATTACGGACCTCGATCGTTCGATTAATGATGAAATAGACAAATTAGTAGAGCTAAAAGAATCGGCGCGTGTGTTGTTTTGTAGACTAGACTGTGATCTGCGACTTAAGTTGATTATGGAACTCCGCTACCTCGAATGCCTTGATTGGCGCGGCGTGGCGGCAAGGTCCGGATATAATCCGCGCCATGTCTATAAGCTGCATGGTCGGGCTTTGGAGATTCTTTTTAAAGATGGCACATAATGGCACATAATGGCAGTCGCATGTGTGATACTATGTTATCAGTGAATAGTAGGTCGTCCGCGCGGGCGGCCTTTTTGTTTGACGGCGATCGGCGAATGTGTGTTATTGGTTTTACTTTTTATTGCAACTTTGTGGGCTGATCGCGGGGCGCGGTACACAGTGCTTTATTTAGGCGCGCGGGGCGGGACTATTGCTGTGTTACATAGGACCTGAGCATGTCCTTAAAAGGCTAATGACGCACGGGTAGCTTTCATCACAAACGATAAGACTACAGATCTCCTTTCAAATACACATACTGGTTTGCCTCCTTGGTTCCATTGCCCGTGCGTATTGTCCGAGTGTTGGTGTGGCGGGTTCGATTCCCGTGACTCGGTAAGGGGGGAGTATGTGCTAAAGAAGTTGTGTAAGTGTGGGGCGGTAATCCCCGCCAGGAAATCTGTATGCGATCGTTGCTCTAGTAAGTATCAGCGCACGTATGATAGATATCATCGCAAGCGTGCAGATTATTACAAGGACAGACGATGGACGGCTGTGCGGTCTTTGGTGTGTGACAGGGCGATGGGAATCGATCTGTATCAGTTGTATAAGTACAATCGACTGGTGCAAGGTAGACTTGCGCATCACATACAACCGTTGGAAGATGCACCGTCGCTAGCTTACGACCTGGATAATCTTATTTGGTTGAGTGATGCGAGCCATCATGAGATACACGCCTTGTATGACTCCGGAAAGAAAGAGGAAACGATGGGGTACCTCCGCAAGATCAAAAAAATTTTTGCGGGGGAGGATTGAAAAGTTTTTGCCATTTTCCTGGCGACCAGCGCCCGAGAAATCCTGCGAGAAAATGCCAATAACCGGGATTTCCGGTACACATATTTTTTATAGCGCCTTAGCGGGTGCTCTTTTTATGCCGTCATGTTGAGTGAAGGTAGAAAAGACAAAAAAGCAGAAAAACCAAAAAGCAAAAAGAAGAAAAGCAGAAAAAGCAAAGAAGGGAGGTAAGTATGGCGAGACCACGTAAAAGTATTGCCGTTTCCACGGGGAAAATCGGAAAAGAAAAAATCGAAGAGCGGAAAAAGCAAGAGAGCCGATTAAAGGTGGATCGCTCCGGCTTAAAGCCTCCCTCTTGGCTTACACTTCCGGCGGCGGAAGAGTTTCGCCGGGTCGTCAGTGAGTGCGAGAAGATCGATCTGCTGGATAACTTGGATCTTGGGATCGTGGCCATCTACTGCGACGCCTACGCCCATTACGTGGAGGCATCTCAGATGCTACAGAAATGTGGGCTATTAGATACGCGAGAAAACAAGCATGAACAGTACTACACGGTGCATCCCCTGGTCAATGTACAGGAGAAGTACGCCAAGATGATCATGCAGTGCTCGGCAAAATTAGGTTTGGCTACGTCGGACAGATTGAAGCTGATTATCCCGAAAGAAGAAGAGGAAAGTACGAACAAGTATCTTCGCTATTTAGGTGGGTAGTATGGCGGATCGTACGACAGCCTATGCGAAGAAAGTGGTAAATGGGGAAATCCTGAAAGGTAGAACCGAATACCTGTGCTGTAAACGGCATCTGGAAGACATGAAGCGCAAGAATTTCGACTACATTTTCGACGTGGAGATGGCGGAAAGGGCCATCGATATCGCTAATGAGCTGACGATTTTAGAGGGAACTGAGCCCGTAAAGCTTAAGACCAGGGGCTTTCAGAACTTCATTATCGGATCGCTTCACGGCTGGAGAAGAAAATACTCGGATAAACTACGCTTTCGTGAAGCTTACGTGCAGATGGCGAGACAAAACGGAAAGTCTTTTTTATCCGGAACGGAGATAAACAACTGGGCCACCTTCTCAGGCTACGTGAAGGGGCGTATTTTTTGCGCTGCAACGAAGCAAGACCAAGCGAATATCGTCTGGGACGAGGTGGAGAAGTTTATCCTGGCCGATTCATGCCTTTCCGAGCTCTATCGAATACGACGCCACGATCGAACGATCACTTCCCACGTTACCGGGACGGAAATTAAGTCCCTTGGGCGCGATACGAAATCGGTGGACGGTTTCAGATCCATTCTAAGCGTCATCGATGAGTACCACGCACATCCGACAAATCAAATGTACAAGCTACTACTGGACGGCCAGATCAGCGTTAACACAAAGGGCAATGCCTTGACTCTCGCCATTACCACGGCGGGCTTCAATCTAAACGGGCCCTGTTATGAGCAGTATAAGTTTGCAAAACAGATACTGGACGGCGTCGTCGATAAGGATTCGCTCTTTATTTACATCGCGGAGATGGATCCGGAAGACGATATCTGGGACTACAAAAACTGGGCGAAGGCCAATCCGCTGCTGTTATGGACGGAAGATGACGAATACAACATGGACGCCGTGAAAACCTTGAGTGAGAAGGCCATCGATGCGCAGGCGAAGGGCGGGGAAGATCTCAATAACTTCCTGACCAAGTCGCTGAATACATGGGTGGAATACACTCGCGATGATTTTGTAGACTTGGGGGCCTTAAAGGCTTGCGAATCGGATATGACACTCGAAGACATGATCGGAAAGAGCTTTTACCTCGGCATCGACCTTTCCAGCGGCGGTGACCTGACATCCATTGCCCTCGTCTTTCCCGTGGGCGAGCTCTTTTATGTCCACTCTCAATCCTTTATGCCTTTTTTAAGGCTGGAGGAACACGAAAAAACGGATAAAGCGCCCTATCGCATATGGGAAAAACAAGGACAGCTGATCTTAACGGACGGCGGCTTCGGACTGAAGACAGATTACAAGTACATCATCCAGTACTTGAAAGAGCTTATAGACGACTACAATCTGACCTGTTTGGCTTGCGGCTACGACCCGCACAATGCCGGGGCGTTTATTTCGGACTTAGATTTCTTGGGATGCGACCTGATTGAGATCGGACAGTCTGCCAGAAGCCTGAATGACGCCACCGTGGACCTACGGCTCGCCGTGGAGTCCGGACAAATGGTCTACAGCAAGGATGCGGACCTTTTGAGATGGTCTTTCGCTAACGCAAAGACGACGCAAAACAGCTTTGGAGAAATCAAGCTCTATAAAGAGCAATCCGGGGATCGCATCGACCCGGTGGACGCTTTGGTGGATGCCTGGAAGTTGGCGTTTATCAACAAAGACACGATTAAGTACGATGCCGACAAAGACTTTGACGAATGGTTCGACATTATGAAAGGGGGTGAGTGATGGGACTGTGGAATAGAGTGAAAAACGCCTTCAGCTGGTCCAATAGCGAGACGGAAAGCCACTGGAAGACTATAAAGACGTCCGACGGTTGGAGTTTTACATCGTCGTCATCCTACGACGCTTCGGAAGTGACCTACTACATTTGCATGAAGATACTGGCTGAGTCGGTGGCGAAGCTATCGCTCCATCTCAAAGATAAAGACAGCCAGAAGATTTACGGGAAGGATGTCAATCGTCTTCTCCAGGTGCGACCGAATGCTTATATGTCACCGACGGACTTCAAAATGCTCATGGAGTACAACCGGAACCACTTCGGAAACGCCTACGCCTACATTGAAACGGATCGAAATGGAAGACGAATCGGCCTGCATCCACTGGATCCGACGAGGATGCGCATCCTTGTAGACGATGCAAATATCCTGAAAGCGGAAAAAGGCTATCTGTACATTTACCATTACGGCGGAAAGAAATACAAGTTTAGTGACAAGGACATTATCCACTTGAAAGGCGGACTTTCGAAGACGGGGATCTCCGGGAAATCCGTCCTGGAAGAGCTCGGAAGTACGATCGAAGGGGCGCAGGAGTCTCAGCGATACCTAAATGATCTTTATCGCAGGGGTTTAACGGCGAATGCTGTGATTCAGTACACCGGCGATCTCTCCGATGAAAAGAAAAAGAAGCTGGTAAGCACGATTACAGAGTTCGCCCGAAGCGAAGACTCCGGAAACATCGTGCCGATTCCCTTCGGCATGGACTTGAAGCCCTTGGATATTAAGCTTACCGATGCACAATTTTTCGAATTGAAGAAGTTCAATGCCTTGCAGATTGCGGCGGCCTTTGGAGTGAAGCCGAACCATCTAAACAACTACGACAAATCGTCTTATGCCAATAGCGAGATGCAGAATCTGACGTTTTACATCGACACGCTGCTTGTCATCTTGCGGAAGTGGGAAGAGGAGCTGGACTATAAACTTTTATACGCCGATGAAACGGCGGAAGGTATGCACACGGAGTTCAATGTTTCGACGATCCTACGGGGGGACCTTAAGTCACAGGCCGAAGCCCTTAACACCTATGTGACGGGATCGATTTATACGACCAACGAAGCGAGAGCCTACCTCGGACTACCTGCTATCGACGGCGGCGATGCGATCCTCGTCAATGGCAGCTACGTAGGACTCGACCGATTGGGGGCGGCCTACGAATCTACGGAAAAAGGGGGTGATGGAAATGATTAGAGTAAAAAATGAAGGTGGAAGAACCAGTATCTATGTCTCCGGCGATATCGTCGACGACTGCTGGCACTTTGCAAAAGACTTTATGCCTGAAGACGTGTCTACTTATCCCGAGGATATCCGGTCGATATTGGATGACGTGACGGGACCCGTCGATGTGTATATCTCTTCCGGCGGTGGCGATTTATTTGCCGGCATGGCCATCAGCAATATGTTGGCTCGATATGACGGCCCGACAAAAGCGATTGTCGACGGCTTGGCGGCATCGGCGGCTTCGCTCATCGCCTTTGGATGCGACGAGATCGAGATCCCGTCGAACGCGTACCTCATGATCCATAAGCCTTTGGTCACCGTTTGCGGCAATGCCGACGATCTACTCGATTGGGCGACGACGCTGGACAGTTTACAGGAAGGCCTTGTAGAGACCTACGCCAGACATACAAAAGGCATCGGGAACGATGAGATCAATCAAATGATCGACGCAGAAACATGGCTGACGGGGAAAAAAGCTGCGGAGTACTTTAATATCAAGGTAACCGGAGAAGAGACCATCCCTCAAAATGTGGGGAATTGCGTATTTAACTACACGAAGACACCGGAAGTGTTTAAGAAAAACGAAAACAGTAAGTTAGATGAAATCAATGCGACATTGGAACTGTATTAGGAGGTAGAAATGAAAAAATCCACTCAGATTTTAGCGGCTATCGCTGCTATGCGTGAAGAAATTACAAATTTACGCGATGAAAACAAGATCGACGAAGCCCATGCCAAGCTGCAGGAGCTCAAAAATCTCAACTCCGAGCTGGAAGTTGAACTCGCTCTCGAAGAAGAGGAGGAAAAAGCATTGGAACTTAACGGCTCTCAAGCCCAAGCGGTGGAAGATATCGACGAAAACGTCATCTTCAACAAACAGCTTACCGGCAAGCGCCTGACCGCCTCAGAAATGACACACGTTAAAAACACCCCCGGTGCGCCCGGACAAATTGAACACGACGAAGAACGCGGCGGCGTGCTCGTCCCGGAAGAACAATCTCTGCAAATCGAAGAATTTAAGCGTGCAGACGTATCTCTGAAATCGTTAGTTAATGTGATTTCCGTTCAAACCTTCAAGGGTAAATTCCCGATGGCTACAGACCAAAAAGGTGAATTGATTCCCTTCGAAGAGTTGACCGAACTCGAACAAACCGACGTGAAATTCAAGTCTTTAAGCTGGGAAGTCAAGGACTACGGCGTCATTATTCCCTTGTCTAATACATTCTTAGAAGATGTGCGCATCAACATCATCGATTACATCGGCAAACAATTTGCGAAAATGGCCGTCAATACGGAAAATCGCCTGATCCTTGAAGCGCTGAAGGCCATGACAACCGGAAAGAAAAAGACCGGTAAAGGCGTAGACGATTTGAAAACCGTTATGAACGTGGATCTGGACCCCGCCATCGCCCAAAACGCCAAGATTATCACCAATCAAAGCGGCTTTGACTACCTGGATAAGCTGAAAGACGCTCAGGGCAACTACGTGTTGCAGCCCGTCGTCGGCGACGCTACACGAAAAGCCCTCGTAGGCCGCGAGGTTGTCGTCGTACCCGACGCATTGCTTTCCGCTGCAAAAGGCGCGCTGCCCTTCTATGTGGGCGACCTGTCTCAAGGCATCAACTTCTTCGACCGCAAGGGCTATGAAATCGCCGTATCCGATCAAGCGGGCTTCACGAAGAACGCAACACTTTTACGCTGCATCGAACGCTTCGGTGTCTACGAATTTGACGCGGAAGCCGTGAAGTATGTAGAAATCACGCCCGAAACTCCGGCGGCATAGGTAGATCATGATCGACCTCGATAAGGCGAAGACCTATCTGCGCGTGGAGTACGACAATGATGACGACTACATCAAAGAGCTCATCGAGGTTGCATATACCTACATCCGCGAAGGGATTACGGGATATGACACGAAGATCAATCATCCTGCTTTTGAACAAAAAGCGGACATGGTCGCCCGTGCGATCATTCAAAATCTTTACGATGAGCGGTATATGATGGGAAGGCCTTTGGAAATGTCCTATATGATTCGCGCCATGATGCTGCAAATGGAGGTGGGTGACTATGTACAACCCCGGACGCAACAAGACGCGAATTAAGGTCTACTCTCAAGGCGCGGAATACACTGAAAACGAAGTCGGCGAACTGGTGCCGGTGTTAAAACTGAAGTTTGTGGACTGGGCGGAGATTAAAAGACAGTCGGGGAAGGAAGTGCTGGAGCAACGTAAAACCGAGCATCAACTCGGGCGCACTCTGTCCATGCGCTTTCGCCCGGATCTCGCACCGGAAGACCTAATCTATATTGGCGAAGATGAGTATTTGGTGCTGGCTATCCTACCTATGGGGCGCTATATGGAGGTGGTGGTCGAATGGCAAAAATAGTTTTTGACGGAAATTTTTTGTCATTGGGCGATAAACTTGGCGCCATTGAACGGCGAGCCCCAGACAAGATACTGAAGGCAATGGATAAAGAGGGGAACGCTCTACGGCGAGGGCTACGTGACGCCACCCCGAAAGGGGTGACCGGGAAATTAAAGTCCGGTTGGCAGAGTGAACGTGCCCGTAAAGAATACGGGACCTATGTCAAGAAAATACGCAACAAGTCCCCACATTACCATCTGGTGGAACGTGGCCATCGCCTTATAAGCCATCGACCGAAGAAGCTTTTCATCGGCACTGTAAAAGGTCAGCGTTTTGCGGAAAAAGTGATGAACGATTATGAACCGACACTGGATGCACGATATGAAAAAATGATCGATGACATTATGGGTGATATCTTTGGATGAGAACAGAATTACGGGAGTCGATATAAAGCGAAAGCTTACGGCGCTAATTAAAGACAATTTCAAGATCACACCAATGTGGGACGAGGTGAAAGAGGGGTATAAGAAGCCCTCTTTTTTCGTCTACTTTTTGAACTTGCAACGGCTGCCCACGTCAAAAGACAGTGTGATGCACGTCTATCCTGTGGAAGTTCAGTACCAGGGAAGCACCAATCTCGATGCATTGAAAGTCGCAGAACGTTTCGGGCAGCTTATCGGAAACTTTCTTGAGGTAGAGGGGAAGCACTTACAAGTACGTGATTTTTCCGTAAGTATTGACGCAAAAAACGCATGGATCGACTTCGAAATAGAAGTCATGAACACGAAGCCTCGCGCGGAAGCCACAGACAATAAGATGCGCAAACTGCATATGCGCTATGGGGCATCCGGCGATTACGACAAGGAGGATTAATTATGGCGAATTTAGGCCTTCCTTATCTCTCGATCGAGTTTCGGGAGCAAGGGATTGCGCGCATTGAACGAAGCAAACGCTCCGTCGTCGCGCTTGTACTGCAAGATCCGGAAATCTCCGGGCAGTTTCAACTTTACAGTCTTTCGGACATTCCGAAGGGGCTGACCGATAAAAACAAAGCTCAAATCACGCTGGCGTTTATGGGATATGTCCATACGCCGAGAAAAATCGAACTGGTAGTAGAACAATCCGACAATGCGGACAAGCCGAAGTTCGACGTTACGTCGCCCGGATTTGTTTATCTCGAGAGCGTGCGCTGGGACTACCTGGCGGTACCTTTCGCCGATGCGGAAGATACGCTTGAGATCGCAACATGGGTGAAAGCCCTCAACACGACAAAGCGAAAAATGTGCAAATTCGTAGCCGCCAATGTAAAAGGCGACAATAAGAAGATTATCAACTTTACGAATAAGACGATGCGCGATATGACGGGAAAAGAGTACGGCACTGCCGAATATACCTCTCGTATTGCGGGCTTAATCGCCGGCACACCGCCGCAAATTTCCTGCACCTATGCACCTCTTCCGGAGCTGGCTTATGTCGAGCCGATCTCAATGGAAGAAAGAGAAAATCGGGTCAACGCCGGGGAGTTTATCCTCTTCGACGACGGCCGCAAGATCAAGGTACAGAGCGGGAACAACTCCCTCATTACGACCAATGAAATCGAGGGTTCGAGCTTTCGGAAGATCAAGATCGTCGAAATTATGGATTTTATGACCGATGACATTACGACGACGGCGGAAGATAGCTACCTCGGTAAGTATGCGAACACATATAACAACAAGCTTTTACTCTGCTCCGCGATCAAGGGTTATATGGAAGTCCTAGAACAAGACGACTTATTGGCTCGTGGAAGCTCGAAGGTGGAAATCGACGTTGAAGCCACGGCGGCCTACTTGAAATCCATGGGCTATAAGACGCCCGACGGACGAACCGTCGACGAAATGGAAATCTTTGAGATTCGCGAGGCAGATACGAAAGACCACGTCTTTATTAGAGCATGGTGTAAGATCCTAGACGCGATCGAAAAGATCGATATTCGAGTAGAAATTTAGGAGGTGGAATATGCCTTTACAAATTAAAGACTTTGGTGATGAGAAGGTCATCAACGGCACGTATGGATCCATCTGGATCGATGATATTTACATTTGCGCGCTGAAGAAATTCAGTGCGAAGGTAAAGATCGATTACGGCGACGTCACCCGCCCTCGAGATATGTGGGACGGGCGTAAAGCGACGAAATATTCGGGTGAAGGGGAACTTACCACAGAGAAGATCGATTCCCTCGGCCTCGACTTGATGCACGATGCGATCTCGAAGGGTAAAACCCCGATCTGTAAAATCCTCGGAGAATTGGCGGATCCCGACGCCTTCGGCGCGGAGCGTGTAATGTTTAAAAACGTCACCTTCGACGAGATGAACATCTTCGATTTCGAGCACGCCAAGCTTGGCGAAGACAATTTGAAATTTAAGTTCCGCCACTACGAACTATACGACCGAATCCAATAAGGAGGACTGAACCATGGAAAAAAACATTATTGAGCAACTGATGGCGTATGATGCGGGTGATTTAGTTCGCCCGACGAAAGACGTAACGATTAAATTGTTGAAGTTCGGCGGTAAGCCCTTTACCTTCCCTATTACATCCCTCGATACGAAAGTGGCATCTGCGATTCAACAGGATATGTATGATCTGCAGATCAAAAAAGGCGGCATGGATATGCGCCTATTGTTGGCTCCCGCCCGCTTGAAGACCATCGAGCACGGATGCCCGGAAGTATTCCGCTCGAAAGAACTGCAGGAACATTTCGGCGCGCGGTCGGCTCACGAGCTGATCAATTTGTTATTGGAGCTCGGTGAACAGGATTACCTTAAGGGCGAGATCGATGCTTTAACCGGTTTTACTTCGGAGGAAGCGGCGGCTGAAGAAGTAAAAAACTAATAGGGACTCATCCCGATGCGCAGATGGCCTACTGGCTCTATAAGCGCAAGGGATGGAGTCCTTATGACTACTTAAAAAAGCCGTTTGGGGAGAAAATCATTATCCGCGGATTTGTTATGCAAGAAGCGGTAGACCTTAAGGCCGAGGCGGATGCCATAAAAGCGCTGGAGGAGGGCTGATAGATGACGAAAATATACGATGCGATCTTAAAGCTCGACTCCTCGCCCTTTGTGCAAGGCCTGACGCGAGCGACGGATCAACTGAAGGATAGTTACCGGACGATTAATGATGCAGGTAACAGCTTTATGCGGTACGGCCGCAGTTTAGAGTCGACAGGCAAAATGCTGACCGGTGCCATTACTGCCCCGGTAATGGGTGTTGGCGCTGCAGCGCTAAAAGCCGGGAGGTCTTTCACCGATGAGATGAACACGGTGCAGGCCGTATCCGGAGCGACTGGGAAAGACTTTGAAAAGCTTACTGCCCTTGCTCGCAAGATGGGTGCCGAAACGAAGTTTAGCGCGTCGGAATCGGCGGAGGCCCTCAAGTACATGGGCATGGCCGGTTGGGATACTCAACAAATGACGGCAGGCCTGGAGCCGATTCTTAATCTTGCCGTGGCGGCAGGTACGGACCTCGCTACGACGTCGGATATCGTAACCGATGCGCTGACCGCCTTCGGTATGAAAGCTGAAGACACGGCGCACTTTACAGACGTTCTGGCGCAGGCATCAAACTCGGCTAATACGGACGTCGTCGGACTTGGCGAAGCGTTCAAATACGTGGCGCCGGTGGCGGGTTCTCTGGGATACTCTGTTGAAGACGTATCCCTTGCACTGGGTACTATGGCCAACGCCGGTATTAAGGGCGCAAAGGCCGGCCGTGCACTTTCGACGTCGATTATGCGGCTTGGGAGCCCTACAAAGGAAATGTCCGGAGCGCTCAGTCAATTAGGCGTATCGCTGACGGATTCGGAAGGGAAGATGCTACCTTTGAGGACGGTTCTCGAACAGCTTCGAGGAAGCTTCAAAGGGCTGACGGAAGAGCAGCAACTCGCTTTCGCATCCACCATCTTCGGAAAAGATGCGGCGTCCTCTATGCTGCCTATCCTCAATGCCTCGCAGACTGAATGGGACAAGTTGGCGGGCTCCATCGATAACGCCGAAGGGGCAACGAAGCGAATGCGGGACATTATGGAAGACTCCCTCGGCGGCGACTTCGATAAGCTGAAGAGCGCCGCGGAAGGTGCGCTTCTCGATATCTTCGACATCATTGAGCCGACGGTTCGAGACATTATGCAAAAAGTGAGCGGGATGCTCGAAACGTTTCATTCATTGCCCGACGAAAGCAAGGAACGGATCGTCAAATTGGTCCTGGCTCTCGCATCCATCGGTCCAACGCTTATGGTCTTCGGGAAACTGAATAAAGGCATTGGCGGGACGATCTTGAAACTTGCGAGATTTGGGAAGGAACTAGATAGAGCCGGGTCTCTTACAAAGTGGCTGGGCGGCCGACCCATAGGATTGACATTGAAAGCCTTTAAAAAACTTGGAGGGGCCATTGGGCCGAAGCTTATAACGAAGCTCAAGTTCGCTGGCACGCATTTGAAGGGGCTCGTGGGACGCTTCTTCGGTCTTGGGCGCACGCTAGCCGGCCTTATTCCCAAGATCGCTTCGTTTGTCGTCGGGCTAGGCCCCGTAGGTTGGGCGATTATGGCGATCATTTTAATCGTTATCGTGATGATCAAACATTGGGACAAGGTAAAGCTGGCGGTAAAAACCTTTGTCACCAATGCAAAGCAGGCACTAACTGAATTTCACGCGAAAGTTGCTGCCATTGCTACCGCCATTGCTACCGCCATTGCCAACAAGGTGAGATCTACTATTGAACGTATAAAAACCATACTCTATACGATCGTAACCTTCGTGGGCGGGAAGTTGAAAGCGGGATGGGATGCTGCATGGGGCGGATTTAAGCGAATCGTCTCGAATGTGTCGTCATCTATCCAGCGTGTCTTCGGCGGTGCGATCGATAAGATTATCGGCAAGGTAAATGATTTCGTTAATAAGATCAACAGCATAAGCTTGCCGTCGTGGCTTCCGGGCATCGGAGGGGCACACTTGAATATTCCGACGATCCCCGGAAGAGCTATCGGCGATACGAACTGGCAAGGCGGCCTCGTACAGGTTCACGAACGGGGCGGTGAAATCTTAGACTTGCCGCAGGGGTCCCGCATTATGCCCCACGATGCTTCTGTAAGCGAAGCCTACAAGATGGGGCGGGCAAGCAGTAAGCCGACGGTAGTCAATCACTCAGTGACCATACCGAAGTTAGCCGATCAGATCGTCATTCGGGAAGACGCGGACATCGATCGACTCCTAGATAAGATGGAGCGTCGTCTGCGCTTTGCAAAGCTTAATTCTGTGAGGGGGACTGTATGATGGAGGCGTGGCTGACTTACAAAGACGAGCGTATGCGCTTACCGATTACGCCTCTATACGATATCCCTCATCCGATGCAGCATAGTGAAGAGTACCTGCATGAGTTGAGTTCGATTCACTTGATAGGCAAGCGTGGGCTGAGAGAAGCGACTTTTGACAGTTTCTTTCCTGCACAGCCTCATGACTTCGTCGACTTCGGGGACGTCAATTTTGACGATCCCTATTATTATGTTCGAAAGATCGAGGAGTGGGCCCGTACGGGAGATCCGCTTCGGCTGATCCTTACGGAAACGCCCCATAATTTTGAGGTGCTCATCAACGCCTTTAGCGCCGGAGAGCCCGACGGATCGGGCGACGTGGCTTATACCCTCGAACTGAAAGAGTATGTAAGGCTTGAAATAGATGAGTATTCCATACCCATCAAGGAACGCACCGTCGCCGAATGGTACCGGTGGGTGGAACAGGCAAAGATTGAAGCCGGTGTGAAGACGGAGAAGGAGCTCTATGAGACGAAATGGGCGAAGGCTAAAGCGCTGACGGGGGAAGGGGAGAATTACAAAATCCTCGACAAGGCCCTGGCGGCACTTAAAGCGAAGCCCAAGGAAGCGAAAAAGGCTGCGGAGGCGTACAATCGAAAGATTAAACTCCAGCCAATGGCTAAGCCAAATTCTGACGACGGGATGATGGGAAGCGCCGATCCTGCTCTGGCAGGCGGGCCCGTATCTTCAAGTGGCGAAAAAATGATGTGGCCGAGTACCAGTCGAAGCCAAACTTCCGGCTTTGGCCCGAGGCGGCGCCCGACGAAAGGAGCATCGAAAAACCACAAGGGCATCGATATCGGTGCGCCTAAAGGTTCCCCGGCCATGGCCGCCATGTCAGGACGTGTCGTCAAGACTCAGACCGGCTTTAACGGCGGCAGGGGGAACTACATCATCGTCGATCATGGGAACGGAATTCAAACGTTATACCAACACTTAAGCACCATCGAAGTACGCGTCGGCCAAGCCGTAAGGCAAGGTCAGCGTATCGGGGGCGTAGGAAATACAGGCGTGGGAACCGGGGCGCATTTGCATTTTGAAGTGCATCGAAACGGCGTGCCGGTTAATCCCCGCAATTATGTTTAGGAGGGCAATATGGAGACATGGCTTACACTCGATGACGACAGATTGCGCCTACCTATCACGCCGACGTTTAGTGTGCAGTACCGGAACAATAACCAGGAGACATCGACCAACGAAAAAGGTGGTGTCAACCTGGCGGGGAAGCCCGGTCTTCGGGAAGCGTCCTTTGACAGCTTCTTTCCCGCCCAACGATACGACTTCGTGGAATTTGAAGGTGCGGAAGTGGAAGACCCTGATTACTACGTGCGAAAGCTCAAAGAATGGGAAGAGGCGGAAAAGCCGTTAAGGCTGATTATCACAGAGACGCCTTATAACTTCGCCGTCCTCATCACCGGCTTTTCGCCGGCGGAAAAAGACGGAACCGGGGATCGATATTACACGCTGGAGCTAAAAGAGTATGTAGAGACAGAGCGAACAGAATATTCCATCCCTATCGAAAAGCGAACAGTCGCTGAGTGGTACAAGTGGCTGGAAGATGCTAAGCACGAACAGGGAGTAAAAACGGCGAAGGAACTCTATGAGACGAAATGGGCGAAGGCCAAAGCACTGACGGGGGAGGGCGAGAACTACAAGCTCTTGGATAAAGCCCTCGAAGCCCTAAGGGCCGACCCGAAAGAATTAAAAAAGGCGAAGGAAGCCTACAATAAGAAGATCGTACTGCAGCCTAAGGGCACATTCGACAAGCTTTCGGGTGCGACAACGATCGAAGGAAAGCCGGCGAAAGATCTTATCTTATCCGGCAAGGCCAAGCCCATGGTGGTCAATGCTACCGCCTACACCCCGTCACCTAAGGAAAATGGCGGCGGGAATAAGACAGCAAGGGGAAACCCGCTGACGCCGTACAAGTATATCGCTGTGGATCCAAAGGTGATCCCTTACGGAACGAAGGTCTATATCCCCGAATTTAGAGACTCGCCCTTCGGCGGCGTGTTTATCGCCGATGACTGTGGCGGCGCCATTAAAGGGAACAAGATCGACGTGCTCTTACCTAACAAGAAAACGGCATCTAAATTCGGACGCAAGAAAAGCTACACGATTTATATTTTGGACTGATCATTATGCGACTAGTAATTAACACGGAAGACCTTTCGCGGTTTTATACCTCCGCCAGGTGGAGCGGAGAGAAAGGACAAGCCGCAAGAAAGCTGGAATTTGATCTGGTGGTATCCGGAACGGATAAGAACCTTCCGAAGCCGACTGTTCCTGTCGGAGGAAACTGCCTTTTCTTTGACGACGACGGGAAGCAGATCTTTGATGGGGAAATCCTATACAAAGATAAATCCGTCGACTCGAATACTATGAAGGTAACGGCTGTGGATCGTCTCTTTCGAACGAATCAGTCGGAAACCTCTTACACCTTTGAAAACAAACCTATCGAGCAGGTTGCGAGACAAGTCTTCGGTGACTGTGGGCTTCGCTGTGGCACGATTGCACGGGGCGGTACGGTAAATAGAATCTTTGATATTAAAAGCCCCTATGAAATCGTGTTGATCTGCTACAAGATGCAGGAAGAAGCAACTGGCATACCTTACATCATCCGCATGGAGGGTGATGCGGTTGCCATTCGGGAACGCGGAAAGATTGTGGCGAAGTATGAGCTCGACGGCAAGGCGAATCTGCTCAATGCCTCTTACTCGGAATCCGGAGAGAATCTCGTATCGACGGTGAAAATGTTCAACACCAACGGCGACGAGATTGGACGGGTGACAGGCGAAGGCAAGGGCATGACGAAGTTCTACCGGCAAGAAGAAGGCGAAGATCCGGCTACTCGGGCGAAGGGGATCCTGAAGGGCTTGGAACGGGAAGCCAGCGTTCGCGTCCTCGGAGATTATGACCTAATCACTGGCAATGCGGTAATCGTTCATGAGCCTTTTACGGGCTTACAGGGCAAGTTTTATATAGACGGAGATACGCATACCTTCGCCAATAATTACCACGTGACGGAATTAAAGCTCTCCTACGAAAACACCATGGAAGATATCGACACTTCCGAACAGTCCGCCCAAGGAAACGAGAAAGGTGCAGCTGGATCTTTCTCCGCCGGCGACGGCTCGGCGAGGTCCCGTGCCCTGAAGATCGGAGAAAAGCTTATCGGAACGAAGTATCAACGGGGCGGCAACTCGCCAGGCTCAGGTATGGATTGTACGGGCTTCGTGGACTGGTGCTATACGCAGGCGGGGATGAATATTCCGGGCCGCCTCACCTCGGCTGAAGTGCGACGCGATCCGAGTCAATTTAATCTGGTAGAAATCCCTTGGGACCAACGACAGCCGGGGGACGTGCTGTGGCATGAAGGTCACTGCGCACTGCAATACTACGATGGAAAGATTCTGGAGTCGGGCGGCCACAGTAAGAGCGTCATCGGCTACTCAGGTGTGGCAATTACGAAAGGGACTGGCCGGAGATTCAAAAAAGCGTATCGCTACAAAGGAACTTAAGGAGGTATGTATGTCAAAGAATAAAGACGACCCTGCAGCACGGATCGTGGATCTCTTTAACCCGAACAGTGACATGGCGCGTCTCCCCTATATTGAGACGGCCACCGTCATCGCTCCGCCGCCTGAAATGGTGGTGCAGCTTCGGGATATCCAATACAAGAAAGAGCGAATAAAGATAAACGAATACTATACGAAAGGCCATGAGCGGGAGATCGAGATACCTACGGCGCCTATGTCGGGATCGGATTCCCGCGGCGACGGTCACGTGGCGGGCGGCTTTATCCGCGCAAAAATTATATTTAAGGATGATTTGAAGCCGGGGGATAAGGTCGCTGCCGTACAGAGTAAGGATAAGCAGACACTATATGTACTTTATCGGATTAAGGAGTGGTCATAATGGCGAGCTTCTACCCATTTACGGACCCTCAGAAAGTGCGGCCGGAAGACGTCAAGGAAATGCCCATCGCCGAGGAATACGACTACGATATGTCATCCGCCCGCTTTAGACGGGACGGCAGTGGCCACGTCTATAAGGTCTACGGCAACCCTGCCATAAAGATAAAGCTGTGGAAGCTCTTTATGAGTGAGCGTTATCGGTGGGTCGTCTTCCCCTGGTCCTACGGCCATGAACTTGAAACGCTGATCGGGAAGGCCTACACGCAGGGATACATCAACTCCGAAGCGGAGCGGTACACCCGTGAAGCCATCGAGCGTGCGCTGGGCGATTATATTGAGGGTTTATCCGATATAAAGATCGACTTTGACGACGGCCTGCTAACTATATCCTTCGTCGCTAAGACCATATACGGCACTCTCGAAGTGCCGGGCATGCCTATAGGAAGGTGGTGAGAAAATTGATTGATGAACGAACGCATGAGCAGATCCTGTCGATCATGCTGAATAACCTTGCAAACACGGAAGACAAATCCCCCAACAGCTTCAGCTACGATATTCTTTCCGCCGCCGGCGTAATCTTCGAGGAAGGACAGCGGCAGCTGATTGAATTGGAGCGAAAATTCGACGTGGACAATCTGTCGGGCGATGAACTGACGAAGCGAGCGGAACAGATTAACGGCACGCTGAGAAAGCCCGCCACCTTCGCCTCAGGCTATGTACAGATCACAGGCGCACCGGGGACAGAGATCCCCGAGCTTACGGCCTTTTTCGCCGAGGATCGCCTTTTCTACGGCTTGTCTGCAGCGACGATACCGGATGAAGGGATCGTGAGAATCGAAGTGGAAGCCGATGAGGCGGGGCCCGCCGGGAATGTACTGGCGGGTCAGATTACGAAGATTAAGCCGCGCATCGAGGGCGTGACCGAAGTGACAAACCTCGCGCCACTTGAGGGAGGCTATGACGAAGAAACGGATGCAGAATTGCTCGAGCGCTACTATGAGCGGAATCTCAACCCGCCGAAGGGCGGCAATCCTGCCCACTATAAACTATGGGCGACAGAGTATCCGGGCATTTGGGATGCAAAAGTCTTCCGGGAATGGGAAGGCCCCGGCTCCGGGAAGGTGCGTGTCGTTGTAGTATCGCAGGATCGATCTGTCGTCGAGGGGCGAAGCCTTGAAGGTCTTAGGGCGCACATCCTGGAAGAGGCACCTATACGCCCTGAAAAATTGATCCTGGAAAGTGCAAAGGAAAAAGCGATTAAGATTAGCGTTGCCGTTGCCGTCAAGCCGGGGGTGGATAAGGATTCAGTTACTTCCGAAATAAGGAAAGCCATCGATGACTACCTATTTCAGATATCCTTCCGGCAAGACTTCGTGAGCCACGCCAAAATAGGAAAGGCCATCATCGACCTGAACAGGGTGGCGGACTACGAGGATCTGACCCTGGACGGACAACAGGACAATGTCAAACTTGCGGAAGATGAGATCCCGACCATCGGGGATTTGGAGGTGAGCTTTAAATGAATAACATGACAGAAATTGAAAAGAACCGCGTGCTACAGACGAGCCTTATCGATAGACAAATCTATGTCGGCCTCGGAGACGTGGAAGAGGTATCGGGTGCGGCCTACGAGCGCGTGCCGGTGAAATTTGAAATGCCGGCAGGCGGGCAAGTGCAAAATGCCGAGAGCATCGAATTTCCCATCGCCACCGGGTCATGGGGCGATATACGAAAGATCGCGCTCTACGATCAAAAGACAGGGGGCACCAAGGTGTGGGAAGGCACTCCGGAAGTCGTCAAGACCATCGGAGTCGCCTCCCAATATAAAATCCCTAATGGCTACCTCGTCGTAAGGCTGCGATAGTATGACTCGCGATAGAGATCTCCGATCGACGTGGCAGCTGCAGAAAAATAAAAGCTGGCAGTCCCACGAAAATGACGCGTGGAATGTCTTTGCCCTTACGCAGCCGACGACGGGCACAGACCTAACCACTTACGGCACGCGAGTAGACCGGGGCAAGATGACCGTCTCCACGGAAACGGAAATGGCGCTGTGGGCTTATGTGACAGAGCACTTACGCCGGCCCTTCGTCCTTGCCGAAGAGACGGAAATGAGCGTAGCCATCTTCGTGTCGACGACGAACTTTTACGACATGCTCATGTACTACCTTCCCTGGTACGACAAGATCAATCCGACCTTTAAAGCGCTATGTGCCGCACTGGATGTGTATTTCCGTTATCTAGAAGAGCAGAAGGCGCGCATCGATCGCAACCTGGATCTGGATAGCGCCATCGAGATTCTGCCGCAGTGGGAATTACGTCTTGGAATCGAAGTTAATACCAATTTGTCGTATGAGCAGCGGCGGAGACAGATCCATGCAGTAAAAATGCTGGCGCATCGGCAGGTGACCAAAGAGACGATCGCAATTTTATGTCGTGCTTTCGGTAATAATAATGAGGCCGCAGTTGCGGTCTATCCTCATAAGACGGTGCCCTACACCTTCGTCATCGAGTTTACTTCGGGGGGCTTACCTAATAATCTTACGGGTTTGGATGCGGTGTTGCGTCGCTCAATGCCCGCCGATCTATCGTGGACATTTACCTATAAGCAATCACCTTGGGAATCTATGAAACGCTATCGATGGGGGGACGTAAAGGACAAGACATGGAAAGAAATAAATATTTATAAGGAGGGCGGAATTGCATGAGACATACTGAACATCTCAAGCTCCAGATGCCTGAGGATAGCGACTTTATACTCATCGAGGATTTAAATGCCAATGCGGAGATCCTCGATAAAACGCTGAAAAACATTGCTAACACGCTCGCGCTGCTTGACACGCAGGGCGTGGACCTTACAGAGTTGCTGAAGAAAAAAGCGGATCTGGATCCGTCGGGAAAAGTTAAAGAAGATCAGCTGCCTAAGATGAAGATAACCAATTTCGTGCAGGTCTATGAAGCACGAGGAAACTTCCCGAGCATTGGGGAAAGAAACGTGCTCTACCTAAGCAAGGCGACGAATAAGGTGTATTTTTATGACACCGTAGATCGGCAGTATGAGATTATCTCCGCATCTCTGGATCTTGGGGAGACACATAAAACCGCCTATCGAGGTGACCGCGGGAAGATAGCCTATGATCATAGCCAAAGCCCCCATCTTGAGCTCGGCGAGACCCGCGCAACGGCATATCGTGGCGACCGGGGGAAGATCGCTTACGATCATAGCCAAAGCCCTCACTTGGGCCTCGGCGAGACCAGCAAAACGGCCTACCGTGGCGACAGAGGCAAGATCGCTTATGATCACAGCCAATCAACGCATGCGCCGGTGGATGTGTACACCCGAGCTGAGGTGGATGCGTTGTTGAAGAAGTTGATGGAAGAAATGAATAGCGATATCTATGCCCTGATTTTGGGATTGAGTTAAGGAGGAAAAAATGACAAAAAAATTGGTGTTTGACCGAACGATAAATTTGCGCATACCAGACCGCGGCGAGATTCGTGTACCTGAATCTGAATTATGGAAAATCACGCTAACTCATACTGTGTGGTGTGAAGGTAATAGTGAGTTATCTACGGAGACGAGCCATCTTATTGGGGGAGATACGACAATCACGAATTCCGGTGTTCAAAAAACTCAAGTTGTCGGCATCGCATTTAAAATTGTGGAGGCATAAATGTATAAATATTACGACGAACTAAATAAATGTTGGATTTCGTGGGTTCCGCCCCACGAAAAGTTAGCGGAGGATATCGTGCTGGAAGTGACCGGCAAAGTGGGAACGAAGGACGATCCCGTGGAAGTAACGCAGGAAGTCGCCGAAAAAATCAGTAAGCTGTATGAAGAGCGTGCGCCGAAAGAGGAGCCGAAGGATGACGACAAAGAGCCGGGTATTTCTAGAACGGAGCTTATGCTTGGCATGACAAGTATGTATGAAGAAATGCTAAAGAAAGACGCTGAAAATAAGATGGCTTTAGCTGAGATCTACGAGTTAGAGCTAAATAAGTAGGGGGTTATGATGGTAAAAATTTATGTTTCGCTTATTTTGATGGGATTAAAGACCATTGACGAGGTCCCGGCGATTATCCGAGACCAAGCCAAAAAGGCGTTGGAAGATGCAAAAGCGTAAGGCATTTCTAGGTATGGCACTTGTTACAGGTGCTTTTTTTATATCTAAGTATCTAGTGAAAGGGGGTGAAAGTATGGACGTCATCTACGCAAGCTTGATCGTGAGTGGTCTTAAGACGTTTGCGCAAGTGCCGAAGGTTATCCAACCGCGCGTTAAAGTGGTTTTGGAAAACTTGGGTTTGCCGGAATTAGCTGAATAATGGGGGGCGCCCATGTGCGCCTCTTTTTATTTACTTAGAGAGGAGTGATGTATGCTTGAATTGTATCAACCGATCGTGAATTTTGGGGTCCTCGTCGTGATTGCCGCCATGTATTTGTGGCAGACACCGAAGACGATCGAGAAGATCACAAAAGTAATCGAGGCAAATACCAGCGTTATTAAGGACTCGAAGACTTATCACGAACGCATGGAGGCGGTACTCGCCGAAATGCGGACGGATGTTGAGATGCTAAAAGAAAGCAAGAATTACGACGAGATCCACGATATCCTTATTAGGATCGAGAGCAAGGTGGATGCTCTGGGAAAATGACAAGGCGGGGATAACCTTGCCTTTTTAATTGGAGGTGCAAATGGTTAAGATTTTACTTGATCCCGGCCACGGCGGCGGGCGCGCCTATAACCGCGGCTTTAGACAAGTGGACAATTTGCCTTACTGTAACGAAGGCGACTGCAACTATATTTACACCCGCGATTATTTAAAGCCGGCTTTGGAAGCTTACGGCTTTACGGTAGGCATGACAAAAACGAATATCGCTCCGGATATCCCGCTTCAAAAGCGTGGGGCCATGGGGAAAGGCTATGATCTTTTGATCTCCTGTCACTCTAATGCGTGCGGAGGCGGTGTCCGTGGTGTGGAAGTGTGGGACAGCACCAATCCACGGGAGTCGCTTAAGACATTGGGTGAAAGAATCTGCTCCAATGTAGCCATCGCACTGGGGATCCCGAACCGTGGAACGAAGTATCGAAGAAATTCCGCCGGCTCGAACTATTACGGCATCCTGCGCCACGGGCTGGCAAAGCACAATATGATTGTGGAGCACGCCTTCCATGATAATATGGCAGACGCAACTGTTTACCGAAAGAATCTGCAAAAGACCGCTGACGCCGTGGCCCGTGCCGTAGCAGAATACTTCGGAAAGGCGAAGCCGACGGCACCGGAGAAAACGGTACCTGTGGTTTTAGACGAAGAGAAGTTTGTTCAAAGCGTGGTGGATTGCCTAAAGGGCAAGAAACTAAATATCTTGCCTTCTGTGACGATGGCCCAAGCGATTCTGGAATCAGGATGGGGAAAATCAGAGTTGGCCAAGAATGCCCATAACTTATTTGGGATTAAGGCAGGAAAGGATTGGTCCGGAAAGACCTATTCCAAGAAGACGAAAGAGCAAAAGCCGACCGGGGAAGTTTACGAGATAGTCGCCGACTTTAGGGTTTACGACAGCGTTGCCGACTCCATTATGGATCACGATGCCTTTTTTGTATCCACCGATTGGCGGAAGAAGAATTACGCAGCGGTGTTAAATGCAAAGAACTACAAAGATCAGGCGAAGGCACTACAGTCATGTGGCTATGCAACGGCACTAGACTATGGAAAGCAGCTAATCCAACTGATTGAACGCCTCGGCTTACAGCAATATGACAAGGGAGTGAAGAAATACGTGACCAGAGATATTGAAAAGCCCTCCGACTGGGCGAAGGAAGCGTGGGAGTGGGGTAAAGAGCAAGGAATTTGCGACGGTACCCGGCCCGGTGCTGAGATGACGCGGGAAGAGATGATGACGATGCTTTATCGCTATGATCAAAAGAGGGGAGATAACCATGCAAAATGCAATTGTACTGACAAGCGCGACACTCGGTTTGACACAGGCCTTTAAAATCGCCGGCCTGCCGAATCGATACAGTCCGATTGTGGCCATTATCGTCGGCATGATTCTGCATCTGGCGCTTGCGGGCTTGTCTGCGGAAAGCGCCGTCACCGGTATGGTGATAGGCCTCTCCGCTGTCGGCCTTTACGAGAGCGGAACACGAATCGGTGACTCCGGTGCCGTGAGTGAACAAGAGCGAAAGGCATACAAAGATCACAAACGCGGATAGCTTATGCGGCTTACCATTCTGTACAAGCCTGGATGTGGCGATAGGCCTTGGTTGATTAAAAGAGAGGGTGGTGCTTATGAGCAACACGCCCATCTGCATACGAAGAAAGATGCGCTACGGGTGCGGCAAATCATCGATGCCGGCAAGTATCCGTACTGCAAGGAATACAAAGTTGCCGTTCAGCGGTTGCTCACGGAGGAGGAGTTTAAACGACTGCATAAAAAGCAGAGATACTTCAACTCGCAAAAAGGGCCGAGGTAGTATTACACCTGTTAGGGTTTTAAAATGCCTTAAAATCGACCTGAGGACGTCGAAAAAAATCAATAGGTAATAAAAAGCGTCTAGGGAGTATGATTCCTTAGACGCTTTTTATTTTATAAAATATTGAGAAAACCCTTTACAGAATATAACACGCGTGGTATAATAAATACAGAAAGTGAGGTGAGAAAGTGATAGAAAAAATAATAGCTTTAGCTATATTGATCATGACAGCTGTTAACGGGTACCAACAAATACAAGTTAAGATGCTAGAAATCAAAAAGCTAAAGCTAGAATTAGAAAAACTTAAAGGTGGGGGTTAATCCCCTTCCTTTAAGTAAATTCTATCACGCGCATTATGTTAAATCAATTATTGAATGTCTTGCTCGTCTTATCTGTTGTTGCCTGTATCGTTTTATTTGTTGTTGCCTGTATCGTTTTATTTGTTAAAAATAGCAAGCTCGTTGAAGAAAAGAAAAGACTCGAAGAGGAGTTGAAAGATGAACGCCGAAAACAAAACAAGTGATGCCCAAATCAAGGCTACCCGGAAGTGGGAAGAAAACAATCCGGAGAAGAAAAGGTATCAGCGAGTAAGGAGTAATGCTCGAACCTTCGCTCGCCGTTACGCGAAGAGCAGGGAAGAAGTGGAAGAACTTCTTACTATTTTCGATGAAGAGAATGAGAACGCAGGGAACTGAATCACTTAGGCCACCAATAGAACTAACGTAAATTGTGTGTCTTCCATATTGTAGGGGTTCTCCGCACCATGCAATGAAAGACCGTCGGTGGTTCGCCATCGTCGGTTTTTTTATTTTATGAAATTCTTAACTGCCCGTTTACATTTCGAAAAAGCCGTGTTATAATATCTTATCGTGAGCGGGAATGCTGGAATTGGCAGACAGGCATGATTCAGGATCATGTGTGTGTATGCACGTGGGGGTTCAAGTCCCTTTTCCCGCACCATTTTAAAGCCGCACGTTTATCGTGCGGCTTTTTGCGTATAATAAATGAATGAAAGAGGTGGTGTCATGAAAGAAGTTTTTCGGCGCATGGAAGCCCTCGCCGACGAAGGAAGCATTCACTACATAGAAAAGAATCAATCGGCGGTGGCCGTGGCCGCGGCGAAGATCGCCCAAAAGCCTGTGGTCCTGGCGGCCTTCGATCCCACGAAAAAAGGCGGCGCTCTGGGCTATTTCGAAGGCGCATCCATTGTTCGGGCCATCAAGCTGGCCGGAGAAGGGCGGGCGCCCCTCGTGTTGTTGTGCCAATCGGCCGGGGCCGACATGGTGAGCGGTCAGCTGTCTCTTTCCGGCGCCGGATCGGTTTTTCGCGCGCTGAAAGCATTGGATACGCCGCGGGTGTATCTGTCCTACGGTCCCTGCATCGGTGCGGCGGCCTACATGGCCGGCCTTTGCGATGTGGTGCTCGCCCTTGAGGATGCATCGGCCTTCTGCCTCACGGGGCCGAAAATCGTGGCGCGAGCCATTTACGAAGAGACGAGCCTTTCGGCCATGGGCGGCGCGAAAGTCGTGGCCGAGCGGGGCGGCGTTCATCTCCTGTCCGAAACGGAAGAAGCCATGATCGCCCATTGCCGCGCCCTTATGGCCTTCTTAAGGCAGAAGCAGGTGGTAGCCATTCCTCCGCGTAAGACGCGGGCTGAGGGGCAAACGGAGGATGTGATCCGCGCCGTCGTCGACGAAGAAAGCGCCATTTATTTGTGGCCCCGGTGGGCGCAAAACGCCACGGCTATCTTGGCGCGCATCGACGGCATGCGGGTCGGGATATTCGCCAACAATCCCGATGTGGCGGCGGGGGTGCTGGACAAAGAGGCGGCGCTGAAAGCCGCGGCCTTCTACAAACTGTGCCGGCGCCTGCAATTGCCGGTGATCAGCTTGGCGGACACGCCGGGCTTTTTGCCCGGAAGTGCATCGGAAGGGGAGGGCGTCATGAGAGCGGGCGCCGCCATGATGGAAGCCTATTTGGATCACGACGCAAAAAAAATCACCGTGGCCGTGGGAAATGTCCTCGGCGGCGCGTACATGGCCATGGGCTGTCGGGAAATGGGCGCCGACGCCTACTTCGCCTTGGAGTGGGCAAAAATCGGTGTCATGGGCGCGGAACTTGCGGCGGATATTTTGCATCTTGAAAAAGAAAATTTGGCGAGCTACAGGGCCATGCATCTTTCCGCCGAGGCGGCGAAAAAGAGCGGCCTGGTCGACGAAATCCTGTCCGTCGAGTCGTTGAGACGGAAATTATCGGAGGTGCTGAGATGATTTTAAGGGCTCCGCTGCCGGGAAAAATTCTCAGGCTCTGCTTTAAGTCCGGGGAAGAAGTGAAAAAAGGCGACGTGCTTTGCATTCTCGAGAGCATGAAAATGGAAATTTCCATTTCCGCACCCATCGGCGGCGTGCTTCAGTGGAAAGTCGACGAAGGGGCGGTCGTGATGAGAGGGGAAATCATTACCGCCGTGAATCCGCGATAAAATTTCCCTTCTAAAAAAATTTATTTTGTATGAAAAATTCGGCGATCCTCGGTATTGCCCCGTTACAGGGATTGCGAGCCGTATTTTATACGTTCGTTTTAGACAAATACTAGATTTTTTATAACGATTTTGATAAGATAGGGAAAGATGAAAGCTGAAGAGCCGAACGACGGGAAACCAAAACGGTCACTCGTTGTAGTTGCAGGCAAAACGCTTGCCCGGCGATTCATTTCTTAGAATGCAAGGGGTGAAAGAATGGCAAAGACGAATCTCACTTTTTCTGTGGGCGGCGTTCACTTTGATGAACACAAAGAGCTGACAGAAGGAGTCGCTATTGAAGTTCTGCCTTCACCGAAGTTGGTTCGAATTCCTATGAGCCAACACATCGGTGCTCCGTGTAAACCTACGGTTGCCGTAGGCGATCACGTGCTGAGAGGGCAAATTGTCGGTAATTCCGACGCGTTTATTTCCGCGGCCGTACATAGCAGTGTATCGGGCGAAGTTATAGCCATTGAAAAAGGCTATGCCGCTAACGGTATGTACACAGATATGGTCGTCATCGAAAACGACGGCAAGGACGATTTGGATCCTTCCGTCAAACCGGTAGAAAATTACAAAGACATGAGTATCGACGAAATTGTATCCTTGGTTAAAAACGCAGGGATCGTCGGTATGGGTGGCGCCGGCTTCCCGCTTCACGCAAAACTGAAGAGTGATGATCCGGTACTGGACATCGTTATTTTGAACGGCGCTGAATGTGAACCGTTTTTGACTTGTGACCACCGTCTCATGTTGGAACAAGCCGATGAATTATTCGCATCGTTAAAACTGTTCCAAGACCTTTATCAAACCGATGAAGCGTACTTAGCAATCGAACAAAACAAACCGGACGCCATTGAAAAGGCCAACGAAATGGTTAAAACCGAATACCCGACCTTAAAGGTTGCCACGATGCAGACCAAGTACCCGCAAGGGGACTCCAAGCGTCAATCGGAAGCCATCTGCGGCCGTATCGTTCCGCAAAATGGCGTAACCAACGACGTCGGCGTTTTCCTGACCAATGTTCAAACGTCGAAAGCCTATTACGACTTAATCGCCAAGGGCATGCCCTCCATCGAACGGATTCTTACCGTATCCGGTTCCGGCATCGAACATCCGAAGAACCTCCTGGTTCGCGTCGGTACGCCGGTACAAGATATTCTGGATTACTGCGGCGTGAAAGATAATGTCGTCGAATTTATCTGCGGCGGCCCCATGACAGGGAAGTCCATCTTCGACTTTAATTCGCCCATCACCAAGACGTCCTCCGGTATTTTGGCCTTCACCGATGTTGAAATCGATGATATGGAACAAGGTCCCTGCATTCAATGCGGACGCTGCGTGGATCACTGCCCGGCCAATATTAACCCGACGCGTATTAACGCATCAATTTTGAGAAATCGAATTGACAAATGTCAGGAATACCATGCGGATCAATGCATGGAATGCGGCATTTGCTCGTTTGTATGTCCCGCAAAGCGCTATTTAAGCGAATCGACAAAACTCGCCAAACGCGAAGTGCGCGCCAATGCTCGTAAATAATAGGAGGTAGTCATGGAAAACAATGTAAAAACCAAATCTCCTAGTTTACAAGGAGACGGACGCTTCGTACAATTAGCGCCCCATATTCGTTCCAACGACACGGTCACCAAGATCATGCGCGACGTGCTCATCGCCTTGGCACCGGCCGTCGTGGGCAGTGTGTACTTCTTCGGAATGCAAGCACTTATAATTTATCTGATCAGCGTGATCTTCTGTGTGGGCAGTGAATTCCTGTTCCAAAAGATCACAAAGAAAGAATCTCAAATCGGCGACTTGTCCGCCATCGTTACCGGCGTTCTGCTCGCCATGAACATGCCTGCAGGCGTACCTTGGTACGTTCCCGCAATTTCTTCGATCTTTGCCATCGTCATCGTCAAAGAAGCCTTTGGCGGCATCGGCGGCAACTTCGTCAACCCGGCATTGGCCGGTCGTGCCATGGCAATGTTGTCCTGGCCCGCATTAATGGCAACCTACACGGCACCTGCCATGGCCAAAGTGGCCGAAACCGCCGATGCAGCATCGGCAGCAACGCCCCTTACCATCATCAAGGCCGGTCAACAACTGGATGCCCTCCCTCCGTTAAAGGATATGTTCCTCGGTAACATCGGCGGGGTAATCGGTGAAACATCCGCCCTTCTCTTGTTAATCGGTGCCTGCTACTTATTGGTCCGCAAAGTCATCGACTGGAAGATCCCCGTGATCTACATCGCAACGACGGCCGTGTTCCTCTTGATCTTCGGCGTCGGCACGGAATTACTTCCCTACGAACTTCTCGGCGGCGGCTTGTTCCTCGGTGCATTCTTTATGGCGACGGACTACAGTTCCACACCCCAAGGGGATAAGGGCAAAATCATTTTCGCCATCGGCTGTGGTATCTTAACGGCCGTCATTCGTATGAAGGGCAACATGGCCGAAGGTGTATCCTACTCCATCCTTCTTATGAACGTAGCAAGCCCCTTGATCGAACGTTTGACAAAAACGGAAGCTTATGGGGAGGCGAAGTAAATGAAGAATTATTTAAAGACGGGTCTTGTCCTCTTGGTTATTTCCGCAGTTGCGGCAGGACTTTTGGCTGTAGTAAACAGCTTTACCTCTGAAGTTATCGCAAAAGCTGAATTCGAAAAATCCGTACAAGCGTACCAAGAAATTTACGGCGACAAGGCCGATAAATTCGAACCCTTGGACGAAGCGAAGAAAACAGCCCTCGTTGAAAAATACAAAGACATTCAAGACGTATTCGTAGCGAAAAAAGGCGACGAAATCGTCGGCTACGGCATTAACCATACGGCCAACGGTTATGGCGGTGCCATGACCAACGCCATCGGTCTTTTGAACGACGGAACCATCGCCGGTTTCAGAAACATTCAAAATGCCGAAACGCCCGGTATCGGTACGCAAATTACCGAATCCCCCTACTTCGAAAAATTTACAGGCAAGTCCTTTAAAAACGGCGAAGTAAAAGGGAACAAGGATCCGCAAGCCGAAGATGAAATTCCGATGATCAGCGGAGCCACTATTTCATCTACCGCCGTACTCAAGGGAATTAATTCCATTCTTCCCGCTTACGAAGAAATCAGCGCAAAGTAGGGGGTAGTCATGAGTTTAGGAAAAGTTTTTTCGAACAGTATTTTCAAAAACAATCCGATCTTTATGCAAATGATCGGTCTGTGTTCGGTATTGGCCATCAGTACAGCCGTCTCCTCGGCCATCGCCATGGGGATTGCAGTTACCTTCGTACTGATCTGTTCCAACGCCGTCGTCAGTATCTTAAGAAACGTCATCCCGAACAACGTTCGGATTCCCGCGTTTATCGTCGTCATTGCAGCCTTCGTAACCTTAGTTGAAATGGTTCTGCACGCATACAGCCCTGCGATCTACAATGCATTGGGTATCTTCTTGCCCTTGATCGTCGTTAACTGCTGTATCTTAGGTGAAGCGGAAGGTTTTGCTTATCAAAACAAAGTAATTCCGTCCATCGTCGACGGATTAGGGACAGGTATCGGCTACACTATGGCAATGTTGGCCATGGCCGTCGTAAGAGAACTCTTCGGCCACGGCACGCTGTTGGATATGCAAATCTTCCCTGAATCCTATCCCGGGATCGGAATCTTCACTTCCCCCGCCGGTGCATTTATTCTCTTAGGTCTGTGGATTGCCCTCTATCGCGGCATCATGGCTAAAAGAGCGTAGGGAGGTAGACTATGTCAACGATTATTACGATTCTTATATCGACCATTTTAGTTAACAACTATATTTTCGCGAAGTTCCTCGGTACCTGCCCCTTCTTGGGCGTTTCCTCCAAAACGGAAACGGCTACGGGCATGGGCGTCGCCGTTACCTTCGTCGTCGTCATCGCATCGGCCGTCACCTGGTTACTCCAACGCTTCGTCTTAGACGTCTTCGGCTTGGAATACTTACAAACCATCGTGTTTATTCTCGTTATCGCGTCCTTAGTACAATTTGTCGAAATGTTTATTAAAAAATCATCTCCCGCTTTGTACTCGGCCATGGGCGTGTTCTTACCCTTGATTACCACCAACTGTATGGTACTGGGTGTTACCGTATTGAACATTCAAAGTGAATTCAATCTCTTTGAAACCATCATTAACGGTTTAGGTGCATCCATCGGTTTCACCCTTGCACTGCTCTTATTAAGTGCCCTTCGTGAACGCATGGAAATCATGCCGATTCCGAAACCGTTACAAGGTGTCCCGATTGCGCTGATCAGTGCCGGCTTAATGGCCATCGCCTTTATGGGATTCCAAGGATTAGTATAGGGGGCGATTTACGTGAATGCACAAAACGTAATTTATGCGATCATTATTTTAGGTCTGCTGGGACTTTTCCTCGGCGTCCTGTTGGCATTTGCCGACAAGGTCTTTGCCGTGGACATGGATCCCCGCGTAGTTAATGTATTAGACGCACTGCCCGGCGCAAACTGCGGGGCCTGTGGTTTCCCCGGCTGTGCCGGGATGGCCAATGCCATCGTAGCCGGCGACGCGCCGGTCAACGGATGCGCCATCGGCGGACAAGAAGTTGCTGAAAAAGTCGCTGAAATTATGGGTCAAGCGGCCGGCGATGTTGAAAAACAAGTTGCCGTCGTTCGCTGCCAAGGGGACTGCGACAAGTCCAAAAACAAATACGAATACAACGGCTTGGTTGACTGCCGCTTGATCGGCGACTATGCGCGCGGATCCAAGGGCTGTGCTTCCGGCTGCTTAGGCGGCGGCACCTGCGTGAGCGTCTGTGAATTCGACGCCATCCACGTCAACAACGGCATCGCTTCCGTCGACAAGGAAAAATGTGTTGCTTGTAAGAAATGTATCGACATTTGCCCGAAAAACATCATCGGTCTCATGCCCTACAAACAACAAACCGAAGTTAAATGCTCGACCCACGATCCGGGCAAGGTTGTACGCACCAACTGCTCCATCGGATGTATCGCCTGTGGTCTCTGCGAAAAGAATTGTCCGAAAGACGCCATCCACGTCGAAGACAATTTGGCAAGCATCGACTACTCGAAGTGCATCAACTGCGGTATCTGCGCATCCAAGTGCCCCACCGGCGCGATCTTCGTAGAATATCCCGAACGCGTCGAAAAGATGAAAGAAAAAGAAAAACAAAAGAAGCTTCAAGCAGCGGAAGAAAAGAAAGCCGCAGCAAAGCCTGCTGAAAAAGAAAAAGTCGTCGCCGCAGACGACAACAGCAAAGTGCAATAAGCTCTTAAGACAATAGTGTCGGCGAATTTCGTCGGCACTATTTTTATGGGATCGAAAGCATTCGTCGTAAACATTAGACGAAATCGGATTGAAGGAATTGGCCGCGCAATATTGATTAGAGAAGCATAGGGCAAACAGAATACGATCAAGGCATCGGGCGAGAGGTGAGTTCACCCGACGTAAGAATCGATTTAATCGCAAATTATTTTCCATAGAGAAATGTTAATATGAAAGCCTCGGGAACAGGAATCCGAGGCTTTTGCTTTTTCCCCACCGCGCTTCTTTTTCGGCCGCCTTTCTATGATATAATTAACTGTTGAAAAAGGGGGAGCCATGAATAAAACCGATGTGATCATAGCCTTCGTCATCCTCGTCGTCGCCTTGGGCCTCGGGGCGACGCAACTGATTCCGAAAAAAGAACCGGCCCACGCCTATGTGAGCGTGCAAATCGACGGCAAAGAAGTGAAAAAGATTCCCATGGACGACGCCCACAGGGGAAAGACCTACACCTTCCACGCCCACGGCGGCACGAATAAATTGATCATTGACGAAAAAGGGGCAAGGATGACGGAATCCGATTGTCCCGACGGCATTTGCCTGAATATGGCGCCCATTAAGCGGCAGGGAGAAATGATCGTATGCCTTCCCCACCGGATCATCGCGGAAATAAAAAGCGACGAGACGCCCACCATGGATCTATTGTTGAGGTAAGCATGGATATTCGCAAACAAGTATTTTTAGGATTAATGGTCGCCATGGCCGTGGCCATCGGTTTTATCGAAACCATGGTTCCCCTGCCCGTACCCCTTCCCGGCGCGCGACTGGGCCTTTCCAATGTGGTGATCTTAACCACCATCGTGGTTTTCGGGCCGAAAGAGGGCTTCGTCGTGGCCATCTTAAAGAGCGTGCTATTGATGCTCGTCACCGGCAATGTGACAAGCTTTTTTTACAGCGGCACCGGCGCCCTTCTCTCTTCCTTGGCCATGATCGTTTCTTTAAAAACCATTAAGAGCGCGTCCTTAATCGGCATCAGTTTTATCGGATCCTTCTTTCACAACATCGGCCAGATTTCCACGGCCATCGTCATGGTCCACAACATGGGCCTGTTGGCCTACTTGCCCTTGTTGCTTTTATTAGGACTGTTTACGGGCTATTTCGTCGGCCTCGCGGCAAGCTATGCGAGCCGCCACTTAGAAAAGATCGGAGTGCGTTTATGAGTCTTGTCTTGGCGTCCTCGTCTCCCCGCAGAAAAAAGTTGCTGGAAGATGGGGGATTTACTTTTGAAATTGAAAAACCGAGCTACGACGAAAGGCATTTGCGCCTGTCGCCTGCGGAAATCTACACCATGCAGCTGGCCCTGCAAAAGGCTATGAGCGTGAAAGAAAAGCGGCCGGAGGATGTGATCGTCGCCGTGGATACGGTGGTGGTATTAGATGATAAGATCTTGGGAAAGCCGAAGGATCGCGCCGAGGCCGAGGAAATGCTCCTATCCATGAAGGGGCGAACACACCGGGTGATCAGCGCCTATGCCGTTTTAGGCGAAGAGAAGTACGTGGACTACGATCAGTCTTTCGTGCACTTTGAAGATTTCACCGAGGCGCAAATAAAAGCCTATTTGGATAAAAACACCTACATGGACAAGGCCGGGGCCTATGGCGTGCAGGAAATCGACGAATTTGAAATTACGGTGGAAGGGGCCATGGATACGGTGATCGGCATGCACGTGGCGTCCATCGAAGCGCAATTGAAGGGAATGAAAGGAGCGGACCGTGAGCGATAACGGGGAAAAGAAAAAGCTTTTGGATTACGACCACGCCACTTTGCCGGAAGAAAAGCTCATGACCTACGGCGCCGAGGCCCTCTCCGACAGCGAATTGTTGGCGCTTTTTCTGCGCACCGGCACCACGGGCAGAACCGCCATCGACGTGGCGCAGGATATTATCGACAGTTTGGAGCGAAAATCCCCGTCGCGTGAGGGCCTGAGCTCTCTCTTCACCGGCACTTACGACGATTTTCTCTCCATAAAAGGCGTAGGCAAGAGCAAGGCCGCCCGCCTCGTGGGCATGGTGGAAATGGCGCGCAGGATGCGTCGGCCCATGGGCCGTTCCGTGCCCTTAAACACGCCGAAAGCCATCGCGGATTTCGTCATGCCGGATTTAATGGGCCTTCAGCACGAAGAATTTCGCGTCATTGGCCTCAATGTGAAGAAGGAGCTGCAATTTGTGGAGTGCATTTCCAGAGGCACCTTGGACTGCACCGTTGTGCACCCGCGAGACGTCTTTCAAGGGGCCATCGGCAAGAAATGCCATTCCATCGCCTTGGTACATAATCATCCGGCGGGAAATCCACGGCCCTCTTCGGAAGACAGGAGCCTCACCGAGCGATTAAAGCGGGCGGGAGAGCTTTTAGGCATTCCCGTGGTGGACCACATTATCGTCGGCGATCACAGTTTTTACAGTTTTTTAGAAGATGGAGTGTTGTAGGCCATGAAGCCTTTAAAAGAATTAAAGAAAAATTGGATAAAGCGCGGGGCACTCGTCCTTTTGTTTTTGTTTTTCGGCTTCACCTCCTTCGGCGCCGATGCTCTGCGGGCCGTGGAATTTACCGTGGCCACCGCCGTAAGCCCCGTCACGGACACTTTGGGCACGGGCCTGAATTACGTGGGAGAAGGGGCGAACAGCCTTATTCACGTCACTTCCCTAAGCGCCGAGAACAAGCGCATGAAAAAAGAGCTGACGGAGCTGAAAAGAGAAAACAAGAATCTGGAAGACATCGTCAATCGCTCCACTTTTTTGTCCAACGCCTATGCCATTCGAAATAACAGAAAGCTGGGCGCCGTGGACGCGCGGGTGACGGCTAAGTCCTCGGGCATGTATTTCCACCGCTTTACCATTAACAAGGGATCCAAGGCGGGGATTTCCGCCGGCGACACGGTCATCGCCGCCATGACCAAGGGCGACGACGCCTCGGCGGAAGGGGTCATCGGCTACGTCACAAAGGTGACGCCCTATTCCGCCCAGGTGCGTAGCATTATCGACGAGGAAAATGCCATTAGCTTTAGAAGCATCCGAACCTCCGACGGCGGAGTGCTCCGCGGGGTGAACCGACGGTTGGAAGGCTATGCCTTCGATCTTTACGCGGACATCGTGGTGGGGGACACCCTCTTTACCACGGGGATCGGCGACGGCTACGCGCCGGATATGTACATCGGCACCGTGAGCGAAGTGAGCACCGACGAAGACAAAATGGTGAAAAACATTAAGGTGGACAGCGGAATCAATTTCCACAACATCTACCGGGTGTTCGTACTGGCAGGTGGGAAATGAAACGAGTAAGCTACGCGCTTTTATTTCTCACGCCCTTTATTTACATGTCGCCTTTGTTCCAAAGTTTGCCGCCGATTCTTCGCGGCTACTTGCCGGCGGCGGCGATTTTTATTTTCTTCCGCCTCGGTAAAAATCAGGCGCTGGCCTTTGCTCTTTTGTCGGCCCTCGTCATGGATGCGGCCATTGCGGCGGCCATCGGGCCCTATGTGCTCTTGCACGGCCTGTTTTTTGCCGCGGCATTTTTGTGGATGCGCCTCATTCCCCATCCCTCGTCTGTGGCGACGGGGGTGGCCGTAGGCATCACGGCGGCCGTGGCGGAATTGGTCTTTTTTATTCTCCTCGTGATCTTCGGTTGGGACGTGAGCATGGCGGGTTCCTCCGAATTTTTCGCCGTCCCCCTGTCCACGGGCATTTACGCCGCCGTCATGAGCCATTACTTCTTAAAAGATATTACGGATTACAGAGTCCTCGAAAGGGATAGCGATGCATAATTTTTGGGAAAAAGCGAAGAAATGGGATCGCTTCAAGATCTTCACATCGATCATGGCCGTTCTCTTTATCTTCCTTTTGCTGCAACTCTTTCATATTACCTTGATTCAGGGCCACAAGTACCGCAAGCTCGCCGACGAGCGGCGGGTAAAAGACATCGCCATTACGGCGCAGCGGGGCAAGATCCGCGACCGAAACGGCGTGGTTTTGGCGGGAAACCGGCCTGTTTTCGCCGTGCAAATTCGAAAAGATGAGCTGGACCGCTTTTCTCGGGAGGAGAAAAACGACGCCTATTTGCTCCTGAGCCGCTATTTGGAAGAAGACGGCGCCGGCTACATGAAGGCCAATCCCATCCTTTTAAACAGCTTCGTATACAGGGATTTAAACGATTATAAAAGCGGCGAAAAGCCCGCCTCCGCGGTTTTAGACGCCCTTATGGACAAGGATAAGCTCGCGGCTTTTCTCGGCGGCCGCCTGAAAAAGCCCTATCGGGGCCACTACGGCTATTCCGTGATGAATCAGCTCCTTCGTCAACGGGTGTTTCAAGAAGGGGGCATGGCCCGCGTCGGCGGTCGAGTGGATTACACCGATCCGCAAAAGGCCGCCCGCTTTAAGGAACGCTACGGCCTGCCTCAGGCCACGGGCGCCGAGGAAGATTTAATCGCATTTTTGCTGGATCACCCCATGTATGTGGAAGAGATTCTGGCCCATCCCATCGGGCGACAGCTGGCCTATGACATCGTGAAAGCCGACGTGCCCACGGTGGGATTAAGAAGCTACGGCAACGAATACTACGACGGCTACATTCAGGCGAAAGTGCGCCTCATGGATGTGTCCAAAGACGTCACCTGGTCGTCGACCGCGGCGGAGGATTTAATCGCCGTGTTAAAGGAGCGGGATCCGGAAAAATTCATCCTCTCCGACGAGAAGGTCTTAAAGGACTGTGTGGATTTCGCTGTCCGGAAAGGCGCGGATCTGGAGGTAACGAAACAAAACGACAAGACCGTGGTGGTGGATAAAAAGGGCAATTTAGCCAACGAACAATTGGTGAAGCTCATTACCGCCAAGAAGTACAGGAAAGACTTCGCCGCCCTCGACGGCATGGCGGAGGCCGTGCAAGGCTACTTAATCGACGAGAGCATGGCCACGGGCATTTCCGTCAGCGGGGAGGAGCCCGCCTACACCCAGTTAAACAACGCCATCGACTTGGCGAAGGGGGCGGGGCTTAAGGGCGCCGCCTCGTCGAAAGAAATCTTCGAGGCGCGGCGCGACCGCTTCGACATCGACAAAAGCTTGAGCCCCTACGAAGTTTTCGGCATTTTAAATGTCTACGACGCCATCGGCAGCCAGGGCAGCTACGCCTACATGCCCATTAATTACGCCTATGAAATTCAAGACGAGACCGTGGCGAAAATCGAAGAGAAATTATCCAATCGCTCGGGAATCCACATTTCCGTGGAGCCCATTCGCTATTATCCCGAGGGGAATTTAGGCGCTCACGTGTTGGGCTACATCGGAAACATCGCCCAAGACAAGGAAATCGAGAAGTACATTAAAAAGAGCGGCTACAATCGCAACGACCTCATCGGAAAGACCGGCATGGAGCAGGTCTTCGAAGACAGACTCAAGGGCACCGACGGCAGAAAGACCGTCTCCGTGGATTCTTCGGGTAACACCACCGGCGTGATCCGCGAAGTGAAGCCCGAACCGGGTGGCGACGTGCGCCTGAGCATCGACATCGAGCTGCAAAAAAAGGCGGAGGAAAGCTTGGCCTCGACGCTCCAACAAATTCGCACCGCCACGCCCTATGTGTCCCCCTGGGGCACTTTCCAATACCTCACCAGTCGGGAAAAGGGCACAGCCTTTAAAAACGCCCAATCCGGCGCCGTGGTGGTCACCGACGTGCACACCGGGGAAGTATTGGCCCTGGCCAATTACCCATCCTACGACCCGAATCTCTTCGCCAAGGGGATCAATCCCTCGGCCTGGGAAAGCCTAAAGCCCAAGGAAGAGGACAATCAACTGGCCCCGCGGCCTTTGTATAATATCGCCATGCAATCGGCGATTCAGCCGGGGAGTATTTTTAAAATGGTAACGGGCTCCGTGGCTCTGGAAAAGGGCTTGGATCCCGCCATGGAAATTCCCGACGGCGGCTACGTGGAAATCGGCGGCAGGACCTTTGGCTGTTGGCTCTGGAATCAAAGCCGGCAAGTGCACGGCAACGAGACCCTGGCCTACGCCTTAAGGGATTCCTGTAACTATTACTTCTACTCCTTGGGCCTGGGAAAAGATCAGCGACGAAATGTGGATCTGGGCATTCAGGTGAAGCCCGAGGAAATCGCCGCCATGGCCAAGCGCTACGGCTTAGGGGATCGTACGGGCCTGGAAATCGCCATACCGCGAGAAAGCAAAGGCACCATACCCGATCCCGAATCGAAGAAAAAAACATTGAAGGCCCTTTTGCGTCGCCACTTAAACGAAAATCGCTCCGTCTACATGGCGGAGATTCATTCCGACAAGGAACGGGACAAAGCGGTGGATGCCATCGTCAATTCCCTGGACGACGAAACGCCCATGACCCGCGACGAGGTCTACACCTTCTTAAAGGATTTGCATGTGGACGGCGAGAAGAAGGGCAAGGGCCAGCGGGTGTCCTTGGCCGATCTCTTAAAATACACCTACATCGACCAATCCAAATGGACCATGGCGGACACCATGAATGTGGTCATCGGCCAGGGATCCAACGCCTACACGCCGGTCGAAATGGCGCGCTACGCCATGGCTCTGGCCAACGGCGGCGACCTTTACCCTCTCACCTTGCTCACGGGGAAAAACCACAAAAAGGACGCGGTGAAATCTGTGGGCTTAAAGCCGAAGTATTACAAGGATTTGCGCGAGGGCATGAAGCTCGTGGCTCTGTCGGGTCTCAACGCCAATTTGTTTGAAAAGTTTCCCGTGGAAGTGGCCATGAAGACGGGGAGCGCCGAGCGGGCCGGGGTGAATCCCTACACCAAGGAAAGCTACGACGCCTTCGCATGGCAAGTGGGCTACGCCCCGGCGGAGGATCCCGAGATCGCCGTCACCGTCGTCTTGTTCCAAGGGGGCAACGGCGCCAACTGCGGACCCATTATGCAACAAGTATTGGCCCAGTATTTCGGCTTCTACAAAGAAATCAAAGATGAAACCCTCCCGACGGAAACGGGATTGGAAACGGAGTAAGTATGATCGCTGTGATAATTTCAACGGTAGGCGGTTGCGGCACGAGCACCATGGCTCGGGATTTCGCCAAAGAGGCGAAGGGCCTTTTGATCGAGGCCTCGAACCGCACCCGCGTGCAGGATTTGTTTTTAGACGAGGCAACCGACGCCATCGAAGACTACATGGATTTTCTTCGGGGAAAGCCCCTTCGCGACGTGGTGATTCAAGGGGACGGCTACGATTTAATTCAGGGGAATATTTTTCACGACCTGGAAGAAATCGACGACGAGGATTTTTTCAAGGCCGTACAAAATTTCGGCGACGACGATGTCTTCGTGGATCTGTCCCGCTACAGAGAGAAAGATCTTCTGAATTGGGCCAAGGTCGCCGATGTGATCTACTGTGTCGCAGTCAATCGGCCGGGCTCGGTTCGTAATCTGGACCGCATTCAATTTATCTTGAGAAGGAACAAATGCCCCGCCAAGGTGGTACCGGTATTAAACCGCTTAAAACCGGGAGACAGAGAAGCACTGGAAAATATCGAAAACCTGCATCTCGACGACGCCCTTTATTTTAACGAAGTTCAAAAGCCTTCCTTTTCCCTGAAAGGCGAAAGCGACGAGAAAGGGGAGAAGAAGTCCTTCTGGTCCTTCCTTAAAGGCTGCTAGAGACGATTTTTAGAAAGAGGTTTCCATGATAGACGCGCAACGACTGGAAAAATGTTTAAAAAAAGTGGAGAAGCCCGCCCGCTACATCGGCGGCGAATTAAATAGTGTGGTGAAAGAAGAGGCGGCCCTTCGCTTTTGCTTCTGCTTTCCCGACGTGTACGAAGTGGGCATGAGCCATTTGGGCATGCAGATTCTGTATTTCGCCATGAACGAGACGGACTACGCCTGCGAGCGCGCCTTCGCTCCCTGGCCGGACATGGCGGAGGCCATGAAAAACGAAGCCATTCCTCTTTACAGCCTGGAGACGAAGAGGCCCCTTTCGGAATTCGACGTGGTGGGCTTTACCCTGCAGTACGAAATGAGCTACACCAATATTCTCTATATGTTGGATCTCGGGCAGATTACCCTCCTCGCCTCCGAGCGCGGGGAAGATGAGCCCTTCGTCATGGCCGGCGGGCCCTGCGCCACGACGCCGGAGCCCTTGGCGGATTTTATGGACTGCTTTTTAATCGGCGAAGGGGAGCATTTAAACATTCAGGTCATGGACAAGGTCAAAGAAGGAAGAGCCGCGGGCCTTTCCAGGAAGGAGATTCTTCGCTCCCTGGCCACCATGGAAGGGGTCTACGTCCCTTCCCTTTACGAAGTGACCTACAACGAAGACGGCACGATCAAAAGCCACGAGCCGAAAGTGGCGGAAGCGAAGCCCGTCATTAAGCGGGTGCGCCTTCACGACATGAACGCCACCTTCCAACTGGATCGGCAGATCGTGCCCTTTTTGGAGACGGTTCACGACCGGGCGGTCATCGAATTGTTCCGCGGCTGCACTCAGGGCTGTCGCTTCTGCCAGGCGGGGATGATGTATCGCCCCATTCGCGAGCGAAGCGTGGACACCTTGACGGACATGGCAGAATCCATTTTGAAAAACACGGGCTACGACGAGATCTCCCTCACGTCCCTCTCCTCCTGCGACTACACCCGCCTCATGCCCCTGGTGCGGGAGCTGAGTCGCACCTATGAGGAAAAAAACGTGGGGATCAGCCTGCCCTCTCTGCGCCTGGACAGCTTTATCGTGGACGTGCTGAGAGAAATCGAAAAAGTGCGCAAAAGCGGGCTTACCTTCGCCCCGGAAGCGGGAAGCCAGCGCATGCGGGATGTGATCAACAAAAACGTCACGGAAGAGGACTTGATGCGGGTGGTGAACGCCGTCTTTAAAGAGGGCTGGAGCCGAATCAAGCTCTACTTTATGATCGGCCTGCCCGGCGAGACCATGGAAGACGTCTTGGGCATCGCCCACTTGGCCTACAAGGTGAAGGACGCTTTCTTTAATCGACCGAAAGAAGAAATTCAGGGGAATTTCCGCGTCACCGCCTCCGCTTCCTGCTTCGTACCCAAGGGCTTTACGCCCTTTCAGTGGGAGAGACAGGATACCATCGACGAATTTTTCGAAAAGATCCACGCCGTAAAAGGGGCGGTGCGGGATCCGAAAGTGAAATTTCAATACCACGAGCCCTATCTCTCCCGGATGGAAGGGATCCTGGCCCGGGGCGACCGGCGCGTCGGCAAACTCATTTTGCGGGCCTACGAAAACGGCCAGATCTTCGACGGCTGGAGTGAATTTTTCCGCTACGACGTGTGGGTCAAATCCATGGAGGAGGCGGGCATCGACGGCGACTTTTACGCCAATCGCCTGCGGGAGAAGGACGAAATCCTTCCCTGGGACTTTATCGACATCGGCGTGAAGAAGGCCTATTTATGGAAAGAGTACGAAAAATCCAAGGCGGCGCTGACCACGCCGGATTGCCGTAAAAAATGCAACGGTTGCGGCATCGAGAATTGCGAAATGTGGGGTGAATTTCATGCAGCTGCGCATGGCATTTAAAAAGACGGGCATGATTAAATTCATTTCCCATTTGGATACGATCCGCCTCTTTAACCGGGCCATTCAACGGGCGGGCGTGCCCATTCTTTGGTCCGAAGGCTTTAATCCCCATCAAAAGCTTTCCATCGCCCAGCCCTTGAGCGTGGGCATGGAGAGCGAATTCGAGGTCATGGACATGGAAGTGGAAGACGGCGCCGATCCCGAAAAGATAAAAGCCATGCTCAATGAAGCCTTGCCCGAGGGCATGGAGATCATCGAAGCCAGGTTGGATTTCGATCCGAAATCGGTGTTTGAGCGCATCGCCAAGACCCAATACCGCTTCTTCTTTCCCGCGGCCCAATACGAAAGGGCGGATGAGCTGAAAAAAATGGCGAATGATGCCATGGAGCAAGACGAAATTCTCGTTCGTCGGCGGAAGAAAAAAGGCAAGAAGCGCATCGTCGTGGAAGAAGATATAAAAGACGGCATCTTTTCCCTGGACTGGAAAGAAGAAGCGGGGGGCACCTCCCTTTACGCCGTCTTGCGTGCAGGGGCCAACGGCAATTTGCGGCCCGACCGCTTTTTAATGGGTCTTTTCGAGCCGCGCGGCGTGGACATCGACTACATTCAAATTCGTCGGATCAAAAGTTGGGACGGTGACGATCATGAAGTACGGCTCTAACAGCTACTTGTTTGCCGACGGGGAAGAACCGAAGATCATGGGCCTTATTTCAGAAGGCGAAATTCGGGCGATTCATCTTCTGTCCAATCCCTCTCAGGTGGGAAATATCTATCGAGGCTACGTGAAAAACGTGCTGCCCGCCATGGACTGTGCCTTTGTGGATTTCGGGGAAGATGAAAACGGGTACCTGCCCATGAAAAACGTCTATCCCAAAGCTTACCGCGATAAAATTAAAGGCGGCGACTCCATTATCGTGGAAGTAAAAAAATCCCCACTGGATCAAAAGCGGGCGGTGCTTTCCATGGACTACAGCCTTCGCGGCGAAAACATCGTCCTCTTGCCGAAGTCTTCGGGGATCCGCATCTCCAAGCGCATCGACGACGGGGAGATAAGAAAGCGCCTCACGGATTGGGCCCATGGCCTGAATGCCTCGGCAGGCATGATCATTCGCACGGAAGCCGCATCCTGTCAGTCGGCCCACATGGCCAGTGAATACGAACATTTGCGGCGATTGATGGAAAAAATCGAGGGCTCCGTCAACTTTCTTCCGAAGAGCCAACTCCTTTTAACGCAGGACCGGGGCATGGACGTGCTCAATCGCCACCGCGATCTGCCCATGGTGGTCAACGACAAAAAGCTCATTGACCGCTTGCCGAATTACTTAAACTGCGTCGTGGATCCCTCCTTCAGCATTCGCTCCACGGCCAAGTGGCGCAGCCAGTGGAATTCCATTTTTCAAAAGACCCTGCCCCTTCCCTCCGGCGGCAATGTGGTCATGGACGCCACGGAAGGCGCCTATGTGGCGGACGTGAACATGGCGGCGGTGAAAAAGAAGGGCTCCTTCGACGCCATGCGCATGAAAGTGAACAGGGAAGCGGCAAAAGAGATCGCCAAGCAAATTCATCTCAGAAATCTGAGCGGCATGATCGTGGTGGATTTCGTCCACGGCATGAGCGAGGAGCAAATGGCGGATCTCACGGCATTTATGAAAGAAGCTCTGTCGGAAGATGCCATGATTACCACGGTCTACGGCTTCAGCGCCATGGGCCTTTTCGAAATCGCCCGGGAGCGAAAAGAACTGCCCTTTGAGCAACAGCTTCAGGCGGCGGAAGAAAGACACAGAGAAGCTGTAAAAAATAAATTAAAACGGAATAAAGAATTGTAATTCACTACCATATGTGGTAATATACTTTGATGTAACCGCACCTTATAGGTAAAAAGCATAGCACCTATCGGGGCGAGTCTTGTAAAGAGGAGGTGCTACAATGTACGCAGTCATTGAAACCGGCGGAAAGCAATACACCGTTCGCGAAGGCGACTTGGTGAAAGTTGAAAAGCTCGATGCCAACGAAGGAGATGCCGTCACTTTTGACAAGGTTCTTCTCGTCGCCAAAGACGGCAGTGTGAATGTAGGCAAGCCCTACGTCGCCGATGCCAAAGTCGAAGCGAAAGTTTTAAAACAAGCCAAAGATAAAAAGGTTATTGTTTATAAATTCAAAGCGAAGAAAAACGAACGCATTAAGCGTGGCCATCGTCAACCGTATACACTGGTAGAAATCGGATCCTTGGCGTAATGACAACGGTCACTCTATTTGTCCGCCGCGGAAAAATCCTCGGATTTTCGGCGAACAATCACGCGGGAGAGGGAGACGAGGTAGGCGAAATCGTCTGTCACGGCGTCAGTGCCCTCACCTTGACCTGTGTTTTATCCATGGAAGATTTGCTTTCTATCGACGAAGACACCATGGCCTTCGAACAGTCGGAAGCTTATGTCAGCATCCGCCTGCCGGAAGACATCGTGTCCCGTGAAACGGAGCTCTTGTTTCGTTCCATGGTCGTAGGCTTAAACGCCATCGAAAGTGCATACGAAAATTACATTAAAATAGAGACTCAGGAGGTTTAGATGATTCTGTTTACACTTGAACTCTTCTCTTCGAAAAAGGGAATGGGTAGTTCTAAAAACGGTCGCGACTCCGAATCGAAACGTCTCGGCGTGAAGAGAGGCGACGGTCAACACGTATTAGCCGGCAACATTCTCGTACGCCAAAGAGGCACGAAGATTCATCCCGGGTTAAACGTAGGAATCGGCAGCGACGACACATTGTTTGCCACCGCCGACGGACGCGTTTCCTTTGAAAGTCGTGGAAAAAAGAAAAAAGTAGTTAACGTTCTTCCCGTAGAAGAATTAGCATAAGAGAAACCGCAGAGAAATCTGCGGTTTATTTTTTCTTATACAGAGTTTAGACATGGGAGATCTTTTCATAAAACGGACTGTGATATAATACCAATCATACTGGGGGTGTGAGATGTTTGTCGATTTATGTACCATTACGGTAAAAGCCGGCAATGGCGGCGACGGCGCCGTGGCTTGGCGCAGAGAAAAATACGTTCCCGCCGGGGGACCGGCCGGCGGCGACGGCGGGCGCGGCGGAAGCGTCGTCCTCGTTGCCGACGAAAATATGCGGACGCTCATGGATTTTCGCTACAAGCGCGTGTACAAGGCGGAAAACGGACAAAACGGCCGCAGCAAAAAACAATTCGGCGCCGATGCCGAAGACATTATTTTAAACGTTCCCGTGGGCACCTTGGTGCGGGACGAGAAGACGAATAAAATCATCGTCGACATGAAAGAAGCGGGCCAACGCTTCGTCATCGCCCAAGGGGGCGGCGGCGGCAAGGGCAACGCCCGCTACACGACCAGCACCCGTCAGGCCCCGACCTTTGCGCAAATGGGCTTTAAAGGCCAGGAGCGAACCATCGTCTTGGAACTGAAGCTCCTCGCCGACGTGGGCCTGGTGGGCTTTCCCAATGTGGGCAAATCCACCTTGCTCTCCGTGATTTCAAGCGCGAAGCCGAAAATCGCCAATTACGAATTTACGACGCTTTCGCCGAATTTAGGCGTGGTCTATTTGGGCCCGGGGAAGAGCTTTGTGTGTGCGGACATTCCGGGACTCATCGAAGGGGCCTCAGAAGGCGTGGGCTTAGGCCACGACTTTTTGCGCCACGTGGAGCGCAGCGGCGTTTTGATTCACGTCTTGGACGGAAGCGGCGACTACTACCGGGATCCTCTGGAGGATTTCGAGGCCATTAATCGGGAGCTTGAAGGCTACAACATCGCCTTAAAGGACAAGGCGCAAATCGTCTTTATCAATAAAATGGACCTGCCCGAGGCACAGGAGAGAGAACCTGCGCTCAGGGAGGAATTGGAAGGGCGCGGCTACACCGTATTTTCCGGATCCGCCGCCACCACCAAAGACATTCAGCCCATGCTCTTTAAAGTCTATGAGGTGCTTCAAAACACGGATATCGAATACGACAGTTTGGACGAGGAATACTATGTGGAAGAAGAAGAGCGGGAACCGGGCATTTCGGTGAGAAAAGAAAACGGACGCTACATCGTGGACGGGCCGTACATCGAGCGTCTTTTGGGCTCCACCTTCTTCGACGACCGGGATTCCCTGCGGTATTTCCAAGAAAACCTCAGGAAAAACGGCGTCATCGACAAGCTTCGTGAGCTGGGCATAGAAGAAGGCCAATCCGTTTTTATTGCGGATTATGAATTTGAATTTTTCGAGTAGGGAGTTTATGATTACAGGAAAACAACGGGCGCAGCTGAAGCGCCTTTCACACGGCATGAAGCCGCTGATGCAAATCGGTAAAAACGGCATTACGCCGGGGGTGATCGAGCAGATCGATCAATTGCTGGAAGACCACGAGTTGGTGAAAATCGCCCTCTTGCAAAACACGGCGGTGGATTTAAATGAAGCGGCGGCAACCCTCACCGAGGCCTTAAATGCGGAATTCGTTCAGGGCATCGGCAGCAAGCTCACCCTTTACCGCCCCGCCAAAGAAGACCCCGTGATCGTTCTGGAGTAAGTATGAAAATCGGGATCATGGGCGGCTCCTTTAATCCCATCCACATGGGCCACTTGATGATGAGCGAGTACATGCGGGCCCACTTGGGCTTAAACAAGGTCTTGTTTATCCCTACGGGCAACGCCCCCCACAAGCGGGATTACTCCGTTACCGCCAAGGAGCGCATGAAAATGGTGGAACTGGCCGTGGCGGGGAATTACTATTTCGAAACGTCGGATCTGGAAGTGACAAAGACAACCACCACCTATTCCGTGGACACCCTCTTGGCACTGAAGGCAATTTATCCGGATGCGGAATTCTACTTCTTTTTGGGATCCGATATTTTACAGGATTTAAAGACCTGGAAGCGCTTCGGCGACCTGGCGGGGCTGACGCAATTCGCCGTGGCCGTGCGCCCGGGGGACGGGGCCATTACAAAAGAGGCCATTCGCGAAGAGATTCGCTACCTGAAGACGACCTATAATGCCGATGTGGTGTTAATCGACACGCCCCTCTTGGAGATATCCTCCACAACGTTGAGAAATCGCATACGCCAAGGCAAGTCGGTAAAGTATTTCATTCCCGACAATGTCATGGCCTACATTAGGAAAAAGAGGTTTTACATCTATTGAAAGAGCCTGCATTTGATCAAATCGTCGATGCCATCGGCGAAAAACGCTACAAGCATATTCTCCGCGTCACGGAAACGGCGGAAAAGCTCGCGAAAATTCACGGTGTGGATGTGGAAAAGGCCCGCACCGCGGCTTTGTTTCACGACATTTGCAAATACAAAGACAACGCGCGTTTGTGGAAAGAGGCCGAGCGCCTGAAAGTAAAGGACTTGGACAGCTTCAAGGCCTTTCCTCAAGTGCTCCACGCCTATGTGGCGGCGGAGGCGGCGCGAGTCGACTACGGCATCGAAGACGAGGAAATCCTTCGGGCCATTCGCTACCACACCACGGGCACGGACCACATGTCGCCGGTGGAAGAGGTGGTGTTTTTGGCCGATTACCTGGAGCCCATGCGAAACTTCGACGGCGTCGAGGATCTGCGAAAAAAAGCCGAGGCCGATCTTAAAGAAGCCATGGCCGCGTCCTTGCAGGGCAATTTACTTTTTCTCATCAAGCAAGGCACCGCTGTTCATTTAGACACCGTCCGCTGTTACAATGATTACATGGAGAAAAGAAAATGAAGAGTTTCTTTCGAGGATTTTTCCTCACGCTGCTGATCGTCTTTGTCGGCGTCCTCGCCCTGAATTTTTACACCAACATGGGCGACGATTCCGAGGCGAAGACCTGGATCAGCGATTTAAAAAACAGCAACGAAAAATTCCAGGTCCTCTTAATCGGCGTGGACAGTTTAAATTCGAAGAAGGCGGAAAATACCCGAAGCGACGTCATGATGGTCTTGGATGTGGACGGGGAGAAGAAGTCGGCGTCGTTGATTTCTCTGCCTCGGGACTCCCGGGTGAAAATCGAGGATCACGGCAAGACGAAATTAAATCACGCCTACGCCTACGGCAAGGCCGATTTGGCCCTTAAGACCGTCAATGAAAACTTTGATTTGAACATTCCCTATTACATCGTCGTGGACTACGCCTTCGTTAAAGACGTGGTAGACATCGTGGACGGCGTCGACGTCTATGTGCCCATGGACATGGATTACGAAGATCCCTCGGCGGATCCGCCCCTTTCCATTCACCTGAAAGAAGGTCATCAGCATTTAAACGGCGATCAGGCCATGCAGTTTCTGCGCTTCAGAAAGGGCTATAAAAACGCCGACCTGGATCGTGTGAAGGCGCAACAGGCCTTTATGTCCGCCTTCGTACAAAAGGTGAAGAGCTCCAAAGGCGTTCTCCACGCGCCGTCTCTATTGGTGAGCTACATGGACAACACGACGAGCAATATGCCTCTGTCGAAAGTGTCCCGCATGGGGCTCACCATGATCTCCATCGGCGAGGAAAATCTCCAAACGGCGACGATCCCCGGCACGGCGGACATGATCGGCGGTTTGAGCTACTACATCGTGGATTTCGACGGCGCGGATCAATTATTCTACAAGATGAACGTAAAGCAGAAGTAATAGGGTACAAATAAAGCGAGGAGGTAATTATGAGCAAAGACAATATTCAAGCCATGTTAGATATTATCGAAAAAAGCGCCGATGCCAGAGGCGGCGCGGATATTCAAACCCTGGATATTCGGGACATGACGGCCATCGCCGATTACTTTGTCATTATTAGTGGCGGCTCGACACCTCAATTAAATGCCATCGCCGAAGAAGTGGAAGACAAAATGGCCGAGGCGGGCTACCACACCTACCATCACGAAGGCAACGGCCAGTCCCGCTGGATTATTTTGGATTACGGCGACGTGATCGTGCATATTTTCCACCGGGATATGCGTGAATTCTACAATTTGGAACGTTTGTGGGGCAAAGACAATCGGGAAAGCGAGGAAGAGCAATGAAAATGATTCAAACGGACAAGACTGTGGCGGCCATCGGCCCCTATTCCCAATCCGTAGAAGACGGCGGCGTCGTGTACTTATCGGGCCAAATTCCCGTGGATCCGAAAACCGGGGAAGTTAAGACTGAGATTAAAGAAGCCACCCGCCAATGCCTTACGAATGTTAAGAATCTTCTCGAAGCCTCCGGTTCCGACCTCAACCACGTCATGAAGGTGAATCTCTTTATTTTGGACATGGACCAATTCGCCGACATCAACGAAGTGTACGGGGAATTTTTCACGGAACACAAGCCGGCTCGCAGTTGCGTCGCCGTCACCGCCCTTCCGAAAAACGTGGTCATCGAAGCCGAAGCCATTGCGCGCGTAAAGTAACGCCCACGGAGGTCTTATGAAGCTCACCGATCGGGAAAAGGTGCTGGCCTTTGTTTTCCTCTGCCTGCTGGTCCTCACCGTGTCCTATTACCATTTTCGCCTGAAGGCGGAGGGGGCCGAGGAGCCCTCCTTCGTCATCGAAAGCGGCGAGGTTTCCCGGGACGACTTTAAGAAAGAGGCGGCGCCCGCTGAGGAAGAAGGCATCGGCTCCGCCATCTACGTGGACATTGGCGGCGCCGTAAAAAATCCGGGGCTTTACGAACTGGAAAAAGGCGCCCGGGTAAAAGACGGCATTACGGCGGCTGGGGGCATCGTGGGAAATGCCGACACCTCGCAAATTAATCTGGCGAAAAAATTAAGTGACGAGGAAAAACTCTACATTCCGAAAGTCGGCGAACAAGCCCCCGCCCAATCCGCCCAGGCGGCACCTGCCGCGAAAGGGCCGGTGAGCATACAAAACGGTTCGAAAGAGGACCTTATGACCTTGCCCGGCGTCGGCGAAAAAACCGCCGATAAAATTATTGAATACCGCACGGCCCATCCCTTTACCGCCGTGGAGGATTTAAAGGAAGTGCCGGGCATCGGCGACAAGACCTTTGAAAGCTTAAAAAATAATATTCAACTCTAAAACTGACCGACGGGGTCAGTTTTTTACTAGTTTCCAGGAGCGTGTCATGAGTCAGGTAGCCATACGAGAAAAATTAAAGACCTTGCCCGACGATCCCGGCGTCTACTTAATGAAGAACAAACTGGATCAGATTATTTACGTGGGGAAGGCGAAAAATTTAAAAAAACGGGTGCGGCAGTACTTCGGGTCCTACGGAAAAAAAGACAAGAAAGTGCGGAGCATGGTCGCCCACATCGAAGACTTCGAATACATTATCGTCTCGAGCGAATTGGAATCCTTGATTCTGGAATCCAATTTAATCAAAGAGTACTTGCCCAAGTACAATATTTTGCTTCGCGACGACAAGCAGTACCCCTACATTAAAATAACCAACGAGCCCTTTCCGCGGCTCATGAAGACGCGGCGCATCCTTAAAGACGGCGCCCGCTACTACGGTCCCTTTCCCGACGTCTTGGCGGTAAATTCCGCCATCGACATTCTCCACGAGCGCTTTCCCTTAAGAAATTGCAAACTGGATTTATCCAAGCCCAATCCCGTGGTGCGGCCCTGTTTAAACTACCACATCCATCGCTGCGCCGGTCCATGCATCGGTGCCGTCTCCGCCGACGACTACGCCGGCTACATTTCAGGCATCGAGGATTTTCTCGATGGCAAGAAAGTGCCTTTTATCGACGAGCTGGAAGAGGAGATGAAAGCGGCCAGCAGGGCCCTGGAATTTGAAAAGGCGGCGGCCATTCGGGACAAGCTTCAGGCCCTCTATACCTTGACGGAAAAGCAACGGATCACGGCGGCGGGAAAAGACGACGAATTCGACGTCATCGGCCTCGCGGCCCAAGGGCGGGACGTGTGCATCCAGATTTTCTTCTTCCGCCGGGGAAAAAACATGGGCCGGGAACATTTCTTTATGGAAAATCCCTACGGCGACAGCCCGGGGCAACTTTTAAAAGCCTTTATCACCCAGTTTTACCACGGCACCGCCTACATTCCCGGCAAGCTCTACGTTCACGAATACTTCGATGAGCGGGAATTAATCGAGGCCATGCTCACGGAGAAAAAAGGCGCCAATGTCCACGTCGTCGTGCCGAAAATCGGCGAGAAGAAGCAGATCATGACCATGGTGAGAAAAAACGCCATCGACATGTTGGACAAGCACTCCGATCAAATGCGCACGAAACAAAAAACCGTGGAGAATACATTGGAGGCATTGCAGGAGGCCCTGACCATGGAAGGCGCCCTTCAGCGCATCGAAGCCTACGACATCTCCAATATTTCCGGCGTGGAATCCGTGGGCTCCATGGTGGTCTTTGAAGACGGCCTGCCGAAAAAGACGGACTACCGCCGCTTCCGCATAAAAGACGTGGTGGGGCCCGACGATTACGCGTCCTTACGTGAAGTGCTCACCCGCCGCTTTAAGCGGGGCCTGAGAGAAAAGGCCGGTCTCGGAGAGAGCAAGGGCTTCGCGAAATTCCCCGATCTCATCTTTATGGACGGGGGAAAGGGGCAGGTGACCCAGGCCCTAAGCGTCTTGGAAGAATTGAACCTAGACATTCCCGTGGCGGGCCTTGTCAAAGACGATTTTCACAAGACCCGGGGCATTTACTTCAATAAAGAAGAGATTCGCGTGGCAAAAAATTCCCCGATCTATCGCCTCACCTACCAAATTCAAGAAGAAGCCCACCGCTTCGCCATTACCTATCATAGGAGCCTGCGGGCGAAGTCGAGCTTTCAGTCGGAGCTGGACGTGATCCCCGGCATCGGGCCCAAGCGCAAACAGGCCCTGATGCAGGCCTTTCAATCCCTTTCGAAAATAAAAGCCGCCGATGTGGAAAGCCTCGCGTCGGTGGATGGCATGACAAAAGCCGCGGCACAATCCCTGTATGACCACTTTCACGGAGGTAAAGATGAGCAATAAAAAACAAAGCGTCAGCGTGCAACAGCTGATCGCGGACAACGACTACGAAGTCATTCAACTGGCGGACAACACCCGCACCGTTCGCCTGTATTCCTCGGAATGCAATCGACCGGGCCTGCAACTCTGCGGCTTCTACACGAAATTTGTCGCCGACCGCATTCAGGTCATCGGCGGCGCCGAGTGGTGCTATTTAAAAGGCTTGGATCCGAAAGTGCGGGAAATGCGACTGAAGACCTTCTTCGAACACAAGATCACCGTGCTGATCATCACCAAAAATCAAGAAGTCTTCCCGGAAATGCCCACTTACGCCCGCGAAAACAATTGCACCATCTTGCGTACCGCCGATTCCACGAGCATCGCCCTTTACAAAATCATTACCTATATGCAACGGGCCCTGGCTCCCTCCATTAGAAAACACGGCATTCTCCTCGACATCTACGGCGTGGGCGTATTAATCACCGGCGAAAGCGGCATCGGCAAGTCGGAAACCGCCCTGGATCTCATCGTCAGCGGCCACAAACTCATCGCCGACGACTCCGTCCTCATCCGCATGTTGGACAATCGCCTCATCGGCACCTCGCCGAAAATCACCCGCCACTTTATGGAAATCCGGGGCATCGGCATCATCGACGTGGAACGCCTCTTTGGTATCGGTTGCATCATGGAGGAAAAAGAAGTGGAACTGGTGATCGAACTGACCCAATGGGATGATTTCGCCGATTATAACCGATTGGGCATGGAAGACGATAAAATTGAAATCTTGGGAAAATCCGTGCCCAAGATCGAAATTCCCATGCGTACCGGCCGCAACACATCCATGATTATCGAGATCGCCACGCGGAACTTCAAACAGAAAGAAATGGGCTACAATGCGGCGGAAGCACTGAATCAAAGGGTGTTGGATTCCATCGAAAAAAATAAACTCAATCATTAAAAAGTTGTAGCGTAAACAAAAACATTTAGTGAAAAACGAATTGTTTGTTTTTTCACATATCGAAATATTGAATACTTCGGTCAACGACTTGAATTTCAATTTATGACTGATATAATTGAGTCATAGGAAAATGTTGTTAAATTAGGAGGTTCAAATGGCAAAGACGATGAAAACAATGGACGGGAACACAGCGGCCGCGCACGTGGCTTATGCGTTCTCTGACCTGGCGTGCATCTACCCGATCACGCCCTCATCCCCGATGGCAGAACATATTGATGCCTGGGCAAGCAATCACAGAAAGAATATTTTCGGCAACGAAGTATCTGTAAAGGAAATGCAATCCGAAGCCGGCGCTGCAGGTGCTGTACACGGTGCACTTCAAGCAGGTGCCTTGACCACGACCTACACCGCATCTCAAGGTCTTCTCCTGATGCTCCCGAACATGTACAAGATTGCAGGGGAATTGCTTCCTGGCGTATTCCACGTTGCAGCTCGTGCATTAGCCAGCCACGCGCTGAGCATTTTCGGTGATCACCAAGACGTTATGGCTGCTCGCGCATCCGGTTTCGCATTACTCGCATCCGGTTCCGTACAAGAAGCCATGGACTTAGCCGGTGTTGCTCACTTGTCCGCAATCAAAGGCCGCGTCCCCTTCGTTCACTTCTTCGACGGTTTCCGTACGTCCCACGAAATCCAAAAAATCGAAGTGCTCGAATACGACGACTTGGCAAAACTCGTCGACATGGACGCAGTCAATGCATTCAGAGCACGTGCTTTGGCTCCCCAAGATCCCGAAGTACGCGGTACTGCACAAAACCCCGACATTTACTTCCAAGAAGTAGAAGCTGCTAACCACTTCTACACGGACATTATCGGTATTACGGAAGATTACATGAAACAAATCTCCGAATTAACCGGCAGAAACTACGGCCTGTTTAACTACTACGGCGACGAAAACGCAGAAGATGTCATCGTAGCAATGGGTTCCGTAACCGAAACCATTGAAGAAGTTGTCGACTACTTAAACGCAAAGGGCGAAAAAGTCGGTGTACTGAAAGTTCACCTCTATCGTCCCTTCTCTAAGAAACACTTCTTCGACACTATGCCGAAGAGCGTTAAGAGAGTGGCTGTTTTAGACCGCACCAAAGAAAAAGGCGCAACGGCTGAACCCTTAAGACTCGACATTAAAGACATGTACTACGACCGCGACGATCGCCCGGTTATTATCGGCGGCCGCTACGGCTTAGGCAGCAAAGACACCACCCCGTCTCAAATCCTCGCAGTTTACAAGAACCTGCGTGCAAGCGAACCGAAAGACGGTTTCACCATCGGTATTGTTGACGACGTCACCAACTTATCCTTGGATGTCGACGAATTTATCGAAACCGAACCGGAAGGAACCATCGGTTGCAAATTCTGGGGCTTCGGTTCCGACGGTACCGTCGGTGCAAACAAGAGCGCCATCAAGATCATCGGCGACGGCACCGATATGTACGCACAAGGTTACTTCGACTATGACTCGAAGAAATCCGGCGGCGTTACCATGTCTCACTTACGTTTCGGTAACAACAAGATTACCTCTACGTACCTGTTGACTTCCGCAAACTTCATCTCCTGCTCCAAGCAATCCTACGTACACCAATACGACCTGCTTCGCGGCATCAAAAAAGGCGGTACCTTCTTATTGAACACCACCTGGGATGAAGCTGAATTGGAAGAAAATCTTCCTGCAAGCCTGAAGCGTTCCATCGCTGCAAATGACGTAGACTTCTACATCATCAACGCAACGAAGATCGCAGGCGAAGTCGGCTTAGGTAACCGTACCAACATGGTAATGCAAGCAGCCTTCTTCAAACTTTCCGAAGTACTTCCCGAAGATGTTGCCGCTGAAAAATTAAAAGAAGCCATCGTCAAAGACTACGGTCACAAGGGCGAAGACATCGTCAACATGAACTACGCTGCAGTTGACGCAGGTATGAACGCTGCTCACAAGGTTGACTATCCGAAGGAATGGGCAAACTTAAGCGAAACCGAATCCCACGAAATCGAAGGCGCACCGGCATTCATCAACGACATCCTCGTTCCCATGACTCGCCAAGAAGGTAACGACCTTCCCGTCAGCGCATTCAAAGGCATGGAAGACGGTACCTTCATGTCCGGTACTTCCAGATACGAAAAACGCGGCATCGCAGTGAACGTGCCTCAATGGCAAATCGACAACTGTATCCAATGTAACCAATGTTCCTTCGTCTGCCCCCACGCTGTCATTCGTCCCTTCTTATTAGACGAAGAAGAAGCAGCAAAGAAACCGGCAGCTTTCGAAACGAAGAAACCCAACGGTAAGGGTCTGGAAGGCTTCGAATATCGCATTCAAGTTTCTCCTCTCGACTGTACCGGTTGCGGTAACTGTGCACAAGTTTGCCCCGCTAAGGAAAAAGCACTTGTCATGGTACCCTTCGAAGAAGAATTCGAAAAACAAGAAGCCAACTGGAAATTTGCAGAAACCGTATCTTCCAAGCAAGATCAAATTCCTGCAGACAATGTTAAGAACTCGCAATTCCACATGCCTCACCTGGAATTCTCCGGCGCTTGCGCAGGCTGTGGTGAAACTCCCTATATCAAATTAGTTACTCAACTCTTCGGCGATCACATGATGATTGCAAACGCAACGGGTTGTAGCTCGATCTGGGGCGGTTCCGCACCGAGTATGCCTTACTGCACCAACGACAAGGGTCAAGGTCCCTCTTGGGCGAACTCCTTGTTCGAAGACAACGCAGAATACGGCTACGGCATGAAGGTTGCAGTTGATCAACAAAGAGCAACCATTAAGAAACACATGGAAGAATTCAAGGAATTAGGCGCTGACGAAGAAATCGCCAAAGCATTCGACGCTTGGTTAGAAGACTCCGACAGCTACGAAGTTACCAAGGCAGCTGCTGCCAAGATTCTTCCCTTGCTCGACAAGAAGACCGGCAATGCTGAAGCGGACAACCTCTTGGCTTCCATCAGCAGCATGAAACGTCTCTTAATCAAACCGTCGCAATGGATCTTCGGCGGTGACGGTTGGGCATACGACATCGGCTACGGCGGATTAGACCACGTATTGGCCAGTGGCGAAAACATCAACGTCATGGTCGTCGATACCGAAGTTTACTCCAACACCGGTGGTCAATCCTCCAAGGCTACCCCGACGGCTGCGGTTGCAAAATTCGCATCCAACGGTAAGGAAGTTCGCAAGAAAGACTTAGGCCTCATGATGACCAGCTACGGCTACGTTTACGTCGCACAAATCGCCATCGGCGCCGACAAGAACCAAGCCCTCAAGGCCATCAAGGAAGCTGAAGCTTACAACGGACCGTCCTTAGTAATCGCTTACGCACCCTGTATCAACCACGGCATTCGCCAAGGTATGGGCGTTTCCATTGCTGAAGAAAAGAAAGCAGTGGATACCGGTTACTGGCACCTGTACAGATACAACCCGACTCTCAAAGATGAAGGCAAGAACCCCTTCAGCTTAGACTCCAAGGCACCGACGAAACCTTACAGAGAATTCCTCGAAGGCGAAGTTCGTTATACGTCCTTGAAGAAGCTGTTCCCCGAACGTGCAGAAGCACTCTACGAAGCAGCTGAAAGAAACGCCAAAGAACGCTTCGAAAACTACGAACGTTTAAACGGCTAATCTCTTTCGATTAAACATCAAAGGACCAGGTCATTGACTTGGTCCTTTTTTTGCATCAGAAAACCCCCGGTTAGACCGGGGGTTCCGTTTAGCTTTAGCGATAATCACCCGTTATTCCCAGAATGGTATGATAAGAAAGGTCTGCCAACCAATCACAATCAGGAGGGAATAATGACATCACTAAATCACACCCATAGTCTATCACACACAAAATGGAATTGTAAGTATCACGTAGTGTTTGCTCCGAAATACAGGCGAAAAGTATTTTATGGATCGAAACGCTTAGAAATAGGCGCGATTCTACGCGAGTTATGTAGTTGGAAAGGCGTAAACATAATCGAAGCGGAAGTATGTCCGGATCACGTTCATATGCTACTAGAGATCCCGCCGAAACTATCCGTATCTTCATACATGGGATTTCTAAAAGGGAAGAGCAGCATCTTGATCTATGAACGATGGGGAGACCTGAAATTTAAATATAGGGGAAGGCAGTTTTGGTGCCGAGGCTATTACGTTGATACAGCTGGAAAAAACGCTAAAAAGATTCAAGAGTATATACAAAACCAGTTGAAAGAGGATCAAATAAGTGAGCAACTAACCTTTGACACGACGAACCCCTTTAAGGGGTAGCCGAGCAACGTCAGCGCGAGCAGACCACCGACGCCCTTCAGGCGCTGCTAGTAATACAGGTTATTTGGGCCGAAAAAGGAAAACTCCCGGCTACGCCGGGGGATGTTTATTACATACGGAGAAATCAAAGAAGACATAAGATAATAGATATTTGCGCGAAAAAACAATTTCATTTTACAAGAAAATCATACCGATCCCATAAGTCCTCGATAAACTCAAGTAAAAGGAGGCATTATGCGAATCGGACTCTTTACAGACACTTACTATCCCGAAATCAATGGAGTAGCTCATTCTACCTATTTACTGAAGCGCGCCTTGGAAAGGATGGGCCACACCGTCTATGTGATTACGTCTCGAACAAAAAACACACAAAGCGCGCCTAAAGAACGCATCTATCGGCTGCCCAGTGTCAGTCCGGTGATCGTTAAAGACAGACAATTGGCCTTGGTCGTCGCGCCCTATTGGATCCATAAGTGTAAGCAAATGCATCTGGACGTCATTCACACGCAAACGGAATTTACTGTCGGCATATTGGGCTTGCAGGTGGCGAAAAAATTTGGCATTCCTCACATACATAGCTACCATACGATGTATGAAGATTGCATCCATTATCTGCCCTTGCCGAAAACAGAAGGCCTGAAGCGAATGGTATGCGCCTTAAGTGCGAAGTTTTGCAACTATTCCGATGCCGTGATCGTTCCGACGGAGAAGGTAAGAAAAAAACTGTTTGGATACCGGGTAATACGCGATGTTCACGTGGTGCCTACGGGACTGGATCTTGATAAATTCAGATCGTACGACACAAAGAAAGTGCAACGGTTAAAGCACCGCTTCAACCTATCATCCGGTTACACTCTGTTATCCGTTGGGAGGCTGGCAGAAGAGAAGAGGACAGATAAATTGCTGGAATACTATAAACGGTTGGAAATCGAAGAAGAAGACGTGGGGCTGTTGATCGTAGGGGATGGTCCTGAAAAAGAGAGACTACAGATGCAAGCGAAAGACATGGCTATTCGCAACCTATGTTTTATCGGTGGCGTCCCTTGGGATGAGATTCAAAACTATTACGCCCTGGGCGACCTCTTTGTGTCCGCGTCCAAGGCAGAAACCCAGGGCCTAACCTATATGGAAGCTTTAGCGGCGGGATTGCCTCTCTTGGTACAACGAGACGATTGTTTAAATGGCGTACTTAAAGAAGGAGTGAATGGAACGTCTTTTACAAACAAAAAGGAATTTTTAAACGGCTTCAGACTCATGCGCACCCGATCTACAAAAGGAGCGCTAGAGATCTATAACGACAATGATTTTGCGAAAGCTGTCTTGGGCGTGTACGAAAGTTTATGGATAAACGCGCACCGTCGTCAAACGTAAGAATTTATTATAAATACAAGTAATGTTGGATGTTAAGTTGATTTTCTTTTGAAAGATGTCTATCGAAAGCAGATGGTTATCAACGCGTGAAAATGCTTGCATTTTAAATTGAGAAAGGAAAAATTTTAGCGTATACTAAAGGGAAGGAGGGATTGTATGAATTTGTATTCGATTTCCGCAAAAGACATTCACGGACAGACTGTCGATTTCAGTGAATACGAGGGGCAAGTGGTCTTGGTAGTGAACACGGCCAGTCTCTGCGGATGCACCCATCAGTACGAAGGGCTCCAGCGCATTTATGAGCGCTACAAAGACGACGGCTTTGTCGTTTTCGGTTTTCCCTGCAATCAGTTCGGAGCCCAGGAGCCGGAAGATGAGCCGGCAATCGAGGAATTTGTAAAATCCCGCTTCGGCATTACCTTTCCCATGTTTTCAAAAATCGACGCGGTGGGGGACAATCCTCATCCGCTCTTTGCCGCTCTAACGGATGGGGAAGATCCCGTCCATTGGAATTTCGAAAAGTTCCTCATCGACCGCGAGGGCCATTTGCGTGGCCGTTTCCCCGCGGACATGGAGCCGCGAGAGATCGTTCACGACATCGACGAACTATTATAAATTTCGCCTCTGAAAAGATTTACATCGTCTTTACATTGAAATCATATCTGTTTAATAGGGAGCCGATACAATGCATTTAGTTGATGAAGATTTTTTATAGGAGGAATCAAACGATGAAATTTAAAAACGTAAAATTAGCCATTGGAGCATCTCTTCTGGCACTGAGTCTTGTGGCTTGCGGTGGCTCCGGCAACAATGCCAAGGGCGGCAACGATCAAGCAGCAAACAACACCCAAAACACTGCCAACGCATCCAAGGGCGCTGAAGCAGGCGACCTGGATAAGCTGGGTCAAATCGCCGTTATCACCCGTGAAGACGGCTCCGGTACCCGCGGCGCCTTCACTGAAATCACCGGTCTTTTAGAAAAGAACGGCGATCAAGAAGTCGACAACACCACGGCATCGGCCACGGTACAAAACTCCACCAACGGCGTTATGACCACCGTCGCAGGCAACCCCGCTGCCATCGGTTACATTTCCCTTGGTTCTTTAAATGAAACGGTAAAAGCCCTTACCTTGGAAGGCGTAGAAGCAACCCCCGCCAACATTTTAAGCGGCGAATACAAATTGGCCCGTCCTTTCCTCTTGGTTACCAAGGGTGAACTGAAGGAAGGTTCCCTGGAAGCCGACTTCATGAAATTCGCTCTCTCGAAAGACGGCCAAGCCATCGCCGAAGAAGAAGGCTATGTAAAGAACGAACAAGCGGAAGATTACACCCCCGGCAATGTCAGCGGCGAAATCACCGTAGCAGGCTCCACATCCGTTACCCCCTTAATGGAAAAATTAGTTGAAGCCTACAAGAAAGTGAACAGCGGCGCCAACATTCAAATTCAATCCAACGGTTCTTCCGCAGGGATCACCGCAGCAGCCGAAGGTACGGCACAAATCGGCATGAGCTCCCGCGAACTCAAAGATGAAGAAAAAGATAAAGTACAAGGTACGGTCTTGGCACAAGACGGCATCGCCGTTATCGTCAACAAAGACAATCCGGCGAAAGACATTACCATGGAACAAATCAAGAACATCTTCAAAGGCGACATGACCGCATGGGGCGATCTCGCAAAATAAACAAATCACGGCAGGTGTCTAAGGGCACCTGTTTTTTTGTTTACATAGACTTTACATAAGCCATATCTTTTCCTAAGAATGGCTTGGTAAAGTATCCATGAAAAGGAGGAGAACCATGCATTCAAAAGGTTTTGAAAAAACGTGGGAGTTTATCTTTTTACTGTGCTCCCTTATTTCGGTTTTATCCATTATCGTTATTTGCTACTTTATTTTTAAAAACGGCGTACCCTTTATTTTAGAGACGGGGATCGCCAAATTCTTAATGGGAACGGACTGGAAACCCACGGCCTCACCGCCATCCTTCGGGATTCTGCCCATGATCGTCGGCTCCATCTACGTCACCATCGGATCCATCATCGTCGGCGTGCCCATCGGGGTCTTAACCGCCGTGTTTATGGCTTTCTACTGCCCGAGCAGGCTTTACAAAATCTTAAAGCCCGCAGTGAACCTCATGGCCGGGATTCCTTCGATTATCTACGGCTTCTTCGGCCTCATGGTCTTCGTACCCATCGTGCGGGGCTGGTGGGGCGGCACGGGGATGACGGTCTTTACGGCGTCGGTGCTCTTGGGGATTATGATTCTTCCCACGATTATCGGGCTCTCCGAATCGTCGCTGCGCTCCGTGCCCACGTCCTACTACCAAGGCTCCATCGCCCTGGGCGCCACCCACGAACGCAGCTTAATGCGCGTGGTCGTACCGGCGGCGAAGTCGGGGATTTTGGCGGCGATTATTTTAGGCATCGGCCGTTCCATCGGCGAAACCATGGCGGTTATCATGATCGCCGGGAACCAACCCATCGTACCCGAGAGCATAAAAATGGGCACCCGCACCATGACGGCCAACATCGTTTTGGAAATGGCCTACGCCACCGGCGCCCATCGGGAAGCCTTGATCGCCACCGGCGTGGTTCTCTTCATCTTTATCTTGCTGATCAATCTTATCTTTAATGTCGTAAAAAGGAGGATGGACTAATGAAAACGCGCTCGTCCATCGTACGCGGGCTCATCCTCGCGGCGGCCTTTATTACCTTTGCCGTCTTGATCGTTCTCGTCGGCTACATCGTACTCAAAGGGGTACCCCACTTAAATCCGGCCATGTTTGAAAAAACCTACACCACCGAGAACGTGTCCATGTTCCCCGCCATTATCACCACCCTTATCGTCGTGGTGCTCTCTCTTTTAATCGCCACGCCTCTGGGCATCTTCACCGGTTTCTATTTGGTGGAATACGCGAAAAAAGGCAGCCGCATCGTGGAAGTGATTCGCCTCACCACGGAAACCCTCTCCGGGATTCCCTCGATTCTCTACGGCCTCTTCGGCATGTTGTTTTTCTCCATCGCCCTGAACCTTGGCTATTCCATTCTTTCCGGCGTCTTTACCTTGTCCATTATGATTCTGCCTTTAATCATCCGCTCCACGGAAGAGGCCTTAATGGCAGTGAACGACAGCTTGCGCAGCGGCTCCCTCGCCCTGGGCGCGGGGAAGCTTCGCACCATTATTCGCGTCGTCCTCCCTGTGGCCGTGCCGGGGATTTTATCTGGCGTCATCTTGGCCATCGGCCGCTGCGTCGGCGAGACGGCGGCATTAATGTTTACCTTAGGGACGACCACAGATATGCCTACAAGCCTTTTGTCTTCGGGCCGCACCTTGTCCCTTCACATGTACGTCCTTTCTACGGAAGGATTGTTTGTGGACCAGGCCTTTGCTACGGGCTTTGTTCTGATCGTATTAACCCTTTTAATTAACGCATTAAGTTCCTTTATCGGATCAAAATTAGCAGGAGGCAATTAAATGAGTGAGACAAAACTGTTGGTCAGCGACGTTGATTTATGGTATGGCGATTTTCAAGCGTTAAAGAAGATCAATTTGGATATAAAGAGCAATGAGATCACGGCGTTCATCGGCCCCTCGGGCTGCGGGAAATCCACCATGTTAAAATGCCTGAACCGCATGAACGATTTGGTGGAAGATTGCCGCATCGAGGGCCACATGCTCTTGGACGGCAAGGATATTTACGATCCCGGCTACGACGTGAATCTTTTGAGAAAGCGGGTCGGCATGGTGTTTCAAAACCCCAATCCCTTTCCCATGAGCATTTATGACAACATCGCCTACGGGCCCAGAACCCACGGCATTAAAAACAAAAACGATCTGAACGAAATCGTGGAGCGCTCCTTAAAGGGCGCCGCCATTTGGGAAGAAGTTAAAGACAAGCTTCACCAACGGGCCACGGAAGTCTCCGGCGGGCAACAACAGCGGATTTGCATCGCCAGAGCCTTGGCCGTGGAGCCGGAAGTGCTCTTAATGGACGAGCCCACCTCGGCCCTGGACCCGATTTCTACATTAAAGATCGAAGAACTGGTACAAGATTTAAAAAAGGATTATACTATTGTCATGGTCACTCACAATATGCAACAGGCGGCGCGGGTGTCGGACAAGACGGCGTTTTTCCTTACGGGAGAAGTCATTGAGATGGATTCGACGGAGCGAATGTTCTCCAATCCGCAGGATAAGCGGACGGAAGATTACATTACCGGTCGTTTCGGTTAATAGGGGGATGACATGAGAAAACAATACGATTTAGAACTGGACGAATTAAATACCCTGCTTATAAAAATGGCGGCCACGGTGGAACAAGCTGTCGCCGACGCCATGATGGCCTTAAAGAACCGGGACAAGGATCTGGCGATTTCCGTATCCAAAAACGACCGGGATGTGGACCGCATGGAGCGGCATATTGAGGATATGTGCCTCATGCTCCTGTTGAAGCAGCAACCGGTGGCCGGGGACCTGCGCTTTATCTCCGCGGCCCTAAAGATCATTACGGACTTGGAGCGCATCGGCGATCACGCACAGGACATTTGCGAAATTTCCCTCACCATGGACGACAAGCCTCTGTCCGTAACCACGGATTTAATCACCCGCATGTTTGAAGAATCCACGGCCATGATTAAAATGGCCGTCGACGCCTTCATTACAAAAGACGAAGACTTGGCCACCCAATGCATCAATCACGACGACGTGGTGGACGATCTCTTCGTGCAAGTGCGGGAAAAGCTCATCCACAAGCTTCAAAACGGACAAGATGATCCGGAAGAGTCGGTGGATCTTTTGCAGATCGCCAAATACCTGGAGCGGGTAGGCGATCACGCACAAAACATCGGCGAGTGGGTCGTATTCTCCCTCACCGGTCACCACAAGGATTACTTAGGTGTAGAAACATTCGGGGTGTAATATGATTTATTGTGTAGAAGACGAGGGCAACATTCGGGATTTAATCGTCTATGCCCTAAAGAACAGCGATTTCGACGTGCAGGGCTTCGCTTCCGGCGAAGAACTCTTTGAGGCCATGCGCGAAAAAGTGCCGTCCCTCGTTCTTCTGGACATTATGCTTCCCGGGGAAGACGGGCTCTCGATCTTGAGTCGGATCCGCGAAAATCCCACGACGGAAGATATTCCCGTCATTATGCTCACGGCGAAATCGTCGGAACTGGATAAAATCGTGGGTCTGGACAAGGGGGCGGACGACTACATCGTCAAGCCCTTTAGCGTGCTGGAGTTGGTGGCGCGGGTGAAGGCCGTTTTGCGCCGCGCCCGCCCGAAGGAAGAGGGCGACCGCTCCATCGCCATTGACGGCGTCGTCATCGACAATAAAAAGCGCACGGTTCTTGTAAACGGCGAGCCCATTACCTTAACCTACAAGGAATTCGAGCTTTTGTACTATCTTTTCCGAAACAAAAACATCGTCCTGAATCGGGAGACCATTATGGCCCAGGTTTGGGGCTACGATTTCGAAGGAGAGTCCCGCACCGTGGACGTGCACATCGCCTCTTTGCGGCACAAACTGAAAGACAAGGCCTCCCTTATTGAAACCGTGCGAAACATCGGCTACAAAGTAGGATACAAGGAATGAACAAAAAGATACGACGATTCAGTTTTTTAATGGCGTTTATGGTCGCCTTTATATTTCAAATTTCCGCATCCCTCGACTACCACAATCGAGGGATTCGTTATAACGAAAAGAGCCTCGAGGCTCTGACGGACAATTTAAAAAAAGCGGGAAGCGAAGCCGCCCGCCTCCATCAGTTAAACCTTCACGCCACGGACAGGGACGACGCCGTCGTCTATTTAAATGGCGAGGGCAAGGTGATTTATACCAACAGTCTTTCCGAGCGCACCGATGCCTTGGCTGATTACGCGAAAAAAAGTCCCCTTAAAGAGAGGGCGAGCGCCGGTTGGGAAGTGTACCACAAAGGTTTTCTCGAAACCCAATACGTTCAGACCACGGTCTTTGAAGACGGCGGCATGCTCATCAATCTCATGACCCACGACAGCATGATGGCCTCCACCTTCCACTACCTGTCCTACACCATCATCGCCACCGTGGCCGGCGGCATGGCCCTCTACCTGCTCATTCTCTACCGCATGGAGCGGGAGGAAGAAGAGGGGGTTTTTCTCATTCAAAATTACCGGCGCTACGTTCAGGATCCGGAATACAAATTGGAACTGAGCCCCCTTCACGAAACCTATGAAGAGGCCCTGAAAAAGGAAGCCATGCGGGAACGCCGGCAGCTGGAAAGTCTGACTTCCAGGCTCACGGGCCTAAACGACATGGTGGACAACATGACCGAGGGCGTGATCCTCGTGGGCGAGGACAGAAAAATCCTCTCCATAAACGAAGCGGCGGTAAAGCTTTTAAATGCCTCCCTCTACATTAATTTTCAGGGGAAGGATCTGCTCTATTTGTGCCGTGAGCGCAATTTTTACGATGCCTTTTCCCGTGCCTTCGACAATCAAAAAGACGACGTGCAAAAAATCGCCATGGAGGGCGTGGTGATCAAGTTTTTCTTCGATCCCATCTTTAACGACGCCGGCGCCTTTTACGGCATGTTGATCTTAATGATCGACGAGACCCAACAGAGCCTGGCCGAGCGCAGTCGCCGGGAATTTACATCCAATGTGACCCACGAATTAAAGACGCCCCTCACCTCCATTTCCGGTTACGCAGAACTCTTGCGATCGGGCATGGTGGCGGAGGAAGATCGAAACAAGTTTTTAGACATTATTCTCGACGAGTCCAACAAGCTCTTTGAGCTGATCAACGCCATTATCAGCATGAGCCGCCTGGAAGAAAAGAATCGCCCGGAAGAGTACCGCGTCGTGGACATGGAAATGTTGGTAAAAGACGTGTTGAAATCCTACGAGCCCGACGCCGCGGTGAAGGACATTCACCTGGGCTTTCAACCGGATCGGGACAATCGCCTCTACACCCACCCGGATCTTATGCGGGAACTTATCGGCAATTTGGTGGACAACGCCATCGCCTACAATGTGAAAGGCGGCAATGTGCGCATCGTTTTGGACGGAAAGGACGAATCCACCTTTGTCGTCACCATTCAGGACACGGGGATCGGCATTTCCTACGACGATCAGCGCCGCATCTTCGAGCGCTTTTACATGGCGGACAAATCCCGGAGTTACAACGAAAAATCTACGGGCCTTGGCCTCGCCATCGTCAAGCACAATGTGGACAGCCTGAAGGGCACCATCGACGTGAAGTCCCAACTGCGCCACGGCAGCACCTTCCGCCTGCGCTTTCCGAAAAAGGGAATCTACTCCTCAAAGTTATAAGGCGGGATTTATAGTATAATAGGTATCGGAAAGAGGTGCCTATGTATAAACTATTGGTCGTAGACGACGAAGCGAAGATTCGGGAAGTGATCCGAACCTACGCGGAATTTGAAGGCTACGAAGTGGCGGAAGCCGTCGACGGCATGGAAGCCGTGGAGATGTGCAAGAGCGAGGATTTCGACGTCATCGTCATGGACGTCATGATGCCTCGCCTGGACGGTTTCAGCGCCTATAAAGAAATAAAAAAAGACAAAGACATCCCCGTATTAATGCTCAGCGCCCGAGGGGAAGAGTACGACAAGCTCTACGGCTTTGAAATCGGCATCGACGATTACGTGGTGAAGCCTTTTTCGCCGAAGGAGCTTATGGCCCGTCTCTCGGTCATCGCCAAGCGCAACAGCAGCGTCAAGGAAAATCACGTGTTGGACTTTAAAGGGCTTTCCATCGACCTGGACGGCAGGGAAGTCTACGTGGACGGCGAGCCCGTGGAAATGACGCCGAAGGAATTCGACCTCTTGGTCTTTATCGCCGAAAACGAAAACATCGCCCTGAGCCGGGAAAAGCTCTTAAACAAAGTGTGGGGCTACGATTTTTACGGCGACGACCGCACCGTGGACACCCACATTAAAATGCTTCGAAACAGCATCGAGCCCTATCGCCGCTACATCGTCACCGTGCGGGGCGTAGGCTATAAATTTGTCGGCGAGGACGAATCGTGACACGGGATACCATCGTGGATCAAAAGAGCATCCGCGTAAAATTTTGGCTGTACTTTTCCGGTATGGCCTTATTTATCTTGCTTCTTTTGTGGCTCTTGCAAATCGTATTTATCAATTCCTTTTACAAGTCCATGAAAATCCGCGACACGGAAAAAGTCGGCCGCACCGTGACCCGCCTCTTCGGCAAGGAAGATTTCGAAGATACCTTGCTGCGTTACAGCTTCGAAAAAAATCTGAGCCTCCAGGTGTACAACGATCGGGGCGGTTTGGTCTTTCCCCTAAACCCTTTGGATTACATCTACCAGCCCACCATTAGCGGCGATGATTTCTTTACTTACTTTCAGCCTCTTTTAAAGAACGACAAGACGGAAGAAACCTATGTGGCGGATTACAAAAACGAAAATGCCTCCACGATTTTGTACGTATCTTATTTAGGGGAAGAGGCGGGGCAGAAGTATTTCCTCGCCGTCTCCGCCAATGTGGATCCCGTGGATTCCACGGTGGAAATACTGAAGGATCAGCTCATGATCGTAAGCATTATTTCCCTCATGGTGGCCTTTATCCTGTCCTTGTACCTGAGCTCCCGCCTGGCACGCCCCTTGTCGGACATGGCGAAGACCGCCAGAGCCCTGGGCCAGGGCAATTACGACGTGCAGTTTAAAGAACAGGACTACACGGAGATCAACGACTTGGCCCGCACCTTGAACTACGCCACCGGCGAATTAACCGACGCCCTGGAAATGCGTAAGGATCTCATCGCCAATGTCAGTCACGATTTTAAAACGCCATTGACGGTTATTAAATCCTACGGCGAAATGATTCGCGACATTTCCGGCGACAATAAAGAACTTAGGGAAAAACACACCCAAACGATTTTGGAGGAAGTGGATTATCTGACGAATTTCGTCAACGACCTTCTGGATCTTTCCCGAGTAGAAAGCGGTCTGGGCACTTTAAGCCTTACTGATGTGAATTTACGAGAGCTTACGGAAGAAGTATTGGCTCGTTTTAAAAGTTTGAAGGAGAAAGGTTACGTCTTTCGAATTCACGGCGGCGGGCTCATGGTATGTGACAGCAATAAAATTCGCCAAGTCATTTATAATTTCATCAGCAACGGCATCAATTATTCCCAAAATAAGAAAGAGATCGATATTTATATTATTTCAGAAGGCAATTTGATCAGTTACTGTGTAAGAGATTACGGCAAGGGCATTCCAAAAGAAGATCAGGATTCCATTTGGGAGCGCTTTTACCGCGGACGGGATCACCACGAGCGTCAAATGGTCGGTACGGGCTTGGGACTGTTTATCTGCAAAAATATATTGGAACTACACGGCTTCCGCTACGGCGTAAAATCGGCTGTGGGCGTGGGAAGCACCTTCTATTTCCAAGGCCCACTGGGAGAAAATGAAAAAGGGGGAACCGTAAGATGAGACGAAATCAATTCGGAATACTGGCGCTGATCCAGTTATTTGTGGCTATTCTCGCCGGCGATATTCTCGTAAAACAATTCTTTTTCAATCGCGACGTTAACATGAATATTTTCTTCGCCGTCGTGGCGCTGGTTATCGGCTTATCGAGCAGCTATCGATCTTATAAAAAGTACAAAGAAATGAAGTAAATCAAAAAGCGACCGAGTCTAACTCAGTCGCTTTTATAATGGATTGATTTAGTCTTCGCCTTCGAGTTCGATTAAAAGTTGGCCGCTTTCGATGCCGTCGCCTTCTTTAACGAAAATGTGTGCGATGACACCGTCGCGAGGCGAAATCACATTGGTTTCCATCTTCATGGCTTCGAGTACCATAAGAGGTTGTGATTCCTTCACTTTATCGCCTACGGCAACGTTGATTTTCGCAACGGTGCCGGGGATGGAGGCGCCGACTTCCAGGGGATTGCTGTCATCGGCCATTAAGACGCCGCTGCCGCCGGTGGTGGGCATGGGGCGGGTGTTGTCTGTAATGTCGATGCTGCGTCTGGAGCCGTTAATATCGAAGGTGACGGTGCGGGTACCGTCTTCTTTCAGGCGACCCACTTCGACTAAGGTGACGATCATTTTCTTGCCTTCGCCGACGGCCACTTCGGCGGTTTCGCCTTCTTGCAAGCCGTGGAAGAAAATGTCGGAGCCCATGCGCCAAAGTTGATCGTATTTGCTGAAGTTTTTGGCGTATTCGTCAAAGACCTTCGGGTAGAGAGAGTAGCTGGTGACTTCTCGCTCGGAGGGTTCCCGGCCCATAATGTCTTTTAAGTGGGCCTTGTCCGCTTCGTAGTCCTCGGGATCCAAAAGTTTGCCCGGGCGAACGGTAATGGGCTTTTCGTCTTTTAAGACGATTTTTTGCAGTTTTTCCGGGAAGCCGCCGTAAGGTTGGCCCATCATGCCCTTGAAGTAGGTGACGACGGAATCCGGGTAGTCCAGATTGGCGCCTTTTTCGTAAATATTTTCAGGGGTCAAATCGTTTTGAACCATGAAGATGGACATATCGCCGACCATTTTCGAGGATGGCGTGACCTTGATGATGTCGCCGACCATTTGGTTGACGTCTTTGTACATTTCCTTTACTTCCTTGAACTTGTGGCCCAGGCCGAAGCTTTCGACTTGGGGTTTCAAGTTGGAGTATTGGCCGCCGGGAATTTCGTATTTGTAAATTTCCGTGGTACCGCTCTTGAGATCCGATTCGAATTGTTCGTAAACGGGGCGAACGGCAGCCCAGTAGGCGGAAATGCGGTCGATGGCATCCAGATCGATGCCCGTGCTTCTGGAGGTGTTTTCCAGCGCTGCCACGACGGAGTTTAATGCCGGTTGCGAGGTGAGCCCGCTCATGGAGTTAATGGCCGTATCGGCAATGTCCACGCCGGCTTCGGCTGCCATTAAGACGGTGGCCACGCCGTTTCCGGTGGTGTCGTGAGTGTGGAGATGGATGGGGATGGAGACTTCGTTTTTCAGCGCGCGGACCAATTTGCCGGCGGCGTAGGGCTTCAAGAGGCCGCTCATGTCCTTAATGCCGATAATGTGGCAGCCTACATCTTCCAATTGTTTTGCAAGCTTCACGTAGTATTCCAAGGTGTACTTGTCGCGGCTCTCGTCCAGGATATCGCCGGTGTAGCACATGGTCCCTTCGGCGATTTTGCCGTTGGCGATGGTTTCTTCAATGGCCAGGCGCATGCCTTCGATCCAGTTCAGGGAGTCGAAGATGCGGAACAGGTCGATGCCGCCTTCTGCCGATTCCTTAATGAATTTCTTGACCACATTGTCCGGGTAGTTTTTGTAGCCGACGGTGTTGTTGCCGCGGACCAACATTTGCATCAGGAGATTTGGCATGGCGTTTCGTAAGAGATCCAGCCGTTCCCAGGGATCTTCGTGAAGGAAACGATAGGCGACGTCGAAGGTGGCTCCGCCCCACATTTCCATACTGAAGATTTCTCTGATGTTGTAGTTCATGGACTTGGCGACTTTCAGAAGGTCGATGGTACGCATGCGGGTCGCCATTAAGGATTGATGGGCGTCTCGCATGGTGGTGTCCGTTAAGAGCAGGCGGTCTTGATCCAAAATCCATTGGGAAAGTTTCTTGGCGCCCAATTCGTCGAAGATTTGTTTGGAGCCTTTGTAGCTTTCTTCTTTGTAAGGGGGAACCACCGGCACGTCGAAGGTTTTTTTCGCGTCGGAATTTTCGTTGACCACGATGTTTCCGATGTGTTCCATGACGCGGAGCTCTTTGTCCGTGGACGTGTTGATGTCGAAGAGTTCCGGGTGTTCGGCGATAAAGCCCGTGTCGCAGGTGCCTTCTCTGAATTCCTTCGTGTTCAAAACATTGAGCAGGAAGCCGATATTGGTTTTGACGCCGCCGACTTTTAATTCCCGAAGGGAACGAATGGATTTATTGACCGTGTCGTCCCAGGTGCGGCCTTGAGTAATGACCTTAACCAAAAGGGAATCGTAGTAGGGGCTGATGACGGCGCCTTGGAAGCCGTTGCCGCCGTCTAAGCGCACGCCGAAGCCGGAGGAGGAGCGGTACAAAGTGATTTGTCCCGTGTCCGGTGCAAAGTTGTTCAGCGGGTCTTCGGTGGTGACGCGGCATTGGATGGAGAAGCCGCGGCGTTCGATGCTTTCTTGGGACGGAATGTCGATGGGCGCATCGGAAAGGGCGTAGCCTTGTGCGATTTGGATTTGGGCTTGAATAATGTCGATGCCCGTGACCATTTCGGTCACCGTGTGTTCTACTTGAATACGGGGATTGACCTCGATGAAGTAGTGGTTGCCGGCGCTATCCACGAGAAATTCAACGGTACCGGCGGAGCGGTAGCCCAGATTTTTCGTGATCTTCAATGCGTCGTTGCAAATGTCTTGGCGCAGTTGATCGGGAATAGAGAAGGCCGGCGTAAATTCGATGACCTTTTGGTGGCGCCGTTGAATGGAGCAGTCCCGTTCAAAGAGGTGAACCACATTGCCGTAGACGTCGCCTAAAACCTGAACTTCGATGTGTTTCGGGCGATCCAGGTATTTTTCGATAAACATGGAGTCGTTGCCGAAGGCTTTTTTCGCTTCGCTCTTTGCGGAGTGGAATTGATCCAAAAGCTCTTCCTTGCTGTTGACCACGCGCATGCCGCGACCGCCGCCGCCGGCTGCCGCCTTAATCATGACGGGATAGCCCGCTTCTTCAGCAAATTTCAGGGCCTCTTCGTCGGAATGAATGGCATCGTCCACGCCGGGAATGGTTTGTACGCCGGCTTCTCTGGCGATGATTTTCGAGGAAATCTTGTCCCCTAATTGACGCATGGTTTCCGCTCTCGGGCCGATAAAGGCGATGCCCGCTTCTTCGCACTTTTGAGCGAAGTCGGGGTTTTCAGCTAAAAAGCCGTAGCCCGGGTGAATGGCGTCGACGCCTTTGTTTTTGGCGAGATGAATGATTTCGTCGATATCCAAATAGGCATCCACGGGATTTTTGCCCTTGCCGATTTCGTAAGACTCGTCGGCTTTTGTGCGGAACAGGGAAAGACTATCTTCTTTTGAATATATAGCAACGGACCGTATGCCGAGTTCACGACAAGCTCGGAAAATACGGATGGCGATTTCGCCGCGGTTGGCGACGAGAATGCGCTTAAATTTTCTTTTCTCCATAATGACCTCCTTGGTAACTAATGGGTCTATTATACCGCTTTAGTCCGGGGAAATCCAATGAAGAAACAGGATTTTACGGGACTTCTTTCCGCTCTATTGTTTCGCATGGGCGGCCATGATAAACTGAAAACAGAAAGGACGGTCCATGGAATTATTGATCGCATTTGTCTTGGATTTTCTCTTTGCGGATCCGGATTGGCTGCCCCATCCCGTGGTAGGCATGGGAAAGATTATCGCAGCAGAATATAAATTAATTTTAAGGGCGCGGGAAGCGTGGAAAAAGCCCTTGGGCATCGCCTGCGCCCTCGTGAATACGGCGGCGATGTATCTTTTGATTCGCGGGCTCTTGGCCCTTTTCAGCGGGCCCGCGAAAACCGCTCTATCCGTCTACCTTCTCTACACGGCCTTGGCGGCAAAGACTCTGCACGAGGAAGCTCACGGCGTGAAAAAGGCCTTGGCCCTGTCCGTGGAAAAGGGGAGGAAGCAGTTGTCGCGAATCGTGGGAAGGGACACGGCGTCTTTGGATGAAGAGGCGATCGTGAAGGCCACGGTGGAGACCGTGGCGGAAAACACATCCGACGGCATTATCGCGCCCCTGTTTTACGCCGCCCTCTTCGGTCCCGCCGGCGCCATGGCCTATAAAATGGTGAACACCATGGATTCCATGGTGGGCTACCGCAACGATATGTATCTGTTGGCGGGCTACGGAGCGGCGAAGCTGGACGATCTTGCCAATTTAATCCCCGCCCGACTCACGGCCCTTCTTATGTGTTTATCGGCAGGCTCCGTCTCCCTTATGAAGCGGGCTTTTCTAACGGTAAAGGAATTTCACGGCGCCCACCTGAGCCCCAACGCGGGCTGGTGCGAAGCGGCGGCGGCCGGAGTCTTGGGGATCGAGCTCGGCGGCGGCCACGATTACTTCGGCGAGTACGTGTATAAGCCCACCATCGGGCGGGCCATTCATCCCGTGGGCCCTTCCGCCATCGACGGTGCCACGAATCTTATGTGGCGCAGCACGCTATTGTACCTGCTTATCTACGCCGCGATTTATTTTTGGATTTAGGAGAGAATATGAAAGCATTGATTATCGCCACCTTCGGCTCCACCCACGAAGACGCCCTTCGCCGGGATTTAGATCCCGTGGTTCGAGACTTAAAAGCGTTGGTCGAGGTGCCCGTGCGGGTGGCCTTTACTTCCCGCATGGTCATAAACCGCTACGAAAAAAAGACGGGCATTCGCTACGAAAACGAAGTGGAAGCCGTGGAAAGCTTTTTAAAAGAAGGATTTAAGGCGGAAGAGATTTTTATACAGCCCCTCCACATTGTCGAAGGCGTTGAATATGAAAAGCTTGCGCGATTAAAAAGCCGCGGCGTGAAGGTGGGAGAAGCCCTCTTTCACGACGAAAAAGATTTGTTGCGCTTTGTGGACGAAGTGGGCCACAGGTTCGAGGCGCCCACGGTTTTCGTCGGCCACGGCAGCCCCACTTCGGCGGATAAATACTACGACGAATTGAACCACCTGTTTGAAGAAAAAAATCTTCCCCACCGGGTCTGCACCATCGAAGGATCCGTCGACGACCGGGTGCCTCTGGCCTACATGAAAGAGAAGGGCTTTAATTCGGTGCAACTGGCGCCCCTCTTGCTCCTCGCCGGGGATCATGCGAAAAACGATATTTTCGGCGACGACGATTCCGTAAAGACGCGCTTCGAAGCCGCGGGAATTAACGTTACGCAGGTGGCCGGCGGCATGGGCAGTTGGGATTTCGTGCGGGCCGTGTATATAGAAAAACTTCGCGCCTATCTGGAGAAAAAGCCATGCGGAAATTAGTGGGCATCGGCGTGGGTCCCGGCGCGGCGGATCTTCTGACACTGCGCGCCCTGCGCTATTTAGAGCAGGCGGATCACATTTTCATTCCCTTGAACAGGGGCAAATCCCGGGCCTACGACACAGTGAAAGAGTTTGTGGACGACGAGAAGGTGGTCTTTCTCGATTTCCCCATGACCGAAGTCACGGCCGCCCACTACAAAAAAGCCTTTGACGAAATCGACGATGCGACGAAGGAAGGGGAACTGTCCTGCCTCCTGACCCTGGGCGACGGCACCATTTACGCGACCTTGATCGAAGTGTTGGCGGCCGGTGATGGGACGGATTTCGAAACGGAACTGGTGCCCGGCATCCCCGCCTTTCTCGCGGGGATCAACGGCGTGGTGGAAAGCCTGACGAAAAAGGGCGAATCCTTTCTATTAACGGATCATTTAGACAAGGCCATTCCTCCGATGGACACCATCGCCCTTTTAAAGACCACGCGGGCGGAGGAAAGCGCAGCACGTTTGCAGGCGGCGGGATATCACCTGCTCTACCTCGAGGAAATTGAGACGGAGCGCTGGGTAGCCTCGGCGGATCCCGCGAACTTCGCCGGGCGGAAGCAGTACATGAGCTTGATGATCGGAAGGAGACGGCCTTGGAACATGGCGGCGATACAAAAACATACCAAGGGAAGAGTGCGCATCCTCTAGCGGATTTCAGCGCCAATATCAATCCCCTTGGCGTGCCTGAAGTTTTAAAGGAAGCCATGGCCCGTGGGCTCGAAGGCGCTCATCGCTATCCGGATCGCTTCTACCGGGATCTGCGCCGGGCATTAGGCGATTGGATGGGCGTGGAGGCGGATCACCTCGTCGTGGGAAACGGCGCCATGGAAATCATCGCCATCTGCATTTCTCTCTTCGACAAAATCTATTTGCCCACGCCGGCCTTCGGCGAATACGAAAGCATCGCAAAGGATCTGAAGAAAGAAATCACCACCTATCCCATGAGCCGGCCCTTTCGGCTGAATGTCGATGATTTCATCGCCCACATGCCTGAAGGGGCCCTCACGATCATTACCAATCCCCACAATCCCACGGGCTATACCCTCTCCGGCGATGAAGTGGCGGAAATTTACGGAGCGGTCGTCGCCCACGACGGGTACTTGCTTGCCGATGAGACCTTTCTGCCCTTTGTAAAGGGTGGGGAAGAAGGGCAGAAGGCGGGGCTATATCGCCCGAAACAGATCACCGTGCGGGCCGCCACAAAGAGCCACGCCCTTCCCGGATTGCGCCTGGGCTGGGCGGTGATGAACGACGGACTTCGGGACCGCTTTTTAGCGCGGCAATTGCCCTGGTCAGTGAACGCCGTGGCGGAAGCCTGCGGCCTGCGCTTAAAGGATTGCGACGAGTACATGGCGAAGTCCCGTGAATTTATCGCGGCGGAGCGTGAGAAGCTTCTGGCGCTCTTTAAAGAATCGGAAATCGCCGAGGCACTGCTCGGGGAGGCGAATTTTCTTTTGATTCGCCTAAAAAGTGGCGATGTGGAGGCCTGTTTCGATTTCTTTCTAAGAGAAGGCATTTTGCTCAGAACTTTTTCGGAAGCGCCCTTAAAAGATCATTATTTCCGCATGGCCGTTCGCGGTGAAAAAGAAAACGCGCGGTTTCGAGAACTGTGGACACAATTTGAAAGGAGCCGGCCCAATGTATGAAAAAAAGCCCATGGCCATTGAAAACACCTCCATGGACATCATCGACGAATATTTACACGACGTGGATTTTAAGGCAGAGGAGCTGCCCGTGGTGCGCCGCATGATCCACACCACCGGCGACGTGGAGTACCGCCACATTATCGACATTCACGAGGATTTTATGGCGGCGGCCCGGGCCGTGGTGAAAAGCGGCGGCAAGGTGTACACGGACACGAACATGGTGCGGGCGGGGATCAACAAAAAGGCCCTGGCGGCTTCGGGGGTGGAACTCATCACCCTGATCTCCGATGAAGAAGTGGCGAAGATCGCCGCCGAGCGAAAGACCACCCGCTCCATCGTGGCAATGGAAGAAGCCGTAAAGCGGGGATGCGAGGGATACATTATCGGCAACGCCCCTACGGCCCTGTTCCGCCTTTTGGAACTCGTGGACGAAAAGAAGGCGGATCCGAAGTTTATTATCGCCGTTCCCGTGGGCTTTGTCGGCGCAGCGGAGTCCAAGGAAAAGGTGGCGGAATACCCCGTGCCCTACATTCGCACCGTGGGCACCAAGGGCGGCAGCAATGTGGCGGCGTCGATTTTTAACGCCCTTCTGTACGAGGAGTTCAGGCGATGAAAAAGACCACCGTCGTGGACGGGAAGCACATGCGATTGGGCTTCACCACCGGGACCTGCGTGGTGGCGGCGGCAAAGGCGGCCATCGAGGCTCTTGAGAATAGGGAGACGATCCATCTTGTCGAGGTAAAGGTGCCTGCGGGGGACGTGCTCGCCATCGACGTCTACGAGCAGATGCGAAGCGACAGCACAGCCACTTACAGCGTGATCAAAGACAGCGGCGACGATCCCGATATCACTAATGGCATGGAAATCTTCGTCACCATTAAAAAGACGGACACGGGCGATGTGCGCTGGGAGAAAGGCGTCGGCGTCGGCACCTTCACCGAAGACGGACTTATGGGAAAGGCCGGCGAGCTGGCCGTGAATCCCGTGCCCCGTCGGGAAATCGAAAATTTGCTTCGCGCCCATATGGATAAAGGCATCGCCATAAAAATCGACATACCCGAAGGGGAGGCATTGGCGAAGAAGACTTTCAATCCACGCTTGGGCATCGTCGGCGGCCTGTCCATTTTGGGGACCTCCGGCCTCGTCGTACCCATGAGCAAAAGCGCCTATGTGGCCACCATCGACCTGGAATTGAAGAAGCTGAGGAGATCCGGCGCAGGTTCTGTGATTCTAACGCCGGGCAATTACGGCGAAGAGCGGGCCGCGGCCCTGGGTCTGCACGTGCCCGTAGTAAAGGTGTCCAATTACTTCGGCGACGCCCTTTGCCTCGCGAGGGATCTCGGTTTTCGCGAAATCACCTTAATGGGCCATGTGGGAAAAATGGCGAAGGTGGCTATCGGCATCTACCAAACCCACTCCGCCGCCGCAGACGGGCGCATGGAAGCCATCGCCTATTACATGGCCAAGGCGGGAGCGAGCGTTGCGGAAATGGATGCGGTGGAAGAGGAAAAGACCGCCGATCAGGCCATAAAAAAAGCCGCCGCCCTGGGCTACGAAAACATTATGGAGGTCATGGAGCGCGGCATCGAAAAGCGTGTGCCATTGTACTTAAAAACCGAGGACATAAAAATCCGCGCGATAATTTACACCATGTAGGAGGAACGATGATTACCATAGTCGGCGCCGGCCCCGGCGCTTTAAAGAAAATGACCTACGAAGCCGTGGAGGCAATTCGTGCGGCGGATCGCGTCGTGGCCTTCTCTCGCCTGGCGGAAAAGCTAACGCCCATTCGGAGGGACATCGTGGCGGTGAAGCGGTTGAGTGAGGTGGAGGAGAACATGGATCCCGCCTTAAACGTGGCCGTCGTCGTGAGCGGCGATCCCCTCTTTTTCGGACTGGCCGGCACCTTTCGCGCAAAGGGCATTGATGTGGACAAGGTAATTCCCGGCTTGAGCAGCATGCAATGCGCGGCGACGGCACTGAAACTCCCTTGGCAGAAGATGCGGGCCTTCTCCTTTCACGGCAGAGAACCGGAAGTGGACACGCTTTTACATGAGCCCTTGAGTTGTGTGCTATTGGATAAACATTTCACGGCCGGGGATCTGTCGAAGGCCTTGGCGGCGAAGGGGGCGAAGGGCGCGATCCACGGCGCGAGCTACCTTTCCTACGAGAACGAGAAAATTGTTTCTGCGTCCATCGGCGAGGACATTTCCATAGACGAAGATTTAGCATTGGCGGTGATTGAACTTGAACTGGATGAATGATTCCGATTTTATTCGCGGCGACGTGCCCATGACCAAGGAAGACGTGCGGATTTTAACCATGGCGGCCATGGAAATTGTTCCCGGCCTTACCTTTCTCGATGTGGGCGCGGGCACGGGTTCCGTATCCGTAGCGGCGGCGGCCTTGGGCTGTGCGGTCACCGCGGCGGAAGTGAAGGATGCGGCCTTGGATTTAATCGAGAAAAATGCCAAAGCCTTCGGTGTAAAGATCGACGTGATCCGGGGAAAGGCCCCGGATTGCTTGAAAGATGAAAGCTACGACCGCATTTTTATCGGCGGCAGCAGAGGCGAGCTGGGCCCGATTTTGTATTACGCCCACGAGCACTTAAAGCCCGGCGGCATCATGGTCGGCAATTTCATTACCATGAGCAATGCCGAAACCATGAAGGCCTTCTTGAAGAAAGAAGGCTACGATTTTAGCCTGAAGTACGTGGCCGTTTCGCGGGAAGATCGACTGGGCCTGTTGCGCGCGGAAAACGGTGTGTTTATTTTAAAGGGGAGAAAAAGATGATTTCATTTGTCGGCGCCGGTCCCGGGGACGTGGATTTAATTACGGTAAAGGGCAGGCGGCTCTTGGAAGAAGCCGACGTCATCATTTACGCCGGCAGCTTGGTGGACGCCCGCCACATGGATTTCGCGAAAGAGGGCGCTGAGATCTACAACAGTGCCACCATGCATTTGAACGAAGTGCTGGAGGTCATGAAAAAGAGCCACGAGGTGGGGAAAAATTTGGTGCGCCTCCACACCGGCGATCCCTCCCTTTACGGGGCCATTCAGGAGCAAATGGACGCACTGGCGGCGTGGGGCATTGATTACGAAGTCATCCCCGGCGTCAGTTCCTTTTCCGCGGCGGCGGCAAGCTTAAGGCGGGAATTTACCCTGCCCGGCGTGAGCCAAACGGTGATCCTCACCCGCCGAGCCGGGCGTACCCCGGTGCCGGAGGGCGAGTCCATAGACAAACTGGCGGTCCACGGCGCATCCATGGCCATCTTTTTATCCGCCGGCCAATTGGAGGCCCTGGTGAAGGATTTGAAAAAGGGCTATTCCGACGACACGCCCATGGCCGTGGTCTACAAGGCTACCTGGGCCGATGAAATCGTCGTGCGCTCCACATTGAAAGACATCGTGAAAGACATGGAAGGGCGGGACATTTACAAACACGCCCAAATCCTCGTCGGGGACTTTCTCGATACGGATTACGAAAAGAGCAAGCTCTACGACAAACACTTTTCCACGGAGTACAGAAAGGGCACGAAGTGAAGACGGCGGTGTTGTGTTTCTCACCTCAGGGCGCGGCCCTGGCGAAGAAGTATTTTTCCGAAGAGGATCTCTACGGAAAGGACTTTCAGCGGTCCATAAAAAAAGAGGATTTCGGCACCGTTTTTAATGGGTACGATCGCATCGTCTTTATCGGCGCCGCGGGAATCGCCGTGCGCTACATGGCGCCCTTCGTTGAAGACAAGAGGCGGGATCCCGCCGTGGTGGTCATCGATCCCGTGGGTCGCTACGTAATTCCCCTCTTAAGCGGCCACTTAGGAGGCGCCAATGCCTATGCCGTGGAACAGGCGAAGGCCATGGGCGCCGAAGCGGTGCTCACCACGGCATCGGACAGCTTGGGCTTCGAAGCCATCGACATCTTTGCGCAGAGGGAAAATTACGCCTTCGACGATATGGCGGCAATGAAAGAGGTGGCCGCCGCCATGGTGGCGGGGCGGCAGATCCCCTGGTATTCCGAAGAAGATGCATTACCGGACTATGCGCACATCGTGCGGCTAGCGTCCATTGAGGCGGCGGATGTGAAAGGCGGCGTCGCGGTTACGACAAAAGACGTCGAAATAAGAAGCGGTCTTCAGCTGGTGCCGCGGCGGATTCACTTGGGCATCGGCTCGAAAAAGGGCACGGACCCGGAGGCATTAGTGGCTTTAATAAAAAAGACATTAAAAACTTACGCCATTCATCCCATGGCCCTTGCCGCCATTCACACCATCGACATAAAAAAAGAGGAGCCGGCCATCGTCTTCGCCGCGGAGGCATTTGGCGTTCCCTTAAAGATTTACACCGCGGAGGAATTATCGAGACACGAAAACCGCTGCGAGGGAAGCGACTTCGTGAGAGCCACCGTCGGCGTCTCAAGCGTCTCCTGTACGGCGGCCTATATGGGCGGCGAAATCATGATCGCGGAAAAAATTCGCGAAGAAGGATTTACCTTGAGCATAACAAAGGAAAAAAGATGAAGAAATTATACATTATCGGCATCGGCCCCGGCGGCGAAGAGGATTTCACCCTGGGCATGATTCGTGCCCTGGAGGATTCCGAGGTCATCGTGGGCTACAAGCCTTACTTAAACTACATTAAAAATTACACACAGGGAAAAGAGCTTTGCACCACGGGCATGAAGTCCGAGATCGAGCGCTGTAAAATGGCTCTGGACTCGGCGGAAGCGGGAAAGACCACGGCCATGGTCTCCACCGGCGACGCGGGACTTTACGGCATGGCCGGGCCCCTGCTGGAACTTGCCGCTGACAAAGACATCGACATCGAGATCATTCCCGGGATCAGCGCCAATTTTGCCGCCGCGTCTTGTGTCGGGGCGCCGATTATGCACGATATGGTGACCATCAGCCTCTCCGATTTAATGACGCCCTTGGATCTGATTAAAAAGCGCATACGCCTCGCCGCACAGGGAGATTTCGTCATCTGCTTTTACAATCCCCGCTCCAAGGGGCGCCCCGATTACTTGAAGGCGGCCATGGGAATTTTAAAAGAAGAAGGCTACGAAGATTCCAGACCCGTTGCCATAGTGAAACACGCCCGGCGAGAGGGTGAGGAGAAAATTCTCACTACGATCGGGGACATCGACGACAGCTTCTGCGACATGAATACCATGGTCATCGTGGGAAATAAAGAGACCTATGTGAAAAACGGCCTCATGATCACGCCCAGAGGCTACGAAATATGAAGCTCTGGATCATCGGCGGCACCTCGGAATCCGTGCGCCTTATGAAAAGCGTGGATCGGAGGGCCATTGTCGTCAGCGTCGCCGGGGAAGAAGGGAAAGATCGCCTGCCCGCAGATGTGGACGTCCGCGTAGGGCCAATGGATAAAGACGCCATGGTAAACTTTATTCGCGAGAAAAACATCGTCGCCGTCGTGGACATGAGCCATCCCTTCGCGAAGATCGTCTCGAAAGAGGCGAAGGCGGCGGCTGAGGAAGCGGGCATCGACTACTACCGCTTTAAGCGGCCCATGGAGGAAGCGGCGGGGGACGTGATCTTCGATGATTACTCCTCCTGCGGCGAGTACATGAAGGGAAAGACGGGCACCTTTTTCTTTACCACGGGATCGAAACACTGCGATCTCTTCGAGTCGGTGAAGGGAGAGAGCCGCCACATCTACCGGGTCATTCCCTCGTCGAAGAGCATCGACATCTTGCACGAGGCCGGCGTGGCCATGGAAGACATGGTGGCCATGCTCGGGCCCTTCGATTTGGACATGAACCTAGCCCTTTTTAAACATGCAAAAGCCGACTTTCTGGTGACGAAAAACAGCGGCGCCGGCTCCGGCTTTCACGAAAAAATCGAAGCCGCTCGCCGTTTGGGCATGACGAGCCTGGTGATTCGCACGGAAGGAGAAGAGGGGCTGAATTTTTCCGAAACCAAGGCCGTCGTAGAAAGGATAACCAATGGAATTCTCGTATCGCTTTTACACCAATAAGGCGTGTAAATACTTCCCCTGCCACGCCATGGAAGGGGATTTCAACTGCATGTTCTGCTATTGCCCCCTCTATCTTTTAGACGAAGGATGCGGCGGGAATTTTTCCTATGTCGGCGGCGTAAAGGACTGTTCGAATTGCACGATTCCCCATCGCCCCAAGGGCTACGACTACATCAACGATCGCCTGCGGGAGGAAATAAGTAAAAGGAAAGAAGCCAATGAAGGATAAACTTGTGGGATCCGTCGAGGCTGCGGATAGAGAGTTCATGAAAAAGGCCAAGGCCCACTGGGACAATCGCACCCATCCCACGGGCTCCCTAGGCGCCTTGGAGGCCATGACCATTCGCCTGGCGGGGATTCAGCGCAAGGTCGTTCCTTCCCTTGAGAAAAAGGCGATCGTCGTCTTTTGCGCCGATAACGGCGTGGTGGCGGAAGATGTAAGCTCCTCGCCGCCGGTCTTTACGCAAATGCTCGCCAATGCCATGGCCCGTGGGGAAACCGGCGTCGCGGCCTTAAGCAAGTGGGCGGAATCGGAGCTTTCCATCGTGGACATGGGCATGAATAAGGAGATGGATCGCGAGTCAAACATAATCGATGCGTCTATTCGCCCCGGCACGGGGAACATCGCCGTGGAGCCCGCCATGAGCCGGGATGAGGCCATCGAAGCCATCAGGCGGGGGAAGGATGTGGCGAAGGCGGCAATAAATAACGGCGCCTCCATCATCGGTACCGGGGAGCTGGGCATCGGAAACACCACCACCTCGGCGGCCCTTCTCTGCGCCTTAACCGGCGAGTCCGCCGAAGATTGCGTGGGCTACGGCGCCGGCATTACGGAAGCGCAGTTGACGAAAAAAGTGGCGGTGGTGAAAAAAGCCGTGGCCCGTGCAGGTGACGGGGACGTGATCCACAAAATCGCCCAAGTGGGCGGATTGGATCTGGCCGGCCTCGTCGGCGCGTTCTTGGCCTGCGCGGAAGAAAAGACGGCGGCGGTGGTGGACGGCTTCGTCACCGGCGTGGCGGCCCTTGCGGCCATGCAATTGGCGCCGAACGCGATAGACTATATTTTTCTCTCCCACAAGAGCGCGGAAAAAGCGTCGGCCCTCGTGAACCGGCACATGGGCATGGAACCGCCACTGGATCTTTCCATGCGGCTGGGCGAGGGAAGCGGCTGCCCCCTCTTCTTTCAACTGATGGACGGTGCGATCTACGCCATGGGAAACATGGGCTCAATGGAAGACAATGCCATAAATCCGGGCCTGTTGGTGAATATAGAAAAGGAGTCCCTATGATTACATTAATTACCGGCGGCGCCAGAAGCGGAAAAAGCGCCTACGCCGAATCCCGGGCGGGGCAGCACGAAGGCGTGGTCTACATCGCCACGGCACGGGCCGAGGGCGATGCGGAAATGATTCGCCGCATCGAAGCCCACAAAAATCGGCGGCCCGCGTCCTGGCGCACCGTGGAGCGGGATCACGACCTGGCGGCGGCCATAGAAGAGGAGGATGCCGCCCTCCTGGACTGCGTCACGGTCATGCTGTCAAATTACCTGTGGAAAAATTCAGCGGGAGGGGAAGATGTGGACGAGGAGAAAATCGAAGGCCTCTGCATGGAGGAACTCAGCGATTTAATCGCCGCGGCGAGACGAAAGAATTGCGATCTCTTTATCGTCACCAACGAAGTGGGAAGCGGCATCGTGCCCATGCATCCCGTCTCCCGCGCATTCAGAGACATGCAGGGGCGCATCAATCAAAGGTTGGCACAGGCGGCCGATGAAGTCTACGCCTGTATTTCGGGAATTCCGGTGAAAATCAAATGAACAGTTTACTTTTAGCCATACAATTTTTGACGCGACTGCCCATTCAGGTAGATACGGAATTTAACGAAAAAGAAGCGGGAAAGAGCCTCTTTTGGTTTCCCTGGATCGCCTTTGTCATGGGCGCCGTCGTCGGTTTCGTAAACAATTTCTTCTACGATGTCGGGCCCCTTTTCGGCGCCTTTTCGGGCATCCTGGCCTGGTATCTGCTAAACGGCGGCCTTCACATGGACGGGCTTATGGACACGGCCGACGGTTTTTTGTCCAATCGGGAGAGGGATCGCGTCGTTGAAATTATGCACGATTCCACCATCGGCGTCTTCGCCGTTCTGGCCCTGGTTTTGGTCGTGTTGGGAAAATTTTCCGTCCTTGCATCCGTGGCCATTCAGCCCGTGGAAATGGGAATCTTCTTCGCCTCGGTGCGCATGGGCGTATTGACGGCGATCCACTATTTCCCTTCGGCAAGCTCCTCGTCCATGGGAAATTTCTTTAAACGGGGCGCGTCGAAAAACAGCTATTATCTTCAGTGGTTAATACTCGCCGCGATCATCCTCTTTACGCGGGGCAAGTCTTTTCTCTTCTTTCCCGTGGCCGCCTGCCTTTGGGGCGCCCTCTTATCTCGCCTGTCTGTAAGAAAAATCGGCGGCCTCACCGGCGACGTTTACGGCGCCATCGTGGAGACGGGCGAACTTTTTATGCTGATTTTATTCGGAGTGTTTTTCTCATGAGTATTTACATGATGCGCCACGGAAAGACCGCGGCCAACGAAAAGAAATACTACGCCACGCCGACCGAGCCCTTGCTTCCCGTGGATCCCGCTACGGCGATAAAATTAAAAGATGAGGTGGCCGCCCTTTGTGTAACATCCGTGGTGACGAGCCCATATCTCAGGGCAAAGGAGACGGCGGCCATCGTATGGGGGAGGGGAGCGGTGGCGGAAGAGCCCCTGATTCGTGAAGTGAACCTGGGCGCCTTGGAAGGCCGCAGCTTTTACGACGCCTACGATCTTTATGGCGAGGCCCTCGAGCCCTGGATCGACGATCCATTTAATAACGGTCCGCCGGGCGGGGAGAGCCTTCGCGAGGCCTACAAACGGGCACAGGCTTTTTTGCGGATCGCAAAAGACGACACCCTCTACATCAGCCACGACGGCTTTATGCGCCTGGTGCTTGCGGCCTTGAGAGGGGATGTGCATTCCTTTTTCGATTACAAGCTGAACAACTTTCAAATCATCGAAATCAAATAAAAGTGACAATTCCGTTACAAAACCTGTGGAACGCTTCAATCGGTCCCGTCCTTTTGCTATAGTTTTAGAAGCTTAAAAGCAAGGAAAGGATGTTACCATTGAAATACACATTGAAACGCCTATTGGCACTTTTTTTATGTCTGGGAATTTTGCTTCCCGCAACGGGGGTCTTCGCCCAAAGTTTCGAAAGTCCGAGAAACTTGGCGGTGGCATTGGCTCAAGGAGAAAGTGGCGCCTACGACGCCTTCACCATCACCTGGAGCAATCCCGATTGGGCAAAGAAACAATTGGAATCGGGAAAAACCGTGGCCTACGAAATCGACAGCAAAGTCAATTTGGGCCCCTGGTCTTCGAAAAACGGCCAAAGCTTTAAAGGCGAGCTCACTTTAAACGAGAAAGACCGCGTGGAAATGAAGCTCGACGGCGCGAAGTTTTCGAATTTGGCGAATCCCGCCATCGAAAGCAAGCTTTACAGCTTCCGCGTCCGCTACATCGGTGAGGGCGAGAGCGCCTATACCAATGTGGTCTCCGTGGGCTATCGCCCGGTCTTTAACAATTCCAGCGCCTGGTCCGTGGAGGAATTGAGCAATGCCGGAAAGAACGGATTGATTCCGCCCTCCGTCAAGGCCGATATGAAAACGAAAATTACACGGGAAGAATTTACGGAAGTCATCGTGCGCCTCTATGAAAAAACGGAGCGCGTCCATTTAGTGGCGGGTAAGAGCCCTTACAAGGACACGAAAAACGAATCCGTGGTCATCGCATCGCGCCTTGGATTGGTCAACGGCGTGGGCAAAGACAAATTCGCCCCCAAATCGAAAATCACTCGGGAGCAAATGGCCACCATCTTGACCCGCTTTTTAAACAGTGTCGAAGTGGAAGGGGACAAGACGACGGGCGCGCCTTTCGCCGATCACGAAAAGATCAGCCCCTACGCCCGAGAATCTGTCTACGAGCTTCAGTCTTTGGGACTGATGGAGGGCTACAAGAACAACGAATTTAAGCCCAAGACTCACGCTTCGAGAGAACAGGCGGTGGTCCTGGCGCAGCGGATCTATTCCTTTATCGAAAAGTAATCCTAGTTCATAGAATGAGAAAACCGAAGGCAGCGAGCGCCTTCGGTTTTTGCATGTGTTTTGAATAATAAGAAATTAAACCAATTTGTGCAGTAGGGTGGAAGCCAGGCCGAGGAAGATAAAAAAGCCGCATACGTCGGTGAATGTGGTGAGAAAAATCGGCGAGGAAATGGCCGGATCGATTTTCAACTTGTCGAACAAGAGGGGCAAAAGGAAGCCGACGATGCCGGCGATGACCATGTTTAAAATCATGGCGGCGAAGATAATCAGGCCTAAATACACATTGTGGTACTTCAAATACAAGACGACTCCGGCGAAAAAGCCGATGACGGCGCCGTCGAAAACTCCCAGGCCGATCTCCTTTAAAATCAGAGGAAGGTCTTCTTCCAAACTGATTTCGTCGCGGGCCAAACTGGTCAAGACGATGGAGAGGGCTTGATTGCCGGCGTTTCCTCCCATTCCCGTGACGATGGGCATGGCGGCGGCAAGGGCCACCACTTGGCTGATGGTGTCTTCAAACATGCTGACCACCGCCGATGCCATAAAGGCCGTAAAGAGATTGATCACGAGCCAGGGCAGGCGGCTTTTTACGGAGTGGAAGAAATTGGAGTCGAATTCTTCGTCTTTGGAAACCCCACCGATGGCCAAGATGTCTTCGTTATGTTCTTCTTCCATAACGTCGATGATGTCGTCTGAGGTAATGACGCCGAGGATGGCCTCGTTTTTATTGACGACGGGCAAATACTTTAAGTCGTATTTGTAAATTAAATTCGACGCCTCTTCCTGATCCTGATCCGCATAGACGAAAAAGGGGTGGGTCTCCACGAGATCGGCCAAAGGCTTAAAGCCCGGCGCCACGAGGATCTCCCGCAAATCGACGATGCCCTGGAGGCGGTGCAAATTATCCGTAATAAAAATGGATTCGATAATTTCCGTCGTAGGGGCGATCTCCTTGATCTTTAAAAGGGCTTCCCGCACGGTAAGGGATTGTTTCAGGGAAATAAACTCCGTGGTCATAATCCCGGCGGCGCTGTCGTCGTCATAGGACAAGATCATCTTGAGAATATTCGATTCGCTTTTCTTCATATAGTTTAGAATGTCTTTGCGTTTAATCGTGGGCAAAAGCCCCAATAAATCGGCGACATCCGCATTGGTCATGTAACTGAAAATGTCGATGAGCTCTTTCGTCGAATAGAAACCGGCCATCTTCACCTGAAGCTCTTCTTCGGCATTTTCGATGAGATTGGCGATCTCTTCCGGATCCAACATAAAGAGAAAGTACTGAAGATCCGCCGAATCCAAATCCTCCAACACCTCGTCGATATCGACGGAGTGGTAGGAATCGAAGATCTCCTTGGCGTTTTGTATGCTGCCCTCTGTGATGCAGGCGTCGATCTTTTCTTTTAATAAATTGTAATCGGACTCATATTCCATAGTCTGTCACCTCCCGGATGGTACATAAACAGTATACCATTGAAGAGGCTCTGAAGTCACATTTGGTGAAAGAGAAGGTTGTTAAAAAAGAAATAAAAAGTCATAGAACTGTAACAGAGAAGTAACATAAAAGACGTCTCAAATTATTACATTCTGTAACCAACTGTGTTATAATTTCAAAAGATCATTAAGAAAAATCTAATTTCGAATGGAATCGCCCGCACGCGGGCCATCCAAAGCGAAGTATTTTATAAGGAGTGTTGTTACCACATGAGTCACAAGTTCAAGCTTGCCGTCGGAACGACTGCATTGGCAATCATTTCGATCGTAGGCCTTCGAGATACCGGCGTTTTCGTGCAGGATCATAACACCACATTGTATAGCGGCAGCGAATTGAAATTTGCCGTGGAAGAACAAGCAAATATCGTCGATTCCAACGATCGCGGCTACATAGTCCAAAAGGGCAATGCCAAGGTCACCGTTCCCAAGGAAAAGATCTTGGTTACCGAAAGCAAACCTCAATATTACACGGTAAAGAAAAATGCCATCTTGAAGAAAGACGGCAAGGTCGTTCGCAACCTCTTTATCGGCGAAACCCTTCAAACGGTTAAGCACTACCCGAACACGGTAGCGGTAAATACGGAAGACGGCCTTTTCGGTTCCGTTGAAAACAAATTCATCGAACCCATCGAAGGGTCTCACATGACCCCGGCCAAGGTGAAACAAAATTTAAAACTTGAAAATGCCAACGGCGTTTACCAACTGGCTAAAAACCAATCGGTGAATGTAGTCAGCTACAAAGACGGCCTCTTCATTATTCTCGACGAAGAAGGCAAGGACTTCCAAATCGATCCCAACTACTTGGACTTCGGCGAAGGCGGCGTGAAGGCCGTGCAACGTGAAGTCATTCAAAAGCAAGCGCCGGTCAAGAAGATCGCCGAACCCGTGGCCATTGCACCGAAAGTAGACGGCGCGAAGGCACAACAAGTCATCGACTCGGCATTCAGCAAAATGGGTTCTCCCTACGTATGGGGCGCCACCGGCGACGGCGGCTACGACTGCTCCGGCCTCGTGTATGCCATCTACGTCAACGAATTGGGAATTTCCCTTCCCAGAACCTCTTCCGCACAATCCCAAGTGGGCGCTCAAGTGGATCGCTCCCAATTGCAACCGGGCGATTTGATTTTCTTTAACACCACGGGCAAGGGCGTCAGCCACGTCGGCATCTACATCGGCGACGATACCTTCATCCACGCCAACAGCGGCAGCGGACGGGTAAAACAAAATAAATTATCTGAAAAGTATTATAACTCCCGTTTTGTGAACGCAACGCGCGTGTTATAATTAAGCAGAAACACGAAGAGCGGTTCGCCGCTCTTTTTTAATAGGAGGGAAAAATGAAATTTGACGTAAGCCCGCTGCGGGAGCAGCTTCTAGGTGACTTGACGAAAAAAGCCGCCCTCGCAAAGGAGAGAGGGATCGGATACAAACTCTTAATCCTTCGCGTCGGCGACAAAAAGGCGGATATCAGCTACGAAAATTCCATTAAGAAATCGGCGGAAAAAGTGGGCATCGACGTGGAGGTCACTGCCTTCGCCGACACGGTCGGGGAGAGCGAGATTTTATCGGAAGTGAAGCGCGGCAATCGGGACGAGGGCATCGGCGGGATCTTGATTTTCCATCCCCTGCCCAAGCATTTAGATGCCGAAACCATTGACAGCGCCATTCAACCGGAAAAAGACATCGACTGCCTGAGCCCCTTGAATCAATGGAAAATTTTTACGGGGCAGGGAAAGATCATGCCCGCCACGGCGAAAAGCGCCCTTATGATCGCAGAGGCCATGGGGGAATTGGAAGGGAAGCGTGTGTTGATTATTAACCGCTCCATGGTCATCGGCAAGCCTCTGGCTATGATGCTTTTAGATAAAAACGCCACGGTAACTGTTGGCCATTCCCGCACGAAAGACATTCCTTGCCTGGCGAGAGAATACGACGTGGTGGTTTACGGCACGGGGCAGTCCCGCTGGGTGACGGCGGATTTTGTAGGCGAGGATCAGTGCATTATCGACTGCGGCATCGCCTTCGACGAGAGCGGAAAATTAACCGGCGACGTGGACTTCGACGCGGTCGTGGACAAGGCGCATTTGGTGACTTCCGTGCCCGGCGGCGTTGGCAGCCTCACCAATTTACTTTTGCTGGACAATATGTTTCTCGACTAGATTTTTTCCATGAAAAAGCCCTCGCTTCATCGGCGAGGGCTGATTTTATTTTCTGCGAATAAACTTCCACAGGGCGTAGCTTTTTATAAAGCTTGCCGTGGCTTTGCGCACGGGCTTTTTCTGCATGGCCTTGGCGCCTACCTTGGCACCTTTGGACATGGCTGCAAATTTCACGATTTTCGATAGTTTCATAAGCGCCTCCTTCTTAAGACTACATACCCGAAGGGTGGGGCGTTTACGCAAGGGAGCTTTATCGGCGATGGGTATCCCTGTTTTGGTCGTTATCGTTGTCCTGATCCTGTTCGTCTTCATTGGCCTTTTGTGTTTCCTGATCGTACCATTCCTTGGTGTGCACTTGGCAATAGTTCGAGGGCAGGGTGTAGTAGTCCTTGGGCAGAATGCCGTTGAATGCTTTCGGATCGTAGCCCTTGGGCCGCACGAAGTGGTAGCCGTAGGTAATGGTTTCATAGGGGCAGTAGGTGGAGGCCAATTGACCGGAGACGGAGCAGATGAGTTTTCGCGTGTAGTTTTGCGTTTCCTTTGTCGGCGCCGTGTTCGGCAAGAAGGGCAGGGTCACCGTGGAGCGGGCTCTGCGAGCGTAGGTGGTGGCCAAGAGGCCGGTCTTGTCGCTCACTTCGTGCATTTCGAAATCCGCCGGAAGCTCCCAAGGCGTTCCGTCCCCCGGGATGGCCACGAGGGAAGCGTACAGGCTTTCTGTAAGGGAGCGATCTCCGGCTAAGGCGATTTTTTGAAGGTCGTTGCCCATCCACAGGCCGTAGGTGTATCGAGGCGTGGCGCCCAGGGCGAAGTAATCGGCGCGATACTTATTTGTGCCGGAAACGGCAAAGGCGTCGTAGCCCGATGCGCGAAGATTTTCGGCCAGGGGTGAACGGCCCAGGGCGTAGCGAAGGAGGGCGTCTTCTCGATGGATGTCCTTTGCCGCGGTCTTTCCGTGTTCGTAAAGGACGCGGCCCTTGCGGTCGGTAATCTTTTGTACGGTGTAATTGTCGGATACGCTCGGCGATGCGATGCGGGCGTAGCTGTTTGTTAAAGCCATAAGATTCATGCCGTCCACGAAATTTCCCGCCGCCATGGCGTCGTAGGTCATGTCGTGGCGCTTGGCATTTTCCTTGGGCGTCTTTACGGCGTCGTCTTGCCGCTCTCCCTTATAGAGGCCGAGGCGGTTCAGATTTTTCAATACGGGATCGAAGCCGTAGCGTTCCAGAATTTTTCCGCTGATGGCTAATCGGGTGTTGGCGGCGCCGTCTGCCAGAACGTCGTAGCCGTAGAAGGAATCGGCATTGGGCCACAGGATTCCGTCGACGTGCATGGGCGTGTCGTCGTAGGAGGTGGCCAGGGTGTCGCCTTCGCTTAAGGCGGCGAGGTAGGTGGTTAAAGGCACGATGGCGGTGCCCGGTTGTCGCTTGCTCGTCAGGTGATTGTAGCGGAGACGGGCGGGATCTTTTAAGTCGTTGCCTCCGGCGAGGGCCACGACGGCGCCGGTGGTATTGTCGGCGATGATCGCCGCCGATTGCGGCTGCAGGCTGCCTTTTTCAGGCAGAATGAACAGATCCGCGGGAAGGACGAGCTCTTCTTCCGTGATTTCGATGGCGTCTTTATAGGCCTCGTAGAGTTCGCCCTGAAGGAGCAGGGTGTCCGGATTTTTTAAATCGCCCGCCTGAAACAGGGTTCCGGCGCCGGCCACGGTGCGGAGATTGCCGTTTTCGTCTAAGTAATAGAGATTTTTCAAAAGAAGATTGCCGTTTGATTCAGTAAAGTATTCGCCGTCGATTTCCAATCCGCCGTCGGTTTTCGTGAAGGCGCCGGCGGGAAGATGCATCTTGCCCTTCTCGTCGAAGAGGGCGTCGTAGGGGTAGTAGAGCACGTGGCCTTCCTCGTCGATCATGCGGTTATTTTCGTCGGTGGTGAAGTCCACGAAGTTCGCGCCCCTGTTTTTTCCGCGGGCGATGAGGTCGGGATAGGCGTCGAAGAGGGCATCCATTTTTTTCTGGAAATCCCCCACGATGGTGGAGTGGATGGTGAGCCCTCCTTCGCGGACCTGTTTTTCCGCGGCCTGTATGTCCATGTGGCTGATCTTCGCAAGAATATGGGCGGCTTCGTCGGAAATTACGTCGGCCACGTAGGAAGAGTAAGGGGAGGGGGGATTTTCTTTCGGCATAAAGGAAATGGGAATTTGCGCGTAGCTCTTTGCCTCCTCCGCCGTGATGTAGCCGGCTTGGGCCATGGCGCGGAGCACCACTTTTTTTCGTTCCTCGGCACGGGGGTTTTCAATTAAATCATAGGAGCGATCGCCGATGGTTTGCGTGGCGATGATGTCGGCGCCGTCGTTTTCTTCCGTGGGAATCCGCTTAATCGGTTGGTAGGAGGCGGGGGATTTTACGATGCCCGCCAAAAGAGCCCCTTCTTCCACGGTCAGGTCTTTGGCGTGTTTGGAAAAATAGGCATTGCTCGCCGCCTCGATGCCTTGGCTACCCAAGCCCAAATCCACTCGGTTCAGATAGGCCTCTAAAATTGCATCTTTTCCCAATTTTTCCTCCATGCCCAAGGTCAGGTAGGCCTCCTTGATCTTTCGATCCAAGGACTGTTCGCTGCTTAAGTAGACGTTTTTTACCAATTGCTGGGTGATGGTGGAACCGCCCCGTTCGATGGCGCCGCTTTTTGCATTGGTCAGGATACTCGCGCCCAATTGGCGCAAATCCAAGCCGTGGTGCTTGTAAAAGCTGCGATCTTCCACGGCGAGAAAAGCCTCCTTCACGTGATCCGGCACCTGATCGACGGAAATGTTTTCGCTGAAGACGGAAGGATCCACCTCGTCGATGGGATTGCCCTCGGCATCGAGTATGTACGATGTTTGCGGAATGGACGTGGTTAAGTCGTTGAAATCAACCGACGGCAAGTCCTTCATTATGGACACGATCCATATGGCCAAGATGCCCGCCAAGAGAACGAGAAGAAATAAGATGGCCGCGAGAAGCATTTGCCATGTTTTTTTGCGGCGAAGTGTATGTTTAATCCCCATGGAAACCCCCTTTTTTGCCATTATATCATGGCCCATTGTTGCGTAGAAGTAGAAGGTTGTGTATATTTAAAAAGAAGCTTAGGCAGGAGGCAACATGGAAGAAAGAGAAAAAGTGGTGACGGCGTCGGTTTACGACGAGTCCGAAACTTACCACGAGGAAAGTTTAAAAGAATTAAACGCCCTGGTGAAAGTGGCCGGCGGCCGCGTGGTGGCATCCATCGAACAGAAGGTGCGCGCTTACAATCCGGCGACCTTAATGGGCAAGGGCAAGCTCGAGGAGCTGAAGGATTTCGTCCGGGCGGAGGATGTGGATTTGGTCATATTCGACCAAACCCTCTCCGGTATTCAAATGCGTGAAATTGAAAAGGTGTTGGAAGTGGACGTCCTCGACCGCACGGCCCTTATATTGGACATCTTCGCTTCCCGTGCGAAAACCGATGTGGGAAAGCTCCAGGTCTATTTGGCCCAGCTGGAATACGGCAAGAGCCACTTAATCGGCAAGAAAAACTATTCCCGCTTAGGCGGCGGCATCGGCACCAGGGGCCCCGGGGAACAGAAGCTGGAAATCGACCGCCGGCGCATCGCAGGAGACATTCAGCGTGTAAAGAAGAAATTGAAACAGGCGCGAAAGATTCGCAACACGGGAAGAAAGAATCGCATAAGTTCGCAAGTGCCGGCCATTGCCCTGGTGGGCTACACCAATGCGGGAAAGTCTTCGGTAATGAACCGGCTCTTGAAGGAATCCAATGCCAAGGGACGGGAAGTTTATGTGGAAGACATGCCCTTTGCCTCCCTGGATCCCGACACCCGGCGCATTCGACTTCCCGACGGCTTGGTGGTCTACGTGACGGACACCGTCGGCTTTATTTCAAACCTGCCCACGACCTTGGTGGAGGCCTTTCACACCACCTTGGAAGAGCTGAAAGAATCGGATCTCATCGTCCACGTCATCGACGGTTCGGCGGAGGATGCGGCCCTTCGCTACGAGACGACCAGGAAGCTCTTAAATGACCTGGGTGCCGCCGACGTGCCGAGCCTTCTCTTCGTGAATAAAAGGGATTTGATGGAGGGCAAGAAACTGCCCTTTATGCCGGCGGAAGAGACGGTGATCTACGGATCCTGCAAGCACGACAGGGATTTCGATTACTTTTACGACGCCGTGCAAAAGAAAGTGGAAGACCTTTACGTAAAGGTGGACTTAAAGTTTTCCTTTAACGAAATGGACCGTGTGGAGGCCTTAAAAGCCAATTACCCGGTGGAGCGCCTGGACTACGACGCCGACGGCGTCACCATGACGGCCACTTTGCCGAAGAGGGCCTATGACCGAATGAAACCCTATATAAGGAGGCGCTATGTATAAAACCGTCTATCGAGAGGGCGAAAGCCGGTTAATCGAAAAGAAATCCGAATTCATCGGTCGCGTGGCCTATGCCGCGACGAAAGAGGCGGCGGAGGCATTTATCCGTGCCATTCGCGAGGCGGAAAAAGACGCCACCCACAATTGCACCGCCTATATTATCGGCGAAGAGGGGCTGATTCAAAAATACGACGACGACGGCGAGCCCCAGAAGACGGCAGGGCCACCCATACTGGAAGTATTGAAGCGCAACGAACTGAGAAATGTGGTCTGCGTCGTGACCCGCTACTTCGGCGGGACCCTGCTCGGAGCCGGCGGCCTGATCCGCGCCTATTCCTCGGCGGCATCGGAGGCTTTAGTCGATGCGAAGATCGTGGAAATGCACGAAGCCGTGGACATTACCTTCTCCTACGCCTACACGGCCCACGGCGCCATCGAAAATTACATGCGGGAGCGTGGCTATCCCGTCTTGGATTGCGCCTTCAGCGATCAGGTGCAAGTGACGACGACGGTGTATAAATCGGGAAAAGAAGCCTTTGAAGCTTATTTACAAGACGCCACCTCAGGCGAAGTTGTTATAATAGAAGAAAAAGAAACTGAGCGGCCGGTCTACGAAAAAAAGATGCTCGTAGACGATGTGGCCTACGACCAAATACTTTATGGAGGAAAGAATGAAGCAAGAGATTGATGCAGTGGTTCAATGGATGAGAGAAACCGTAGCGGCCGCCCATGCCGACGGCGTGGTCTTCGGATTAAGCGGGGGCATCGACTCCGCCGTGGTGGCCGGGATCGCCAAGCGCGCCTTCGGCGACAATGCCTTGGGCATTATTATGCCCATCGACTCCAATCCCCAAGACGAAAAAGACGCCCGTCTCGTGGCGGAAAGCCTGGATCTCAATGTGGAAAAAGTGGATCTGACGAAGACCTTTCACGCCCTCGTAGACGCATCCTTTGAAAGCGATGTGGCCATGGCGAGAGCCAATGTGAAGCCGCGCCTGCGCACGACGACCCTGTATTATTACGCCCAAGACAGAAACTATTTGGTCTGCGGCTGCTCCAATGCCAGCGAATACTACATCGGCTACTTTACAAAATACGGCGACTCCGCTTGCGACCTCATGCCCATTGTGGATTTCGTAAAATCGGAAGTGGTGGAACTGGCCAAGGCATTGGGCCTACCCAAGGAAGTCATCGAGAAAAAACCCACGGCGGGCCTCTATGCCGGCCAAACCGACGAAGACGACATGGGCTTTACCTATGGAGAGCTGGACGCCGCCGTGCGGGGACACAACGAGGGCGAGCACAAACAGGCCATTGCCCGGCGCCATAAAACCAGTGCCCACAAACGTGCATTGCCGCCGAAATTTGAAAGATAAGGGGCGCGCGTGTTATAATTAACCGTTATAAACAAAGGAGGTAACTATGTCAGGACATTCGAAATGGCACAACATTAAAAATAAAAAAGGAAAGGCCGACGCCAAGCGCGGCAAGATCTTTACGAAAATGGCGAGAAAAATCGCCGTGGCCGTAAAAGAAGGGGGCGACGATCCCGATTACAATCCCGCCTTGAAGGCGGCCATCGACAGCGCCAAGGCTGAAAACATGCCCAACGACAACATCGAACGGGCCATTAAAAAAGCCGCCGGCGAAGGCGACGACGGCAACTACGAATCCATTACCTACGAAGGCTACGGTCCCTCGGGCATTGCCGTCATGGTGCAATGCTTGACGGACAATCGCAACCGCACGGCGCCGGATGTGCGCCACGCTTTCGATAAACACGGCGGCAATTTGGGAACCGACGGATCCGTCTCCTTCCTCTTCGACCGCAAGGGCCAATTGGGGATCGAAATTAAAGACGGCATGGATCCGGAAGTTGTGGAAATGGATGCCATCGAAGCTGGCGCCGAAGACATTCGCACGGAAGACGGGGGCATCGAAATTATTACCTCGCCGGAAGATTACCAAACCGTGCGGAAGAATTTGGAAGAGGCGGGCTACGAATTCGTCATCTCCGAAATCACCTACCTGCCTCAAACCACCACGGTTTTAGAGGATCCGGAAGACCGCAAGAAAATGGCGAAACTCATTGACCAATTGGAAGAAAATGACGATGTACAGGAAGTCATTCACAATTGGGAAAACGACGACGAAGACGACGAATGAGGTGGATTTTAGCTACGCTCGTGGCTGTGAGCTTCACTTTTCTGTTGTTCGGCACGGCCACGGACTCGGTCAGTGGAAATAAGGCCTATTACCACCGCCAAATGATTGAAAATAAAATTCCGGCGGAGACGGGAAAGTCCTTGAAGGAATTGGACAGAATCTCCGCGGCGCTGCGCGATTATTTAAAGCAGGGCGATCCCCGAGTGTTGACCCCGCATTTCAACGAGAATGAAGTGGATCACATGGCGGATGTCTACGCCCTGTTTCACCTCATGCGCAGACTCTGTGTCGCAGCGGCAATTGTCGCCACCACCGGCTTTTTTGCCTTGGCGAAAAAATTCGGCGTGAAAGAAGGATTGAGAAGCATCGGGCGGGCCGCCCTCGTGTTGATCGCCACATTTCTTATTTTAGGTGGCGGCATCGCCATGAACTTCACCGAGGCCTGGTACACCTTCCACACCCTCTTTTTCTCCAACAAGCTCTGGCTAATGGATCCGGCCACGGATCTGATGATCAAAATGCTCCCCGAGCCTTTTTTCTTCGGCATGGTCAAACAAATCGGCCTCGTGATGGCAGTGGGGCTTCTGATCGTGGCCTCCTTTGCCTTTTTGAAAGGAAGTAAACATGAGATTAAATAAAACCATCGACCACACCATCTTAAATCCCGATGCGACGAAAGACGAAGTCATTAAAGTCATCGACGAAGCCAAGGCCTACGACTTCGCCTCCGTCTGCCTGGAACCCTGCTGGGTATCTCTCGCGGCTGAACGTTTGGCGGATTCCGATGTGAAGGTGTGCACGGTCATCGGCTTTCCCTTGGGCGCCAACACGAAAACCGTAAAGGCATTCGAAGCCAAGGAAGCCGTGGAAAACGGCGCCGACGAAGTGGATATGGTGCTGAATATCGGCGCATTAAAGAGCGGCGAATACGATTTGGTTCTCGAGGACATGAAGGCCGTAAGGGAAGCGGCGAAAGATGCCGTGGTCAAAGTTATTTTGGAAACCTGCCTTCTCACCGATGAAGAAAAGAAGAAGGCCTGCGCCTTGGCCAAAGAGGCGGGCATGGATTTCGTGAAGACCTCCACGGGCTTTTCCGCGGCCGGCGCCACGACAGAAGATGTAAAGCTTATGCGCGAAGCCGTGGGCGACTCCATGGGCGTCAAGGCCAGCGGCGGCATTCGGGACAGAGAAACCGCCGAAGCCATGATCGCCGCCGGCGCGAGCCGCATCGGCGCGTCGAAGTCCATCGCCATCGTAGGAGAATAAAGTGAATCCCGTAGCATTTACCCTCTTCGGTTTAGAGGTGCGCTGGTACGGCATCTTTATCGCCTGTGGCGCTCTGCTCGCCATCTTTTTTGCGGAAAAGCTCATCGAGCGAAATCCCCGCGTGCCCAAAGAGGCGGCGGTGGACGTGAGCATTTTCGCCTTGCCCTTGGGCATTATCGGTGCCCGGGCCTATTACGTCTTTTTCGAATGGGAGTATTACAGCGCCCACCTGTCCGAGGTGCTCGCCATACGAAACGGCGGCTTGGCCATACACGGCGGCCTCCTCGGCGGCTCCCTGGCCATATTTATCTACTGCCTCGCGAAAAGAATCAGCTTTTTCGAGCTGTTGGACATGATGGCCCCGGGCGTCGTCTTGGCCCAGGGCATCGGCCGTTGGGGAAACTTTATGAACGGCGAAGCCCACGGCGGCGTCACCACCGTTCCCTGGGCGATTAATGTGGGCGGGCAAATGGTCCATCCCACCTTTCTTTACGAATCTATTTTAGATGTGGGGATTTTTCTCTTTCTCTACTTCGTTCTCTCGAAGAAACGCCGTTTCCCCGGCGAGCTGGCCGGCGCGTATATGATTTTATACGGCATCGGCCGCTTCTTTATCGAAGGCCTCCGCACGGACAGCCTCTACATCGGCCCTCTCCGTACGGCGCAAGTGGTGAGCATCATCGGCATTTTCTTAGGCATCCTCTTGTTAATTGTGCAGTCGAAGCGGATCAAAACGGGCGATTATGCCTTGAAGGAAGAGAAGGCCGCGACAAATAAATAAATTCATCGGAGAAACCACCTTTTTTTGGGTGGTTTTTTTATTTTGCGCTTGAATACCCAATTAAATGGTGTAAAATATAATTAAGTGGGAGAGAGTGGTGGAAAAGGGTTTAAATGGGGGCGCTATGTTCTTCGGTGAAGTAAAACATACCATCGACACAAAAGGGCGCTTGGTCTTGCCGGCGAAATTTCGCGACGGCATCCGTGATGGCTACGTCATGACCAAGGGCTTGGATCAGTGCATCTTTTTATTCCCCATGGACGAATGGCGCCGCATGGAAGAGAAGTTGAAGACCCTACCCCTCACCCATAAAGATGCCCGCGCCTTCGTGCGCTACTTTTTCTCCGGGGCATGTGACGGCGAGTTGGACAAACAGGGCCGCGTGCGCATTCCCCAAAATCTCACGGACTACGCGAAGCTCGACGGAAGCGCGGTGATTATCGGCGTAGGCACCCGCATGGAAATTTGGTCCGACAGCTTGTGGAACGACTACACGGAAGACGAATCCCTGTCCTACGACAACATCGCCCAACAACTGTCCGATCTCGGAATTTAGGAGGGACCATGGAATTTAAACACGAGCCCGTTCTAATGAACGAGGTCATCGAGGGATTAAAAATACGACCCGACGGCATCTACGTGGACGGCACCTTAGGGGGCGCCGGGCACAGCGGCGAAATTTTAAAGCGATTGGATAGCGGCCTGCTTGTAGGCATCGATCAAGACGATGCGGCCCTCGCTGCGGCGAGAAAGCATTTGGAAAGCATCGGCGAAAACTTTCAATTGGTGAAGGGCAATTTCGTCGACATGCCGGCGATTTTAAAAGCACTACATATCGAGGAAGTGGACGGGATTCTCCTGGACATCGGCGTCAGCTCCCATCAATTCGACTCGGCGGAGCGAGGGTTCAGCTATCGCTTCGACGGCCCGCTGGACATGCGCATGGACAGGACCATGTCTTTGCGCGCCTACGACATCGTGAATACGTACAGCGAAAAGGATTTGGCGAAAATCATCAAGAGCTACGGGGAAGAGCGCTGGGCCGATCGCATCGCGCAATTTATCGTGAAAGAGCGCAAGGAAGCGCCCATCGCCACCACCTTCCAATTGGTGACGGTCATAAAAAAAGCCATTCCGAAAAAAGTGCGGCAAGAGGGCGGCCATCCGGCGAAGAAAACGTTTCAAGCCTTGCGCATCGCCGTAAATCGGGAACTGGACGTGTTGGAATCGTCGATTCCGGAGATGGTCCGCCTCCTGAAACCGGGCGGACGGCTGGGAATCATCACCTTCCATTCCCTGGAAGACAGAATCGTGAAAAACAGTTTTCAATACCTATATAAAGATTGCATCTGTCCGCCGAGGCAACCCATTTGCACCTGCGGAAAGAAGCGCGAGATCGAAATCGTAACGAGAAAGCCCGTCACGGCATCGGATGAAGAACTCAAACGAAATCATCGGGCCCATTCGGCGAAGCTGCGTATAGCTGAAAAAATTTAGGGGGAGTGTTATAATGAAACGAGTCGAAAACAAACGTCCCCGCATGAGGCCCGCGAAAGGCCCGAAGCGGAAGTGGGTGTCCCGTTCTGCCCTTTTCGGGATTCTTTTGTGCATACTGGGCATCACCGCCTGTCTGCAACTCAGGGCTCATACGCAGATCGCCCTGTTAAATGCGGCTATCGAGGCACAAAACAAGGCGTTAGTCGATATGGACAAAACGTACAGGGACATGAATGCCGACTTAGATGAAATAAAAAATTCAGACGAGATCATGAAAAAAGCGAAATTTCAGCTGGGGATGGTCTATCCCGACAACGATCAGGTAAAATACATCGACGTGAAAGTACGCAACGAGGAAAACGACGTAAACGAGAACGTCTACCTGAACCCGGTGATCTCGGTTTTGCATATTTTCAAATAAACAGTGGGAGGCTCTTGTGGGGGAGCAGAAAAGTAAACAAACGAAAAGAGTGAGGAAGAGAAAAAGAGATCGTCGATTTCTTTTAAACCATCTCCGAAAGATGGACAGAAAAGTGGCGTTTCTATATGTTTTTCTCTGCTTGCTCTTTTTTATTTTGTGGGTGCGCGTAGGCTACTTACAAATCGTCGACGCCGACAATCTGACCCGCGAGGCCCTGGCACTGACGACGAAAAGCGTCAAGCGTCCCGAGCGGGGCTTAATTTTTGATGCCGACGGAAAAAAACTGGTGGGAAACATCAGCAAATCCGACATCTACATCGACACGAATATCCTGGCCGGCGCGAAGGACAGTCAGAAGGAGCGGGAGAAGCTTCGGCGCCTCGCCCTGAAGACCCTGGGCATGACCGAGGCGAAGTTCGACGAGCGCATGGGAAAAAGCGGCTACGTCTTGCTGAAACGCGATGTGGAACGCTCCGTGGCCCTGCAACTGAAGGATTCGGACATTCCCGGCCTTTCCGTGGAAGATTTCGAGGCCCGCACCTATCCCAACAACGATTTGGCTTCCTTGGTCATCGGCTTTGCGGGAAAAGAAGGGGACGGACGCTACGGCATCGAAAAGTATTACGACGACGAGCTGCGCCTCGCGCCGACCTTCGGCAAGAAAAAGGACAGCCAAGTGCCCATTAACGCCGGCGCCAATTTAAAGCTGACGATTTCTGAATCTCTTCAGCGAAAAGTGGAAGATGTCCTGGACAACCACCAGGAAAAAAAGCACGCCCACCGCATGACGGCCATTGTGCAGGAGACGCAGACCGGCGCCATTCGCGCCATGGCTTCCACCGACGACTACGATTTAAACCATCCGAGCAGGCCGACGACGAAAGAGCAAAAGGCCGTGTGGAAGGATTTAAAAGACGAGCAGCGCTCGAAGATTCTGTTCGACAATTGGCGGAATTTCTCCGTAAGCGACACCTACGAGCCCGGTTCCACCTTTAAAACCATTACGGCTGCGGCGGCGCTGGAAGAAGACACCACCAATCCGAAAAAGCACTACTACTGCACCGGCTATGTCCGCGACATTCCCGGCGTAACCATTACCTGTACATCCCTTCCCAATCCTCACGGAGACATTACCATGGACAAGGCTTTTTCCGAATCCTGCAATGTGACCTTCGTCAACATGGGAAGAGAGTTAAAAAAAGAAGGCCTCCTAAAATACATTCAAGCCTTCGGCTTCGGCGAAGAGACGGGGATCGACCTGCCTGCGGAACAAAAAGGCATTGTTCCGACGAGTACAAAAGAAATCAACGAAGCGCGCCTGGCCACCATGAGTTACGGCCACGGCATCGCCGTGACGCCCATTCAAATGGTGACGGCGATATCGGCTGTGGCCAATGGCGGCTACCTTTTAAAGCCCTATGTGGTCGATGAAATTCAAGACGTAAGTGGCAATGTCTTGGTGAAACAGGGACGCACCGTCCGTCGCCAGGTCATCAGCGAATCCACCAGCGAAACCATGCGCACCCTACTGACCCACGTGGTGGATCACGGCACGGGCACCATGGGCGCGGTGAATCGCTACCACGTCGGCGGAAAGACGGGAACCGCGGGGAAGGTATCGGACACCGGCGGCTACGAAAAGGACAAATACATCAGCTCCTTTGTGTCCGTGGCCCCTATCGAAGATCCCAAGTACACGGTGCTCGTCATCGTCGAAGAACCGGAAGGGGATTACTTCGGCGGCACCGTGGCGGCGCCCATCGCTTCGGAAATTATGGCGGCGGCCCTTCAGGAAGGGGACGTTCCGCCGACGGGAAGCGACCAATCGAAAAAGGTAAAGAAAGTCATCGTTCCCGATGTGAAGAACCTGCTCTTGGAAGATGCAGGGAAGGTGCTGACCGATGCGGGGCTTAAATTCAACATGGCCTCTGAAAATGTCGGAGACTTCGGCATGGTCATTCAACAAGCCCCGGAAGCGGGGACGGAAGTGGATGAAAACACCATCGTCGACTTAAAGATCGACCCCAACGACGGAAGAGAGCGCACCGTTCCCAATTTCAGGGGAAAGACGAAGCAGGAAGTGGAAAAGATCCTTGAATCCTCCAAGCTGGATTACGTCTTGGAAGGGGAAGGCACGGTGGTGAGCCAAGAGCCTCTGGCCGGCGACATCTTGCCGAAAGGCGCAAAGATCCACATTCGATTTGAAGCCGACGTCAGGGACAAAGCATCCGATAAAAATGCCGATGCAAATAACAGACCAGAGGCAAAAGAAAAGACAAACAAGGGCCGAAACAAGGCCGGTAGTAATTAAAGGAGTAGGCAAGCATGAGTATAGGCACAGGACTGATCAGCCTGGCGGTGGGATGGATCCTCGCCATGATCGGCGGGAAAATATTCATTCCCATGTTAAAAAGATTGCACGCAGGACAAGAAATTCGCGAAGACGGGCCCCAAAGCCACCTGTCCAAGGCGGGAACGCCCACCATCGGCGGCGTGATTTTTCTCACGGCGGCCCTACTCGGGACGCTTCTCACGAAAAACATGACCTACGAAGTGGCCATCCTTTTCATTTCCACCTTGGGCTTCGGCCTCGTGGGCTTTGTCGACGACTACCTGAAAGTGGTGAACAAAAGGAACCTGGGCTTTACGGCGTTGCAAAAGCTTTTAGCTCAAATCTTCATCGCCGTCCTCCTGTACTTTCTTATTTTGCGTTCCGATAATCTCACCACCGCCGTGCTCTTGCCGGGCACCATGCGGCCGGTAGATTTCGGCATGTTCTTTATTCCCTTTATTATTTTCGTCGTCGTGGGTACGGTCAACTCCGTCAACTTAACCGACGGCCTGGACGGCCTGTCCTCGACGGTGACGACGATTCTCCTTTTGTTTTTCGCACTGGTAAGCGCAAAAATGGGTCGCCCTTCCATTGCGCTGTTTTGCCTAACGCTGGCCGGCGGCCTCTTGGGATTTTTGTTTTACAACAAATACCCGGCGAAAGTCTTTATGGGAGACACGGGCTCCTTGGCATTGGGCGGCGCCGTGGTGGCCATCGCTATTCTTCTGAATTTGCCCCTGCTCCTTCCTGTTTGCGGCGGCATTTACTTTATCGAAACCCTGTCTGTTATTTTGCAGGTCATCTCCTTTAAAACGAGGGGAAAGCGAATTTTTCTTATGAGCCCCATTCATCACCATTTTGAGCAGAAGGGGATGAGGGAAGTTCAAATCGTCGCCATGTTTGCTGCGGCGGAACTGATCCTTTGCATCATAAGTTACTTCTTGATTTTTTAGGAGCGTGTTATGAATAATAAGAAAATATTGATTTACGGATTAGGCACCACGGGTTTAAGCGCCATCGACGCCTTAAAGGACGATAATATTCTTTACGTCTACGACGACGACAAGAGTCGCGTGGATTTAATCGAAGAAGAATTTCCCTTTTACAATGGCGAAGACGTGGATTTCGTCGTAAAAAGTCCCGGCATTCCCCTGGACAGCGGCCTTCTGCCGGAGCTGACAGAAAAAGACGTGCCGATTATTTCCGATATCGAGGTGGCCTACCGTCTGAGCGCATGCGAAAACTTCATCGCCATTACGGGCACCAACGGAAAAACTACTACCACGGATCTCTTATATCACCTCTTAATCGACGGCGGGAAAGTGGCCTATGTGGGCGGCAACATCGGCGTCGGCGTCTTACCTTTGGCGAAGCGGGCCAAAAAAGACGATTACTTAGTCATCGAATGTTCCAGTTTTCAGCTGGAAACCACCTTGGAATTTCGGCCGAAAGTGGCGATCTTAACCAATGTAACGGAAGATCATTTGGATCATCACAAATCCGTGGAAGCTTACAGAAAGAGCAAGGAAAAGGTCTTTGCCAGTCAAAGGGATGAGGACGTCCTTATCTTAAACATCGACGATCCCTACTTGGCCATGATCGGCGAAGAAGCGGATCATGCCCTGGTGGTAAGCACCACCCCCGTTCAACAAGACGGCGCTTACAAGGATCAAGACGCCCTGTACCTGTCTTACGAAGGGGAGAAAGCCTTTCTCATGAATCGCAGCGACATGCTCCTCGTGGGGGATCACAATGTCAGAAACGCCCTGGAGGCGGCCCTTTGCGCCTACGTCCTCGGTGTGGACGTGGCTTCCATCAAAAACACCCTGATGAATTACCGGGGCGTCAGCCACCGCATGGAATTCGTGGACAGCTTTAACGGCGTCGATTACTACAACGACTCCAAGGGAACCAATCCCGATTCTACGGACGTGGCCCTGGCGAGCTTATCAAAGCCCATTCATTTGCTGGCCGGCGGCTTCGACAAGGGAAGCGATTTTAAATCCCTCTTTGAAAAACACGCGCCTGCCATCGCCTGCCTCTATGTCTACGGCGCGACGAAGGCGATTATCAAAGAAGAAGCCCTGGAAGTCGGCGTAAAAGAAGTGAAGGAATTCGAAACCATGAAAGAGGCCACGGAAGCGGCCATGGATCGCGCCGTGGCGGGAGAAGCCGTGTTGCTTTCCCCGGCCTGCGCCTCCTGGGATCAATTCCCCAACTACGAAGTGCGAGGGGACGAATTCAAACAGATTGTAAGGGAGAGATGGAGCTGATTAATTGATGGAACGAATCCGAAAATACGCCGATCCGCCCCTACTAATCGCCATTGTCCTGCTTTTGATCATCGGCGTTTTTATGGTGGCGTCCAGCTCCTTTACCAGCGGCCTCGCCGAATACGGTAAGGGCACCCATTTCTTGGAGCGCCACATAATTTTTCTTCTCATCGGCCTGGTAGCGGCGGGAGTCGGCTATGTGCTTCCTCTCAAGGTATTTCAGCGCCTGGCCTTTCCCATGTGGATCATCAGCATGGTGCTTTGTGCCGCCCTTTACACCCGCCTGGGCGTGAATGTCAACGGCGCCACCCGCTGGCTCCTTATCCCAGGGACGAAGATTCAGTTTATGCCGGCGGACATTTTAAAATACGCGTCGATTTTTTACACGGCGAATCTTTGCGTCATCCATCGGGGGAAAAAGAAGAAAGGCGGCTTTCTTCCCATCGTGATCGTCATCGGGCTTTCCGTAGGCATCGTCATGAACGAAGACTTTTCATCGGCCATGGTCATTGCCATCAGCCTTTTGGGGATGTTCTTCATCTCCGGAATGAACTTCGCCGAGTTTGTAAGCATACTGACCATGGGCATCGCTTTTATGTACGTCTTCGTCTTTCGCGTGGACTACCGCATGAAGCGGCTCACATCCTTTATCAATCCATTCGACGACATCGGCAATACGGATTGGCAGCTTGCCCATTCCCTTTACGCCATCGGCACGGGATCGGTGACGGGCATCGGGTATTTTCGATCCCACGAAGTTTTCGATCGCCTGCCGGAAGCGTATAACGACTTTATCTTCGCCGTCATCGGCGAGGAATTCGGATTTATCGGCACCACGGTAGTCATCGCCCTCTTCGCCTTGTTTATACAGCGGGGATTTTTGACGGCCTTAAAACAAAACAGCCTCTACGAAAAACTTATCGCCACGGGGATTTTTCTCTCCATCGGCTTTCAGGCCTTTTTCAACATGGGCGTCGCCGTGGGGATTTTGCCCGTCACGGGGATTACCCTGCCCTTTGTTTCATTCGGGGGCACGGCCCTTATATTCGTCATGGGCATGAGCGGCATCCTTCTTAGATTATCGAGAAAAGGAGAATCAAAGTGAAAGTTATCTTGTCCGGCGGCGGAACCGGCGGTCACATTTATCCGGCCCTCGCCATAAAAGAAGCCATGGAAAAGAAAGACGAGAGCATCGAATTTCTCTACGTGGGGAAAAAAGACAGCATGGAAGAAGAGTTGGCGGCTAAATACGACATTCCCTTCGCGCCGGTGCACATTCAGGGCCTGCCCAGAAAGAAAATCAACAAAGAATCCATTTTGACCATGGTGGAATTGCTCCACGGCCTTCGGGATGCGGGAAAGATTTTAAGAGACTTCCGCCCCGACGTGGTGGTGGGCACGGGAGGCTACGTCTGCGCGCCCATTGTGTTGAAGGCGCAGAACATGGGCATTAAGACGGCGATTCAGGAACAAAACGCCTACCCGGGAAAAACCAATCGCCTTCTCGGCAAGCGCGTGGATTTAATCGCATACAGCTTTAAAGAAGCGGAAAAATACTTTCCGGAACATACGAAAAAGATCTTTACGGGCAATCCCATTCGCGCCTCCTTCGAAAAAATCGACGAGGAGACGGGAAGAGAAGCCGTGGGCTACAATTTAGATAAGCCCCTGGTGCTCTCCTTCGGCGGCAGCGGAGGACAGGAATCCACCAACGAAGCCGTCCTCGAAATCATGAAAAACCACGAGCATCTGAACTTCCACCTGGTGCACATTACGGGAAAAGAACATTACGACGACTTTACCCGCCGCATGCCCGCGGTGGATACGGATTCCTATACCATCTTGGATTATTCCCACCAAATTCCCGAGTATCTGTCCGTAGCCGATTTGGTGGTCGCGTCCTCGTCCGCCATGACCTTGGCGGAGATCAGCGCCATGCATCTGCCCTCGATTTTAATTCCCAAAGCCTACACGGCGGGCAATCATCAGTTCCATAACGCCATGAGCTACAAAGAACAGGACGCCGCCGAAGTCATCGAGGAAGATGAGTTGACGGGCCACGTGCTTCTTTCGGCCATCGAAGCCCTTTTGGACGACGAAGATAAGCGGCGGGAAATGGGCGCAAAGGCCTATCACATGGTAAACACCAAGGGCACCGACACCATTGCCGAGGCGATTTTAGGACTCGTGACGCCATGAAGCCCGCAAATACGAAAAAGCGGCCGCGTCGCAAAAAGAAGCTTCAGAGAAAATACCGAAACCGGCGCATCGCATTCCTTTTGATTGTGGCCATAGTCTTGGGAGGCGGCCTCTTCGCCTTTTCCAATCTCACGGCCATGAAGGATGTGGAGGTCTCGGGAACCAAGGCCGTGAGCAAAAATGCCGTGGTGAAAATCGCCCGGGAGTCCATGGGAAAAAGCTATTTTCGCATGAACAAATCGCAGCTGAAAAATCGCCTGGAGCAAATGCCCTATGTAAAAGAAGCGCGAATCGGCCTCAGTTTTCCCCACACCCTCTCCATCGCCATCGACGAAGAAATTCCCTTCGCTCAACTGTACAGCGGCGAGGGCTACATCCTCGTCAACGAGGATTTTCGCGCTTTGGAGATCACCCGCTCCTACGATCCCAATCTGCCCAAGATCACCGGCGTGGTGACCGACGGCGTGCGTCCGGGTCAGGTGGCCTTTAAGAGCACGGGCAACGGCAAAAAGATTCATATGATCAAGGCCTTGTTCGCCTCGGAAATAAAAAAAGACATCCACACCGTGTCCATCTTGGATCGGGGCATGCGCGTGGCCTTTTCCGACGGAACACTGGTGCATATTTCCAGTTTCGACGATGGAGAGTACAAGACGAAGCAACTGGAAGAGATCCGCAAGGAAATGAAGGCGAAAAACGAAGCCTATCGGGAGATCTACTTGGATCAAGGGGATCACCCGGTGGCCGTGAAGCCCTCGTCTTTAGACGACGAAGCGCCCGATGAAAATGAAAACGGTGTGGAAGTTTCAAAGGACAATGAAAAGAAGAAAGAGAAGACAAACGAGACCGGAAAAATGAAAAAAACCGCAGAGGACAGTTCCGAGACGAAGGAGAAGAAGACGGAGACGCAAGAGGCCTCAAATACCGCTGATTAAGGTCGATGGAGCTGTCAAGGTATCTTGACTTGTTCGCTATTTGTCTATAAAATAGAATCAATTGATATGATCTAAAAGGCCCATTGTGCGCGACTAGGAGGAGTAATATGTTGGATTTTGATATGGATCACGAAGAATTTGCAAAAATAAAAGTAGCCGGCATCGGCGGCGGCGGAAACAATGCCGTCAACCGCATGATCAATGCAGGGGTTAAGGGCGTCGAATTTATTGCCGTCAACACGGATCGCCAAGCCCTTAAAAATTCCCTGGCCGAAACGAAAATTCAAATCGGCGAAAAGGTAACCAAGGGATTAGGCGCCGGAGCCAATCCCGAAATCGGCGAACAATCCGCCGAAGAAAGCCTCGATGAAATCAGAGAAGCCCTGCAAGGCGCGGACATGGTCTTTATTACGGCAGGCATGGGCGGCGGCACCGGTACCGGTGCAGCGCCGATTATCGCCGATGTAGCCAGAGACCTCGGCGCATTAACCGTCGGCGTGGTCACCCGTCCCTTCTCCTTTGAAGGCGCTCGCCGCATGAAACAAGCGGAAAAAGGGATCGATGCCTTAAAAGACAAGGTCGACACTTTGGTTATTATTCCCAACGACCGCCTCTTCAGCATTTCCGATAAGAAGACCACCTTCTCCCAAGCTTTCCAAATGGCGGACGAAATTTTGAAACAAGGGATCCAAGGGATTTCCGAATTAATCAGCGTTCCCAATGTCATTAACTTAGACTTCGCCGACGTGAAGACCGTTATGCACGACAAGGGCATCGCACACATGGGCATCGGCTACGCCTCCGGCGACGATCGCGCCACGGAAGCGGCAAGAAACGCTGTGGAAAGCCCGCTCTTGGAAACGTCCATCGAAGGCGCAAAATCCGTTCTCTTAAATATTACGGCAGGCAACGACCTGGGTATGTTTGAAATGAACGAAGCCGCCGACTTGATTCGCTCCACCGTCGACGAAGAAGCCAACATTATCTTCGGCGCCGGCATCGATGAATCCTTAAAGGACCAAGTAAAGATTACGGTTATCGCCACGGAATTCGGCGACGACCGAGACGATCAACCGAAAAAAACAGGCAAGAGCTTTGTCGGATCAGGCGACGATAAAAAAGAAGAAAAAACAGGATCCGCCAAGAAAAATAAGGATGATGAGTTAAATATCCCGGATTTTCTTCGCAGAATGAGATAAGAGATTTTTGACGTATCCTTCAGGATACGTCTTTTCTCGTTTAGGAGGTGAATCATGCGCTGTCCCTATTGTCAACATCAAGAATCGAAAGTCGTCGACTCTCGCCCCACGGAAGAAGGCGCATCCATTCGGCGCAGGCGCCAATGCATGGCCTGCGGCAGGCGATTCACGACCTACGAACAGGTGGAAGTGGTGCCCATGACCGTGAAGAAAAAAAGCGGGGGCATCGAAGTCTTCGACCGAAATAAAATACTAAAAGGATTGATTAAATCCTGCGAAAAGCGCCCCGTGTCCCTGGAGGCCATGGAAAAGGCCGTGGACGATATTGAAATGGCCCTGGAAGCGAAAATGGTGAAGCAGATCTCTTCGGAGGAAATCGGCGAAATGATTTTGGATCGCCTGAAGGATCTCGACGAGGTGGCTTACGTCCGCTTCGCCTCCGTGTATCGCCGCTTCCAAGACATCGACAGCTTTATGGCGGAGCTGGAAGAGCTGCGCAAAAAGAAAACGGATTGATTGTTATGGATCTGTTTTCATTTCAAGCGGAAAATCATTTGGAAAAAAGCGCGCCCCTCGCCCAGCGCATGCGCCCCGAAACACTTGAGGATTACGTGGGCCAAAAACACGTCATCGGCCCGGGGAAATACATTCACCGGCTCATGGCATCGGGCTTTATGCCCTCCCTTCTCTTTTACGGACCGCCGGGCATCGGAAAGACCACCTTGGCAGAGATTATAGCGAAGGATTCCCATCGGGCCTTCGTGCCCTTAAGTGCCGTCACGAGCAATGTGAAAGAGCTCAGGAAGGTGCTGGAAGAGGCGGAAGATCGCCTGGGCGCACAGGGTCGCGAGACGATTTTATTTTTAGATGAAATCCACCGCTTTAATAAATCCCAACAAGACGTATTGCTTCCCTATGTGGAAAAGGGCAAGATCATTTTAATGGGGGCCACCACGGAAAATCCCTATTTTTACGTGAACGGCGCCCTGCTTTCCAGACTGCAGGTAGTGCAGCTTTATCCCTTGGACGACGATGCGATCAAGGCGCTTTTGATGCGTGCCCTCAATGACGAGGAGAAGGGCTACGGCAAAGACGACGTGATCTTTGAGGCCGGCGCCATGGAGCGGCTCATCGACTTGAGCCACGGCGACGGAAGATACGCCCTGAATCTTTTGGAGATCGTGGTTTTAAGCACGCCTCAGGATGATGACGGACGCATCACCATTACGACGCAGGATTTGGCCGATGCGTCCATGACGAGCAATCAGGCCTACGACCGGGACGGAAACAATCACTACGATACGATTTCCGCCTTTATAAAATCCATTCGCGGCTCGGATCCCGACGCGGCCATTTACTACATGGCGAAGATGTTGGATCGAGGCGAAGAGCCGGAGTACATCGCCCGGCGCATGATTATTTCCGCATCGGAAGACATTTCCAACGCGGATCCCCACGCACTGAACTTGGCTGTGGCCTGTTTCGAGGCCCTTCGAATCATCGGCATGCCCGAGGGGCGAATCCCCTTGGCCCAGACGGCTGCCTATTTGGCCTCGGCGCCGAAGAGCAATCGGAGCTACATCGCCATCGGGGAAGCCATGAGCGATGTAAAAAAAGGCGTGGGCTCCGTGATCCCGCCCTATTTACGGGATCAGCATCAGCCAATGGACGGGCACGAGGGCTATCGCTACCCCCACGACTACCCATCGGGTTATGTGCCCCAGCGGTACCTGCCCTTGGATATGAACGAAAAAACTTATTATCGACCGACGGACAGGGGCTACGAAAAGAAGCTCGCCGCGTATTTAAGAGAGATCAAACAGGAGGATACCAGTGGAAATTCGTGAAGTATTAGAGAACTATAAAGACTACTTAGGCCGGGATTTGGTGTTGGAAGGTTGGGTAAAAACCTCCAGGGATTCGAAGAATTTCGGCTTTATCCAACTGTCCGACGGCAGCGGCTTCGACGGCATTCAAGTGGTTTACGAATCGGATATCGAAAACTTTAAGGAAATCGCGAAATATCCCATTTACAGCTCCATTCGCGTGGAAGGTGAATTGGTGGAAAGCCCGGGGGCGAAACAACCCATCGAAATTCACGCGAAAAAAATCACGCCGGAGCACTTGGCCGAAAGCGACTATCCTCTGCAAAAGAAGCGCCACACCTTTGAATACCTCAGGACCAAGGCCCACCTGCGCCCCCGCACCAACACCTTCCAAGCCGTGTTCCGCGTGCGGAGCTTAATCGCCTTTGCCGTCCACGAGTTTTTCCAAAAACGCCGCTTCGTCTACGTCCACACACCGATCATTACGGCAAGCGACGCCGAAGGGGCGGGGGAAATGTTCCAAGTTACCACCTTGGACCTGAACAATCCGCCGAAGGATGACGACGGCAAGGTGGACTTCAGCCAAGACTTTTTCGGCAAGCATACGAACCTTACCGTGAGCGGCCAATTACAGGGGGAAGCCTTCGCCACGGCTTTCAGAAACATCTATACCTTCGGGCCCACCTTCCGCGCCGAAAACTCCAACACCCAACGTCACGCGGCGGAATTTTGGATGATCGAGCCGGAAATGGCCTTCGCCGATTTGGAAGACAATATGAATGTGGCGGAAGACATGCTCAAATACATTATTCGCTACGTCTTCGAACACGCGCCCCAAGAAATGGAATTTTTCAATTCCTTTATCGACAAGGGCCTCATCGACCGCCTGCAAAACGTCGTGAACTCGGAATTCGTGCGGATCACCTACACGGAAGCCATCGACATCTTACAAAAGAGCGGCCACGAATTTAAGTACCCGGTGAGCTGGGGCATCGACCTTCAAACGGAACACGAACGCTACATTACGGAAGAAGTTTACAAAAAGCCCGTCTTTATTGTGGACTATCCCAAGGAAATCAAGGCCTTCTACATGCGCGAAAACGAAGACAAGAAGACCGTCGCCGCCATGGATCTCCTGGTGCCCGGCATCGGAGAAATTATCGGCGGAAGCCAACGGGAAGAGAGGATGGACGTGCTCGTCGAGAAATTAAAGGATTTCGGTTTAGACGAAGAAAGCTACAGCTGGTACATGGACCTTCGCCGCTACGGCAGTGTGGTTCACTCCGGCTACGGATTGGGATTTGAGCGAGCCGTTATGTACATTACCGGCATGAAAAACATCCGCGACGTGATTCCCTTCCCGCGGACCGTCGGCAATGCAGAGTTTTAGAAAGGCGTTTACGATGAAAAATTATGATCCGAAAGTCATCGAGAAGAAATGGCAAGATTTTTGGGACGAACACGAAACCTATAAGGCCGTCATCGAACCCGGAAAGAAAAAGTTTTATCCCTTAGTCGAGTTTCCCTATCCCTCGGGACAAGGGCTTCACGTCGGCCACCCGCGCCCCTACACGGCTCTGGACATTGTAGCCAGAAAGCGCCGCTACGAAGGCGAAAACGTCATTTTCACCATGGGTTGGGACGCCTTCGGCCTGCCTACGGAAAACTACGCCATTAAAAACAAAATTCATCCCCGTATCATTACGGAAAAAAACATCGCCAATTTTAAAAAGCAATTAAAGAGCCTGGGCTTCAGCTTCGACTGGTCGCGAGAAATCAACACCACCGATCCGAAATATTACCGCTGGACCCAATGGATCTTTCTGCAACTGTTTAAACAAGGCTTGGCTTACAAGGAAGAGATGCCCGTCAACTGGTGCCCCTCCTGTAAAATAGGCTTGGCCAACGAAGAAGTCATCGGCGGAAAATGCGAACGCTGCGGCGCGGAAGTAAAACACAGACGCATCAGCCAATGGATGTTGAAGATCACCGCCTATGCCGATCGCCTTCTGGAAGGATTGAATCACGTCGACTTTATCGAACCCGTAAAGATTCAACAACGGAACTGGATCGGCAAGAGCGTCGGCGCGGAAATTCATTTTGAAGTGAAGGATACGGACACGGTACTGAACGTATTTACCACCCGCCCCGATACCTTGTTCGGCGCCACCTACATGGTCGTTGCGCCGGAACACCCCATTGTAAAAGACCACCGCGATATGATTAAAAACATCGACGACGTGGACGCCTACATTGCGGAAGTGGAAAAGAAATCGGATTTCGAGCGGACGGAGCTTTCCAAAGAAAAAACCGGCGTGCCGCTGGAAGGTCTTTGGGGCATTAACCCGGCCAACGGCAAGGAGATTCCCATTTGGATTTCCGACTACGTCTTAATGACCTACGGCACCGGCGCCATTATGTCCGTGCCCGCCCACGACGAGCGCGACTGGGAATTTGCAAAGAAATTCGATCTGCCCATCGTTCCCGTGATCGACGGCGGAAATGTGGACGAAGCGGCCTATGTGGACATTCATGCGGGCCACATGATCAATTCCGGCTTCCTGGACGGCATGGAAGTGGAAGATGCCATTCACAAAATGATCGAATGGATTACGGAAAAAGGCCTGGGCAATCGCCAAACCAATTATAAATTGCGTGACTGGGTCTTCTCGAGACAACGCTACTGGGGCGAGCCGATCCCCCTCGTTCACTGCGACGACTGCGGATGGGTACCGATCCCCGAAGATGAGCTGCCTTTGGAACTGCCCGAAGTGGAAAATTACGAGCCCACGGATAACGGCCAATCGCCCTTGGCGGCTGTCGAAGAGTGGGTCCACACTACTTGCCCGAAATGCGGCAAGCCCGCCATGCGCGAAACGGATACCATGCCCAACTGGGCCGGCAGCAGCTGGTACTACCTGCGCTACACCGATCCCAACAACGACGAGGCTTTGGCCGGAAAAGACGCTCTCGAATACTTTATGCCCGTGGATTGGTACAACGGCGGCATGGAACACACCACCCTTCACCTGCTTTACTCCCGCTTCTGGCATAAGTTCCTCTACGACATCGGCGTCGTCAATACGGAAGAGCCCTATCAAAAGCGGACGAGTCACGGCATGATCTTAGGCGAAGACGGCGGCAAAATGAGTAAGAGCCGCGGCAATGTCATCAATCCCGACGACATCGTCAACCTCTACGGTGCCGACACCTTGAGAACTTACGAAATGTTTATCGGCGACTTTGAAAAATCCGTGCCCTGGTCCGACAACGGCGTCAAAGGCTGCCGCCGCTTCCTGGAAAGAGTATGGAATCTGGCGGAAAATGTTCAACCGGGGGATGCATACAGAAAAGAGACGGAAATCTTCATGCATCAAACCATTAAAAAAGTCAGCTACGACTACGAACACTTAAAAGCCAACACGGCCATCGCCCAATTGATGAGCGCCGTGAATCTCTTCCAAAAAGTCGGCTTGAACGCGGCTGAATTTAAGACCTTCCTCATTCTCTTAAATCCCGTGGCACCCCACATTACGGAAGAGCTTTGGGATATGTGCAAACTGGGCGGCTACCTGTGCGAACAAAGCTGGCCCACCTTCGACGAAGAAAAAACCATCGAAGATGTTATCGAAGTGCCCGTTCAATTCAACGGCAAAGTGCGCTATAAAATCACCTTACCGAGAGAGGCGACGAAAGAAGAAGCCTTTGAAGCCATGCACAATGACGAAAACTTCGCCAAACAAACGGAAGGCAAAACCGTCGTAAAGGAAATTTACGTTCCGGGCAAAATTTTGAATGTTGTTGTCAAGTAGTTTGACAGGACGAAATGAATAGGGTATCTTATTCATAGAAAACAACTCGGAATTAAGGAGGTGAAGACATGAAGTTATCGACCAGAGGTCGTTACGGCCTCATGGCCATGTACCATTTAGCCGAAAATTACGGCAAAGGCCCTCTTTCGGTTAATTACATCGCCGAGGCGGAAGGCCTTAGCGTGGCCTATTTGGAACAATTGTTTTCACGCTTGAAAAAACGGAACTTAGTTGAAAGCATTCGCGGCGCACAAGGGGGCTATGTATTGGCTTCGCCGCCGGAAGACATCGCCATCGGCGAGGTGATCGCGGCCCTCGAAGGAGAAATGGCTTTTTCCTGCTGCACCGGCGATGAGGAAATCAACTGCGACCGGGGCGTGGCCTGCTCGGCCAAGTCCATTTTGGATCGCATTCAAGACGAAGTCGACGGCGTATTAAATTCCATGTCCCTTGCGGATATGAGGTAGCCTATGAATCAATTGAATCAATTCGATTCCTTCTTCAATGTGGTGACGCCGAATTTCCTCGTGGTCATCCGGGGCATTTTGCTCATTTTGCTCATCGCATTAAGCGTTTACTATCTCATAAACATCGGAAACCAGTACATCGACAAGAGCCGACGCATTCACGTGGACTTGAAAGTCGTCGGCTTTATCCTCTTGGGAATTTTGGCACTGATCGCCCTGCGCTACGTGTTTTCAAAATTTCCCGTCATACGAACGGCCCTGGCGGCCCTCGTGATCTCCATGATCCTCGCCTACATCATTAATCCCTTGGTGAACTATTTGGAGACGAAACGAATTCCGAGGCGCTTCGGCGTCTTGATCGTCTACGTGGGCTTTATTCTCGTCTTGGTGCTCCTCTTTGTCGTGGTTCTGCCGAAGACAATCGAAGAGCTGAGAAACCTCTTTGTGGCTCTGCCACAGTGGCTAAACGAGTTGAACGCCCGCATACTGGATGCTTCCGATCAGATCGAAAAGATGACGAACCTGGATATGAAGCGGATCATGTCCAGCGGACAGAAACAGGTGGAAGCCTATTTAAATGCCTTGGAAAACAACCTGCTGGATCAGGTGCGCTCCATGGCCAGCGGCATGTACGCCGCCTTGGGTCGCATGGTTACTTTTGTTCTGGTTTTGATTCTAACCTACTACTTTACTGTAGATAAAAACCGCATAAAGGTAAAAATGTACAAGGCCATTCCCTCCGGTTATCGCTCGGACATTCTCTATTTGGCCGGGGAAATCAATTCGGCCATGATGGAATTTGTGAAAGGGAAATTGCTCCTCGCCTTCATCGTCGGTCTCATGACCATGTTAATGCTCTTTATTTTAGGCGTGAACTTCGCCGTGGCCATCGGCCTCATTACCATGATCGCCGACATCATTCCATACATCGGCCCCTTCCTGGCCTTTGTCCCCGCCTTTTTCTTCTCCTTTATGGATTCCTGGACAAAGGCCCTATGGGTGGCCGTGCTCTTCGTCTTTTTACAATGGGCGGAAAACAATCTGTTTGCCCCGAAAATTTTGGGCAAGCGCACGGGCCTTCACCCGGCCATTGTGCTCCTGTGTATCTTTATCGGCGGCGGCACCTTCGGCGTCATCGGCATGATCCTTTCCGTGCCCATCTTCTCTATTTTAGTGATTATAAAAAACTTCATCGCCATGAAGTTAAGAGACGGAAAGCGAAGAAAAGAAGAATTAAGAAAAGTGCAATGAGCGGCGGTTTAACTGCCGCTTATTTCTTTTTCTCAAGGGCCGAATCGGTGCAAGAAAATTGACTTTCGGTCCATGCGACTTTATAATTTTATACAGAGACTATACAAATATCGGGAGGCATTATGAAACCATTGGGATTACACGAGATACGCTCGGCGTTCTTGGACTATTTTGAACAAAACGAACACTTGGCTCTGCCCAGTTTTTCCTTAGTACCCCAGGGAGACAAATCCCTGCTTCTTATCGGTGCGGGCATGGCGCCGATGAAAAAATTCTTTACAGGAGAAGCGGAACCTCCCGCACACCGCGTGTGCACCTCGCAAAAGTGCATCCGCACCGGTGACATCGAAAACGTGGGTAAGACCGACCGGCACGCCACGTTCTTTGAAATGCTCGGCAATTTTTCCTTCGGCGACTACTTTAAGCGCGAAGCCATTCATTGGGCTTGGGGCTTCTTAACCGACGTCTTGGAAATCGATCCGGACCTTCTTTGGGCCACGGTCTATTTAGACGACGACGAAGCCTTCGCCATTTGGAACGAAGAAATCGGCCTGCCGAAAGAGCGCATCGTGCGTTTGGGAAAAGACGACAACTTCTGGGAACTCGCCGTGGGCCCCTCCGGCCCCTGCTCGGAAATCTACTTCGACCGCGGCGAAAAACACGGCTGCGGCGATCCGGACTGCAAACCCGGCTGCGATTGCGACCGCTACATCGAAGTGTGGAATTTGGTCTTTACCCAATTCGACAAAGATGAAGAAGGGGAGTACCATCCCCTCGCCAACCCCAACATCGACACGGGCATGGGTCTTGAGCGGATCGCATCGGTGCTTCAAGAGGCCAATAATATCTTCGAAATCGACGCCATTCACGCGATTTTGGAAGACATCTGCGCCATGGCCCATTACGAATACGGCACGGACAAGAAAAAAGACGAGTCCGTCCGCGTCATTACCGACCACATTCGCGCCATTACCTTTATGATTTCCGATTCCATCGTGCCCTCCAACGAAGGCCGAGGCTACGTGGAACGGCGCCTCACCCGTCGCGCCGCAAAACACGGGCGCAATCTTGGCATCGATGGGGCGTTTTTATACAAACTTTCCGAAAGCGTCATCGACTCATGGAAAGTGCAGTACAAGGAATTGGACGACAATCGCGAGGTCATCGCCCGCGTCATTAAACGCGAAGAAGAGCGCTTCCTAAAGACTCTGGAAACGGGCATGAGCCTCTTAGATGAAGAAATCGAAAAATTAAACAAAGAAGGCAAGAAGGAACTTTCCGGCGCCGAAGCCTTTAAGCTTTACGACACTTACGGCTTCCCGGTGGATCTCACCCAAGAAATTCTCGCCGAATCCGGCTTCACATTAGATGAAGCGGGCTTTGAAAAAGAAATGGAAGCCCAAAAAGTACGGGCCAGAGAAGCCCGGGACGATTCCGACGAAATCGGTTGGTCAAGCGCCTCCTCCTTCGAGCTGAACGACGTGGATGAAGCCATCGAATTCGTGGGCTACGAAACCACGGAAGTCACCGGAGCGACGCTCCTGCACATTCTCGCCAAGGGCGAAGAAGTAGAACAATTAGGCGCCGGAGAAAAGGGCCTGTTCTATTTGACGCCGACGCCTTTCTACGGCGAAAGCGGCGGCCAAATCGGCGACACGGGATATATTACCGCAGACGGATTTAAAATCCGCGTGGAAGATACGCAAAAGACCAAGACCGGCCACATCTATGCCGTGGGCACGGTGGAAGAAGGCATCGCCGCGCCGGGAAAAGTCGACGCCGTCGTGGATAAAAAGCGAAGAGAAAAGATTCGCCGCAACCACTCTGTCACCCACTTGCTCCACAAGGCCCTGAAAGATCAATTAGGCGATCACGTCAATCAAGCGGGTTCCTATGTGGGTCCCGACTTTATGCGCTTCGACTTCACCCACTACGAAGGCGTATCGGACGAAGATCTTCGCGCCGTCGAAGAAGCGGTAAACGAGTCGATTTTCAAATCCCTGCCCGTGAAGACGGAAATACTTTCCTACGACGAAGCGAAAGATGCAGGCGCCGTCGGTTTATTTGAAGATAAATACGGCGACGAGGTGCGCGTCGTCTCCATGGGAGACTACTCCAAGGAACTTTGCGGCGGGACCCATGTGGACAATACGGCGCAAATCGGCCTGTTTAAAATCCTGTCGGAAAGCGGCATTTCCGCCGGCGTGCGCCGCATGGAAACTGTGACGGGCCCTGCGGTCTATGAACTTTTAAACCGCTCCATAGGCGTAAACAAAAAAATCGCCGGTCTCTTAAAGGCCACCGACGACGTGGTCATCGACAAATTGGTTCAACACCTGGATAAGGAAAAGGGCCTGGAAAAAGAACTGACGAAACTCCACGCCGACATGGCCAAGAGCAAAATGGCCGAAGAAGTGGGCGATGTGGAATCCATCGCGGGCATCCATGTCATTCGCGGCCACTTCACCGACGTCGCCGTGGAAGATCTCAGAAACATGGCGGAAAAACTTCGCGACAAAGAAAATGCCCTGATCGTCTTATCCACCGTCTCAGACGGCAAAGTCAACTTCGTCTGCGCCTCGCCGAAGAGCCTTATCGAAAAAGGCTTTAAAGCCGGCGACATCGTGCGCGAAGTGGCGAAAATTGCCGGCGGCGGCGGTGGCGGTCGTCCGGACATGGCCACGGCCGGTGCAAAGGATGCGGGCAAAGTGGAAGAGGCCATGGCCCGGGTAAAAGATATTGTAAATGCCATAGGAAACTAATGTCGGCCGGTGGAATTTGTGGTATAATGCTCCTATGGAGGAGATTATATGGACAATAATCAGTTTGAAACGCATATCTTCGAAAAAACCAATGGGGACAGCGAAAAAATCCGTAAGGGAATTACCACTGTTTTTCATGCGTTAGAAGACAAGGGATACGATCCGGTCGATCAAATTATTGGCTATATATTATCCGGAGATCCCACCTATATAACCAGCCACTTAGATGCGCGCAGCATCATTCAATCCATTGAACGTGACGAACTTCTGTCAGAGTTACTGACATTCTATTTAAAGGAAGAATAGAGATGGGCTTGGGCTCATCTCTATTCTGTTTTTAGGAGCGATTTATGGCAGTTTTAGGAAAAACAGGGATCGAAGTGTCGCCACTGTGCTACGGCTCGTTGACATTTTCGAGATTTCAGGCGAATTTGCCCTTAAAAAAAGGCACGGAACTATTGGTTTATGCCCACGAAAAGGGTATCAACTTTATAGATACGGCGGAAATCTACGATAATTACGCCTACATTCGCGGGGCGATTAAAGAACTCGGGCGTGAGGCATGGGTGATTACATCCAAGGCCTACTGCTACGACGAAAAGACGGCCGATGCAAGCGTAAATAAAGCGCTGAAGGAATTGGACACGGACTACATCGACATTTTCATGTTGCACGAACAGGAATCCCTCCTGACTCTAAAGGGGCACAAGGGCGCATTAAACCGCCTGGTGGAATTAAAACAGGCGGGATACATTCGCGCCATCGGAATTTCCACCCATTTTATCGGTTGCGTCAATGCCACGGCCCTTTTCCCCGAGATCGAGGTGATCCATCCCATCATCAATCGACGGGGCGTGGGGATTCAAGACGGCACGCCGGAAGAGATGCTCCATGCCATTGAACAGAGACACAAAAAGGGCATCGGTATCTATTCCATGAAAGCCCTGGGCGGCGGCCATTTAATCGCCGAAAACAGAGCGTCTTTAAAGTGGATTTCATCCATCGACTGCATCGACTCGACCGCAATCGGCATGCAGTCCAAGGAAGAAATCGACTACAACGCGGATCTTTTTTTGCGTGGCGAAGAAAACGAGCGTGCCCTGGAGGATGTATCGAAAAAGAAGCGGAAGCTGATTATCGGCGATTACTGTATCGGCTGCGGCAGTTGCGAAAGGCGCTGCAAACAAGATGCCATTCACGTAGAAGACGGCCGTGCCGTGGTGAACGACAAGTGCATTTTGTGCGGCTACTGCGCCACAGTCTGCCCTGAATTTTGCATTAAAGTGATTTAAAATGAAACGATTGTTAGGACTGGATATTGGAAACAAGACCATCGGTGTCAGCGTCTCCGATCCTTTGGGCATCACCGCCCAAGGGGTGACGACGATTATTCGGGCATCGAAGGCGGAAGATGCAGCGGCGCTCAAGGCGCTGATCGACAAGTACGACGTTGAAAAGCTGATCGTCGGGTTGCCGAAAAACATGAACAATACTTTGGGCTTTCAGGCGAAAAGAACCATGAATTACGCCGACTACTTGAAGGAAGCGTTGGGCATGGAAATTATTTATGTGGACGAACGACTGACCACATCAAGCGCCGAAGCGGTACTTATGCAAGGCGGCGTTCGAAGAGAAAACAGAAAGAAACACGTGGACAAATTGGCGGCCGTGTTGATCCTTCAAACCTACTTGGATCAATTGCCTCTTTAGGCGAAGGGCCTTTATTTGTCGTGTTTTCGGCGATCAGCGACAGGAACGAATATAGGTGGTATCCCATGGACAATACATTTAAAGAGTTTTTGCAAGAAAAAGGCTATAAGTTTACCAAACAGCGTCAGGTAGTTATGGAAGTTTTTGCCGAAAGAGAAGGCGAACACATGACGACAGAAGAGGTGTTTCATTACGCCGGCAAGAAAATGCCCGAAATCGGTATCGCCACCGTTTATCGCGCCGTGAGCCTCTTGGAATCCATCGGCTTTTTAACGGCACTTACCTTCGAAGACGGCACGACGCGCTACGAACGTCGCCTCGAAGACGAAAAGCATAAGCACCACCACTTGGTCTGTAATGTCTGCCACGAAATTACGGAAGTCAATGTGGATTTACTGGACGATTTAGAAGAAGAAATAGAAAAAACCGTGCACTTTCACATTACCGATCATAATTTAAAATTCTACGGCATTTGTGACAAGTGCAGTCGCAAAAAAGAAGGAGAAGCCAATGAAGTATAAAGAGAAGCTTCGCATCATTCCCTTAGGCGGGATGCGCGAAGTGGGAAAGAACATGACCGTCATCGAATACAAGGACGAGATTATCGTCGTCGATTGCGGCATGACCTTTCCCGAAGAAGATATGCCGGGCATCGACATCGTCATCCCGGATATTCAGTATTTAATTAAGAACAAGCAAAAAATCAAGGGCATCGTCATCACCCACGGCCACGAAGACCATATTGGCGCCGTGCCCTATGTGTTGAAACAGATCAATGTGCCCGTGTACGGAACCAAATTGACTTTGGCCCTGTTGGAAAACAAATTAAAGGAACACCGCCTCCTGCGCTCCACGAAAATGGTGAACGTGAGCTACAAGCAGCCGGTAAAAATCGGCAAGTTCTTTGAAGTGGAATGGGTGCAAGTGAACCACTCCATTCCCGATGCGGCGGCTCTTGCCATTACCACGCCTCTGGGTGTGTTGGTTCACTCCGGAGACTTTAAAGTGGACTTTACGCCGATATCCGGCGATCCCATCGACTTAAATCGCCTGGCCGAAATCGGCAACCGCGGCGTCCTGGCCCTGTTCAGCGAATCCACCAATGTGCTTCGGGAAGGATTTTCCATGAGCGAGCGCAAGGTCGGCGCCACCTTTGACCGCCTCTTCGCCCTTATGCGCAACAACCGAATTATTATCGCCACCTTCGCTTCCAATGTGTATCGGATCCAACAGATCATTACGGCGGCGGAACGCTACAATCGGAAAGTGGTCTTAAGCGGCCGAAGCATGTTGAATGTCATGGGCATTGCGGAAAATTTAGGCTATTTAAAAGTGAAGCCCAACACCATCGTAGACATTAAGGACATGAACAAATACAATCCCCGCCAATTGGTTTTAATTACCACGGGGAGCCAAGGCGAGCCCATGAGCGCCATGACCCGGATTTCCACCGGCGAGCACAAGCGCATTCAGCTCACCAAAGATGACGTGATTATTCTCTCCGCCCATCCGATTCCCGGAAACGAAAGCGCGGTGAACACGGTCATCAATCGCCTGCTGGACAAGGGCGTGCGCGTCATCTACGAATCCTTGTCGGAAATCCACGTCTCCGGCCACGCCTATCAGGAAGAGCACAAGCTCCTTTTGAATCTCTTGAAGCCCAAATTCTTTATCCCGATTCACGGGGAAGTCAAGCACTTATTGAAGCACGCGGAAGTGGCGCAAAAGATGGGCGTTCCAAAGAACAATATTTTCATGATGGACAACGGCAACTGCCTGGAAATGACCAAGACCGAGGCTCGTCGCGTGAAAGATGTGGAAGCGGGACAAGTGTTGATCGACGGCTTGGGCATCGGCGATGTGGGAAACATCGTGCTTCGGGACAGAAAACACCTGGCCGAAGACGGCTTGATCATTGCCATTATCGCCATGAACAAAAAAACCGGCCAAATGGTTTCCGGTCCGGACATTATTTCCAGAGGCTTCGTCTACGTTCGCGAATCCACGGATTTGATGAACGAAGTGCGTGACATGGTGACGAAATCTGTGGAGAATTGCAAGCGTCAAAACATCAAGGATTGGTCTTCGATTAAATCGCAAATTCGCGACGATTTAAGAAACTTCATCTTCAAGAAGACGCGAAGAAATCCCATGATCCTGCCCATCATTATGGATGTATAATAGCCGGTTTAACCGGCTTTTTTCTCATGCATGTAACAGAACCGTTTATCGAAGACTATTTGGCGCAGCTCTTTCCCGAGCCCGCCGGTTATTTGAAGGATTTGCGCGCCTTCGCCGAAGCCGAGGGCGTGCCCATTATCGACGCGCAGGTGGAAAACTTTTTGAATTTCTTTCTGCCGCTTCTGGGAGCGAAAAGCATTTTGGAACTGGGGACGGCGGTGGGCTATTCCGCCTCCATGATGGCTCGGGCACTGCCCGATGCGGAAATTACCACGGTGGAGCTGGATCCCGACCGGGCCGTGAATGCCCGCACCCATTTTCAAAATCAAAATTTGGAAGACAGGATTCACCTCATCGTCGCAGACGCCGCAGAATTTATTCAAAAGGACGAGGGCAGCTACGATTTTATATTTATCGACGCGGCCAAGGGGCAATACGAAATCTACCTGAGAGAAAGTTTGCGCAGACTGGCCCCCGGGGGCGTCATCCTCATGGACAATGTGCTTTTTCACGGCATGCTCGCGTCAAAGAAATTATTTAAGCGCCGAAAAATCACCATCGTGAAAAGGCTGAAACGCCTCTTGTACCGGGTGCTCCGTGCGGATAACTTATCGGCCACGGTGTTGCCCGTCGGCGACGGATTGTTGTTAATAAGGAGATTGGATGGATAAGATAGAACTTTTGGCACCGGCAGGGGATTTGGAGAAATTAAAAACCGCCATCGACTACGGAGCCGATGCGGTCTACTTAGGGGGAGAAGCCTTCGGCCTGAGAAAGGCGTCGAAGAACTTTTCCGTTGAAAAAATTAAAGAAGGCGTCGAATATGCCCACGCCCGAGGAAAAAAAGTCCACGTGACCTTAAATATTATTCCCCACGACAAGGATTTCGACGGGCTGGACGACTACCTCGCCGAATTGGAAGAAGCGGGAGTGGACGCGGTAATCGTCGCCGATCCCGGCATCTTTATGCGAGCGAAAAAGGCGTCGAAACTTCCCATTCACATGAGCACCCAGGGGAGCTTGACCAATAGCGAAACCGTGCGCTTTTGGCGAGACTTGGGCGCCGAGCGGGTGGTGCTCGCCAGGGAACTTACCTTGGAGGAGATCCGCGCCATTGAAAAAGACGTGGAAGGCGTGGAAATCGAAACTTTCGTCCACGGCGCCATGTGCATGAGTTACAGCGGCCGCTGCCTCATGAGCAATTACATGACGGGGCGCGACGCCAATCAGGGAGACTGCGCTCAGCCCTGTCGCTATAAATACCATCTCGTGGAAGAGAACCGTCCGGGCGAGTACTTCCCCGTCGAATCCACGGAAGAGGGGAGCTTTATTTTAAACTCCAAGGACCTCTGCATGATCGAGCACATCGACGAATTGATTGAGGCGGGGATTCGGTCCCTCAAGATCGAAGGGCGGGTGAAGAGCGCCTATTACCTGGCCACGGTGATTCGGGCCTATCGCATGGCCATTGACGCCTACTACGCCGATCCGAAAAACTATCGCTACGATCCCCGTTGGCTCGAAGAGATAAAAAAAGTATCCCACCGGGACTTCACCACGGGCTTTTACTATTCCGAAGCCAAAGGCCCCGAGGGCATCAGCGATTCCGTGACTTATATCAAAGATTACGACTTCGTCGGCGTCGTCTTGGACTACGATCCCGAGACGAAGCGGGCCACCATCGAGCAGCGGAACCGAATTTTCTGCGGCGACGAAGTGGAAGTCTTCGGCCCGGGAAAAGATTTCTTCACGTGGACCATCGACGACATGGTCGACGAGGAAGGCGCGCCCATGGAGGTGGCCAATAAGGCGCGGCAGGTATTTACCGCCATCGTACCTCAAGCGGTGGAAGCGAAGGATATGATTCGAAAGAAGGTGCAGGATTGAAACCAATCTTAATCGGCATTTGCGGCGGATCGGGAAGCGGCAAGAGCACCGTCACCGAGCAGCTCTTGAAAAACACCGGCGACGCCCGCTGCACGGTGATCCGTCAGGACAATTACTACAAGGATCAAAGCCATTTGTCTCTCGAAGAGCGTGTGAAAACCAATTACGACCATCCCTTTGCCTTTGACAACGATCTGTTCATCGAGCATTTGATCGCCTTAAAGGCGGGGAAAAGCGTGGATATGCCGGAGTACGATTTCTCCGTGCACAATCGCAAAATAGAGACGATCCGCCTGGAGCCCAAGGACATTATCTTAATCGAAGGGATCTTGCTTTTCTCCGAGCCTCGGGTTCTGGATCTCTTGGACATGAAGATTTTCGTGGACACGGACAGCGACGTGCGCATCCTTCGTCGAATCAAGCGGGACATGAAGGAACGGGCGCGCAGCTTGGATTCGGTCATCGATCAGTACATGGCCACGGTGCGGCCGGCCCATTTGCAATTTGTGGAGCCGTCGAAGCGCTACGCCGACATCATCGTCCCGGAAGGGGGCCACAACAAAGTGGCGGTGGATTTAATCCAAACGAAACTGAATCATATCCTGGCCGAAATAGAAAAAGCTTGACATGCGCCCGGGAATTTGATACACTATTCGGGCATGAAGAAGAAGTCCGCTTCTCACCTTACGACTACGTTTTAAGGTTATGTTCCAGTTTTATGGCGGGTCTTTGTGTGCCCGCTTTTTTTGTTGCCTATGGAGGTGTTTAGTCATTAAAGAAATTCAAATCAATGGAGAAATTCGCGCGAAAGAAGTGCGCTTAATTGATCCCGAAGGTGAACAGTTAGGTATTGTATCCATTGAAAAAGCAAGAGCTATTGCTGACGAATTTAAATTGGATCTCGTCAATATTGCGCCGAAGGCGAAGCCGCCGGTCTGCCGCGTTCTTGACTACGGAAAATATCGCTACGATATGATGAAGAAGGAAAAGGAAGCGAAGAAGAAACAAAAGACGATTACGGTAAAAGAACTCCGCTTGACGCCGAAAATCGAGACCCATGATTTAAACACGAAGGCCAATAAAGCCAAGGATTTCTTGAAAGACGGAAACCGCTTAAAGGTCGCCGTCCGCTTCCGCGGAAGAGAAATGGGTCACACCGAAATCGGCCGCGAAGTCTTGGATGAATTTACGGAACTTGTCTCGGAATACGGGGAAGTAGACAAAAAACCGAAGATGGAAGGCAGAAATATGGTTATGTTTTTCCGCTCGAAATCGGAGAATAAGTAGGAGGAATACAATGGGTAAAATGAAAACGCATAGAGGTTCCGCCAAGCGTTTCACCAGAACGGGAACCGGCAAATTGAGAAGATTCAAAGCTTACAAAGGCCACTTAACGGGCAAAAAGACAGCAAAGAGAACGCGGAATCTGCGTAAAGGATCGTTGGTTTCCAAGTCCGATGCTCGCCGCATCGACAACATGATTCCGTAATCGGGGAGGTAAGACATGGCTAGAGTAAAAAGAGGCGTCAACGCAAAGCGTCGTCATAAAAAAGTATTAAAACAAGCAAAGGGCTACTTCGGAGCAAAATCGAAATTATACCGCGTAGCAAACCAAGCGGTTATGCGCTCCATGAGCTACTCCTTTGCAGGCAGAAAGCAAAGAAAGAGAGATTTCCGTAAACTTTGGATTACGAGAATCAATGCCGCCGCACGTTTGAACGGCATGAGCTACAGCCGCTTTATCAGTGGATTAAAAAAGGCCAATGTAGACATTAACCGCAAGGTTCTTTCCGAATTGGCAATTCACGACCCGGATGCATTTGCACAACTCGTTCAAGTAGCTAAGGGAGAATAAGCGCTACACCCCATGGGGACACTCCCTGTGGGGTGTATTTTATTTTAGGAGCAGAGCGTGAAATTACCGAATCGTCTTCAGAAAAAAATTTCTCATAACCCGCCCTTTGTCCTGGCAATTTCCTTTTTGGTTTTAATTTCAATCGGAACATTGCTTTTGATGCTTCCTCAAGCCTCGGCCGATCACACATCGGCAGGCTTTGTCGATGCACTGTTCACCGCCACCTCGGCCTCTTGCGTCACCGGACTCATCGTGCGCAACACGGCAGCCGGCTGGACCGTCTTCGGGAAATGCATTATTATCGGCTTAATTCAAATCGGCGGCCTGGGCACCATGACCATGCTCATGTGGATTTCGATTTTTACCGGTCAGCGTATTTCCTTAACGGGGCGATTGTATATCAGAGAGCAGCTCAATGCCGACAGCTTAACGGGCCTGGTGCGCCTGTTGAAATTCGCCACCCTCCTGACTTTGGCCATCGAAGGGGTGGGAGCGCTCGTGATGTCGTTTCATCTCGTGCCTCTTTACGGCGTGAAAAAAGGCATCGCATTTTCTCTGTTTCACTCCGTGAGCGCCTTTTGTAACGCCGGCTTCGACCTGTTCGGCGACTCCCTCGTGCCTTTTCAGGGCGACTTTTTGATCACATTAACCATCGCCGCCTTGATCATTTTAGGGGGATTGGGCTTCGTTGTCTACTCGGATCTGTGGCGGTACAGAACGCGCCGCCGCCTGAGTCCCCATACGAAGTTGGTCTTCGTCACCACCGCCGCCCTGTTGATCGCAGGCACCGTCATGGTCTCCGTCTTCGAGTGGAACAATCCCCTCACCTTGGCGCCCATGCCTCTGTCTGAAAAGCTTTTGGCATCTTTCTTTCAGTCCACCACCTTTCGGACGGCGGGATTTAATTCCCTGGACATGGGAAGCATTACCGATCCTACGGCCTTCGGCAGCTGCCTCTTAATGTTTATCGGCGGCTCCCCGGGCTCCACGGCCGGCGGTTTAAAGACCACCACCTTCGCCATCGTCTTGGCGGCCACCTGGGCCAGCCTCCGCGGCAGCGACGACACGGAAATGTTTCATCGCCGCGTGGGAAAAGACATCGTGCGAAAGGCCTACTCCCTCTTTGTCATCGGGGTGGCCTTGGTCTTTGCCGTGTCCGCCGCCGTGGTCATGTTTGAAGGGGGAAATATAAAGTTTTTGGACGCCTTATTCGAAACTTTTTCCGCCTTCGGCACCGTCGGTGTCACGCGGGGCATTACACAGATGCTTAGAAATTCATCAAAATTAATTTTGGCATTTACCATGTATTTGGGACGAATCGGCCCGACGACTTTCGCCATGGGGCTGTTTCACAGAGAACACAAGCGCAAATTCCGCTATGCGGAAGGAAAATTTATCGTGGGATAGGAGAGAACCATGGTTAAAAGTTTTATCGTCTTCGGCCTCGGTCGCCTCGGATCGACGGTGGCAAAGACCTTATATAATATGCACAACGACGTCTTGGCGGTGGACATGAATCCCGAGCGGGTGAAGTACGTGTCGGAAAATGTCACCACGGCCATTGAGGCCGATCTCATGGACGAAGATGTCTTCGACGATCTGGGCCTGAGCAATTTCGATTGCGCCGTCATCGCCATCGGAAGCAGTTTGGATTCCGCCATTATGGCCACCATCGCCTGCGTGGAAGCGGGGGTTCCTTTGATCGTCGCCAAGGCGCCGACGAAGCGCTACGGCCATATCTTAAAGCGCCTCGGCGCCCACACGATTATTTATCCGGAAATCGACATGGGCATGCGCCTGGCGAAACAATTGACGGACAACGGGATTACCGATTACTTTGAATTGTCCGACGACTACGGCATCGTGGAATACGAAGTGGCGGAAGATTGGATCGGAAAGAGCATTCGCGAACTCCAGCTGCGCAGCGAATTTAATGTCAATGTCATTGCCATTCGCCGGGGCAAGGACCTGATCGTGCGCCACGTCGCCGAAGAAGTGCTGAATCGAAACGACATTATTATTTTCTTCGGCAGCGACGACGATTTGAAACAAATGAAAAATGCGTGAGTCGATGAAAACCATTAATTCGAAAGACAACAGCCGCTTTAAGTCGTGGAAAAAGCTGAAGGACAAAAAATACCGAAAAGCATCGGGCACCCTATTGGTGGAAGGCGCCGTGGTCATCGAGGAGGTCATGGCCGAAGGCTATGTGATGGAGCTGATCGTCGATAAAGAAAAAGTCGAGCAGCACCGATCTTTGATTGAAAAGGCAGAGGTAGAAGTGACCCTTTTGGACCACCGCCTCTTTAACGAATTGGTGTCCACGGAAACGGACCAGGGCATCATCGCCCTGTGCCGCAGTTTTCTCGTGGATGCCGAAAGCCTTCCCGAATGCGGCCGCTTTCTCTACGCCGACGGCGTGCAGGATCCGGGGAATTTAGGAGGCATGATCCGCTCCGCCGAAGCCTTTCACTTCGACGGGGTGCTCATCGGGCCGGGCACGGTGGATCCCACCAACGACAAGTGCATCCGCGCCTCCATGGCCTCGGCCTTTCGCCTGCCCGTGGCCTATGTCACAGACCAAGAACTCCTCGCCTATAAAGAGCGGGCCCTCTTTGCGGCCCTGGACATTCGCGGCGAGGGCATGGCCGTGGAAGGGGAGAACGAAAACATCGTATTGATCGTGGGAAACGAGGCCCGAGGCATTCGGGAAGATCTGCTTGAGAAAGTGGATCTGCGCCTTCGAATCCCCATGAAAGAAACCATCGATTCACTAAACGCCAACGTGGCCGCATCCATCGCCATGTTTGTCATAGAAGGAGGAGGAAAATGAGTCAGATTGTACAACCGTCCACATTGCCGGGCTTTATGGAACTTCTGCCGAAAGATCAATTGGTCTTTAATCGGATGAAGGACATTATTCGGAAAAATTACGAAGAGAAGGGATTTTTGCCCATCGACACGCCGGTTTTGGAAAAAGAGGAGGTCCTCTTGGCCAAAGGCGGCGGCGAAACGGAAAAGCAAGTCTATGCCTTTAAAAAAGGCTCTACGGACATCGCCATGCGCTTCGACCTCACCGTGCCCTTGGCGCGCTACGTGGCCCAACATTACAGCGATTTAAGCTTCCCCTTCCGCCGCTACCACATCGGCAAAGTCTATCGGGGCGAGCGGGCGCAAAAGGGCCGCTTCCGTGAATTCTACCAATGTGATATCGACATTATCGGAAACGGATCGTTGTCTCTATATAACGACGGCGAGATCCCTTCGATTATCGCCAAAACTTTCCAAGACCTGGGCTTCGAAGCCTTTACCATTCACATGAACAATCGCCGCATTTTAAACGGCTTTTATCGGGCCCTGGGCATCAACGATTCCCAAGAAGTGCTTCGCATCGTAGATAAGGTCGATAAGATCGGCGTGGATTCGGTGAAGGAAGAGCTTTCAAAAATCGGCCTTGCAGATGACGCCGTGGAAAAAATCGCCGAGTTTATTGCTATCTCCGGCACCACCGACGAAGTATTCGCCGCCCTCGACGCCATGGCCATCGAGGACGAGGAATTTAAAACCGGCGTCAGCGAGCTGAAGGGAGTCTTCTCCATCGCCCGCACATTAGGCGTGTCGGACAAACACATGATTCCCGACATGAAAATCGCCCGCGGCCTGGACTACTACACCGGCACCGTCTACGAAACCATTTTAGACGATTACCCGGCCATCGGCTCCGTGTGTAGCGGAGGTCGCTACGACAATCTGGCCGGCCACTACACGAAGCAAAAGCTCCCCGGCGTGGGCATTTCCATCGGCCTCTCCCGCCTCTATTACCAATTAAACGAAGCGGGCCTCTTAAAAAGCTACGACGACGCGGCGTCGGAGTGCCTGATCATTCCCTTCGACGAGACGAAGGAAGAAGGCCTGCGCCTGTTAAAGACTTTGAGAGACGAAGGAATTCGCTGCATCTTCTACGGCGAATCGGGAAAAATCGGCAAGAAATTTAAATACGCCGATCACCTGAACGTGGCCTATGCCATCGTCCTCGGCCGTGAGGAAGTGGAAAACAATATGCCCAAGCTTCGCAACATGAAAACCGGGGAAGAGAAAGCCATGGCCCCGGAAGAAATTGTAAATTTTTTAAAGAATGAGGCATAAAGAAGAAACACAGTTGCAAAAGCAACAGGGATCTGCTATACTTCTTACCATGAATGAAGGGACGAGTACACAAAGCCTTAGCGAAAGAGGACGGTGAAAGCTCTTAATTTTGTGGAAAACCAACCCCGACGTCTGCCTTAATCGGCAGCGCTTAACAGGCGTTACATGTTTTGAGAAGTAATGAAGGTGGAACCACGGTACCGATCGTCCTTTTGGGGACGGTCGGTTTTTTTAATTGAGGTGAATGATGTTTAAAGTAAGTTATCCCGACGGAAGTTCAAAAGAATATGAATCGAAAAAATCGGTGAAAGAATTAATCGCCGACATTTCCGAAGGCTTGGAACGAGCCAGCGTCGGCTGTGTTTACAACGGCGTGATTTTAGGCAAACACGATTTTATCGACGAAGACGGCACCATCAAAGTCGTTAAATTCGAAGACGAAGAAGGCAAACAAATCTTCTGGCACTCCACGGCCCACTTAATGGCCTATGCCATCAAACGCCTGTGGCCCAACACGAAATTTGCCATCGGTCCTTCCATTGAAAACGGCTTCTACTACGATATCGACTTGGACGAACAATTAAGCACCGACGATTTGGAAAAGATCGAAAAGGAAATGAAGGCCATCGTCAAAGAAGGCCCGGTCTTTGAAAGAAAAGTTCTTTCCAAAGCCGAAGCGGAAGAACTCTTCAAGGACGAACCCTACAAGATCGAACTTATCGAAGATCTCCCCGCCGACGAAGAAATTTCCATCTACACCCTGGGCGACTACGTGGATTTGTGCCGCGGACCCCATTTGGAAAATGTAAAAGACATTAAGGCCGTGAAGCTGACCTCCATCGCCGGCGCTTACTGGCGCGGCGACGAAAAGAACAAGATGCTTCAACGGATCTACGGCATCTCCTTCCCGAAGAAGAAAGATCTCGACGAATACATGGAACGCCTGGAAGAAGCCAAGCGTCGCGACCACAGAAAGATCGGCCGCGAATTGGATCTGTTCAGCTTCCGCGACGAAGGCCCCGGCTTCCCCTTCTTCCATCCCAAGGGAATGCTCGTAAGAAACGAATTGGAACGCTTCTGGCGCGACCTGCAAATTGAACGGGGCTACGGCGAAATCAAGACGCCCATGATCTTAAACGAAGACTTGTGGCACCGCTCCGGTCACTGGGATCACTACCGCGATAATATGTACTTCACCAAAATCGACGGCGAAGACTACGCCATCAAACCCATGAACTGCCCGGGATCCATTTTGGTTTATGAACAATCCATGCACTCTTACAGAGACTTCCCCATTAAGCTCATGGAATTCGGTCAAGTGCACCGCCACGAACTTTCCGGCGCCCTCCACGGCCTGTTCAGAGTTCGTACCTTTACCCAAGACGATGCCCACGTGTTCATGCTTCCCTCGCAAATCCAAGAAGAAGTCATTAAGCTCATCGACTTGGCCGATGAACTTTACAATACCTTCGGCTTCGACTACACGGTGGAACTTTCCACGCGTCCCGAAGACAGCATGGGTACCGACGAACAATGGGATATGGCCATTGAAGCGCTGAAAAAAGCCTTGGACAGCAAGGAAATGGAATACGAAATCAACGAAGGCGACGGCGCATTCTACGGTCCGAAGATCGACTTCCACCTGCGCGATGCCATCGGTCGTACCTGGCAATGCGGAACCATTCAATTGGATTTCCAAATGCCCCAAAGCTTTGAATTGACCTATGTGGACGAAAAGGGCGAAAAACAACAACCCGTTATGAGTCACCGCGCCCTCATGGGCTCCATGGAACGCTTCTTCGGCATTTTAGTCGAACACTTTGCCGGTAAATTCCCCTTGTGGCTCGCACCGGTCCAAGTAAAAGTGCTTCCCATCAGTGAAAAATTCGAAGATTACGCCCTGAAAGTCACCAAAGAACTTTCCGATGCCGGCATCCGTGCCGAATACGACGAACGCAACGAAAAGATCGGCAAGAAGATCCGCGACGCACAAATGGAACGGGTCAACTACATGGTCATCGTCGGCGAAAAAGAAGCGGACAGCGGCAAGATCTCCGTTCGCGACCGCGACGGCAATGAACGCAGCGATGTTGAACTTGCCGATTTCTTAGGCGAATTAAAAGAAGAAATCGAAAGCAAGAAAATTGACTAAGATCTTCGCTTTTGGCGACTCTTATGTGGCGGGCTACGGCGTGGATTTCGATGAGTGCTGGGTCAGTCGATTGGAAAAGCTTTTGAACCGGCCCGTCGCCAATTTGGGCATGAACGGCGCTTGGATCACGGAGCTTTGTGACATGCCTCCTGTGCTAAATGAAGGAGACGTGCTCTTGGTTTTAGGCGGCGCCAACGATTTGTTGGGCGAAGGCACCGTGGATCAGGTCATAAAGGCCTACGAAAGCCTCGAAGCCTACGCCCGAAAACGAGGCGCCCGAGCCGTGATTATCGTGCCGCCGACGCCTGAAATCGTCGATGACGAGCTCTTTGTCGGCATGAGCATGATCGTGTCGCTCCAAGAGAAGATGAAGGAGCTGAACGAGAGAGCCTCCGGCCTTCATTTGGATTCGGTGATTCCGAACGATCCGGCCCTTTACATCGACGGCATCCATTTAATGCCCGAAGGCCACGAAATGATCGCCCGCGCCGTTCACGATTATGGAAAAGCCAATGCTATTTTTTAAAAGAAGAGCTTGCACCCGTTGCAGGCTCTTTTTTTGCGTTGATTTCACTGAAATTCCATCGACAGAGCTCCAGGCCTTTGATAGAATATTTGAAGAGGTGATGGTGTGAAACTTGATTTTTTATCTTCGCGCAAAGGGGATATTCCCGAACGAAACAGCGAGATGAAGCCTTATATTAAAAACACAATTAATCGAATAAAAGAAGGAAACTTTTCTAAAAAAGAACAGGCAGCTTTAGCGGCGGTGCTTATTTTTGCGGCATCGGGTACGGGCTACGGCGCCTTTATTCACGCGCCCAAGACGCAGCAGGACGCCCTTCGGGCGGCGTTAAACGCCACGCCGGCCGTGGCCCACGCCCAAGAAGGGGACGGAGCGGCCTTTGCCGACGAAAAGCCCACCTTAAAAGAAACGGAAGTGGAACAGGCCGTAGCCAACGACATCGCGTCGGATCCCAATGTGGAAATTACCAGCGAAGAAGTGGTGCCCGACGGTGAAAATTCCGGGCTCATGAACTTGGTCGTGGAGCACAGCGGCTCCACCGACGTGTTGAGTCAGTATTTGGAAACCCTGCAGGGCGTATCCTATAAGCTGAACATCGATTCCATCAGCTACAACAAAGATCCGTCGGATGTGGAGGCCACGTCCATTCGCCTGTCCATTCCCTACGACATCGTGGACAACAGCCTATCGTCGAAAACCTTCGACACGCCGGCGCCTGAGGCCACAGCGCCTGCCGCACCGGACACGACGGCGACCCCTGCAACGGGCACCGGCACGGCCACGGCGCCTTCGAGCTCATCTTCGAGCACATCCACGTGGCGCCCGGTCTACCCGTCTACGTCCCGCACGACCACGCCTGTCGCGCCGTCCACATCCCACACGACGACGCCCGTCGCGCCGCCCAGGACGGCACCGTCTACATCCCATACGACAACACCGAGCACAAAACCGGCAGAACAGCCGAAGCCTCAAGTGAAACCTCAATCGGAAACGCCGCCGAAGACGAAAGATACCGTCAACTTGGCGCCGGCCTTGACGACGTACTCGGCCTTCGATTGCTTCTTGTCGGCTTCCATGGATGAGGGCATGCCCGTGGTACTGGAGCCGCAGACGGACCGCAACGTGGACAAGGCCTATCAAATTCTCGACGTGAAATTCGATACGCCTATAAGGGCAGAGGGCCAAGTAGCGCCGAAGCGCGTCGTCATCATGGACACCGGCGGATTCTATCTGCCGAAAAACGGCCATGAATTCAGCATCGACGTATCCGACGGTGCGAAGACCGAAGGCATTTACAGTCTGATCTTGGCCGACGAGGAAGGAAACAGCAAGGAAGTTCTTCCCCTGCGCAAAGAGGATTTAGGCGACGGATTCTATCGCATTTTCTTCCCCTTAAACGGCATGGACGGCTCGATTCGCGTTAATCAACTTCGCTACACCTTTACGGATCAAGGCGCTGTAAGCGAAGTGATGGCCATTCGAAACATTCAAATCCTATCGAATGAAAACTAAATTAAAAGCCATGACCCTTGTGGAACTGATTTGTGTCATCGCCATTGTGGCGGTCCTCATCACCATCGGCGTCATGGGAATGAAAGGCGTTCGGCGATTTAAAGCTGAACGCCAAATTCATACCATCACAGGGGAGCTCAGCGACTTGAGAAAGCGCGCCATGATTACGCGGGCTCATACGAATATGATTTTTGAAAACGACCGATACATGATTCAATATGATGAAATTGAAAAGACCGTGCCCTACGAAGACGAGCTGATCTTCGTCGAATCCAATACGGCGCAAGGCGGGAATAGTATTTCATTCAGTCCGTCGGGCAGGCCGTCCAACAGCGGCACGATCACCTTTCGCGTCGGGAAAACGGCCTTTAACGTCATCGTGGCGCCGGTGAATGGACGCATTCGAATGGAGAGAGCCGATGAAGAAAGCTAGCTTCACTTTGCTTGAAGTCATGGTGGCCGCTGCCATTATCGCCCTGGTTACCGTCATGCTCAGCGCCTTTTTGGGAGGCAGCTTCAAGCAATTAAACGAACAAAATACGAAGCGGGACAGGCTCAATCGAAGCGTCAATACCATGGAATCTTACATGGCCTACGAAGACAAGGCGGAGCCGGGAATACACGTCGTCGTCACGAGCTACGACGATCAATTGGAGAAAGTGGAGGTGTTTGATGAAAAGACGGGGAAAAGCCTCTTGGTGTCCCTCCGACCGAAAAAAAGCCTTTACACTCCTTGAACTTCTGTTGGCCATGGCCATCGGCGCCGTACTCATCGCTTTACTTAGCCAAATTTTATTCAGCGGACTGAACGGCGCCGCCGCCTTCGCCGGCCGCATCAATCGCGAAAACGACGTAAGCTTCGCTTTAAACAGCATGGTGGATGAGCTTCTTGGGGCCGACAGCATCTATCGAATCGGAGAGAATTACGTTCAATTTTACGTTCGCGAGCCGGGAGAAGAGGGGCACAAAGTGGTGAGCTATATCTTTGAAGGCGACAAATTGTCTCGCTTCGCCGATCACAGCCACATCAAGTATCCCATCAACCGTTTGAACGTAAAACAAGGCACACAAACCGTCATACTGAGGCATGTGGACGGGCTCAGCTTTGAGAAAAAAGACGCTTACCTCGTGATCCGCCTTAAATGCGGTGGTGAATCGAAGCGCGTCGTCGCCTTGAGGGGGTCTTATGAGTAGGCGGCGCGGCGCCATCGCCCTCATGGCCGTCTTTATCTTTGCTGTGATCAGCCTCCTGTCATTGGTGATTTTTTCCCGCATCGAAGACAATCTGCTTTTGCTCGGCGCGGAAAAAGACGAAAAGCAGGCCTCCTATTACGCCGAGTCCCTAGCGTATCTGGCCAACGAAGGCGTCAGTAAAAAAATGATCACCGACGTCATTCAATTAGGCGGAAGTTACCGTCTTGCGGCCGTTTCCATGGACGATGTGTCAGATGAACATCCCCGCCTGTCCTACGTAGCAGAAAAGGGAAGCTATACCGCCGTTAAACTGGAGACTTCCTGCAAATATAAGGGCATCGGCGCCAAGGCGTGCCTGCGTTTCGACGGCGTGAATCCCCTTTTTATCCAAGAAGACGGCGTGCTCAGCGTGGAAGAAATGAAAAATGCCGGCGTTTACGGGGCTTGGCAGTCTATGCTTGCCGAGAGCTTTGCAAAGCCGCCTGAAGCGGGCATTCGTTCCGTCATCACACAGGAGACGCTTCATTTGAGGCAAAAAGACGGAAAACTTGTGCAGGTTACGGAAGAAAATCAGGAAATTCCCTTTCTCGAGAACACGGAAAAGCTTCGTTGGGAAATAGAAAGCGCCGTGGAAACGGAAAACCCCCTGGATGTGAGCGGCGTTCTTTGGCTGAAAAAAGGATCCTTCCTGAAGGGGGACGTCCACGTCAAAGGCGTGTTGATTCGCGAGCCCGGGTCGGCCGTGAAAGGGCAAATGGTCGTGGACGGGCTTCTCATCGGCGAAAATACCGGGCCGATCCGCGTCAATTTTCAACCGCGCCCCGTGGAACAATCCTTTTATTTTTTCGACGACTTCATAAAGCCGAGTGGCTACCGCCTAAAAAAGCTTTACTAAGGCGGTGCCTCACATCTTGTGGGTTATTTTTCAATTTGATATAATAAATAGGCAGTACAATTAAGGAGGAAATTATGATCTCAGCTGGTGATTTTAGAAAAGGTGTAACTTTTGTAATGGACGGAGACGTCTACCAAGTCGTGGATTTTCAACACGTTAAACCGGGAAAAGGTGCGGCCTTCGTTCGTGCTAAAATTCGTTCGGTTTTAAACGGCGGCGCGAAGGAAACCACCTTCAACCCCTCGGAAAAGTTTGAAAGTGCCGTAATCGAAACCAAGCAAATGCAATACTTGTATTCCGATGGCGCGCTTTACTACTTTATGGACACCGAAACTTACGAACAAATGCCCATCGAAAAGGAATTCGTGGAAAACGCATTAAACTTTATGCGCGAAAACGACATGGCGACAATCCAAATCTATCAAGGCAAGCCTTTTAACGTCACCCCGGAAAACTTTGTCGAATTAGAAGTTACGGAAACCGAGCCCGGCGTAAAGGGCGACACCACTTCCGGCGCGACAAAACCCGCTACCGTTGAGACAGGTTTCACCCTACTTGTGCCCTTGTTTGTCGATCGGGGAGATATTATTCGCATAGACACACGTTCCGGCGAATATATGTCCAGAGTGTAGCCAAGGAGGCAACCATGAAAAACATTTTGCAACGCATCGCTTATGTTCAAGGTTTAGCAGATGGATTGGGACTGGAAGAATCGTCGAAAGAAGGCCAAATTCTATTGGAACTCGTCGACGTGGTCGCGGAATTGGCAGAAGTCGTCGATGAAAAATTCGAAGACATGGAAAGTTATGTCGACGTCGTAGAAGAAGACTTGGCCGAATTGGAAGACTATGTCTACGAAGACGACGATTTTGACGACTACGATGACTTTGATCTGGACGATTTCGACTTCTTCGAAACCTACCCGGAAACCGCCGAGGAAATGTTCGAAGATATCGAAGTATCCGAAGACGAAGCTGAATAAAAAATGAACCGCCTGCGGGCGGTTTCAGAGTGATGACAAAGGAGGGAGAATCATCCGATTCCCCCTCTTTTTTGGCTCTATAATATCCGTTGGGGAGTAACCTCCTCAATGGATATTTTTGTGCAAAAAGATAGCACTTGTTTTCCCTATCACCTAAAATTAAATCACCACAAAATAATAAAGGAGGGCAAACAAGTGCAAAACAATATTACCACATTACTTTTAGGAATCCAAGATGTCGAGGTCACCGGTGTTTTAGAAGAAAGACGCCTCATTACCATTGATTGCAAGCCCGTTCACGATCGGGTGTGTCCACACTGTGGCTCGTCCCACGCCTGGGTCCACGATCACCGGGAGCAAGTCCTTCGGGACGCACCGATGCGGCGCAAGCACGTGTTTCTTCGCGTCAAAAAGACACGCTATGATTGCAAGGATTGCGGCACGCGCTTTGAAG
>NZ_OPYI01000005.1 GCF_900343085.1 Aedoeadaptatus coli | reverse complement strand
GCAAAACTTTCATCATTTCCGAACAAAACTGCTTTTTGTCTGTTCAAAAGATCGGTGATAGATGGCATTTGGGAAAACAAAAAGGAGCCTAGTTTTCACTAGACTCCCCAATGGTTGACATAGAACCTTTTTTTGTGCCCGTCGTGGTGCTATCCGATGCCCGATGATATAATGATTAAAGTAGTCAAAGCCCTAATTCAGAAAGAGGTGCCCATTGAGTATTTCGAAAAAATCCAAACTTCCCAAGGGAGAATTTCGCATCATCAAAGATAAGTATATTCCGGAAATCGAATCCTCCCTTCGCAAAAAACCCGTACTCATGCCCAACGCCATTTACAATGCCAGCGGCATTCGCATTCAGGGCACGCGAATCAAATCCCTGATTTTCTCAACAGATATCGCTTTAATTCGCAACTCAAACGCCCAGGCGGTCTTCGCCGTTTATCCCTTCACGCCGCAGCTGGCCATCGTGCAGTCCATTATTCAAGGCTCCTCCATTCCCGTCTTTGCCGGCGTCGGCGGCGGCACCACCTCCGGTCCCCGCAGCGTGTCCATCGCCTTGGAATGCGAGCTTTTAGGCGCCTACGGCGTCGTGGTCAATACGCCCATGAAAAACGAAGTCATTCGGGACATGTACGAGGTCTTGGACATTCCCATTATCGCCACGGTGGTCTCCAAACACGACGATTTCGTCGGCAAGATCAACGCCGGCGCCCGGATTTTAAATATTTCCGGCGGCAAGAATACGGCGGAGCTCGTAGCCTATGTACGAAGCATTATCGGAAACGAATTTCCTATTATCGCCACCGGTGGCGACGACGAAGCGAGCATTCACGCCACGACCAATGCCGGTGCCAACGCCATTACTTACACGCCTCCTTCCACTTCAGAACTGTTTAAAACCATGATGGAAGATTACAGGGACAAGAGCGCCGAGAGCGGCAACAAGCCCAACGATCCGACCAATCTCCATGTCGAGGAATTTAAACGCGACCTCGTCTTCCCCGCCGATTCCATCGAGTACATCGAGCCGGAGCTTCCCCATGACGAAAAGTAAACTCAACGAAAATCTGATTACCGTCACACTAATCTTTCTCATCATCCTGCTCTTCAGCACGACGCAGAAATTTTTAAGCCCCGTCTACAATGTTATCATGTCCCTGATCGTGCCCTTGATCCTGGCCATTTATATTTTCTACGCCTTCAGGCCCGTGCGCGACAAATTGACCCAATGGACGAAGAAGCCCGGCCTTTCCGCCGTGCTCACCTTCCTCCTCTTTATCGCCATTACCATCGGCCTCTTTTACGTCACCTTTACCATGATCTACGATCAGGCCGCGAGCTTTTTCTCCGATTTCGACGTAAAGGCCCTGGCAAGTTACTCTCAGTCGGATTTTTATAAGCAAATCAACGAATACGTCCCCTTAAGCGACTACATCCAAAAATTCGAAGCGTGGCTTCAGGGCTTTGCCGGCGACATTCCCCGCCTCTTGGCCAACGGCCTGTCCAATATCGGCGCCGTGGGAAGCCTCATCCTCCTCATGGTCTTGGGGCTTTTCTACCTGTTGAAAGACGAAGACGACGCCGTGAAGGCTATACAATACCTGGCCCGCGGCAAGTATTACGAACGCATCATGGACATCTTGGGCCAAATCCACCGCACCTTGGAAACCTACATTTCCGGGCAGATTCTGGTCGCCTGCATCTTGGGCGTGCTCATGTTTATCGGCTACACCGTCATCGGCCTGAAATACAAACTTTCCCTCGCCGCCATTGCCCTGGTCTTTAACTTTATTCCCTTTATCGGGCCCTTTTTAGGTGCCGCACCGGCGGTCCTCGTTGGCCTCACCATGGGCGGCGGCATGGTCATAAAAGTCGTCGTGGTCAGTATTGTGGTTCAACAATTGGAAGGCAATGTGATTACTCCCAACATTATGGGCAACAAATTGGACATTCATCCCTTCGTGGTCATCGTGGCCGTCATGATCTGCGCCAATCTCTTCGGTGTCCTCGGCGCTTTAATCGCATCGCCTCTGTATATGTGCCTGAAAATTATCATCAAAGGCATTCGCAGCGAACGCTTTGACAAAAAAAATCAATGCGCCATTCCGGAAGAAGAAGACGCAGAGTCCTAAAGAAAGATGATCTGAAATAGGGATCCACCGCCCTCGGTTTCGCCGGGGGCTTTTTTGCGCAAAAAAATCGGGCAAGCGCGGTGCTTACCCGATATCTATTAGTTTATTTCGTCCAGTTCGTGGATAAAGAGCCCACTTCTCGGCTTGGGCTCAAACCAAGTGGATTTCGGCGGCATGACTTTTCCCCCGTCGGCCACGGCCATGAGCTCCTCGAGAGCCGTAGGATACATGGAAAAGGCCACGATCATGTCTTCGTGGACGCGCCGCTCCAATTCCTTTAAGCCGCGAACGCCGCCGACAAAGTCGATGCGCTCATCGCTTCTGGGATCGTCGATGCCCAAGATCGGCGCGAGGAGATTGTCCTGCAGGATCGATACATCCAAGGCCTCGATGACATCGGAGGGCACGGGCCCCTTAAAGTTCAGGCGGTACCAACGATCCGTAAGGAACATGCCGAATTCGCCCTTTTTCTCGGGACGGACGGCATCCTCCATTTCGGTGACGACAAATTTTTCCTCAAGCTTTTCGAGAAATTCCTCTTCACTTAATCCGTTTAAATCCGCCACCACCCGATTGTAGTCGTAGACGTGGAGCTGATCGGCGGGATAGAGAATGGCCATGAAGTAATTGTACTCCGTGTCCCCATCCCCGGGGCCGAATTGTTCCCGGCGCAACTTCGCCACCCGCACCGCCGAGGCGGAGCGGTGATGGCCGTCGGCGATGTAAAGGGCCTCTTGCTCTTTAAAAGCCTCCACAAGCCCGTCCACGATGGCCCGTTCGGAGAGAGTCCACCCCCGGTGGGTCATGTTGTCATCGGTGGTAAAACCCAGCCCCGGCGCCCCCGCCGTGCCCTTTGCAATGAGATCGGCAATGACGTCGTTATTGCGATAGGTGAGAAAGATCGGCCCTGTCTGGGCATTGAGGCGGTCGATGTGATCCACCCGGTCCTCTTCTTTTTCCCGGCGGGGCTTTTCGTGCTTTTTTATGCGGTCCTCCACCTAATCGTCCACGGAGGCGAGGCACATAAGGCCCCGCTGTTTGCGGGTGCCGTCGTCCAGCTCGTAGACGTACATATTCCGCGTCTCGTCCCGCTCGAAAATCCCCGCCCCCTTCATGGCTTCGAAGTTTTTCACCGCCACGTCGTTTATGGGCCCGTCGAATGCATCCACCGTGGCCGCCGGCAGATCCACCTGCAAAAAGGAGCGAGGGTGTTTTTTTATTTCCTCCGCCGCTTCTTTCGTGGAGTACACGTCGTAGGGCAGAGCCGCCACGTCTTTTGCCAAATTGTTTTTCGGCCGAAGGGCCTTGAAATCTTTAATGGTAACCATAGTCGCTCCTAGAAAAACCGCACGCGGACCACGCCGTCGATGTTTAAAATCTTTTCCCGAAGGCCTTCGTGAACGGGGGAGTCGATGTCGATCATGGTGTAGGCCCAGTCCACCCGGTGGCGGTTCAGGAGATTGGCGATGTTGATCTCCTCATCGGCCAAGACCTTGGTGATTTGCCCAAGCATGTTGGGAATGTTCCGGTGATTGACCGTGAGCCGGCCCATGCTGTTGCAGATGCCCATATTGGAATCGGGGAAGTTCACCGAGTGGCGAATGTTGCCGTGATCCAAGTAATCCACCAATTGGCGCACCACCATCATGGCGGAATTTTCTTCGCTTTCCGGCGTGGAGGCGCCTAAGTGGGGAATGTTGATGGTGTGGGGCAGGCGCATGGTTTCCGGATCGGGGAAGTCCACCACGTAGTTCACCACGACGCCGGCCTCCATGAATTTCTTCAGGGCCTTCACGTCCACCAGACCGCCTCTGGCGATATTAATGAGGCGCAGGCCCGGCTTGGCGATGGAGAGAAGCTCCGCGCCGACGAAATTTTTCGTATCCGCCGTGTAGGGAATGTGCAGGGTAATGTAATCCGCCTGGTTAAAGAGGGCCTTGGGATCTTCCACCACATTGACCCGCGTGTCCAGATTCAAGGCGTTGCCGATGGAGAGGAAGGGATCGTAGCCCATGACGTTCATGCCCATGTCGATGCCCATTTTCGCCACGCGGCGGCCGGTGGCGCCGAGGCCGACGACGCCCAGGGTCTTGCCCATAAGCTCCGGGCCGGCGAAGCGCTTTTTCGCCGCTTCCACATCTTTGCCGATGGTATCGCCTTTGTAATTTCTCACCCAGTCGATGCCGCCGAGCACGTCCCTCGAGGAAAGAAGCAGGGCGAGAAGCACCAGCTCCTTCACACCGTTGGCATTGGCCCCCGGCGCCTTGGTGACGACGATGCCCTTTTCCGAGCAGCGGTCGATGGGAATGTTGTTGACCCCCGCGCCGGCACGGCCCACGAAGCGCACATTGGGGCCGAATTCGTAATCGTGAAGATCCGCGCTGCGCACCAAAATGGCGTCGGGATCTTCCACATCCGGCGAGGCGATGAAATTCGCCGGCAAAAGCTTCAGCCCTTCTTTCGAAATATTGTTGATGGTCTTGATTTTATAGACCCGCCGTTCATCCTTAGCCACGTTGCACCTCAAATTCCTTCATATAGTCTACCAAGGCCTTTACGCCGCTTATGTCCATGGCGTTATAAAGGCTCGCCCGCATGCCGCCCACGCTTCGGTGGCCCTTTACATTATAAAGGCCCTTGGCCTTGGCGCCGGCGACGAAATCCCCGTCCAGATCCTTGTCTCCCGTCACAAAGACCACATTGGTCAGGGAGCGATCCTCTGCGGGAATCGTATTTTTAAACAGGGCGCTGTTATCGATTGTTTCATATAAAAGCGCCGCCTTTTCCCTGTTCCGCGCTTCCATGGCTTCCACACCGCCCATTTTCTTCACCCAATCCAAGACCAGGCCGCAAATATAGATGCTGTAACAGGGCGGGGTGTTGAACATGGAGTCCTTTTCCAAATGGATCTTGTAATCCAACATGGTGGGGATCTCGCCCTTGTCCTTTTTCAAGAGATCCTTCTTCACGATGACCACGGTGACGCCGCTGGGGCCTAAATTCTTTTGCGCCCCGGCGAAGACGAGGCCGCAGCGATTCACATCGTAGACCTCGCTTAAAATATTCGACGACATATCCGCTACCACCGTGCCATTTATGGAAGCCAACCGCTCCGGCGAAAGGCGGGTGCCGTAAATCGTGTTGTTCACGCAGACATAAGTATAGACGCTGTCTTTTGCCCCTTGGTCCAGGTTGGGATAATAATTAAAATTGTCCTCCTCCGACGAGGCGACGGCCTTCACGGGATAAAGCATAGCCGCTTCCTTGTAGGCCTTTTTCGCCCAAGAGCCTGAGATCACGTAGGAAGCCGATTGGCCGTCGGATAAAAGATTCATGGGGATCATGGTAAATTGCAGCGACGCGCCCCCTTGCAAAAAGAGCACCTCGTGATCCTCATCGAGATTCAGAAGGGATCGAAGAGATGCCTTTGCAGCAGCGTGAATGGCCCCGTACTCACTTGAGCGGTGACTCATTTCCATAACCGACATGCCGCAGCCGTTGTAATTCAACATATCCTTCGATGCCTGCTCCAAAACCTCCACCGGTAAAGTGGCGGGGCCGGCGGAAAAATTAAATACTCTTTCCATTACAAACCTCCTACGTATAAACACTGTAAAGCACTAAAGCTTTTTGGATATTGCCCTATTATACGCCCTCGGAGAAAAAGATACAATCCTCGCGATGTAAAAATAAAATATACGAATGGCGAGATGGTAAAATCAAAAAACGCTGCTTTTTTAGAATTACAGCCTGAAACTTCCTTTGTAATTCTCGAAAAAGGCCTTTTTCGCAAATTACAATTCGAAATCTCCTTTCTTTTCTTTCGATTATCCCGTTTTTTCGATTTAAGGGAATTAAAAAAACCGGACTGCACATGCAATCCGGCTTTATGGTGGAGACGGCGGGGATCTAGGATATAGGCAAACAAATCGCATGATAAGGCCGTTTGAAATAAATAGTGTGCAACCAGTGTGTAACGATAAATAGTCGGTGTAGTGTTCTGTTTTCAAACTAAATAAAACTTTAAATTAGAAGCGAAAGGCTTCCTGGATTTTTCAATTGATTGCTACTCAATTTCATTCAGATATTCAATGTTTGTGATAGAATTTAGAATGATATTATAGCAGAATATAAAAGAGCACAAAATGTAAGGAGTGAGAACCAATGAATAATAAACTTCAAGAGTTAGAAGCTAGAAAAAGACATTTGAATCAAAAGATACAAACTATTTCACAACATTTTTTAACCAGTTACGAGGAAGATTTTGCTATTCGATTCGCTCATGAATCTACAAAGATGGAAGGAAATACTCTGTCAATTTTCGAAGTCAAAACTCTTCTAGTGGATCGAATTACAGTAGGAGGGAAAGAATTAAGAGAACTCTACGAAGTGATTAATCATCAGAAAGCCTTTGAGTATCTAAAAAAAGCGATTCTAGAAAACAGAGAATTCACAGAAGACCTAATCAAAGATCTCCACCAGATTATTACGGAAAATATTTTTCCCGGGGGTATCTATCGTCAAACTAATGTACGGATCTCGGGTGCTTCCTTTATTCCTATCGATTGGACAGAGGTCAGAAATGAGATGTCCTATTTTATAGAACAATATACAGTTCGAAAGAAAGACTTATCAACGTTAGAATTAGCTGCATGGGTACATGCTGAGTTTGTCAAAATTCATCCATTCTCCGATGGCAACGGTAGAACAGCACGATTGCTTATGAATTATATTTTAATGGCCGATGATTTCTTGCCTATTAACATTTCTACAGAGAAACGGGCTGTATATTACGAAAGCCTCGATCAGTACGCTAAAGATCAGGACCTTGAAAAGTTTTTATTTTTGATTTGTGAAGAAGAAGAAAAAGCAATTAAGGATTATGAGATTGAATTACAGGTAGAAAAATCTCGTCCCTTTGAAAGATGATTGTACTGAAATTCCTTTAGTCTATATAAGCTTTTCTCTGTTTGTTTCGGAGGTTATGAATGAACAATAAGTATAATATGACGCTTTCACAAAACATTGCTTACGCAAAACGTAATTTAGTAGACAGCATTTATAATAGTGCCAAGTTGGAAGGATTAAATGTTACCTTCCCTGAAACTTATACCATTCTTGAAAAGGCGAAGATGCAGAATGTCGATATTTCTGCCGTCAGCACAATTTTGAATCTAAAGCATGCCTGGCAATTTCTTTTAAAGAACATCGAAGAACCCATTACCCTTGATTTCATAAAAGACCTTCATTATGAAATTGCTAAAGATGAAGCTCTTGCCTGGGGAGAACTAAGAACAGGTCGTGTTGGTATTGGAGGAACAGATTATGTACCGCCAATACCTGAAGAAGGCGAAGTAAAAACAAAACTTTTAGCATTCGAAAAAATAAATAATGCAACGGAAAGAGCGATTGAACGAATGCTATGGATGATGAAAGCACAACTTTTTTGGGACGGAAATAAACGAACCGCTTCACTGATTGCTAATAAAGATCTTATAAGCCACGGTAAGGGCATCCTTACAATCAGGGAGAAAGATATTTTAGAATTCAATACTTTGCTCAGCCATTATTACTCTACAGATGAAAAAACCGATCTAATAAATATGATTTATAAAAAAGCAATCAGCGGTGTGGAGTTAAGAGAAAAGGATCTTCCTTCCTATAGAGAATTAAAAGATCAAGCAACTGAGAGAATGAATCTTTCTAAGCCAAACCAATTTTTAAAGCTTGATGATTTAGAAAGATAGATTTAAAGCCACTGCGAAGGCGGTGGCTTTTTTTGGTATAATAGAAGTATCTAAATTCACCTTTTTTCTGTCATAGCAAGCGAGTACCTTGGATATCCATTTTGAAAAAATAAATCTCCAAGGCTTGTTGAGGAGTTCCCCAAACCCCCGAAATAAATTTTGGATTTTCAAAATTTATGGGATAATCCCGAACCCTTATTAAACTATTTTTATGAAAGGAATTAAAGCTATGAGTGAAAAAAGATACCGAGATCAGCAGATGCTTTTAAGATTTACTTCTGAAGAAAAAGAATTCTTCGAAACCCTTTTTGAAAAAAGTCGATTTACTAATCGCAATGATTTTATTATCCACCTACTCCGCCATCGTAAAATAATTAATGTCCGACTAAATGACGGTCAGCTAAATGCTATGCACGTTTCTCTCTCCCTGATTGGAAATAATATAAATCAAATTGCTCGAAGAATAAATTCTACCAATTCAATTTACCAAGAAGACATTAATGATATTTTAGAAATTAAAAACCAATTAGAAGATATTCGTACTAATCTTCACATGCTATGCAAGACTTTTAATGTTCAGAGGGCATAAGTTGTGGCTGTTATTGTAAAAGGTAAGCCAATTAAGTCCACGTTGCAGAAGGCAATTAATTATGTTGCAGACGCTTATAAAACTGAAAACAGTATTTTAGTTTCAGCGTATGGCACTAGTATTGATTATGGAGAAAGAGATTTTTTAGAAATCTGGAACACGAATACAAATCCACAAAAGAAAGTATTAGCAAGACACTTCAAACAGTCCTTTGCTCCAGGAGAAGTATCTCCTGAAGAAGCACACGAAATTGCCTTGGAATTTTGTGAGCGTTTCTTAAAAGGTGAATATCAATACGTAGTAGGAACACACGTCGATACGAACTGTATTCATAATCATATTCTTTTTAATAACATACGAATGACGGATTTTAAAGCCTATAAGATCACAAAAGACATTCCCATCATCAGACAAATAAACGACGATATTTGTAAAGAACACGGACTATCCATTATTGATTCCGATAAAGAAAAAGAATTTCTAAACGACCATCTTCGAAACACGAGGTCATATTATGAAGATATGTGTCTAAAAAAAGGTCTGTCCTGGAAAGCAAAGATTCAGTCCGGAATTGACTTATGTATTGAAAAGGCAACAAGCTATGAGAATTTTCTTTTTTTGATCGAAGACATTGGACTTGTTCATGATGACAACGGAAAGTATCTGAAAATTAAATTCCCGGAACAACAAAAATTTACAAGGTGCAAGGAACAAACACTTGGAAAAGACTACACACGTGAAGCTATTCAAAATCGCATTGAGCAAGAAATAGAAATCAAAAATCAAATTGCAAACAAGCCGAAGATGTACATGCAAGATCCTAACTTTATAAAACAAACCAAGCAAAAAATTCAGGACGATCTTCACACTATTCTCGGCGAAGAAAAGACCTTCCGTGATTTTATGGAGCGTTTTTCCTCTCTAGGTTACAGTTATGATCCTGATGAAAAAGTCTATATGTTTGAAGATAGTCACCGCTCTGTTACTTGTCCGGAAGCTCGACTCAGTAAAAAATATCATATGGAGCAAATACAAGCTGCATATCGTGAAGCCAACATCGATGTTTATAAACAACAATTCGTCGATTATAAGATCATTAATCGAACAAAATACGCTATGGAGTCAGCTATAAAATATGCTTCATCTTACGACGAATTTTTAAACGAGATGAAGAAGAAACAATATGATTTCAAGGAGTACCGTGGCGAACTCTACCTGAAACATTCAAGCGATGAAGAATTTACGCTTATACACCCTACCACTTTTGGAACGGACTATACCAAAGAAATGATCAGTTTTAACATTCAGCATAAAACAATCGGTCAAGAAGATGTACGCATGATTCGTTTTGAAAAAGGTCTTAATCAGAATGAGATCTTAATGAGAAATATGACGATGATGAACGAGAACTATCTGCTCTTAAAAAAACATGGCATTAATAGTTTCTCAGAAATTACAGCAGTAATTAATTTCAACAACAACATTCAGAAGGAAAACAATGATCGAATTAAAGAGATCAAAGAGCTTACAGGAGGCTATTTAACGGATTTAAAATTAAAGTCTGAGCTAACGGACCTCTATAACGATAATCGTCGTTTAAAGGCTTCTGTGGCAAACCTTCATAAAATTCATGATAACTACTCACGATATTTGGAACTTAATGATCGATCAAAAGAAAGACTAGATAAAGGTACGCCTAGCCGTTAAATGATTCTCTAAGATATAAAATGTCGGAGCATTATGGGTTATAAAGTATCCATTGGGTGTTTGAAAATGTGACGAACCCGGAGCAAAAACTAATGACGGTAACGGAGAGAAAGTAGTTTAAAAAGAGCCACAGTCTTTTAAAGAAACCGACAAAGAACTTAACAGAAGATGAAAAGTTCGTTGTCGCCATCTTGTTTAAAACGAGCGATGCTATTCGTACCGCTTATATTTTAAAAGAAGGCTTTACCGTTCTATCTCATCAAAAAATCTCTGCTATGACAGCTCTAACACAGTGGATGGAAGAAGCTAAAGAAGCGGTCAAAAAAAGTGGCGATACTGCTTAAGCGCTTAGAAAAACTAGTTCAGCGAGATTACCAGCAGCTTTAATTACCTGTAGAAAAAAGGTCGGAGCACTATAAAGTGACCCCATAAAGTTGGACTTAATCGAGTAAGCATTCCGCTTGCTCGATTTTGTTTTACATAACATTCGTTCTATGCAGATTGCATCTGTTCACGGTATTGCTTCGGACTCAAGCCTCCTAACTTTTCTTTGATTCGATCGTTGTTGTAATAGTGGATGAAACGTTCGATGGAACGCACGAGTTCTTGTCGGCTTCGGTAGACGTAACCGTCGTAGATTTCTCTTTTCAGTACACTGAAGAAGTTCTCCATGGGGGCGTTGTCGTAGCAGTTGCCTTTTCTCGACATGGCTTGAGTGGTCAGTATGGATAAAATTTAATATTTCTCAAAAGCCTCGTATGTGGGAATAGGTCAATTATTTTCTATTGTATAACACATAATCTTTTCTTCAAAGTCTTTATTCTCTTTATAACTTTATGAAAGCATTGCATAAAAAGGGAGATTTGCAAAAACAAATCTCCCTAATAAACATTGAACTTAGAACCTTATCATTTTGATAAAAAATTAAGATTTATCTTTTTATTTATTAACCGAAAGGTTCAACCCCGCTATCTCTTTAAAAAATTTCTGACTTAAATAAGTTCGATTTTCTCTTACATAAAAATCATAACTCCGCTTCTTCCCCTCTTTAATTAAGCAATAACGTTGACCATCTGGAACCATGAGAATCTTTTGATTCTTATTTTTAATTACAATACTAGAGTCCTTTTGGTTCCAATTTACCTCATAATCTTGCCCCTCTAAGATCGATCGCAAAGGAAGGTAAGCTCTTCCTTTTTCCACAAAACCTTTTGAGTTCAAAGTTTTTTCATCTAAGAATATAGATACGTTGTGTTTTGTTTCGACTAAATCACGGAGATTTTTTGTGCGTTTACTACCCGTATCTTGATCAACAATCATTAACTGGCTATTTCCTAATTTATTTGGGTCAGGTATAAGGATAAATATCCAGTTATCCCCTTGAATCCCCTGAGCATTACACTTTCTTCCTAAAACCTCTTCCAATCTACCCTCAGAGAGAGACTTAAATGAATCCATTCTATTCATTTGGTCCTTGTTTTGCTCCACTTGTAGAACTTTGTCTGCAATGTTAAAGGTAAAAGATTTTCCACTTCCCATTCTCTTTAAATATAGTGTATTTCCATCTAAGCTATAAGAGAAGGCTTCATCTCCTTGTGTCTTTAATTCGATATCTTTTGCTGGAATTTCAGCAAAAGGTTCCAAAAAATTGCGATCTAAAATCAATAAACCACAATAGTGTTCTAGGATCAAATAATCATCCGAACCAGCGACAAGAGTTAAGGGATCTGCTCCTGGTTTACTTGATAGCATAGTATTTATAACATTATCATTCGTTTGTTGCTCTTTCTTGGTATCCTTTTTTTGATCATTTGCAGTCTTCATTCCTAAGCTGAATGGCAAAACAAATAACACTATTAATAAAAGAAATATAGTACGAGTTTTTTTCATCATATTAGACTCTCCTTTTTCTAATTGAAAATAGCATTAATAGTAGTATCCATCAATTCTTATCTTAACATTGTCAATACCCCCCCATCTGCTGGAGAAATATCCTGAATAAGATGAAGAATGCGCAGTTACCCAAGGGTCTCCACCTTTTTTATAGACTACAACTGAATGATAATATCGACCTCTATCGTTCTTTAGTTGAATAATGCTTCCTGTATCTAACGCACCAAAAGTACTAGAAAAATATCCCACAGGCCCCTGAGAAGAATTATTAACTAAAAACGTTCTTAGTTCATTTACACCAGCCCATGAGGAACTTCTTTCATTTATGGATCTATAGTACCAATAGTTAGATCCTGTTATCGACGATGAACTTGAGCTTTTGAATGGTGCGCCACCCGCTCTAAGTATTTGTGAAGCGTAATTTGTACAGTCTCCCCCTCTTCCTGTAAAATTGTAGTAAGCTGAGTTAAATCCATTAAAATAGTTATCTTGATATCGCCTCATATTTGCCTTTTGTTGACTGGAAAAATAGGCAAATCTTCCAGACATAGGTCTAATTGCAGATTGATCGTTAAGTTCTTTTTCAAATTCTATGCTTTTAATATACTCTGCAAATCTATCTTTAGCAGAATCTATACTAGAATTTCCCATCGAAAAAGCTCTTTCTTTGTTCATAGCACTAGAGTTTATTTGTGAATCCAAAGGTAATTCCTTCGCTTCTAACGTTAAATTTTCAGGAAATAATGTTCCATCAGAAAGGTCATTTGAAATCGCAGCATAAACATAAAAATCATCATTATCTCTTGTCACTCTAATTTTGTAATCCGCAATCAATTTGGATTCTAAGTCTCCATCCCAATAATTATATTGGATTTTCAACAAAACATCTTCTGTATTTTCGTTTACAGGAACTAACTGCTCATCCAAAACTTTAAAGCTTTTTAAGGTTAACTTTCTTCCTATTAATTTTTCTTTATATGCTTTTATTTCCTTTCGGTCAAGCATATGTTTTTTCAAGCCTTCCGCTTTGCTGTCAACCACACTGCTCTTCACATCGTTAGAATCACTAAAATCCGAAAACTCTTTTTCTACAAATTCAATAGCTACCTGCCTTATTCTCTCATTAGAACTCATTTCTCCTTCTGCAGAAAAAGCGAATACCTCATTTGAAACAGAGAGCATCACTAACAAGGAGATAACTAAAGACAAAACCTTTTTCATCATTTTCTCATCCTTTCTTAGATCTTTGATGGCACTGTTGAATCATAGTTTGCATAAGGCTTCCTAAAGCTAGGATAACATCCACATGTTGTTTTGCCAAGTATTTCTGCACTGTATTAAAGTTCTCTTTTCTTTTTGATAACTTCCCCTTTTTCATATTTTCTAATCTTTGTGGTAGTAGAATTCTAATTTATTGTAATGTATCTATTCAATGTTCCTCATTTCACTTTTTAGGTGGTTTCCTTAAATAATTTAAACGTACCTTTTCTCGGTAAGCTAAACCAGGGTTGTTAAATTGAGAACAGATTTAATACAAAAGGCGAAGCCTCTATTGACGAAAGATACAATATTATTGACTACATATATGTTGACTTCTTTCCAACCACATAACTCTCGCAAAATTGCACCTATTTCGAGTCGCTTTGACCCATAGAATTCTTTTCTTCTATATTTCGGTGCAAATACAACGTGATACTTACAATTCCATTTTGTGTGTGATAGACTATGAGTGTCATTTAGCGATGACATCTTTACCTCCTGTTGATGATAATGTTGCGTGGTTTCCAGACCTTTTTTATCATAACACGAGAGGCTGTTAGGTTCTCATCGCCAAAGCTAAACGGAACCCCCGGTCTAACCGGGGGTTTTCTAATACAACAAAAAAGGATCGAAGCGCAAAGCTCCGACCCTTCCAGACTATGCTAGTATAAAAGAAATATTTTATCGTCTGGAAAATTGACAGCCTATCACAAGAGATAACACCGAGAATGCAAGCAGAACGAATGCAATTAATAGATGACAGGCTATCGCAATTAATTTAAACAAGATTTTTCCTAAAAATAGCATAAAAATCTAGTTATCCGCATAAAAACTGGACTTATCACACTTTATCAAGGTCAAAACCACTCAATTTACTACTAATTTACTACTTATGAATGAGCTTTGATACGACGATTTATCCTTGAAAAGTGAAGATATAAAGATACTTCCAATAAAATTTGAATATTTAATAGGTAGACACTTCAAAAAATGAGGTGTCTATTTTTTTACCCGATTTTGAAAGGAAGTGAACTTATGAAAACAAAAAATCAAGAATCAAAAGGTCGTTCCCCACTCTTTAAGACCATCAAACATTCATTCAGCCAATAAAAAAGAAAGGATAGGTAAAAATATGGAACTTAAATTTGTGATTCCCAACATGGAAAAAACATTCGGCAATTTAGAATTTGCTGGCGAGGATAAAGTCGTTCAGCGAAGAATCAACGGACGGCTAACTGTCTTATCAAGAAGCTATAATCTCTATTCTGATGTTCAAAGAGCAGATGATATTGTGGTGGTGCTTCCTGCTGAAGCTGGCGAAAAACATTTCGGCTTTGAGGAACGTGTGAAGTTAGTCAATCCACGTATTACCGCAGAGGGCTACAAAATCGGCACTCGTGGTTTTACAAATTACCTTTTACATGCTGACGACATGATAAAAGAATAAAGAAAGAGAGGAAAAATGATGAGATTAGCAAATGGCATTGTATTAGATAAAGACACGACTTTTGGAGAATTGAAATTCTCTGCTCTACGTCGTGAAGTGAGAATCCAAAATGAAGACGGGTCGGTTTCAGATGAAATCAAGGAACGTACCTATGACTTAAAATCCAAAGGACAAGGACGCATGATTCAAGTAAGTATTCCTGCCAGCGTGCCTTTGAAAGAGTTTGATTATAACGCACGGGTGGAACTTATCAATCCCATTGCGGACACCGTTGCTACTGCCACCTATCAAGGAGCAGATGTTGACTGGTATATCAAGGCAGACGATATTGTGCTGACAAAGGATTCTAGTTCATTCAAAGCTCAACCACAAGCAAAGAAAGAACCGACACAAGACAAATAGTCGCTAGGTAGAAAGGAGACTTTTTCGCATGAAACAGCGTGGTAAAAGGATTCGCCCATCTGGTAAAGATTTAGTCTTTCATTTTACGATAGCGTCACTCCTGCCTGTTTTCCTGCTGGTTGTCGGACTGTTTCATGTGAAGACAATCCAGCAGATCAACTGGCAGGATTTTAACCTATCACAAGCAGATAAGATTGACATTCCCTATTTAATTATCAGTTTCAGTGTCGCAATTCTTATCTGCTTGCTGGTAGCGTTTGTATTCAAACGGGTTCGCTATGATACGGTTAAACAACTTTACCACCGTCAAAAACTGGCAAAGATGATACTTGAAAACAAGTGGTATGAATCTGAACAGGTCAAAACAGAGGGTTTCTTTAAAGATAGTGCTGGTCGTACAAAGGAAAAGATAACCTACTTCCCTAAAATGTATTATCGACTTAAAAATGGCTTGATACAGATACGGGTGGAAATCACGCTGGGAAAATATCAAGACCAACTCTTACACTTGGAAAAGAAATTAGAGAGTGGCTTGTACTGTGAGCTGACGGATAAAGAGTTAAAGGATTCCTATGTGGAATATACTTTGCTCTATGACACCATAGCCAGTCGTATTTCTATTGATGAAGTAGAAGCTAAAGATGGTAAACTTCGCTTAATGAAAAACGTATGGTGGGAATATGATAAGCTCCCTCATATGTTGATTGCTGGTGGTACAGGTGGCGGTAAAACTTACTTTATACTGACACTGATTGAAGCCTTGCTTCATACAGATTCAAAACTGTATATTCTTGACCCGAAAAATGCTGACCTTGCGGACTTAGGTTCTGTGATGGCAAATGTCTACTATAGAAAAGAAGACTTGCTTTCTTGCATTGAAACATTCTATGAAGAAATGATGAAACGTAGTGAGGAAATGAAGCAGATGAAGAACTATAAGACTGGCAAAAATTATGCTTACTTAGGTCTCCCGGCACACTTCTTAATCTTTGATGAATACGTCGCTTTCATGGAAATGCTGGGAACAAAAGAAAACACCGCAGTTATGAATAAGCTGAAACAGATTGTCATGTTAGGTCGTCAAGCTGGCTTCTTTCTAATACTGGCTTGTCAACGTCCAGACGCAAAATATTTAGGCGACGGAATCCGTGATCAGTTTAATTTCAGAGTGGCTTTAGGTCGTATGTCTGAAATGGGCTATGGCATGATGTTTGGCAGTGACGTACAAAAGGATTTCTTCTTAAAGCGAATCAAAGGTCGTGGCTATGTTGATGTAGGAACAAGTGTCATATCAGAGTTTTATACTCCCCTTGTACCAAAAGGATATGATTTCTTGGAGGAAATTAAAAAGTTATCCAACAGCAGACAGTCCACGCAGGCGACGTGCGAAGCGGAAGTCGCAGGTGTGGACTGATCTTGCTGGCTGGTGTGGCAATAGCCACGCCAGCACTTAACCCCCCGTATCTAACAGGGGGGTACAAATCGACAGGAAACAGTCAAAAAAACATTAGAAAATCCTTTGGTTACAAGGGATTTACAAAATTTCAGCGTATGTCAAATGGGCTTTAAAAGTTGACATACGCCTTTTTGATTGGAGGGATTTTTACTGAATGAACAAACTTGGTTACAGCATTTAAAAGAAAAACGCTTGGCTTATGGACTATCTCAAAACCGTTTAGCTGTTGCGACTGGTATTACAAGGCAGTATCTAAGCGATATTGAAACAGGAAAAGTCAAGCCATCAGAGGATTTACAGCAGTCCCTTTGGGAAGCTCTGGAACGCTTCAATCCCGACGCTCCCCTTGAAATGCTGTTTGATTATGTAAGGATTCGCTTTCCGACAACAGACGTACAGCAGGTGGTCGAAAACATCTTACAACTGAAACTGTCCTATTTTCTTCATGAGGACTATGGTTTCTATTCTTATTCAGAGCATTATGCTTTAGGCGACATATTCGTCCTTTGCTCCCATGAACTGGACAAAGGAGTTCTGGTGGAATTGAAAGGTCGTGGGTGCAGACAATTTGAAAGCTATCTTCTGGCACAACAAAGAAGCTGGTATGAGTTCTTTATGGACGTTTTGGTGGCTGGCGGTGTGATGAAACGCCTTGACCTTGCCATTAACGATAAGACAGGGATTTTGAATATCCCTGTACTCACTGAAAAGTGCCAACAGGAAGAATGTATCTCCGTCTTCCGCAGTTTTAAAAGCTATCGCAGTGGCGAACTGGTACGCAAAGAGGAAAAGGAATGTATGGGAAACACCCTCTATATCGGTTCATTACAAAGTGAAGTTTATTTCTGTATCTATGAAAAGGACTACGAGCAGTACAAGAAAAATGATATTCCCATTGAAGACGCAGAAGTAAAAAACCGTTTTGAGATTCGATTGAAAAATGAGCGTGCCTATTATGCAGTCCGTGATTTACTCGTCTATGACAATCCAGAGCATACCGCCTTTAAAATTATCAATCGGTATATCCGTTTTGTAGATAAAGACGATTCCAAACCTCGTTCTGATTGGAAACTGAATGAAGAATGGGCTTGGTTTATTGGGAACAATCGTGAACGATTAAAACTAACCACAAAACCAGAGCCTTACTCCTTCCAAAGGACGCTGAACTGGCTATCTCATCAAGTTGCCCCGACCTTAAAGGTTGCGATTAAACTTGATGAAATCAACCAGACGCAGGTTGTAAAAGACATTCTCGACCATGCGAAACTGACAGACCGACACAAGCAGATTTTGAAGCAACAGTCAGTAAAAGAACAGGACGTGATAACAACAAAAAAATAACTCAAATACAAATTCATTGAATATAGAGAGGAGAACATTTTTATGAATTTTGGACAAAACCTTTATAACTGGTTTCTATCAAACGCTCAATCACTGGTGCTTTTAGCAATCGTTGTGATTGGCTTGTATCTTGGCTTCAAGCGTGAGTTTAGCAAACTGATTGGCTTTTTAATTATTGCGATTATTGCGGTTGGCTTAGTCTTCAACGCTGCTGGAGTAAAAGACATTTTACTAGAGCTATTCAATCGCATTATTGGTGCTTAAATAAAACCGTTCTTTTGTGGAATATAAGTGGTTTTCTTATGTTCCGCAAAGGAATGGTACACCAAACGAAGTGCGGTAGGGATTTTTGAATCTCTACAAAGAAAGGACGTGAATATATGGACGATATGCAAGTCTATATTGCGAATTTAGGCAAATACAATGAGGGCGAATTGGTCGGTGCGTGGTTTACCTTTCCCATTGACTTTGAGGAAGTCAAAGAGAAAATCGGCTTGAATGATGAATATGAGGAATACGCCATTCATGACTACGAGTTACCCTTTACGGTTGACGAATACACTTCCATTGGCGAACTCAATCGACTATGGGAAATGGTATCGGAATTACCCGAAGAATTACAATCGGAGCTATCTGCTCTGCTCACTCATTTTTCAAGCATTGAAGAACTAAGCGAACATCAAGAGGATATTATCATTCATTCCGATTGTGATGATATGTATGACGTGGCACGCTACTACATTGAAGAAACGGGTGCTTTAGGCGAAGTACCAGCTAGTCTTCAAAACTATATTGATTATCAAGCCTATGGTCGGGATTTAGACCTTTCAGGAACGTTTATCTCAACCAATCATGGGATTTTTGAAATCGTCTATTAAATCTGTCGGTACATTACTACTGGCAGATTTTCTATTTTACGGGGTGGCTCAATCAGCTACCCCTATTTTTTATGAAAGGATTGATTACATGAAGAAAATACGAAGCTATACCAGTATCTGGTCTGTGGAAAAGGTACTGTATTCTATCAATGATTTTAGACTTCCGTTTCCCATAACCTTTACGCAAATGACATGGTTTGTCGTGTCACTCTTTGCAGTGATGATACTTGGCAACTTGCCCCCTCTTTCCATGATAGAGGGAGCATTTCTCAAATACTTTGGGATTCCTGTGGCTTTCACATGGTTTATGTCTACAAAAACTTTTGATGGTAAAAAGCCTTATGGATTTTTGAAGTCTGTCATTGCTTATGCACTGCGACCAAAGCTGACCTATGCAGGAAAAAAAGTAACGCTTGGCAGAAACCAGCCACAAGAAGCCATTACAGCAGTTAGGAGTGAATTTTATGGCATATCCAATTAAATACATTGAAAACAATCTCGTCTGGAATAAAGACGGGGAATGTTATGCTTACTATGAGCTTGTTCCTTACAATTACTCATTTCTAAGTCCAGAACAGAAAATACAAGTGCATGATTCTTTCAGACAGCTTATCGCACAAAATCGTGATGGCAAAATTCATGCTTTACAAATCAGTACAGAATCCAGCATACGTTCTGCACAAGAGCGTTCCAAAAATGAAGTCACTGGCAAGCTCAAAGCGGTTGCCTATGACAAAATCGACCAACAGACAGACGCTTTAATATCCATGATTGGCGAAAATCAAGTGAACTACCGTTTCTTTATCGGCTTTAAGTTGCTTCTCAACGATCAGGAGTTTTCTATGAAAAGTCTTACCGTTGAAGCAAAAAATGCTTTGTCTGATTTTGTCTATGATGTGAACCATAAGCTGATGGGCGATTTTGTTAGTATGAGTAATGATGAAATCCTGCGTTTTCAGAAGATGGAAAAGCTCTTAGAAAATAAAATCTCTCGTCGTTTCAAAATCCGCAGGTTAGATAAGGACGACTTCGGCTATCTGATTGAACACCTTTACGGACAGACAGGCACTGCCTATGAAGAGTATGAGTACCATCTATCAAAGAAAAAGCTGGATAATGAAACGCTGATTAAATACTATGACTTGATTAAGCCTACTCGCTGTTTGGTGGAAGAAAAACAGCGATATTTGAAAATCCAGCAGGAAGATGAAACCGTCTATGTAGCTTACTTTACCATTAACAGCATTGTCGGAGAACTGGACTTCCCGTCCTCTGAAATCTTCTACTACCAGCAACAGCAATTTACATTCCCGATTGATACGTCAATGAATGTGGAAATTGTAGCGAATCGTAAAGCCCTATCTACTGTCCGCAATAAAAAGAAAGAACTGAAAGACTTGGATAACCACGCTTGGCAAAGTGATAATGAAACCAGCTCCAATGTGGCGGAAGCTCTGGAAAGTGTGAATGAGCTGGAAACCAATTTAGACCAAAGCAAGGAATCTATGTACAAGCTGTCTTATGTGGTAAGGGTATCAGCAAATGATCTTGACGAACTCAAACGTCGTTGTAATGAAGTGAAAGATTTTTATGACGATTTAAGCGTAAAACTGGTACGACCATTTGGGGATATGCTCGGCTTACATGAAGAATTTTTACCTGCCAGCAAGCGTTATATGAATGATTATATTCAATACGTGACCTCTGATTTCCTCGCTGGTTTAGGTTTTGGTGCTACTCAAATGCTGGGGGAAAATGAGGGGATTTATGTTGGCTACAGCTTAGATACTGGACGCAATGTCTATCTGAAACCTGCTCTTGCCAGTCAAGGGGTTAAGGGTTCAGTAACCAATGCGTTAGCGTCGGCTTTTGTTGGTTCGCTGGGTGGTGGTAAATCCTTTGCGAATAACCTTATCGTCTATTATGCGGTGCTTTATGGGGCACAAGCAGTGATTGTAGACCCAAAAGCAGAACGTGGCAGATGGAAAGAAACCTTGCCAGAGATTTCCCATGAAATCAATATCGTCACTCTGACTTCTGATGAGAAAAACAAAGGCTTACTTGACCCTTATGTGATTATGAAAAATCCCAAAGATTCTGAATCACTGGCTATTGATATTCTGACATTCCTTACGGGGATTTCCTCTCGTGATGGGGAACGCTTCCCAATCCTTAGAAAAGCCATTCGTGCAGTAACCAATAGTGAAGTACGAGGGTTGATGAAAGTGATTGAGGAATTACGGGTTGAGAATACGCCACTAAGTACCAGTATAGCCGACCATATCGAAAGTTTTACAGACTATGACTTTGCACATTTATTATTCAGTAATGGTTATGTGGAGCAGTCTATCAGCTTAGAAAAACAACTGAACATTATACAGGTTGCGGACTTGGTACTTCCCGACAAGGAAACTTCCTTTGAGGAATATACCACTATGGAGCTTTTATCCGTTGCTATGCTGATTGTCATTAGTACCTTTGCTTTAGACTTTATCCATACAGACCGAAGCATTTTCAAGATTGTAGATTTAGACGAAGCATGGAGCTTTTTACAGGTAGCACAAGGAAAAACACTATCTATGAAGCTGGTTCGGGCTGGTCGTGCTATGAACGCTGGGGTATATTTCGTGACCCAAAATACAGACGACCTCTTAGATGAAAAACTGAAAAATAACCTCGGCTTAAAATTTGCATTTCGTTCCACTGACCTTAACGAGATTAAAAAGACCTTAGCCTTTTTTGGTGTAGACCCAGAGGACGAAAACAATCAGAAGCGATTGCGTGATTTGGAAAACGGGCAATGCCTTATCAGTGATTTATATGGTCGTGTCGGTGTGATACAGTTCCACCCTGTATTTGAAGAACTGCTCCATGCCTTTGATACCAGACCACCTGTGCGAAAAGAGGTGTAAATGTGAAACCATCAATAGTAAACAGAATAAAATCAAACTGGACGCTGAAACGTCTAGGTAAAGTGGCAATGACAGTGGCTTTCACACTTGTGATTGCCATTTTTCTTTTAGCCATGCTGGGAACGGTGGTTCAAGCTGCGGGCTTGGTAGATGATACGGTCAATGTGGCAAATGAATACAGCCGATACCCACTTGAAAACTATCAACTGGATTTTTATGTGGATAATAGCTGGGGCTGGCTTCCGTGGAACTGGTCGGACGGGATTGGAAAACAGGTCATGTATGGACTATATGCCATTACCAATTTTATTTGGACAATCAGTTTGTATGTTTCCAATGCGACAGGTTACTTAGTACAGGAAGCCTATTCCTTAGACTTCATTTCCGCTACAGCAGATTCCATTGGTAAGAATATGCAGACCTTAGCTGGTGTGAGTGCAAACGGATTTTCAACAGAGGGTTTCTATGTTGGATTCCTCTTACTCTTGATTTTGGTTCTTGGGGTTTATGTTGCCTATACGGGACTGATAAAGAGAGAAACCACAAAGGCAATTCATGCCATTATGAATTTTGTGCTGGTGTTTATCCTATCGGCTTCCTTTATTGCCTACGCTCCCGACTACATTAAAAAAATCAATGACTTTTCATCAGACATCAGTAATGCCAGTTTATCACTTGGCACGAAGATTGTCATGCCCCATTCCGATAGTCAAGGCAAGGACAGCGTGGACTTAATCAGAGATAGCCTGTTTTCCATACAGGTTCAGCAACCGTGGCTACTGCTTCAATACAACAGTTCAGACATTGAAAGTATCGGTATTGACCGTGTGGAAAGCCTGCTCTCCACCAGCCCAGATTCCAACAATGGCGAAGACAGAGAAAAAATTGTTGCGGAAGAAATTGAAGACAGAAGCAATACCAATCTAACCATTACAAAGACCATTAACCGTTTAGGTACAGTCTTCTTCCTATTTGTCTTCAATATTGGGATTTCCATATTTGTATTCCTATTAACAGGAATCATGATTTTCTCGCAGGTACTTTTTATCATCTATGCTATGTTTCTGCCTGTGAGCTTTATTTTAAGCATGATTCCATCATTTGATGGTATGTCAAAACGAGCCATAACAAAGCTCTTTAATACCATTTTGACACGAGCTGGAATCACATTGATTATTACGACAGCATTTAGTATTTCAACCATGCTCTATACCTTATCGGCTGGTTATCCGTTCTTTTTGATTGCTTTTCTACAGATTGTGACCTTTGCAGGAATCTACTTCAAGCTGGGCGATTTAATGAGTATGTTTTCTCTACAGAGTAACGATTCTCAAAGTGTGGGAAGTCGTGTGATGAGAAAACCTCGTATGCTTATGCACGCTCACATGCACCGTCTACAGCGGAAACTTGGACGTTCCATGACTACTCTAGGGGCTGGGTCTGCCATTGTTACAGGTAAAAAAGGACAGTCGGGTTCGGGGAGTTCTGCAAGGACACAAGCAGATCACTCCCGACCAGACGGAAAGGAAAAATCAACACTTGGAAAACGTATCGGTCAAACCATCGGTACAGTAGCTGATACCAAAGACAGAATGGTAGACACTGCTAGTGGTTTGAAAGAACAGGTTAAAGATTTGCCGACCAATGCAAGATATGCAGTATATCAAGGAAAATCCAAAGTAAAAGAGAATGTCCGTGATTTAACCAGTAGTATTTCTCAAACCAAAGCGGACAGAGCCAGTGGACGCAAGGAACAGCAGGAACAAAGGCGAAAAACCATTGCGAAGCGTCGCTCTGAAATGGAACAGGTCAAACAGAAAAAACAGCCTGCTTCTTCTGTTCATGAAAGACCGACTACAAGACAAGAACAATATCATGATGAACAGACCTCAAAACAGTCTAATATTCAGACTTCATATAAGGAATCTCAACAAGCCAAACAAGAGCGTCCAGCAGTTAAGTCCGATTTTTCAAGTCCAAAAGTGGAACGCCAAGGCAATACCGTTCAAGAAAAAACCGTTCAAAAGCCAGCAACTTCAACCACTACAGCAGATAGAACTTCACAACGTCCAATCACAAAAGAACGTCCGTCTACTGTTCAAAGAGTACCACTACAAAATACAAGAAGTAGACCACCAATCAAAACCGCCACCATTAAGAAAGTCGGTAAGAAACCATGAAGTTGAAAACTTTAGTGATTGGTGGTTCTGGATTATTCTTGATGGTCTTCTCACTGCTTCTGTTTGTTGCCATTTTATTTTCAGATGAACAGGACAGCGGAATTTCCAATATTCATTATGGAGGTGTGAATGTTTCCGCAGAAGTGCTGGCTCATAAGCCTATGGTAGAAAAATATGCCAAAGAATATGGCGTTGAAGAATATGTCAACATACTTCTTGCGATTATACAGGTGGAATCGGGCGGTACTGCGGAAGATGTTATGCAGTCCTCGGAATCCCTCGGTCTTCCACCTAATTCATTGAGTACAGAAGAATCCATTAAGCAAGGTGTGAAGTATTTCAGTGAATTATTAGCCAGTAGCGAAAGGCTCAGTGTAGATTTAGAATCGGTTATCCAGTCCTACAATTATGGTGGTGGTTTCTTAGGGTATGTGGCTAATCGTGGAAATAAATATACCTTTGAACTGGCTCAAAGTTTCTCAAAAGAGTATTCAGGTGGCGAAAAAGTGTCTTACCCCAATCCCATAGCCATACCTATCAATGGGGGCTGGCGATACAACTATGGCAATATGTTTTATGTGCAACTGGTAACGCAGTATCTTGTCACAACAGAGTTTGATGATGATACGGTACAAGCCATCATGGACGAAGCACTGAAATATGAGGGCTGGCGATACGTTTACGGTGGAGCTTCCCCGACTACTTCTTTTGATTGTAGCGGACTGACACAATGGACGTATGGAAAAGCTGGAATTAACTTACCACGAACCGCACAACAGCAATATGATGTGACCCAGCATATCCCACTATCGGAAGCACAAGCTGGCGATTTGGTTTTCTTTCATTCTACCTATAACGCTGGCTCTTATATTACTCATGTTGGGATATACCTTGGCAATAACCGTATGTTTCATGCAGGCGACCCAATCGGTTATGCCGACTTAACAAGCCCCTACTGGCAACAGCATTTAGTGGGAGCAGGACGAATCAAACAATGAGAAAGGAAGATTTAATGATGAAATTTAGAAAAAATCAGAATAAAGAAAAACAGATACCAAAGGAAAAGAAACCTCGTGTCTACTATAAGGTCAATCCTCATAAAAAGGTTGTGATTGCCTTGTGGGTACTTTTAGGGCTTAGTTTCAGCTTTGCGATATTCAAGCACTTTACAGCTATAGATACTCATACTATTCACGAAACAACTATCATAGAAAAGGAATACGTTGATACTCATCATGTAGAAAATTTTGTAGAGAACTTTGCGAAAGTCTACTATTCATGGGAGCAATCCGATAAGTCCATTGATAATCGAATGGAAAGTCTAAAAGGCTATCTGACAGATGAACTTCAAGCTCTCAATGTTGATACAGTACGCAAAGATATTCCTGTATCGTCTTCTGTAAGAGGATTTCAGATATGGACGGTAGAGCCAACTGGCGACAATGAGTTTAATGTAACCTACAGTGTAGACCAGCTCATTACAGAGGGAGAAAATACAAAGACCGTCCACTCTGCTTATATAGTGAGTGTCTATGTAGATGGTTCTGGAAATATGGTACTGGTTAAGAATCCGACCATTACCAACATACCTAAGAAATCAAGTTATAAACCAAAAGCCATTGAAAGTGAGGGGACGGTTGATTCCATTACAACCAATGAAATCAATGAGTTTTTAACGACGTTCTTCAAGCTCTATCCTACAGCGACAGCCAGTGAACTTTCCTACTATGTGAATGACGGGATATTAAAACCAATCGGAAAAGAGTACATCTTTCAAGAACTGGTAAATCCTATTCACAATCGTAAGGATAATCAAGTCACGGTATCGCTGACAGTGGAGTATATCGACCAGCAGACCAAAGCAACGCAGGTATCTCAATTTGATTTGGTACTTGAAAAGAACGGGAGTAATTGGAAGATTATAGAATAACAAATATTGGTACATTATTACAGCTATTTTGTAATCACGTACTCTCTTTGATAAAAAATTGGAGATTCCTTTACAAATATGCTCTTACGTGCTATTATTTAAGTATCTATTTAAAAGGAGTTAATAAATATGCGGCAAGGTATTCTTAAATAAACTGTCAATTTGATAGTGGGAACAAATAATTGGATGTCCTTTTTTAGGAGGGCTTAGTTTTTTGTACCCAGTTTAAGAATACCTTTATCATGTGATTCTAAAGTATCCAGAGAATATCTGTATGCTTTGTATACCTATGGTTATGCATAAAAATCCCAGTGATAAAAGTATTTATCACTGGGATTTTTATGCCCTTTTGGGTTTTTGAATGGAGGAAAATCACATGAAAATTATTAATATTGGAGTTTTAGCTCATGTTGATGCAGGAAAAACTACCTTAACAGAAAGCTTATTATATAACAGTGGAGCGATTACAGAATTAGGAAGCGTGGACAAAGGTACAACGAGGACGGATAATACGCTTTTAGAACGTCAGAGAGGAATTACAATTCAGACAGGAATAACCTCTTTTCAGTGGGAAAATACGAAGGTGAACATCATAGACACGCCAGGACATATGGATTTCTTAGCAGAAGTATATCGTTCATTATCAGTTTTAGATGGGGCAATTCTACTGATTTCTGCAAAAGATGGCGTACAAGCACAAACTCGTATATTATTTCATGCACTTAGGAAAATGGGGATTCCCACAATCTTTTTTATCAATAAGATTGACCAAAATGGAATTGATTTATCAACGGTTTATCAGGATATTAAAGAGAAACTTTCTGCCGAAATTGTAATCAAACAGAAGGTAGAACTGTATCCTAATATGTGTGTGACGAACTTTACCGAATCTGAACAATGGGATACGGTAATAGAGGGAAACGATGACCTTTTAGAGAAATATATGTCCGGTAAATCATTAGAAGCATTGGAACTCGAACAAGAGGAAAGCATAAGATTTCAGAATTGTTCTCTGTTCCCTCTTTATCATGGAAGTGCAAAAAGTAATATAGGGATTGATAACCTTATAGAAGTTATTACTAATAAATTTTATTCATCAACACATCGAGGTCCGTCTGAACTTTGCGGAAATGTTTTCAAAATTGAATATACAAAAAAAAGACAACGTCTTGCATATATACGCCTTTATAGTGGAGTACTACATTTACGAGATTCGGTTAGAGTATCAGAAAAAGAAAAAATAAAAGTTACAGAAATGTATACTTCAATAAATGGTGAATTATGTAAGATTGATAGAGCTTATTCTGGAGAAATTGTTATTTTGCAAAATGAGTTTTTGAAGTTAAATAGTGTTCTTGGAGATACAAAACTATTGCCACAGAGAAAAAAGATTGAAAATCCGCACCCTCTACTACAAACAACTGTTGAACCGAGTAAACCTGAACAGAGAGAAATGTTGCTTGATGCCCTTTTGGAAATCTCAGATAGTGATCCGCTTCTACGATATTACGTGGATTCTACGACACATGAAATTATACTTTCTTTCTTAGGGAAAGTACAAATGGAAGTGATTAGTGCACTGTTGCAAGAAAAGTATCATGTGGAGATAGAACTAAAAGAGCCTACAGTCATTTATATGGAGAGACCGTTAAAAAATGCAGAATATACCATTCACATCGAAGTGCCGCCAAATCCTTTCTGGGCTTCCATTGGTTTATCTGTATCACCGCTTCCGTTGGGAAGTGGAATGCAGTATGAGAGCTCGGTTTCTCTTGGATACTTAAATCAATCATTTCAAAATGCAGTTATGGAAGGGATACGCTATGGTTGCGAACAAGGATTATATGGTTGGAATGTGACGGACTGTAAAATCTGTTTTAAGTATGGCTTATACTATAGCCCTGTTAGTACCCCAGCAGATTTTCGGATGCTTGCTCCTATTGTATTGGAACAAGTCTTAAAAAAAGCTGGAACAGAATTGTTAGAGCCATATCTTAGTTTTAAAATTTATGCGCCACAGGAATATCTTTCACGAGCATACAACGATGCTCCTAAATATTGTGCGAACATCGTAGACACTCAATTGAAAAATAATGAGGTCATTCTTAGTGGAGAAATCCCTGCTCGGTGTATTCAAGAATATCGTAGTGATTTAACTTTCTTTACAAATGGACGTAGTGTTTGTTTAACAGAGTTAAAAGGGTACCATGTTACTACCGGTGAACCTGTTTGCCAGCCCCGTCGTCCAAATAGTCGGATAGATAAAGTACGATATATGTTCAATAAAATAACTTAGTGTATTTTATGTTGTTATATAAATATGGTTTCTTGTTAAATAAGATGAAATATTTTTTAATAAAGATTTGAATTAAAGTGTAAAGGAGGAGATAGTTATTATAAACTACAAGTGGATATTGTGTCCTGTATGTGGAAATAAAACACGATTAAAGATAAGGGAAGATACTGAATTAAAAAAATTCCCCCTCTATTGTCCGAAATGCAGACAAGAAAATTTAATTGAAATAAAGCAGTTCAAAGTAACTGTGATTACAGAGCCAGACGCAAAGACGCAGAGCCGATAAAATGAGATTAATACAATCTCATTTTATCGGCTCTTTCCGTTATGTATGGATTCTTTTAATTAGTCTTCGATGTTTCTTGCTTCGTTGATACCGCTGGCTAAAGATTCCATTAAGGATAGTTCTTTGTCTGTAAAGCTATCCATGTATTTCTCTATCTGTAATCGTCGGGTGCTTTTTACCAAGTTATTAGCAGGTAAGAAAAATTCATCAACGGAAACATGAAGTAACGATACAAGGTCATAAAGAACTTGTATGCTGGGGTGTTGCCCTTTATTTTCAATATTAGTTAAGTACCGTGGGTCAATTTCAATCAATGCTCCCACTTGTTCACGAGTTAAACCTCGTTTCAATCGAGCTTCTTTAATGGCTAAACCAAAGGCTCTAAAATCATATTTATCTTCTTTTTTACGCATAGTAGACCACCTCTATACATTTTATTGTTCCTACTGAATTAAAAACAGGTATAGAAAAACGTGTTATATGGTTTATAGGTTTATATTTAATAAAAAGCACTACTAAACGCCAATAAAAAAAACCGTTATATGGTAGTGCTATTTACGCTGTTAAAATATTGTATATTACTTCCAAATGGCGGTTTGTTGGAGGTCAACGTCGCCATGAAGTACATCATATACAATAAATTTCCTTACATTGGGTTCTTGTCAAAAAAAGTCGTCTATCTGCAATAGATAAGTACGTCCACCAATGTGGTTTTATAAATCATATAGATAGAATAACAGAAGCATGTAAACAGAGAAATAAATCTGTTTATATGCTTTTTTGGCTATTCAGAACTTTTTTACAAAGTTTATTTATCAGTAATGCAACAAATCCCCCTTTCACATTGGGACTAAGAGTGAAAGGAGATAAACGAGCAAGGCTCACTTCCTTTCCTAGACAGAAAGGGGGTGAGAAACATGAAACCATCTTCTTTTCAGACCACAATAGAAAATCAGTTTGACTATATCTGTAAACGTGCTATGGAAGACGAGCGAAAGAATTATATGCTTTATCTTTCAAGGATTGCAAAGCGTGAGGTGTCCTTTTCGGATGTTGGCGATTATCTTGTTAGCCAGTTTGCGACAACAGATAACTATTCAACTGACTTTCAGATTTTTACACTCAATGGGTTATCAGTAGGCGTTGAAAATGATTTGTTGAGTGAAGCATTACGTGAGTTGCCAGACAAGAAACGTGAAATTCTACTGCTGTTTTACTTTATGGACATGAGCGATTCAGAAATTGCAGACCTGTTGAAATTGAACCGTTCTACTGTCTATCGGCATAGAACCAGTGGACTAGCCTTAATCAAGAAGTTTATGGAGGAGGAAAACGAAGAATGAGAAAAGAATATTCCAGAATTCCATTCCCATTGATTGTAAAGGCTTGTGATGGCGATACAGAAGCGATTAACCAGATTCTACATTATTACAGAGGGTACATTGCTAAACGCTCTCTACGGTTGATGAAAGATGAATATGGCAATCAAAGTATGGTCGTTGATGAGGTCTTACGTGGACGAATGGAAACCAGGTTGATTACAAAAATCCTGTCATTTGAGATTGAGTAGCACCGATTTATCTCTCTTTTCGTGGAAGTGCGGACGAGCTTTCCATACTTCCCGATTGGGGAGGTTTGTTATTCCATCAAAGCATATTGTCTTTCAGTATGTTTTGATAGGCTGACAAGCCATCTGTTCTTTGAAAACTGAATAACAGCAGTCGAATACATTTCGATAAGAAAAGAGCCAACGGAGCTGACCGCCATGACCTGCCCTGTAAAGATAGCGAGCGATTCATGTCAGTGATCCGAGAAGTAATCTTTAGCAGGATTGCCAGCGAAGACATTCTTATCGTAATAATGATACTCCTGTATCGTCATAGTCCGAGCGTTAAAAGCGTCGCAGGCAATGAGTACAGTTGGACGAGAACCGTGCAAGGGTGGAACTCCCGTGAGCTTTGCTAAAGCTGTTCGATTGCTTGTAAAACTACTTTTATGAAATCTAACGTGTGATTGGGAAAGGAGGATTTTATGAAGCAGACAGATATTCCTATCTGGGAGCGTTATACCCTGACCATTGAAGAAGCGTCTAAGTATTTCCGTATTGGCGAAAATAAGCTCCGTCGTTTGGCAGATGAAAATAAAAATGCTGATTGGCTGATTATGAATGGCAATCGTATTCAGATAAAGCGAAAACAGTTTGAAAAAATTATTGATAAATTGGACGCAATCTAGCGTCGCCAAAGGGTCTTGGATATGATAAAATAGCATCAAGTCGTATCAAGGCTCTTTCCATTTTGGAAAGGAGCGAAAGCCATGTCAGAGAAAAGACGTGACAATAAAGGTCGCATTTTAAAGACTGGGGAGAGCCAACGAAAAGACGGAAGATACTTATATAAATATGTAGATTCATTTGGAGAACCGCAATTTATCTACTCATGGAAACTGGTGGCTACAGACAGAGTACCAGCAGGAAAGCGTGATTGTGTTCCTCTTCGGGAAAAAGTTGCGGAGCTACTGAAAGACATTCATGATGGCATTGATGTTGTAGGAAAGAAAATGACACTTTGTCAGCTTTACGCAAAGCAGAATGCTCAAAGACCCAATGTGAAGAAAGGCACGCAAACTGGACGGAAATATCTGATGGATATTTTGACAAAGGACAAGTTAGGTGCAAGGAGCATAGACAGCATTAAACCGTCTGACGCTAAAGAATGGGCGATTAGAATGAGTGAAGATGGATATGCTTATCAAACCATCAATAACTATAAGCGTTCTTTAAGGGCTTCATTCTATATTGCGATTGAAGACGATTGTGTTCGGAAGAATCCCTTTGACTTCCAGCTAAATACCGTCATTGATGATGATACTGTTCCTAAAGTCGCATTGACAACGGAGCAGGAAGAAAAGCTGTTATCCTTTGCGAAAGCTGATAAGACCTACAGCAAGAATTATGATGAAATCCTGATACTCTTAAAAACGGGTCTTCGTATTTCAGAGTTTGGCGGTCTGACACTTCCAGATTTGGATTTTGAAAATCGTCTTGTCAAGGTAGACCATCAGTTACTACGAGATACTGAAAATGGATACTACATTGAAACTCCCAAGACTAAAAGTGGCGAACGACAAGTTCCTATGGTTGAAGAAGCCTATCAAGCGTTTCAGCGAGTGCTGGCGAATCGGAAGAACCGTAAATGTGTTGTGATTGATGGTTATAGTAATTTCCTTTTTCTCAATGGGAAAGACTATCCTAAAGTGGCAAGTGATTACAATGGTATGTTGAAAAACCTTGTCAAGAAATACAATAAATATCATGAGGATAAGCTACCCCATATCACTCCACACATTTTGCGTCATACGTTCTGCACTAACTATGCAAATGCAGGAATGAACCCAAAAGCATTGCAGTACATTATGGGGCATGCGAATATAAACATGACGCTGAACTATTACGCACATGCTACATTCGATTCTGCTATGGCAGAGATGAACCGCTTGGAAAAAAAGAAACAGCAGGAACGTCTTGTTGCTTAGTAGTACAGATGAATTTACTACTAATTTACCACTTCTGACAGCTAAGACATGAGGAAATATGCAAAGAAACGTGAAGTATCTTCCTACAGTAAAAATACTCGAAAGCACATAGAATAAGGCTTTACGAGCATTTAAGAAAATATAAAAAGATAATTAGAAATTTATACTTTGTTTCAAAGAAAAAAGAGATAACATTGATTAACAGTTTCATTTCTCCACCTCTTCTTCTCTCGCATTGGGATTCTCGGATTGAAAGACGTTTATTAACTCCTCTATGTCTTCCTTTGTTGCATAAGATTTAGCAAAAAGAAAGGCAGTCGATCGATAGGATAAAAAACGGTTTCTTTCTTTATTTTTTTGCTTCCATTTTTTCGTTGCACGCATTTGGCTTTTAGATGTTTTCTTTTCCATCCTAAACTCCCTTGCCGTGCAATTTTTCTATTACGTCTGATAGGATTCTACGATCAATAGGATTCAAATTTTCTTTATTTAAGTTCATTGTTAGATCATAGATAGATTGAACTTTCGGATTTGCTTCCTCACCTGCTCGCTCGTTATATCTTTCGTTGTAGTCGTGTATATTTATTGCAATATTTCTAATCTTGAATATTTGACTTTGATTTGTATTTAAATCAGTTAGCCTTATTTTTTTCTTCGATTGTGGCTCAATTTTATAACCGTTTAAAGTCGATTCATTGTGTACCATATCGAAAATAACGGTTTCTATTTCGTCTATACTTTTCCCGGAAAAACGATTGTTTTTTTTAGGATTATTTTCATCATTAATAAATAACTCGCTTACTGCGTCAGGTATAAACTCTTTGTAATTATCTATTATACTAAGAGCTTCTTTAACATTAATTTTTCCTGATAAAAAAGACTTCATATCGTCTTCTCTTAAATTGTTTTTTATTTTTGTATAGTCAGCTACTTGACGTTCTTTTAATCCTATATTTTCAGCAATAAGCTTTCTAGTAAGTCCCTTTACCGATGGGTCTAGCTTTTTTAATTCCTTAATATACTTTTCTAGAAAAACTATTTCACGGTATTTATCTTGTACAGATCGATTATTTTCATCATGGTTTGATTGCACAACGGCTATTTTAGCTTTTATGAGATCTAGGGAATTTTCAATCGGGAACAGAATACAAGGTACCATTGCGTCACCATGTATTGCTATTTTTGCTCTGCGATGTCCATCAATAATTGTATATTTGCCACTAGGATTCTCATATACTAATAAAGGTTTTTGGATTCCATATTGATCTATACTTTCTCTAAGTTTTTCATCATCCTCCGGATCCCTTTCATAAATTAGATTCTCTGGATCGATTAGAAGATCCTCGGGATCTAAAAGAATAATATTATTTGTTTCATTCATGTTAAGTTCCTTCTCCGTTTATTATTACTGTAATTATATCAGATAAATGTGCAATGACACCTATCTATGAGAGAGAACTTATAGTTATATGAGCCTCGCTTAACGCAAGGCTCTTGTTTTATTGTTCACTACTATCAGTCGGTGCTGCTTCTTCAGGAGACGCGACGATTTCGTTTGTGTTTCCGTCTTTGTTTATTTCTTCTTCGATCTTTGTTTTAACTTCTGCAACTAAAGCCTTCTCTTCCTTAGTGAAGGAAGTTTCCTTGGCTTCAGATTGTACTACGGATTCAGATTCTCCATTGATTTCATCGGTGATTTGACCTTTTACATCGTCAATCAGTTTCTTTTCTTCTTCATCCTTTCGTTCCTCAGCTATTTTTTGTTTTTCTGTTTCGTCAAAAGTATATTTTTCCTTACCTTTTAAATCTTTTCCGTATAGTTGTACAACAACGACTCGAGATACACCGCTATCTTCGTAGTTGCCTACTCCTACGCCTACGTTCCTGTCATACTCATTATGCTTCATAACCTCATTGTGTACAGGAGAATTAATAAAGTTATCCAAAGCACGTTTCATTTCTGATTCAGATAAAGTCCCACGTATATTCTGAATATTTTCACCGGCAAAGTCGTTCATTTTCTTAATTGCATCGCCATTCGTTCGAGTATGGCTAATGGTTCCGGTCGTCATTTTTTCATATACAATTTCAGCAACACGTTCTTTTGCAATTTTGACTAGTTCTTTATTGTCTTTGACTTTAGGAAGCCCGTTTTCTTTTCTGTAGTTATTCAAAAGATCGAGATGTTTTTGAGCCATAGCCTCATCATATCGAACTTTAACAGTAGCGGTTTTTCCATCTTTTAATTTGACGGTTATCTCTTCATATACGATTTCAGGCGTTTGTTCTGGGCTTTCATCTTGTTCTTTTTTATCAGAGTTCTCACCTTTTGAATTGAAGAGCTTATCAAAAGCTTCGTTGTCTTTGCTTAGATCGTCATAGATCTTTTTGTTAGATTCTTCATCTTTCAGAATGTCCAGGAGATCTAAAGTGCCTTCTTCTTTTTCCTTGGGTTCTTCAGGTCTTGTTCCAGGTTCTTCTGTTCCAGGGGTTTCTACACTGAAATCAAACAGTTTATCAAATACTTCGTTATCTTTGCTTAGATCATCATAAATCTTCTTATTCGATTCTTCATCTTTCAGAATGTCCAGGAGATCTAAAGTGCCTTCTTCTTTTTTCTTGGGTTCTTCAGGTCTTGTTCCAGGTTCTTCTACAGCTTTCGAATCTTTAACTGTGTCTTCGTCTTTCGTTAAGATATTACGAACATAATAGGTTCTGCCGGAGTCATATGCTTCTAATAGATTCTTTAGAGCTTGTTCATTTACTCCTTCGTTAGAGTAAATTACGTTAGATAAAGAAATTTCTAAGCCATTAACTAAAGCAGTCTTCTGATTTAACTTTAAGTGAATAATTTTTCCATCCTTTTCAAGAATTAGGACGCCATCTTTAACAATTACTTTAAATCCCATTTTTTCTAAGTCTGCAATTTTCAAATACTTAATTCCATTAATTTGAATCTTCTTGTCATTCGCATTCACAGGAGCATGGTTGGCATACGCTACCCCTGCTGAAGAGAGCATAGTTGTAGCTAATGTTACGGACAATACACTTTTGACTAACATTTTCTTTTTCATTTTAAACCTCCATACGAAATGTGATTGAGTTATATCTTGGTTAGATGATATCATGTGCGATTGCACATATCAACTAAGATTTTGTAAATTCTTCAGATTATGTTTTTAATCTTAGTGTAATAAAAACGATTCAAGCTTCGTTCGTAAAGCTATCTCTTCAAAAGTGAATGGATAAAAGAGTCATTAATCATTTTCTTTATTACACTAAAAGGGAGTAAATTACTAAATATTTAGGTTCTATCTTGAACCTACATGAATTGGTCTATAAATTAAAATCAAACAATTCTTTGATATCCGTTACTTATGGTTTGATAAACTTTTCGAAGTTTATTTTAAATTGAGTCTGACCAGAATTATAATAAAAAAATAGTGCCGGTGTTTCCACCAACACTATTAACACTATTTAATATAGAATTTCCTCTTACTTTCCTACTCGAACTGTCATCAGAATATCATCAATATAGTCGTAAGCTTTTTCGAAGTTTTCCCTTAGTGCCTTATCTTGAATTTCCGCTGGATCTCCTCGGAAATCTGCACCGTAGTAGATGCCATCTTTATGAGCAAGGATCACAGGACCATTACACCAATCAGTCCTCGGATTTTTGACTTTTGAAAGGCGAAAGAGAAAACCATCGCCACCTATTTGTTCATTCGACTTTTCATAGAAACAAAGCTCGTCGTTTTCGAGCTTGTAATCAATATTTGCATCTTTCGGTAAAATAAAGGACATATCTATTTCCTTGATGTAGATCCGTTTCGCTCCAGGAATATCCTTTTGAGGATAGCTTCCGACGGTGACGATGCGCTCGTTTGGCATCCATTGGACTGAAAGCCCCGTCGCCTCCCCTAAGTAACGCGCCGGAATAAATGTGCGATTTTTTTCTAGATATGGCGCGACATCCATCGCCACATCTTTTCCGTTTTGACGATAAGATTTTATTCCGATCGTCATCACGACTTTTTCTTTACCTTTCGTTAAAGTTGCTTCCTTTTTATCTTGATTCCACGACACGACATAGCCTAATTCTTCAGTGACCGCACGCAAAGGAAGAAACGTTCGATTGTGACGGATAACGGGCATCACATCTTCTTCTAAGGGTTCCCGCCCATTAACGTAAACTCCAACGTAACGTCCAACAGGAGAAGGTCCCTTCGCCAAGGCTACTGAAGGGAGAAGCAATAAACATGATAACAATACTGCCATCTTTTTCATTAAAGGCCTCCTACACTCATTCATCTATGCATTCATCTATCTATACGTTAAGCTATCTATGGATCATATGCCATTATACCGAATAGCTTTATACTGACTCTCTACTTTCGATTTTGAACGTATTGTATGAGATACTCGATCATATCCATTTAATTTCGTTGCTTCATACAATACATAGTCCCCGTTGCTGTCACGCTTTTCAAATAACATAACGTGTTCTTCCGGATAATTCAGGGCATCTCCTGGTTGCAGACTGCTATACGAAATCCGTCTTGCCACATTTTCAATTGTAGTTGTGCCTCTTTTGGATGTTAGGCCCCAACATCTACTTACATATCCTGAGCAATCTAAACCAAAGGTATTTCCAACTTTGCCAGACCTTGTATTAATATTTCCTGCTCTGCCACCATTCTTTAACCCTCGAATAAACGATTCCTTAGTGTCAAAGCCACCCCAACAGTATGGCATACAAGTATATGTTCCAGCGCCATTAATATAACTAGGTTTAGAGTAACCTCTCATTGCACTGATGTTTCTACTGGTACATTTCCACGAGAAAGATGTATGGTATGAACGAGCAATATTCATAATTTGACTCCTCGAAATTGAGGCCTGCACCGGAGAAGGCACTACTTCAGGGGAAATCTCAATTCCACTCTTCTTATCAATAGTTTCTGGTTGGCCTTCTACAGTAGTTGCTACTATCTTCAAAACTTCTTGATTTTCTTTTGCATTATAAATTTTTCCATTATCAAAAATAAAGGGCTCTAGCATATCTGCGTGTGTTATTGCTTCTTCTTCATTGATAATATTACTATTTGGATCTATTTCATCCAAAATACTCGTGCTTTTCCCATTTATATTTACGGTTTTACTAACCAAAAAATTTCCCTTTTCATTTACACCAAGTAATTTGGCTCCATATAGGGGATAGTTAGAGATAATCTTTAGATTAGCTAATAGCTCATTATTTAAGTTCGAAACTGTCATAGTTCCGTTGTACGCATTTTCGCTATTCTTTTCTAAAGCAAAAGTATAAATATATTCATTGGAAATTCGACCAATAAAATTATTCACAGCTACAAACCTTTTACCTTGATCCATATATTGAATTGTGTGCTCTGTATCATCAAAAAGCGTAATATAGATACAACCATTCACAACTTCAAATTCGGAGATAGCCTCATTTTTCCCTAGATCAATGTCCTTGATTTTGGAACTACCGTTTACTCCAATTATCTCAATCTGTCCATTTGCTATATCTAAAATATAGATATTGCCTTTATCTTCGCATATCATCGATGGAGACTCTAAGCGGACTGATGCATCCATTCTTCCTTCTGTAGAGGATACTTTACTTACTTTATTTTTCGCATTATCCAAGATAAATATATTTTCTTGTTCCACATCAAAATCCGTTGGACCATATTGATTACCTTCTTGGTCATAGTAAATACCAAAAGAGGAATCTTGTCTATTATTTTGGGCATTGTTCTTATTCAATATAGATATTGCATGGTTCATGTGTAATACAGGGATTTGCTGATGGATCGACTCTATTGGTTCTTCCAAAACAACTTCTTCTTGTGCATGTACAGGGATGCTAGACGCTACTAAACATAAAGCAACAATCGCAAACCTAATATTATTTTTAAAAGTCATCCTGACCACCTTTCTAATAGAAAAATTTTACAAAACAACAGAATTACACACTACTCCAACAATACAGATTAAAAATCACCCCCTATTAAAATTCCTAGTGCTAAAGTACTAAAAGGTTTTCCTCTTGTTTAATTATACAACCTTTTACCATGCCCCGCAATGTCTTTTTCCTGCCAATGCTATAGGAAATCTCTAGAAATAGACCCTTTCATCTACTTTCTGTCATATTAATGACTTACCAATTCACAAATCGTTCTTTATCTAGACAGCTCTTTTTATATCTTTTGATTTTCAATTTTCTTTAATGCTATTTTCTTTGCCTGCTCATAGCTAAGTTTTGTCTTGTCTACTTTACTTAGCTTTTCCAAAAACAAAGGCTGATAAACGTTAGCTTGCCCAATGAAGCTTTCCATCTCAATAATATTTTTAAAATCAGGCATTCTAGACTTTTTTCCTTGTAGGATCTCCTTATATAGCTTCTTCATATAGAGAATAACTTTATAGTCTCTATCGATATTTTCAAAATGGAAAATTTCTTCTAAATTAATTGATTTAGGAATTTTAAAGTACGTCAAACTATTAATCGTATCTAGATAAAAGTCTCTAAACTCTTTCTCCATCTTTTCTTTTTCTTCTTTCAGAGTATAGAACTCTCCGTCAAGATAATCTGAAAGAAGACCATATTTAATTTTCAAGTTTATTGACCTATCCCAATATAATGTGCCTATCTTTTGAGCTTGAAAATAAATTTGAATTATATTAGATCTACTTTCAGTTTCTCCAAGTAATTGCTGAATCTTTGTTTCATAGACCAACTCTAGGGGCGTTACTAGCTCTAATATCATTTTTTCGCTTATACCTAGAACTATTCCTTCTTCATTTTTAAAGACTATTATAATTCTCGTTAGTTTCCCCATGAGATTTATTTCATAGGCATCGATGATATCTTTTTGTTCTAATTCTGTCTCAAAAGCTTTTAGATCTATCTTTTGACCTATTACATCATTCACCCTAGAAATAAAGTCATTTATTGCTTCATATCTTATGGCATTAATTTCTTCTTCAAAATTGACAATCTCATCGCTAAAAAGTGAATAGCTTGACTCCATGAAGGCTGAATATAGATCGTTTAAAATCGTTTCATCTTCTATAAATAGAAAATATTGAAAAAAAGCCTTTAAATAGGACTCGGTATCTTCACCTATCTCTCTAGCGATCATCTCTATCTTCGAATCTGTCATGCTTGGTCACCTCTTTATTTGTTTTCTCAGAAAGTTCAAGCTTCCCTGTTTCTTTAAGTTTGTGGATGTGTTGAGAAAGATCTAGTGAAGTGATATTAAGTTTTATAAAGTCTTCTAATGACTGTTCTCTTCTTATATCTATGATCTCACCATTTAACTTTGTAATTAGCTCGGGTTGATCGAGTAAATTACAAGATATATCTATTTTCCGTTGACCATCAATCTTTTTGGTCATGAGATGTACATCTCCTAGGTCGGTAAAATCAATATCTGAATAACCCTGAGAGGCAATACAAAAATCTGATAATTTCTCTTTAGCTTCTTCCAGAGACTGATCGAATGAAATATCTCCATCATTGAATTTCAGATTAATTTCCGTAAGCCTATTCATTTTCTCTACATATTCCTCCTCATTTATAAATGGTTTTAACACTTCTTCTTTGGCAGTTTCTAAGTTTCTTTGTTGTTCTTTTAGTCGCTCTTCCGTACTATTTATTAGTTCCTTAAAATATTCCGGAGATGTCATGTTTTTTATTCTTGTGATATTCCAGTGCCCCGCCTTCGAAGCGAGTTCTTTATAGTTACGTTCCTCTCCTGCGATATTTAAAATATATTGCTTGTCGATAGAACTGTAATCTATGAAGATTTTAAATCCTTCATACTCTGCAAATGGTGTTGTTTTCTTAATACTTCCCTGATAAGACTCTATAAAGGCTTTTGCAGCCTCTTTTTCATCTTTATATACATTTCCATTAATTTTAATTTCAAAAGGCTTATTCTCGCTTCTACGAGCTCTTTCTAAATCCTTATTTATAACATTCATGTTATTTTCAAGTTTTTTCATGGTTTCAGGATATACATTTGCTATTTGATTTTTAAGTTGATTTATATTCTGCAAATAACCAGCTTTTTCAATGCTCAATCGATTAACATCATTTTCTAGTTCCATCTTTTCTTTAATCAAAGGATTGTTAGCACATAAAGCTTTTATCTCCGCATAGTTTAAGGTGATTTCATCTACGTCTTCAATGGATCGAAGAGCCGATTCTTCTGTCATTAATTGACTGATAAATCGTTGCTTGTTCTCTAGAATTTGATACATATAGGCATCGAATGTTCCTTCGGTAATATAAGTGTATTCGAATACTTCCTTATTTTCATTTCCTTGTCTTACCATGCGACCAAGCCGTTGTTCTCTATCTGCCGGTCTCCACGGGCAATCTAAATGGTGTAAGGCGATAGCCCTGTCTTGCATATTCGTACCGGTTCCCATTTTTTGAGTAGTACCGATGATGACTCTAACATCGCCTGAACGAACCTTCGCAAATAGCTTTTCTTTTTCTGCAGGAGTATTGGCATCATGTATAAAGGCAATTTCTTGGCTTTTGAGACCTTTTTTAATGAGTTTTTCCTTAAGATCATGATGAACATTAAATTCATCTTTATTCGGAACAGATAAATCAGAAAATACAATTTGTGTGGATTTACTATCCATAGTTTGATTATAGATTTCTACAATCTTATCGACGCAAGCATTCACTTTACTGTTGTCTTCATCTGGCAGCATCGGGTCAAATACCCTTTGATCAAGTGCCAGTTTACGCCCGTCGTTCGTGATCTTTAGCATATTGTCAATTCTAGGATCAATCCCGGATTTTACCTTGTCAGCTCTGGAAGAGAGATCTTCGATAATCTCTTTTTGTAATTCGCTAGGCTTTACCTTTACTACTTCAGACTTTAGATCAGGAACCGGCAAATCTAAGCTTTCAGGCATCTTTATATCTGCAAAATTTAAAAATTGTTTTTTTAGTTCTGGCATATTATTGAATCGATTAAATTTTGTTTTCATCTTATAGCTTGTACCATCGACCGATAGTTCAAGCACATTTTTAATCTCTCCAAAGGTGGAAGCCCAAGCGTCAAAATCCAATAATCCGGTTCGGACAAGATCTTCATTGTTCAAATACTTTTGCATAACAAAAAGTTCGCACATAGAATTTGAAACAGGTGTCCCGGTTAAAAAAAGAAGACCTTTACGACCGGTCTTCTCATCTAAATATTTAGTTTTCATATAGAGGTCATATGCCTTTTGAGACGCACTATTGCTAATTCCACTTACTCCTGTTAAACTCGTGGGAATTTGTAAATTCTTGAATTCGTGAGCTTCGTCCACAACTAGCTTGTCAATTCCCATTTCCTCAAAGTTGACAATATCATCACGGCGTTTTTCTTTCATTAACGCCTTTATTTTCGACTCTAGTTTTTTCTTCTTTTGCTGTAATTGCTTGACGGAAAACCCTTGTGTGTATTTATTGCAAGAATTTAGTTTTAGATCGAGTTCTTTCAATTGTTCTTGTAGGAATCTTTTTTCATATTCTTGCGACACGGGAATCATACCGAACTGACTGTGTCCTACAATAACGGCATCATAATTTCCACTGGCGATTTTCGCCATTAATTTATGCCTATTCTTTTTTTCAAAATCCTTTTTTGTCGCCACAAGGACCTTTGCGTCTGGATATAATTTTAAGAAGTCTCTACCCCACTGCTCCGTTAAGTGATTGGGTACGGCGATCATAGCCTTAGATGATAGACCTAAGCGTTTCGATTCCATTATGGCTGCAATTGCAGAAAAAGTCTTACCTGCTCCAACTGTATGAGCTGCCAACGTATTTCCGTGGAATATTGATTTGGCTACTACGTCTTTTTGATGTGGACGCAAGCTAATAAGCGGATTCATGCCGCTAAACGGAAGATTTTCTCCTGTATACTTTCGAATAACTATATTGTTAAATCGCTCATTATAGATCTTTTCTAATTCACTTGTCCTTTGAGGATCACTGAAAAGCCAATTCGCAAATTCTTGCTTCATGTATTCTTGCTTTTGTTGTACCAAAATCGTTTCTTTTTTGTTTAGTACTTTTTGTTCCTTGCCATCGACATAAATTGTATCTTCAATTTTTAATCGTTCATTCTGATTAAGTGTTTTCTCCAAAATATGCCACGAGTTCATACGACGGGTGCCAAATTTAGTCGTACTATAAACGCTCCAGTCATTCCCTTTATCAGGTACATACCACTTCGACGTGGCTTCCGAAAATTCAATCCGCTTACTTCCACCTAACACTTCTCTACAGAAATCAGAAATATACCTCTCAGGAATCCATGTAGAGCCTAGCCTAAAGCTTATATCTTTCGCTTTAATTGCTTCAGGTATTGCTGATTCGAGGGCTTCTATCATCGATTTTCTTTCCTCTACTGTAAAAGAGTCGATATTTGCTTGGAACGTTTCTATTTTTTTGCGAATATCACCGGATAAAAAATCTTCACGATATACTAATTCTCCTGTACCTCTCTCGCTTTTAAAAGCCAGCTTTTTCTCTAAAAGATCGTTTTTAATTTCTGCGGAATCTCTTCCCATAATTTCAGACATAAAATTCAGATCAATTCTACCTTTGTGATTGAGAGAAAGAATGACAGCATCTACCAGATCTTCTGTATGCTCAGGAACTTCTACTCCCTTAATAACACGTTCTCTGAAGACATCAGCCTTCTGTTCAAACTTACCGTCATTATCTAATTCTTCTAATGCTAGAAGAATGGCAATGGAGTCGTCTCCTCTGAAAGCTTTAATCTTCGAAGGTTCATTAATGCGACCGTGCTTTTCGACAAATTCATCATATACACTATTGAGCTTTTCCATTTCCTCATCGATCGCTTTACTATCGAAATTATTATATTCCAGGTAATAAAGTTCTTTAACTGTATCACGTAGCTCGATCATACCGCTAAGCAGCTCGACATCTTGTGAGATCTCTTCGACGACGTTTTCATTCTTGTAGTATATTTTATCTCCTACTTTACAGTAGGTGTAATCCTCTACATCAGACAAATCAGGCAGTTCCGCTGTAATTTGATTTTCTTCTTTTTTAGGTTCGATCGACCGTTCATTCGGCTCTTTGTATATACCTTTAGGTAGATTTTTAATGGCTTCTTCAAAGAGTACTGAAAAATCTTTATCGCCCAGCTGACAAGCAGCAACCTTCCCGAAAGGACCAGTTCGCTCTACCATAGTTCCAATGATCATTTCAGGGTGTTCTATAAAATACTGATTCAGGGATATTCCGTTTTCATCTCTCCCCAGCTCATTCCAGGTGCGATCACTGTTTTCTCCCTTTTGGAAAAATAAAATATCGGAAGTGACAGACGTTCCTGTCTGCTTAAAAGCTTCTTCTGGTAATCTTATAGCCCCTACCAGTTTTGCTCGATCTGCCATGTAGTTTAAGAACTCACTATTTGTCTTATCCATTGTTCCTTTTGATGTTATAAAAGCAACAATGCCACCATCGTGAACTTTATCCAGAGACTTCGCAAAAAAGTAATCATGAATTAAAAAATTCTGCTTACTATAAGCTTCATCATATAGCTTGTAATTTCCGAAGGGAACATTACCTATTGCTATATCATAGTAGTCATCTTGTAGTTTCACATCTTCAAATCCCGAAACTTCAATAGTAGCTTCCGGATAAAGCTGTTTTGCTATGCGACCGCTTAGCGTATCTTGCTCTACTGCATGAAACGATGACGGCTCCAAACTCTTTGGTAAATTGCCTATAAAGTTTCCTATTCCGGCACTCGGTTCTAAAACATTTCCGCCTTTAAATCCCATGTTCTCTAAAGCACTGTAGATTCCATCGATAATCCCATTCGACGTATAAAACGATGTTAACGTGGACTCTTTAGCGGATTCATATTCCTCTTCCGATAAATATTGTTTAATTATTTCTCTTGAACGCTCCCATTGTCCACCTTTTGTTTCATTAAAAACGTCTGCAAGACCGCCCCAACCGACATAGTTTCCTAAAATTTTTCGCTCGTCACTTGTAGCATATCGACTTTCGTTCTCACAACGTTTGAGGACTTCTAACGCTTTAATATTATTTTCCAGTCGGACAGAAGGCGGATCAAAATCCTTAACTAAATCGAAGCTTTGTTTCTCATCTTTTACAGAAACATTTTGTACTTCACGTACATTGAGTTCATATTTTTCAGCACTGGCTTCAGTAAACTCATCTAGGATATTTCCTGTATAGCTTCGATCGGTTAAATCTACGAGGGCAGCTTCAATATCAGCATAACTTTCATAATCAAAATCGTTATTATTAATCCAATAACCATTATACAAAAAAACCGATTTTAGTTTTTGTTCATTTAAGTCTAGGAGAAGATCTGCCTCATATCCCAAACGACCATTTACACTATCTTTAATAAGGCTCGGCTCTTTCAATACACCTTTCGGTATTTGTTTTCGATTGAGTAAATAGAAGTTCCCTTCAATTCCCTCAATTTTTTCAAAATTCTCTTTCTCTAGCGTGGAAACGACTTGCTGCTTAATCGGCTCTTCTTTAATTCTGAGTAATTGATCTTCGAGATATGCAAACTCTTGTGCATTAGCTTCTTCTCCATCTCCAATATCAATTCGACGATGCTCGATTCTTTCGCCATCGACATAATGGTCAAAATAAAACTTGAAATAGCCCATATAATCGTCTGTCATTTCATTATTTGCGTCGATTCCAACGTTTCTGTTGTGATTGAATACCAACTGATCTTTTTCTTTGATATCGTTGATTAGTTCCTGTGTTACTAATTGGCCCGAATAATCAGGAATTAGAGGATCATTTTCATTAAATTCAACAATCCAATAGTTATTGCTCTTGTCTTCTGAGTCTTTTTCTAGGTTCGTTTCTTGCTTATCGAGGTATAGACCTTGAAGAATTAAGTCATCAACATACTTAGCCGCATTTGACCAGGTAAGAAAAACTTCAGAACAGTTTTCCTTTTCTAATTTAACTCCTCTTGAATCATGTTCTTCTTGACTGCTACTGGAACCCGGAAAGACCGGCATACGACCACCCGTGCCGTACTCATCTCTTAAAAATTCTGCCTTTTCCGTTAAACCGTGATCTTCCGTGAAAAAACGATAAATTCGTTCTTTTCCTCCTGACATTCCACTTCCGCTATGAAAGAAGTCATATATTTCATCTTCTGTAATAAATGACTTCACTCCTTTGTTTTCTGTTAGGTTTGTCTTGTATGCACGACGTTTTAATTCGAGTTCACTTAATTTTTGATAAAGATCATCTACCTTATGAAAGTTAAATCGCAGAAGATCTTTGTCATCTTTATATGCTTCTAAGAAGTCGCTATATTCCTCTTTGATGCCTTGGAGAGAAACGGGATTTGATAGCAATGCCGCAATATCCTTGGTATCTTCTGAGAAGCCTCTTCGTTCGTTCTTTAGTGTTTTGAAATAGCTTCCTGTGCTTTCCGCATTTAGATCGTGTATTAAATACCATAGCGATTCTGCAATTTTCTCCCTCTCGAAAGTGAGTGCATTTTCTAATTCTTCCTTCGTAGCGAAATCGCCGGTTTGGAGGAGTTCGTCAGTTCTTTTCGCTACTTCTTCCCACGAAATCGTTGTATAGCTTTCCTTAGCAGATGTACCATGTGCTATTTGAAGACCTTCGTCTGTATAATATGCTGCGATTTGATTGTCATCGATATAAAAACCGTTGCCACCTTTAAATGACTGCTTTAAAAAATCGCCTAATTCTTCTATGCTTTTGTCTTTTGAAAACTCTGCAACAATAGCAAGTCTTCCTCCATCAACATTCCCACCATGAACTAATATAGTATCTATAACTTCCTGAGTGATAGGTGTGGGAGGAAAGTTAAATTTCAATTGTTGACTTAAAGCATTGGATTCGGGTAATGACTGTTCTACTTGATCTTTTGCCTTATTTTTGTTTACATCGAGTGCTAATTGACTAATCTCTCTAACTCTTTCCTCAGTTGATAAAACTTGAGGATTAAGTTTTTCCGCTTCGATGTAACTGTTAAAATCTATTTTTGTGAGTAGAGTCTTTAAGTTTTCTATCTCTCCATTAGATAACTCTTCTATTTTAAGTAATGGAGACAGCTCGTTTAAAACTTTTAGATTTTGAGTAAAAGAGATATTCCCATCTAAGATCATCGCTTGCAAGCAAACCTCGCCTATAATCTTATCCACTATTCCTGGAGAATAATGGCTGCTTAATGTCGCATTATAAAAATCGATCGTTCGATCAGCGTTTATATGAGCTAGGTACAAAAAATCATTTGTTTCTCTATCGTTTATATTTTGATCTGAAACTACATATCCATTCCCCAGACTGAAATAGCCTAGTTCATAGTCTTCGTTTTCATCTTCCCTGTTTCGTTCCTCTTCTCTTTCATCGAGTTGCCCAATACTCTGTACTGTGGAATCTCGATAATCGGCATCATATCGATCAATAACACCGTCGTTATCCATATCCATATCCAAGGCAGTTTTATTGTTTTGCTCATTTAAAAAAGAAGCCATATCTTGCTGAATGACTTCTTTTTGTGTTGCTTCCTCAGGTGGAAACATGACGAATCTATTGGATATTTCTTGTGTTATATCTTCTATGCGTAAATTAGAGTGTGCAGAATTATTTCTTCTAATTCCGTCTCGATTTGTAGAACCCCTTGTAGATAGGCTTGATAGTCGCTCTTCTGAAGATTGGAATCGATTTTCCGTTCCTCCATCATCTTCGAGCGGGATTCCTTGATTTTCTCCGCTTCCTCCTCTATATTCGCCAGATAGTTCATCAGTTGTCCGGTTACTTCGAGTTCGCTCAACAGTTCCATATCCGAAAGCTTCTCGCTCTCTCTGAGATACTTCCACCTCATGTGTCCGTATTTCCTGATCGGTCTTTGTTCGCTCTTGATTTTTGTCTCCGGAATCCAATATCCGTTGATCTTTTGATACTGTTTGTTGTTCATAACTTTGACTGTCATTTTGAGCCTCTCTTTCTATATAATCCTTAAATTCGTAGCGTAGTTGATTAATACTTTCTTTTGTTTGTTCATTTGCAAGTCTACCAACGACTAAAAACTCACTAAATGACAAGTTTTTTAAATTAGTAAAATCTATTTCTCTTAACTGTTCTTGAGGTACACCTATACGATAGAGTGTTTGATACAGAACAGTATGAAATAATACGTCTTTTTGGTTATCTGACAATTCATCAATTATATTTCGTGATGTTATGGATTCTTTTATTTCATCGCTAAGAGCCTGATACCAATTGGTACCATATTTTTCATTAAACGCCTCTCTGTTTATTTGCCATACAAAAACCTGGTCATTGTAGTTTACTTTAGTTCCTGTATCAGAAATGTCGAAAAGATAATTCATTTTTTGCGTGGTTTCGTCTGGTACTGCTATCCCGGCACTCCCACGTTTAACATATCGTCCTACTCGTGTCCAAAAGTCATACGGAGCGCAAGCTTTTGCATCAGGTCTTTGGCTGTATATAGCAACCTGTCTCATAAAATCATATTTATAGTTATAGGCAGCAGATTGCATAAACCCTTTCCATTGTTCAGCTTCAAGCAACCCCCCAATCGTATTATAAATATTATCGTAAATTTCATCATGTTTATTAGCGTTCATCTTCTACCTCCACATTACTATTCCATGGAATATATGTCAATACTAAATAAAAAAAGAGGTAACAAAAAATTTTGCTACCCCTTTCTTTCTTAATCTTTTATAGATCTAGAGCTTAAAACGGTGTTTCCATTTTATCTATAATCATATAATTGTCATCTTCATCTACAATGTTGTATTTACTTTTTAAAATTTCGATCGAGCGAACATAAATAGACGGCTCAGTTATAGTGGTCAATCCAAAATTAATAGAACGAATATTGAGCTTGCCCATGAGAATAACGTCTTGACCGTCTTCGAGATTTCCTAGCGTCGTCATTAAATTATTGTCTGTATCAGCAGACGAAATATAGCGACAGGGTACTAACATTTTTTCTTTCTGATTTTCTACTTCTAATTGAAAATTCATCGAATCAAAGGTTCTGCCATCTTTGCCCGTAAATTGTTCAACAGCTTCCTTTGAAACTACTTTTCCTGAAAACATGCAATGATTCATAATATCCTCCTAGATTTCTCTTTCATCTTGATTTTTCATTTTCTTATCTTCCCGATCGACTTCCTTATTTTTTTGTCTATCTTCTTTAGCTTTTAGCATCTTAAAACTATAAAGATGAACGGACGTCCGATCTTTTCCTTCTTTATTTTTATAGTGCTTTTCCGCACCTTGAACATGGACAAAATCTCCTTGTTTCAAGTCGGCGACCTTTAACGCATTCTTTCCATAAGCACTGATCGATCGAGAGGCTTTTTCTCCATTTTCATCTTTATAAACAATAAAGAAGTTAGCTACTTGAATTTTTTCACCTTCACGAGTCGTTATATCGGTAAGGCTTACATCTTGTGTCAGATTACCTCTTAAAGAAACAATGTCTTGCCTCTTTACACCTTCAAGAAGATCACAATCATTTAAATTGATTGAGACAGCCTTCTCTCCGGACTTTTTAGAGTATTCTTGCTCTGTTCCATACACTCGTATTAGATCTCCTTTTTTGAGATCCATGACTTTATCTATATTATGTTTATAGGCACTTACAGGGCGGTATTCTCTTTCTCCACCCTCATTTTCAAATACGATTGAAAAATTGGCAACGGAAAAGGGCTTACCTTCTTTAGATATTGCAGCTTCAATCTTGATATCTTCTGCAATATATCCTTCTTGTACAATTCTTTTTTTGTCTTTATTTTGAGTCATTGTTCTCTCTCCTAAACTATTTCTTGTTTTCAAAATCAAAAATCACTTCATGATCTGAATTCAATTTTAATTTTGCATTAAACTTATTGCCTTTCTTGGAAACAAAGCCTTTTATAAGTTTTGTCTCTCCATTTTCCAGAAGTTCTGCAACTTCTGATTCATTAATGGATTTTCTACACATTTCCGTGAAAATATGAAAATTACATTCCTTATTCGTACAAAAATAAACCTTCTTCGTCTTAATTATTGCATTACCACAAATAGGACAAGATCCAATTTGATTGCTGCGAATTAAACTTGAATCAGGTTCAAAATCTGAACAATGGTCTGTAATTTCCTTAATAATCTTCTTTAAAAAATTCTCAGCTTGATAGTCGCCGGTGGAAATTAAAGATAGTAAATTTTCCCACTGAGCTGTTGTCTTAGGATCTTTAATTCGACTATCAACTACGGTGATGAGTCTTTGTGCCTTCTCTGTAGACCTGAGATTCTTTTTATCTCTCACTAGATATTCGGACTGGATCAACTTTTCAATAATAGAAGCCCTTGTAGCAGCAGTACCTAAGCCTTTTCGCTCTATCTCTAAACTCGTATCTAGATCTTCAGTTCCCGCCGTTTCCATAGCTCCTAAAAGTGTTGACTCATTATAGGGTTTTGGCGGACTTTTCGTTTTTTCAACGATAGAGATATTTTCAATTGACAGAAGCTCATTTTCTTCAATTCTGAAAATTGGACTGTTCTCAAGGCTGATTTCTCTGTATAACTTCTCGACCGACTTAAAGCCTTCTTCTTCAATAATTTTGCCAACTGCTTGAAGTTTAACTTCAGGACGCTCTTTAAAGATAGCCTCTGCTTTTTGTTGCCTGATGATGTGATCTCCCGAAACCGATTCTAATAGCCTATAGTAAATGAGTTCATAAATTTTAATTTCTGAACTTGGCACATTATGAAGATCTTCATCTAAAGATTCTAGTGTCGGCAACAGTGCATGGTGATCAGAAACTTTACTATCATCAAACAATCGATCGTGATTGCTCTTTTTGTCGTTCATTTCGTATAACGGACAATGATGAATTAGTTCTTCCGTTGTACTTTTCATACCTTCAGTGAGATAACGTGAATCCGTTCTTGGATAGGTTATAAGCTTCTTTTCGTATAGACTCTGTGCATAATCTAAAGTCTGCTGGGCTGTGAAACCATACACTTGATTGGCTGTTTTTTGTAAACTCGTTAAATCGTAAAGACGAGGAGCGGAAGTTTTCTTTTGATCTTCAACATAGCTAGTAATTATAATATGTCTTCCCAGATCACCGGGAACATCTTCTTTCTTTTCCCATTGATTAATAGATCTAAAGAGGATCTTTTGATTGTCCTTGATCGCCTGTACTTCTAGTTCATAGTATTTGGATTTCACAAAGTTTTTAATAGCATTATCTCGTTCAACTACCATGGCGACCGTAGGTGTTTGTACTCTACCAATTGTTAGTTTTTCAGAATAACCTACAGTGTATAGGCGTGTATAATTCATTCCTACCAACCAATCGGCTTTTGCTCTTGCCAGTGCCGATTGATAAAGCGAGTCGAACTCACTTCCATCTCTTAACTTATCTAAACCCTCTCTTATGGCTTTATCTTCAAGTGAAGATACCCATAGCCTTTTTATGGGCTTAGAGCAGTTTGTCTTAGCATAAACAAGTCTGAAAATAAGCTCGCCTTCTCGACCGGCATCTGCTGCACAGATGATTTCACTTACTTCTTTTTGATTCATGAGTGCTTTTACTACTTTAAACTGATTCTGTGTAGATTGCACTACATTGAATTTCCATTGAACCGGGATCATGGGCAAAACTTTCAAATCCCAGTTTGCCCATGAATCGGTATAATCTTCCGGTACTGCCAATGACACTAAATGCCCGACACACCAAGTAACAATATAGTTTCCACACTCAAAATAGCCATTACGGCTATGACTATTGCCAATCACTTTTGCAATTGTTTTTGCGACAGAGGGTTTTTCTGCAACAATTAATTTCACAAGCTCCCTCCTTATTCTTCGTCGTCATCGTCAAATTCGTCTTCTGCTTCTATAAACTCGTCTTCCATGTCCTCCGCAAGTATATCGCCTTCATCTTCTAAGCCTTCTTCATTTGCTTCTTTCTTTTTCTTTAAATACTTTAAGACTAAAGCTACTGCAACTCCGCCTAGAATAATGGGTAACATTAGCATTCGCTGAATTTGTTTTTTCTTCTCTTTTTCAAGCCTCTTTTCTTCCTGGAGCTTTTCTCTATTTTCTTCTCGAAGCTTCCTACTTACTTGCTGGAACTCTTCTCTTTCTTTTTCTCTCTCACGAGTTTCTTCCGTCAAGTTCTTGGTCATACTTGCGAGTTCTTGTTCGTCTGTCGTACCCAGTAATACTACATCTTCACTGTATTCGTCGTAATTTACTAATAGCTTTAAAGTCGTACCATTCGCCGTCGTAAAGGGAATTAAATCAAACTTATTACCTCTGGAGTTAAAGTCGTTCCCTTTCTGATCGACATTCATGATGATTCGACCTCTCGACTCATGAATATCATTTTTCTTCGAAGGATCAAAAGGTACAATCTTTTTATTCTGTTCCTGACTATCTTGATACTGAGGCGTATCTGAGCTAACGATTGTTTCTTCTTTTACGTCAGTCCCATATTCATTTATATTTGATTTTCCTGTAGCAAAGGCTTGTGAAGAAATGCTTAAAAAACACAAAGCCATTGCCACTATTTTTAGCTTATTCTTCATCTTGATCCTCTCTTTCGTCTTCATCATCTTCATCAAAGAGGCTCTGATCGATTTCATATAACTCTGTATCATCATTTTCGTCATAATCTGCCTCGTAGTCCTCGTAAAATTCATCGTCATCATCATCGTCAAGTTCATCGTCGTCAAACTCTTCATGTGTTTTCTTTTGATCTTTAAATCGTTTTGCGACGATAACACCGACAACGACTAAAATCATCAAGAAGATTGTTCCACCATTTCCTTTTTTCTCAGGTACTTCTTCTTTGTTTTGTTTTTGATCTTCAAGACGTTGTCGTTCAAGTTCTTCTTGCCGACGTTTTTCTTCTTCTTCACGTTCTTTTTCCTGTTGATCTAAATCTTCACCACTCATTACCTTCAAGCGGTCTTCGGAAAGTTCACTGAATAGTTCCGAGTCAATAATCTCTCCTGTGTCAGGATTTCTAGTTGTCACGAGATAGTATAGCTTCCCATTTTCAGCTCGGAATTTTATAAATTGCTGTACATCAGGCTTCTTTTCTTCCGGCTTTGCCATTGTCGGCGTAGTAGCTTTTTCAGGCACTGTTTCCGATTCCGTTTTTTGTTTAGGCTCAACTACAGCTTTTGGAGCAGACGGAGCAGTTTGTACCGTTGACTTTTGTGCCGGTGACGTTGGTGTAACTGCTTTTTTAGGAATTGGATTTCGTCTTGCTGCCGGTTTTGCTGCCTGTGTTTTTTTCGGCTGAGACGGCTGTTTTTTAGACTCCGGCTTTAACTTACTTTCTATATATCGATTCTGTGACGGATTGTTGTATAACTTTAATTTGTTGGCTATCTCCTGATTGCTCGCATAAATAGGCTGTGCAATTAGTAACATACCTAAACAAAGGATAAGCCCTTTTTTAATGTGCGATTTCATCTTCTCCTCCTTCTTCTTTGTCAGGAACTTCCTCGGAAGATTCCATCATATTTAATAAAGGAACTAAATCTTTAAGATCTAGTTCCTTTTCAACAAATATTTCTTCTACTTCTTTACCAAGATCAGCATAGTAATCTTCGTTTAGAACATCTAACTCTTTCTGCATATCTGCGATTTTCGATTCGAGTTTTTGAATCTTTGTTTTCTTTTTTATAACTTTTTCTATCGTCATTTTTTCTCCTTTACGGTAAATAACTTCCGAATCCAACAAGTTTACTTCTCCAGTAACTCGTATTAATGTTCGCTATAATGACACCTCTACTGGAACTGGCGTGTATCATTTTTCCATTTCCAATGTAGACTCCGACGTGTGATATCGGTTTACTCGTATTATAGGTTTTGTGGAAGAACACTATATCGCCAGGCTTTGCCTGATCTGCAGAAACCTTTCTTGCACCGTTGTACAAAGATACGGTTTCTCTCGGAATATTAATACCTTTTTGCTTATAGACGTAATGTACAAAGCCACTACAGTCAAAGCCTCGTGGACTTGTACCGCCCCAAACATAAGGAACGCCACTATAGCGTTGTGCTTCTTTTAATAGTGATGTTCGCCGTTCACTAACATTTCCTCCCGGCTTATAACCTTTTGGAAGTATCGCTACACGCACTTTGCGTCGTCCCCAATTGTAGGCTTCTTTTTTAGTTTCAAACAGCAAGTCAAGGCGTTTACCTTTAATGGCTCCACCTGTATCTTCTGCACGACAAACACCGTAGCCTTCTACCCATAAAACGGTTCCTAGCGGAATCACTTTCGGGTCAACAGCTACCACGCCTCGTACAAGTTTTGTCCCCATGGCAGTTCCATTGTAACCGCCATTTTCTCTAGGGTCAGGTGTGTAGGCAGTTGCAATAAAATAATCGCCTAAAGGTTTGGCTTCGCTTGGCATTGCGCCACCTTGACCCCAACCTCCGGAAGAGAAATCTATACTGCCTATGCTTGGACGTGGATTGTACATCTTGTACTGGACTCGTCCGCCTTCTGACCATAAATGAAAATACGGATTTAGTATTTGATTTTGGTCATTAATAATTTGAATAGATAGCTTACCTGACGCAGTACCGATTTGATCTCCGATTTTAACCTTACCGGTTTTGGTCGGACTAACTCCTCGATACTTAATCTTCCAACCTGTGTCATCAGTTAAAGTTAGACCACCGCTGCTCGAAGATACTGCACCGTCATTTACAGCTACTACCTTTTCACCGCCGGCATTAATATCCAACCAGTTATAAAGAGTAACCTTATTGTTTATAACGTTCCAACCGAACATTCTTGATATCTTGCCCTTCCAATCACTTTCTATTGGAGATTCGAAGAGCATGAAGTTACCTTTAGATTCCATATAAATATCGAATTTTTCAAGGTCTGTTACTTTGTCTGAGTCTCCTGAACTTCCAGAAATCTCCGGAGTAGAAGGTGGTGGTGTCGGCGGATTAGGCTTGGGTTTTGGCTTGCGCCTTCCATTGCCTTGAATAAAAGGTAGCGGATTGACAGGTTTGCCATTGACATGTACTTCGTAATGTAAATGAGGACCTGAACCGATACCGCTCCTACCTGTACGAGCAATAACTTCTCCACGTTGAACACTTGAGCCTACCGCCTTGGGCGCTCGACCGTTTAAATGTTGATATAACGTTCTCAGACCACCTCCATGGTCAACAACAATATACCAACCACGGAAGCGATTGAATTTATTCGTTATAACCCTTCCTGATTCTGAAGCGTAGACAGGCGTACCAACAGACGCACTAAAATCCACTCCTCTGTGAAATGTACTAGCTCCAGGTACAGGCGCTTTACGTGGACCAAAAGGCGAGGTAACTCTTATATGCTTTAAAGGCTGTGCAAATTGACCATTGCCATAATCTCCCATTTCGCCAGTTGCCCCTGAATAATCTCCTCCACCTAATCGAGAGCGAAGCACCGTTTCTAAGTCATTAGTATAAAGTGTCGCTTCTAAAATCTTATATAGGTAAGGGCTTCCATTCCGTCGGTAGCGTACTTCCGTGCGTTTAACAACTTTGTATTGATACTGTTCCTTGAATATACTCTCTAATTCTCCGGTAACATCTTTCAACTTGAAATCTTCAAATTTTACCGTTAAATATGCAATAAGCAAATGTGGATCGTGACCTATAGCGTCATCTACAACGTGATACTCATCAAAGCCAGGATAAACTTTCTCGATGTTTTGAAGCTCCCATTGTAGCTTTGCTTCTTTTTTCATGTAGTATTTGTCTGCTTCCGTAACATCGATAAAATCTGCAAGATAAGACGTGTTACCTAAATAGGTAATACCTACTAAAGATGATGATACACAAGAAAAAAGCACAAAAATAAGCAGCACGATGATGAGTGCCAGTGCTAAATATTTAGCACCTTCTTTTTCCCCGACCCTTTTAATCGCTTGACCGGGATTTTTCATCGCATTGCTTATTCTTTCTCTTAATGATTGAGCATTTGACGAAGCCCCTTTTGATTCTAAGTAGGATTCTCTTGCTTTTTTCTTATTCCTAGCTTTTTGATATGCCTTGTTAATCTTTTGGGTAGCTTTTCTCGTTTTAACGGCAGTCTTAGCTGCCTTGTTGCCAGTTTCAACTGCAAGATTCTGATCTGCATTTAGCTGATCTACCCGTCTAGTTGCTTCATCTTCAATGTTAAACTTGTGTTCTTTAACTTTATGAATCATTGATGATTCATCATTTTTTAATCGTGACGCATACTGCTTTCTTTTTTTAGCAGCTTTTAATGCCATTGCAGACATACCGACGCTTCGTGCTACGGTGTCAGCACCGGCGTTTTTATCTTTGTTTAATCTTGCAATTCGATCGGAAACACTTTCGAGTTTTTGATCGAGTTTTAAATGTTCAGCATTGACCTTTTCTTCGTCATCAAAGAACATTTTGTCCGAGAATCGTTTTTCTTTTTTTAAATCAGACTCTTTTTCTTGTTCATTACGATATTTTGAAGAATAGGCTTTTTTAATTAGCTTCTTCTTTTTCGCAGCACTATTTGAGTTTTCGGGTTCAGAGTTAAAGAGAAGGGATTCTTTAATATCCTTGTTTGTATATTCTTTTTCCGAATCCGCTCTTGCGTCTTCTCGCTCGTCTAAATCGCCATAATGTTGAACATTCGAATCCCTGAAGTCGGCATCATATCGATCAATAATACCGTCACCGTCGAGATCCATTTCATCTGTCATCTTAAACTTTTGAGCTTGAGCCGAAGAATTTTGTCTTTCCGCCTCCACTTTATTGTCAGCCACATCTGTCTGATATCTTTGATAAACAGTGTTCGCCTGTTTTTTCCTAAGCTTTTCTTTTTTTGGATCTTTAACACTATTACGATGTTGCCGTACAGAAGATCGATCAGCATCATAAAAATTTTGATCGGCGTAAGACTTAGGCTGACTACCGGTAGATGGCTCTTTCTCTTTTGATGAAAAATTCTCGTTAGAGGTTTTTCTTTTATTCAGCTTCTCGTATTTCTCTTTTCTTTCCGTTAAATCGACTACACGATTAGCGGGCTTGTCTACGAGTTCACGCTGAATAGCAGCAGAAAGAGGCGATTGAGTCGGAATAAACTTTTGATTTTCCAGTTCTTGAAGATAATCTTGACGACGTCGTTCTTCTTCAATTCGGCGTTCGTCAATTTTTCTGTTTTCTTCTAATCGCCGTTCTTCGTCTCGCCTTCTTTGTTCTAGCTCTTTAGCATATTCCTCTCTTTCACGCTCCCTACGCTCTTTTCTCATGAGGTTTTTTCTATAATTTAACCTCTTTTGCTGTTCATAGGAAGCCGTTAATTGAGCATTTATAGCTTTATCAGTCTTTCTAAAGTCTTGCTTAACGCTTTCTTGTTTCTTTATATTTTCTTGCTGATTGGTAAAGGCTCGATAGTCTTTGAAAGATGAAGCATGAAAAGATTCGTGCTTGGCATTGTAATCGTCTCTAGTTCTGTTCAGAGATTGGCTATAATTCTCCTTACTCTTTTGTACCTTGGAAGAATCGATAGGCTGTTGGCTAGGCTTATTTTTATAATTGTTTCTTTTCAAAACTTCACCTTCCTATCTAATACATTTTCTCTCCCGGTTTCGTTGTCATGAGTTTGTAGAGTTTCGTTTCCTTCGGGAACTTATCTATAAATGGCACAATAACATTGCCAAAGTATAATAAGCCCTCTCCTTCACCTGAATTGGTGATATAAGACAGTTGATCTTGTGAAATACCGAGACGATGAGCTAAGATTTCACGGTCGCCAGAAGCTTGGTTTAACATTAAAACAAAGTCTGAGTTTTCGATGATGTTTTCAATCTCTTGACTTAGTAGTAAGTCCTTAACGTTTTGTGTGATACCAGTTGGGATTCCTCCCCACTTTCTAAACCGCTTCCAGATTTCCACCGAATATTCCGCAGTTTGCTTTTCTTTTAGCAGCAAGTGGAACTCGTCAATGTAAAAACAGGTCTTTTTAAAGTTGTCTCTGTTAATGGACACTCGATTCCAAACTTGGTCTTGAATAATCAGCATACCTAGCTTCTTCAGTGCATTACCCAAGTTTTTAATGTCGTAGCAAATGACTCGATTGTTAGCGTCTACATTTGTACGATTGTTGAAAACTCGAAGGGAACCTGTTACATAAATTTCAAGAGAGGTCGCTAATCGCTCAGCTTCTATATCCTTTTGTCTCTTTAATTCATTGTATAGGTCTTCCAGGATCGGAATATTTTCAGGAATAGGATTTTCTAAATATTTCCGATAGATCGCTCTTGTACATCGGTCGATAATGGTAATTTCTGTCGGCTGTAAACCTTGCGTACCACCTGTGATCAGTTCGAATAGGGATAGAATAAACGACGCTTTAAACATGATTGGGTCGTCGCCGTCGGCGTAGTTAATATTAATATCCAAAGGATTAATATGATGTTTGGAGTTTGGTGATATTTCAACAACTTCACCACCTAGCGCCTTTACCAATGGCGAATATTCCGCTTCAGGGTCACAAATAATAATGTCATTATCTGTGATGAAGAAAGCATTCGTCATTTCCCGCTTGGCCGAGAAAGATTTACCGGCACCAGGAGTACCTAGAATCAGTCCATTAGGGTTTTTTAGTGTACCCCTATCTACCATAATCATATTGTTGGATATGGCGTTTAAACCGTAATAGAGGGCTTTCCCGCCCATAAATAACTCTTGGGTTGTAAAGGGTACAAAAATAGCTGCACAAGACGTTGTGAGCTTTCTTTCAAAGTCTATTTGATTTACCCCAATCGGTAACGCAGACATAAGTCCTTGTTCCTGTTGATAGTCCATACGTTTTAAACTACAGTTGTATTTTTGAACGATACCATTTAATTGGAAAATGATATTTTCAAGCTTCTTTCTATTTTTAGCAAAGGTCGTAATCTGGAAGCTTACAATAAAATGACGCTCGTTTCGCCCTTGGAGTTCTTCCAACAAATTCTTCGCTTCTTCAGAAAAGCTCGCAAGGTCTGAGGGGATAATATCCATATCGTAACCTGAGCGAACGGCTTTCTTTTGTTCCTCAATCTTCGTTCTATCCAGGTCGGTAATTGTCCGCTTAACTTCTTTAATTGCTTCTTGTTGATCCATTGATCGAATATGAATATTCACCAATAGATCGTCTTCGATGTCTAAAATTTCAGCAAGCATTTTATCCGACAGTTCAGGAGCGTCAATTCTTAAAAAGCTACTTGCACCATACATCTGCCCCATTTTAAATATTCGTGGATTTTGAAAATTAAACGATGAGGGAGATATATAGTCCTTCGTCGTCATGCTTCCGGTTCTTACATTATGCCAATCAAACGTCGTCCGTTCTCTGTCGCTTCCCTGATTTAAAATATCATGAAGTTGTTCGACACGTTGTTTCCCGGTTAAACATTCAGCCTGTACGCCTAGTGTTTTAAAATTATTGCGAATATCTGTTTCTATTCGTTCAAGTCTTGGAATAGCTTCTTTTAAATTTTTAGCTTTAATGGTAAAAGTAATAAACTTTCGTTTAATCAAACCATTGTTGCCTTTTGCCAATTGATTACGAAGCATTCTACTATATTCCATTCGAATATCATTGAACGGGTCATTCTGCTTTTGTATGCGAATATTGTGCATGAGCCTGTCAGCAAAACCTGTTAAATTTAAAAAAGTCAGTTGGAAATCAATCGTCGAGTCGAAGTAGTTTAAAAACTTACAATAGTCGTCGAAAATCTTTCTTTGATCTTCAGGCTTTGCTAATCGGTAGTTAATGTCAGTAAACTCAATACATTTGTTATAGCGTCCTTCGTCAAGCTTCATAATACCGTCTTGAAAGATCTTGTCGTAAGGTAAGCTATCTTGCGTCGTGTAGACTTCGTTGTCCTCTTTCTTAACGAGTAATTGCAATAAGTTTTGTAAAACTTGAGGAGTCTTTGATTCCGACTTTTTGGCTTTTGTGTTGCCAAAGTCTTCTTTATTTTTCTTCGCTGCGTCGATGTTTGATTTTAGACGCTGTTCTTGCTTTTTTTGGAAATTTTGATTCAAGATGATCTCACCTCTTTTTCTTCTTTTTTGTTTTTCCTTTTATTTTTGTCGTAACTTCTCGCTTACTTTGAGTCAGCGTCTTATAGCGTCGTATGCCAGGTCTAAAATATTTCTGTCGGCACACAATGTAGAGATATTTCTCTAGAGTCATGCCGTCTTTTTTAAAAATACCGGCAACAAAAAAAGGACTTGCAATAATAAACATTAAAATTGAACGCACGTCACTTGGTAAAAAATGACGTGTAAACCAGTAAGCGGGAATTGCAAAAGCCGCTCCTATCGAAAAACAAATCAATTGTCTTTTTGTTAGGTTAAATGCGACTTTAGATTCATACTTTGACAGGTCTCTCGGTACATTTACATAAGCCATTGCTTCCTCCTTTCTTTACGCTGCAGAGACAATCGAACTTGCTGCCGATTTTGTTCTAAAGAGTACAATCACGGCAAGTAAGCTTGCTGCTAGGAACGAGAACATAAATGTCCATGGATTGCCATTTTTTGCTACTGTTAGAGACTGCACGAATACCGACCATGCTCCTAGAGTGATGATAATAAATAAACCTTGCAAGCCTAATGCGACCGCTGATTTGATATAAGAGTCTCCAATATGTCCATATCGGCTCGATGTTAGAGTCGCAAAGGGTAATGCACCTACAGAAATAATAAAGTACATCTCAATAATACGTCCTACACAAATGACCCAAATAACAATGCCTAATGCCCAGACAATCATCTGCATAGCATTAAGTTGCGTGGTAAAAAACATTAGGTCTACTATGCTCATCTTTTCTATACTTGCTTTCATAGCTTCTTGCCCTACCTGGAATTGTTGAATACTAATTCCTGAGGCTGAGCGTATGACAGACTGCATAACATCAAATATTGCCATTGAAAATTCAAAAGCATGACTAACTAAATAAATGGATATCGATGTTTTAAAAATCCATTTAAAAAATATAAAGGTTTCAAAATCATTAAAATTGTTCCTGTCGATAACTAGATGAATTATTTCATAGATCGCAATAAAGGTAATAATTAAGACGGCGATTGGTATAACCGCCGTCTCATTAATGTTTTTTGCTAAATTGTACAAGTCTGAATTATATGCTTGTGGAGTTTGTGATACGACATCGCCTGCTTTCGTCATTTGGTCGTTCATCATCTTCTGCATATTTTCAAAGACCTTCATACAGTTATCGATCATAGGTTGCTTTAAACCGTTAAGGAACTTCTCCGCTAACTGCATAAGCACCTCCTCGATAAAAGGCTATTATTAGCTTGTTTTGTCTTAAAATAAACCCGATAATAGGGGAATTAGTTTCGTTCCAACTAAAACAACGCCACCACCAGCCATTAACTGCTTAATACCTTGCGATTTTGCGCCGGGATTATCGTTCCCATAGCCTTCCAAAAGATTGATTACGCCCCACGCACCGAGACCGGCACCTAAAGCTACTACTAATTGTTGTAAGGTTGTAACTGCACTACTAAAAAATCCCATAATATTCTCCTTTATTTAATCTTTATAATTAAAGCAAACTTCGTACTCTTCGCATTCTTCATCTTCCAGTTCGTCCAATAAATCTTCCCATGCCCTTTCATAGAGCTTAATTTCAACAGTGGTATCTGCCGTTCTTTGAACAAACTTTTTTAGCTTTTCAAGAGCTAAAATGCCCATAGCGCCGACTGTTGTTATAGAGGAGAATGCTACTACCCCTACTGCAACGCCATAAGAAAATTTCTCACGCTGTTTTCTTTTCATCATTACCTTCTTCCTTCTTTATTCTGTCAATATACGTACTCATTACTTGTTTTGGAATCGTTGTTTTCTTTTTTAGATAGCTCATGCTTCTTCTATATAGATATTTTTCGACATCAAAAGCATATTTGTCGTTATAATCGGATAACTGTTTATAACGTTTATGACTTAGTAGATCGTATTTATCACTAAAAAAAGGTCTGGAACCACGAATCTGCAAAATGCACTTACCGCCGTCCATGACGGCTACTTCATCTTGCGTCATTAATGAGCGACCTGTCTTTTGATACGACATACCATAACTCTTTTCTCTTCCTCTATTTTCAGAGTCATTAAATAAGTCTATTGTCTCCTTACCTAACAGTTCTTCCATTTCTTTGGAAGTTGTTTTCTCCTTGCCACCCAGGAAAAGAGTAGTATCGCAGTTCCCAACAATGGTATCTGCTTTTTCTTTATAGAGGTCTTTTAATTGCGATTGGGTCTGAAGAATAACACTAGCAGAAATTCTTCTCGAACGAATCGTAGCAATTAATTTTTCGAAATTAGGTATTTGTCCAATGTTGGCAAATTCATCGAGTAAGCAACGGACGTGGACAGGAAGTTTCCCACCAAACTTATCGTCTGCTCGCTCACACAGTAAGTTAAAGAGCTGAGAATAAAGCATTGCTATAACAAAGTTAAAGGTCGTATCGGTGTCGGAAACAATAATAAATAGAGCAGTTTTACGGTCGCCGATTTTATCTAGTTCAAGGTCGTCGTAAGACATAATTTCTTTTAATTCGTCTATATCAAAAGGAGCTAATCGCGCACCGCAAGAAATTAAAATGGACTTAGCAGTTTTTCCGGCTGCTAATTTATACTTCTTATATTGACGGACTGCAAAGCAGTCTTTTTTCCGCTCTTCAAGTTCTTCAAACATGATGTCGATAATGTTTTTATAGCTTTCGTCCTCTTCACTTACCTGAGAATTGTCGATCATATCCACTAATGTTCCAAAGTTTCGATCTTTCTCTTCAAGTTCAAATACGATGTAGGCAATTAATGCACAGTAAAGTAGACGTTCTGCTTTAACCCAAAAGTCTTCTCCTGAGTGACTGCCTTCACCTTTTGTATTAATCATCAGAGTATTTACAAGCTTTAAGATGTCTTTTTCTGTTCTTACATAGGCGAAAGGATTATAGTGCATGGACTTTTTAAAGTTGATTGTATTAAACACTCTAATTTGATAAGCTTCACGCACTGCTTTCTTCTTGCCTTTTTTATCTTTTTTAGTCACAATCTTGCCACGAGCAAGCATTTTTCCCGTCTCCGTCAAAAGACTGCCTTTCGGGTCTGTTATAACGTAGGAGCTATGCTGTTGCATAATATTAGGTTTTACATAGAAGCGTGTTTTACCTGAGCCAGAACCGCCGATTACCAGAACATTTTTATTTCTCTCGAACTTCTTTTTACTCACCGGCATTCTTTCTTCCATAGTTAATGATTCTGTCTTTGTCAGAATAATATTCTCGTCAGGATCGCTGCTATTAATGTATGGCTTGATATCTTTATGATCTGCCCATTTCGCAGAGCCATACTCTTCACCTTTCCGAAACTTCTTCGCATTTTTAGCTTTCTGCCATACGATGATTCGAATGAGTACACTTGCAGCTAAGGCATAGAGTGTAAATTTTCCCAAGGGTATAAGTGGAATTTCAGTATTAAAACACATCGCCAGATTTTTAAATGCAAACCCAAAGGAAACACGATCGATTAAAAAGAAAAGTCGATTAAAGAAAAAGAAAAATAGTATATAGGGGAAAATCAACGCAAACAGCGTTTTCTTATTGACTTCTCTCAAATCCTGTATTTTAGAATCCACATAATCCTGAATGTCTTTTGAAATTTGATTGATAATATCCATAAATAGCCCTTTTTAAGTAAAAGAATAGGAAGAGGGAATATCCCCCTTCCCATCAAGTACTATCTTGCAATGTGAACGGTAACCGTTCTATTGTCTTTGTTCCACTCAATGTCTTGGTTAATACCGTCATCGGTATTGCCATTGGTTACTTCGAATACCTTCGAAATATCTGTTAGCGGTACAAAGATTCTGTCTTGTACGATTTCAGGTTTCGCAGAAAGTTCTACCGATTTTCCGCCTACCTTAATGGTCTTACCTTCGTCGATATTGATTATTGCTTCCATACCGTCTTTGGTGAAGGTAGCAGTTCTTGTTCCATGATCCCACTTAACATCAGCACCTAGTACATTTGCTACATACCGGAGCGGTAACATAGTTCTGCTGTTGCGAATGAAGGGGCTAACGTCCATTTTGTAGATCTTAGTATCTTTATTCGTTGCTTGTGCATATTTGTTGGAGTCAATCATAAAGACGTATTTTAATGCAGTGTATTCGCCGTCTTTACTAATTGTTTCCTCTTCAATCAAGGTTCCGCCAATTGCTTTTTCTACCTTATCGATAAAGTCTTTTAAGGACTTGATGTTTTTGCCGAGCAACCCATTGATATGCTTGTCGTCAAAAATAAAGTTTTCGTAAGGTTTCAAGGTTTCTTTTAAATCCTTAATCGCTTGTTTTACTTCATCATCTTTTGCATCTTTTTTGGCAAAAATATCTTTAGCCTTCTTAATTGCTTCATCGAGTTTTTTGTTTTCTTGTTCGCTTAGACGTTTACGATCAACTTTATCCGCTCTATCGAGTTCTTTCTTTAGTTCCTTCTTCAGTTCGGAAAGGTTGGAATCGTGGTTTGCCTTTGCTTCTTCACGTAGTTTAGATAGCTCTTTATCTTTTTCAGCACTTGCTGTTTTTTCAGCTTTCAGGCTGTCTTGAAGTTTTTTAACTTCATCGGCAAGTTTTGCATTATCAGCTTTTGCTTGTGCTAATGCTTCTTCAGCTTTCTTTAAAGCGCTTGCGTCAACGGACTTACCGTCGATCAAATCTTTAATTTTTGCTTCAAGGTCTTTTACATTACCTTCTAGCTTTTTAGCGTTTGCTTCAAGTTCAGCAATCTTGGCTTCTTTTTCAGCGAGTTCTTTCGCTAAACCTTCTTTTTCTTTATTCAAGGCGTCTTTTGCATCGTTGTTGTCTTTAATTGCTTTTTCTAACTCTGCGATCTTAGCGGTGTCTTGATTACCTTTTGCTTTTTCGTCGGCAAGTTGTTTTTCAAGGTCTTTACCTTTCGCATCTCTGCCGGCAATTTGATCATTCAGTGCTGCAATTTTGTCAGCAAGTTCTTTCTTGAGGTTATCAAGTTCAGATTTGGAGTCTAACAGATTTTTGTTAGCTTCTCCTAAATCCTTCTTCATTTCATCAAGCTTAGCTTGCAGTGCTTTAATGAGTTCGGATTGACTTCCGACTTTATCATTCAATTTACCGATTTCGGCTTCTTTTTCTGCAATTGCTTTTTTTAATGCGCTAAGGTTATCTGCAAGCTTTTGATTTTCTGCTTTTGCCTTTTCTAATTGATCTTGGAGAGCTTTCATAGTTTCGGCATCAACAGCTTTACCACTAATTAGATCTTTAATTTTTGCTTCAAGGTCTTTTACATTACCTTCTAGCTTTTTAGCGTTTGCTTCAAGTTCAGCAATTTTAGCTTCTTTGTCGGCGAGTTCTTTTGCTAAACCTTCTTTTTCCTTATTCAAGGCGTCTTTTGCGTCATTGTTATCTTTGATCGCTTTTTCAAGTTCAGCAATCTTCGTGGCGTCTTGATCGCCTTTTGCTTTTTCAGTAGCTAATTGTTTTTCAAGGTCTTTGCCTTTAGCATCTTTATCTGCAATTTGACCGTTAAGATTAGTGATCTTGGCTTCTAATTCTTTTTTAAGATTTTCTAAGTCGTTTTTAGATTTAGCAAGCTCTTTGTTTGCTTCTTCTAGATTACCTTTCAGCCCATTGAGCTTTTCTTGAAGTTGCTTAATGACTTCGTCGAGATCGCCAATTTGCTTATTGAGTTTGTCAATCTCAGCCTTTTTGTCATTAATTGCTTTTTCAAGCTCAGCAATTTTAGCCCTGTCTTGTTCGCCTTTCGCTTTTTCAGCAGCCAGTTGTTCTTCAAGTTTGCTAAGTTCGCCTTTTTTGGCGTTCAATTGATCTTCCAGGCTTTTAATTTCGGCATTCAGATCTTTTACTTTTACAGTAACAGCTTGACCGTCTTCGCTAACAGTAATGTCATCAGTAGAGAGTAACTTGTAACCAAAGAGTTCAGGAATTTCCGTCAATTTAATTTTACTTCCGGATTCAACGGACATTTCTTTTGTAGCTACAGTTTTACCGGATTCGTCAACGTAGTTAAGAGTAACCTTAACAGCTGCTTCTTTTACATTAACCGTTACGTCATAGTCTTTACTTAACTCTTTAAATTCGACAGGTACGTCTACTTCTTTCGTCGATTGATCTTTAAATGTGATTTTTGCTTTCGCATTTTTCCTTTCCGCCGGTAAAGTTACAGTGATAGCTCCGGTTTGCTTTCCAACCTTACTGGTGTCTACAGGAGTCTTTTCTTCGATTTTAACTCCTTCTTTCGGATTGGTAATCGCTTGGGTTAAGTCTGCCTTTTCGCCGGGCTTAACTGTTAATTCCTTGATTTCAGGTGTATATGCTGTACGCTCAGGTCGAGATACAACGTCTACCTTTGCACCTTCAGGCAGATTGTCAATGGCACCTTTAATATCGTCGTCGCTTTCTGATTTCGCTGTATTAACAGTCGGATCAGTCGGTGCCTCACCTTTTAAAACATACCAGAATCCATCTTTTTCACCATTGTTAGGATAGGTTCCTTTAGGAGCAGTAACATCTTCGATATAGTTAGATTTCGAAGACACCTCTTCTGCCCCTACAATTCGATATAGATCTCCCAAATATTCAGCATTTGGACTACTCTTAGATACTGTTACTCTTCCATTTTTTATAACTTCAACTTGACTTATATCAGCTAAAACAAAGGAATGCATTCTAATTTCTGGAGAAAAATAGTCTCCCTTTGGATAAGCGTCGTTGTCAACAATATAATCTGCACCAGTTGTATAAAGTGTACTTGGCAGTTCACCACTAACTGGACCACCGTAACTTGCTTCAAAGTACTTTTGATATGGTTGAGATAGTTTTACCATATTTCCAGGCACAATAGTGGCTTTTAAATATCCATCAACTTTAATACCCGGAAAACCGCCTCCTATTTCCCCAATGCCTTTATATACTCCATAGTTTCCATTAGTAGCAAATGATCGGATGTCTCCCAGTTTAGGTTCTCCGGACTCTGTTTTACTTACATTATATTTTCCCCATATATACTGTTTTGATTGAACGTTCTTGTTTGTACCTGACTCTACCTTTGCTCCTTGATTAGTTCCTTGAGCAAAACTTTGAATAGGTAAGCTCGGTGCAAGCATTAATCCCGCAAGTGCCAAACTAAGTGCTTTCTTTCGTGTAATTTTTTTCACCATTATTATTTCCTCCTTGGATAGTTAACTAATATTTATAATAAAAGGCTTTCGCCTGAATTTTAGTTTCGATTCATTCCTCGGTCTTTTTGTTTTAACTTATCTTCTCTATTAGCTGCTTTTTCTCGTAACTCATCACGAATTTCTTTAGCAGCATTATAGCGTTCTTTATAAGGTTTCCTGTCGCCTTCACGCTCTCGTTTTGCCTCTAAACCTTGATACGTTCTTTTCAAAACCTGATCTACTTGTTTAGTGTCTTTAGCGTGAAAGTACAGTCGAAACTTTTCATCATCAATAGGTGCAACGGCAAATTGAATACCTTCCTTATCACAGGCTTTTACTAATTCTTCTTGCAGATCAGTAGATATAACCTGTTCTTGATCAAGTTGACCATTCATTTTCTGTCGTTCCTCCCATATTTTCATGTCGTCATACGTGGCTTTTTGTACTGGCGATGAGTTGATATTTGTAAAAAGCTTTCTGGATAAATCCAGAAAAAACATTACTTTACGTCTATCATGCACACTATCAGCTAAGCCTTCTTGTATGCCCATTCCCATGAGATCACCTACCTACGAGTTATAATTTGATTTTCTTGCTGCCAACTATCGATTGTTCTTTTGACTGCAAGTAGGAAATCTTCCCACATTTCATCAGGATCGTCATATGAAGCAAAGTCTATACCGACGGTTCCTAATGCTTTTTCGTAAATTTCAGGATCAACATCATTCCACGAGTTCTTTAATTCAACTTCACGAATAAACTCATTTGCGGAAAGAGGTTGCCACTCATCATAGTCCATTCCTTTAAACGATACGCACCACTCCTTTGGGTCTTTCGCACTCTTAAAAACACGGTCTAACAAAAAATCATTAATCATCTAAATTCACCCTTCTTACGTCGTACAACGAGAAGTATTAGCTTCCCTCACTATCTATGCTATACGGACAAAACGCCCAAAACGGACAAAAAACGGACAAAACGGACAAATTTAAAAATACCTTTTAATGTAACGGTCGTGTATTTTACGGGCATAGCTTTCATCATTACTCCCCATTTCTCCGGATATCCGCTTCCAACTAGATTTGTCGATATATCGTCTTGTAAAAACATAGCGGACTCGATCGTCCTCGATTGTCGATATAAATGACTCAATTTTATAAAGAGATTCGACTGATTTATTCAGCCTTTGTGTTAATAGCTTCTTCAAAGCAGTCGTGTAGTCTGATTGAGTTTCCCTACCACGAATTGTTATGTGCATTTTCTGAAAAGGAAACGAGCTATTCGAACCGACGACAGTATCTGTAACCTCTGCGTCGAGATTATCTAGTCGTTCAGAAAGTAATTTAATTTCCCGCTTTAAACAGTGATACTGGCTTAATTGATCTTTCGTTAATGTTAAGTTCGGCAAAATCCTTGCTCCTTTCCTCATAACGTAAGCCGACCGGTAAACGCATAAAGCGTTCGTCTGCTTTTTGTTTTTCTTCCATGCTCTGATAGATCATTCTAAAGTTCGCTCTTTCCTGAGCGATATTTTGTGATAGGCAGCAATTTTGAAATCCTAATCTTCTAGCAGCTTCTGCCGTCATAGAATCTTCAGATTGTAGCCAATTCATAGCTTCAATTTCACGAGACGCACCAAACCGTTGTATTGCTCTCTGGACTAGTTGCCATGCCTCAGACCAATCTTTATTCGGCAAAGATTTGGGACTGCACAACTCGTAAATGTCGGATATAGCCGGAGGGAACCTCTCGGTATTAATCCAAAACTCAATAGCGAGTCTTCTTTTTTCAGGATCCAGTACCGACAATTTGCGATGCCACAACTCCATCATTGCGTGATCAGTTAAAAATTTATATTGTGGATAAGCCGCTTTTAGCACACTTAAACATTCCGCTACAGCCCTGTCGTCATCACTAATTGTCATGACACACCTCCACGCCATTCATAAAAGTCCGCCACTTCATCGACAACAGTTTTAGGTGTATGATTCATAGTATTTTGCTGATGAACCGGTAATATTCTTTTCCAACCGTTCACCATGGACTGCTTGAGGACATCGATCATTTCTTTTTCCGTCGAACCTATCTCCTTTAATTCGTCAAGAAACATTGGCAATATAGACGGAGTTATAGCAGCACCTAACTCTTTTCGATAAGCAATAAAGTTAAATAATGCGTCCTGAAGTTCAAAGTTTGAGGTAAAGAAAAATACGAGATTCGTAATTTCATTCTCATCTGATTCCTCGTTTTTTTCGACTGAATTAAATTTTTGACTTCCCCCGGCGATTTCTTTATTGGGGTTATTTATACTATGTTTTAGATTAATACTTTCTTTATCTCTACTTTCTTTATTATATAAAGCAGTCTTTTTGACTGATCTGGTCATTCCGTTTAACTGATTTGGTAATTCAGTTTGACTGATCTGGTCATTCGCTTTGACTGATCTGGTAATTCCTTTTGACTGATCTGGTAATTCATCTTGACTGTATGAATCCTCTGAGCAGTCATTTTGAAGACCCTGTTCATTCATTTTGACTTCATCATTTTGTGGCACTGGATCCTCTGGAGCTTGTTCATTTTCACCAAAAACTATTTTTTCGATTGCGTCGTAGTGAAGCTTTAAATATCTCCTTTGTGGAAAACCGTCGAACTTGACTGAAAGTATTCCCATATCTTCAAATTCTTTAAGTAGCCTGTATTGCTTCGATTGCGAGAAACCGGACATGTTTTCTATTGAGCTGACTGTTTGATAAAACCAACCCTCATCGTCGCCTTTTTTAGAAAACATCTCTTCTCCTTCAGCAAGAATGCTAAGAAGATAGGCTCTGTCTAATCCGAGAACTTTCAAAACTTTACGATTAATCGCAATAAATCCTGACCACCCAAGAAGAAGTTGTTTTAGGCTATTTTGCATATACAAGATCCTCCTTAAAAAACGAAAGATCTTTCTAATTCTTCCGCAAACTCTATAAGATCATCAGGCTGTTTACAGTGCAAGAATCTCCACTCTCGAAATTCCTTTGTTGAAATCAATCCGTATTCAACAGCTTCATTTATCGTGGCTAAAGCATCTGAATAGCTTTCGTACCACTTATAAACGTTATAGTCATCTGTATAAAACCACGTTTTACTTTCTCCGGGCATCATAATCTTTTCGACCGAATCATCAATTATTAGTCTCTCAATAGTAACGTCATCATAATCGATTGAATCCCAGTTTATTAAGTCATTTAAACAATATGCTTTCATATGACTTCCTCCAATTCATTCAAAGTCCTCCGGCACATGTCACGTGTCTCAATAAGGCTCTTTATAATATCTTCATTCCAATTGCATTTGCACTTGTCGTTAAGGGCGAGATCGACAGCGAAAATAACGCTAACCAGTTTTAGTCTTATATAGTTCGCTCTTTCTTTTGAGGTTACTACCATAGCCAACCACTATCTTTCCAAGTAGTCATTTAGAGCTTTTTTCGTGATAATTCTCTTTTGTGGTGTCACTTGCTTATAATCAAGTTCTCCACTTTCCATGAGGCGGTATAGCTGAGTCCTTCCGATACCGCTATATCTAGCAGCTTCTTTTACGGACAAACCATATTTGTTATTTTCAACTAATAGATTTTCTATATTTTGTAATTGCTTTTTAACTTCATTAAATCCAACGTCATTCAATGCAACTGCTTCCATATTTAACTCCTTATTTGTCGTTGTTTAGCATAAAACAACATAGTGATTTAACAATAATTTCAACTCGGTAACGCCAAAAAAGAATTAAGAAAAATGTACATCTTATTTTGCAATCCGTTCTATATCTCGAACTTTTGCAGTAAGAAATATTCTGTCACATCAGAAATACCTAAAATGTAGGATATCTTTAGGATTTCACTTGTTTTAAACTCTGTTAAACCATTTAATTTATTGGACAGTGTACTTACAGGAATTCCTGTATTTTTAGACAACGAACGAATGGTAAATCCCTTTTCAGCCATTAGTCCTTTTAATTTATTGTAGGATACTTCCATAATATTTCCTCCTTTGGACAGTTCTATATCTCGAACATACATTTATATTAGCAATGCTATAATTAAATGTCAACCTATATTTCGAACTTTTTTCTTTTTATTACGTGCAACGATTGAAATTTCGAACACCCTTTGATAGACTATATGTACAGGAGGTTGTTAGATGAAAAAACAAGAAAATCTAAAAAACTTTGGTGCCAGAGTTAAAAAGGCTAGGCTCTCCAAAGACTGGTCTCAGGAAGAACTCGCTAATAAACTTGGTACTAGTAAAAGTGTTATCTCCGGATATGAGTCTGGACGTAATGATCCAGCATACTCTATGGCACTTAAAATAGCCGAGAAATTAAATGTTTCTATAAACTGGCTCTTCTATGGCAATGAAGACTTTAATAATATTACTAATGCCATAAATCCACCTTCCACGAAGCAATACCCTTTAATAGGAACCATTGCTGCAGGTGTACCAGTTTTAGCTGAAGAGAATATAGAAGAATATATTAGCCTAGATAAAAAAATCAACGCTGATTTTTGTCTTAGAGTCTCTGGTGACTCAATGGTGCTTTCTTACATTTTTGATGGTGATATAGTCTTTATTAGGCAGCAACCTGACGTCGAAAATGGCGAAATCGCTGCTGTTCTTATCGATGACTCTGCGACATTGAAGAAGGTCTACAAGCATGGAAATGATGTAGTTGAACTTCGAGCAGAAAACCCAAAGTATAAACCTATGCTTTTTGATAACCACTCAAACATTTCAATTATTGGTAAAGCTGTTTATAAATTAAGTAAGATATAACTGATTTATAGTAAGTAAATAAAAAAGCCTCCAGTCGACTGACTGGAGGCAAGCACCTTCGCATGAAGGTACTGGTGACACATTTATCTTATCATGCGAAAGTGCCTATATCAAGATTTGTAAGACTTTACTTTCTAGATATGAGGTGACATTATGAAAAAAATCAAAAGAGCCAATGGTGACGGAAGTATCTGGACAGAAATACGCAATGGACGAGTTTATTATCGTGGAGCTGTCACAATTGAAGTAGATAATAATGGCAAAGCAATTAGAAAAACCGTCGGCGGGTATGATCGCCAAACAGTCGTTAAAAAGCTACGAGAATTTCAGGTCTTAGCAGATAAAAATATTCTTATCGAACCTTCAGATGAAGTTTTCGCAGACTATTTTAAACACTGGATCTTTTCTTCCAAAAAAGAAAAAATTATGCCAACAAGTTTTCAAAAATATGAAACGGAATATAGATTACGAATTAAAAATTCTACACTTGCTAAAATCAAAATGAAAGACTTAAAAGCAACTCACCTACAATACCACTTTGATGATTTACAAAAAAAATATCCACTCCCCACAATACAAAAAAACTATAGAATTATAAAGCATTGTCTTGACTTCGCAATGAATCATGAAGATATTTATAAAAATCCCATTGCCTCAGTCACGATACCCAAACGCAATTCGAAAATAAAAAAACGATCTATGCCTATGACGGCAGAACAACAACAAAAATTTGTTTCCAATTTAAAAAACACTTCTCTAGATAATTTCATATATATGTCGCTTGCCACTGGTGGTCGTCTTGCCGAAATTACAGCACTAACTTGGGAAGACTATACTGGACACTCTATTATAATCAATAAACAATATAGAAAAAGTGCTGAGATTAAGGAAAATGGAGAAAAAACCTGGCACAGAGAAATAAGCGTTCCCAAAAGCGACACCAGTATACGAGAAATACCGGTTACAGATACTACTATAAAAATGTTGAATCGCCAAAAGGAAATTACCTTAAATTTAAAACGAGACTCTGACCATTTTATAGACCGGAATTTAATCTTCCCAGACGATAAGGGAAATTATATTGAAAGTAAGCGTCCCACAAGAAGAGTTAAAACAATTTGCGAAAGTATCAATCTACCTACTTTTACATTCCATGAGCTTCGCCATAGTTATGCTACTAGGCTTTATGAACAAGGCGTTCCTGTTCGAACTATTCAATTGCTGTTGGGACATTATGATATACGAACAACGGAAATTTATGTAACAGTATTAGATGATTCTAAAAAATCGGCAGTCGATTTATTAGACGGCATTATATGAAACTATGCTTTCAGTGTGCAACGGAGTGTGCAACCGTTCGAGATTATTTGAGATAAAATGAAAGCCACTTGCTATTTCAAAAATAACAAATGGCTTAAACATGCGGTTTCAAGATTATTTGAAACCCTTTGAAATTGTATGGTGGAGACGGCGGGGGTCGAACCCGCGTCCGAGAACTCTTCCACCGAGGTTTCTCCAAGCTCAGTTTTTCTTTAAATTTCCCTTAAGGCGAAAAGAAAAACAAAAGGTCGCATTAAGGTAGCTTCATAAATTCCGGCATCGGGGCAAAGCTTGACCGATGACGTTTCACCACTGATTTGACACTTCCCTAAGCCGTGGTCCTCTTAGTTCCGTGGGTAGCGTAATTTACGCTGCCAGTGCTACGTTGTTTTCGTTAGCATTTAATTTTTTGAGCCATTTTTACGTTGCCTGACTCATCAACGGCTTGCTACCCCGGGTTCCGAATCCCCGTCGAAGCCATTTCGTCCCCATGGGTAAGTAATAGCGTATCGTTTTTTGCTCTATCTGTCAATCGCCCGCGAAAAAAGACCCGGCACAGCCGAGTCTCTCGTCAGTTTTTCGTATCGAAGTTTTCCACCAAGTCGCCGCCTTTGGTGTAGAGATAGTGGTACAATCCGCCCTTGGCCATGAGCTCTTTGTGGTTGCCCCGCTCCACGATGCCCTTGTCTTTTTCCATAACCAGAATGGTGTCGGCGTTTTCCACGGTGGAGAGCCGGTGGGCGATGGTAATGGAGGTGCGGCCTTCGGTGAGGGCGTCCAGAGAATGTTGGATGATCATTTCGCTTTCGTTGTCCAGGGCCGAGGTGGCTTCGTCCAGAATCAAGATGGACGGGTTTTTCAAGAAAACGCGGGCGATGGAGATCCGCTGTTTCTGACCGCCGGAGAGCTTCACGCCTCGCTCGCCCACGTGGGTTTGAAAGCCCTCCTCAAGATCCATGATGAAGTCGTAGGCGTTGGCCAGCTTCGCCGCTTCCATGACTTCCTCGTCCGTGGCTTCCGGGCGGCCGTAGCGAATATTTTCCATGACATTGGTGTTAAAGAGGTACACGTCTTGTTGCACCATGCCGATGCTTTTTCTCAGGCTCTGTAAGGTAAGGTCCCGCACGTCGTGGCCGTCGACTTTTACGGCGCCGTGATCTACGTCCCAAAAGCGGGGAATGAGATTGCAGATGGTGGTCTTTCCCGCGCCGGAGGGGCCCACCAGGGCCACTTTCTCTCCCGGGCGAATGGCCAGATGAAAATCCTCCAGCACGTTGAATTTGCCTTCGTAGGAAAAGTCCACGTGCTCGAAGGCGATGGCGCCCTCGGCGTCCACCAAGTCCACGGCGTCGACTTTGTCCTTAATATCACTTTCCGTGGCCATGATTTCATTGAAGCGCTCGATGCCGGTGAGGCCTTTTTGGAAGGTTTCGGTGAAGTCGATGATGCGCCGCACCGTGGCCACCATGGTGGTCACGTACATAATGTAGGCCACCATGTCGCCGGGAAGAATTTCCCCCGCCATCATGCACCAGCCCCCGGCGATAATGACGATGAGATACATGATGCCGTCGAAGTTTCTTGTTACGGCGTTAAAGCCTGCCATGGCCTTGTAGTATTCCCGCTTGGTTTCCAAAAAGCGGGTGTTTTCGTCGTCGAAGCGGGCCTGCTCGATGTCTTCGTTGGCGAAGGATTTCGTGACGCGAATGCCGGAGATGGAATCTTCAATGGTGGCGTTTAAATCCCCCATTCTGGCCCGCTGCTTCCGCTGCGCTTCCAGCATGCGGATGCGAAATTTCCGCGCCGCCACGAGCATAATGGGAATCATCAGATAAAGGACCAAGGTGAGCTTCACGTGAATGGATACGAGGATCACGAAGGTGGTGATGACTTTCACCGCGGCGATAAAGTATTCCTCCGGGGCGTGGTGGGAAAATTCCGTAATGTCGAAGAGGTCGTTGGTGATGCGGCTCATGATCTGGCCCACTTGGGTGTCGTTGTAGAAAGAGGCGCTCAAGGTCTGCAGATGATTGTACACGTCCCGGCGCATGTCTTTTTCGATGTTTGCCCCCATCATGTGGCCGATATTGGTCATGTAGTAGGCGGCGATGATTTCCACGGCCTTAATGACGAAAAATAATAGGGCCAGCCGGGCGATTAAATGGGGCGTAATGAGGTCGATGTCTTTTACGCCGAGATTGGTTAAATGGCGCAGGATCATGGGCAGAATAATTTCCGAAACGGTGGTGAGCCCGGCGCAAAGAAGGTCGGTAAATAAAATGCCTCGATAGGAGGCAAAGTAGGGTTTTATGGATTTAATTTTCGAAGAAAATGTCATAACACACCTTTCTGTCGGTTTTTAAATAATCAGAGAAATAAAATAAAGTGCCAGTAAGTGGGCGGGATAGAAGATGTAGAAGAACCAGCGGCCGCCTCGGCCCCGCTTGCCGTTGTACTGATAAATCAAGGGCAGGGACAGATACACCGTGCCGTAAAGGGGCGCCTCGAAGAAAAAACCGATAAGGCCCATGAGCATGGTGCGGCGGCGGTCGTTGCATGCCAGATAAAACAAGACCATGGCGATAATGCCCACGGCGCTGTAGTCGAATTTCAAGACTTCGGCGAGAACGGCCGCGGCGATGAAGAGCAACACGGCATAAGCCTGCTTCCCTTTTCTGTCTCCGTCCAGGATTTTTTTCATTCCGACGACGGTCGCCGCACCGAGAGCCATTTCAAAGAGCACATTTTGGTGATCCCAATAAAAAACCTGCCCGAAAAGGCCCAAGTCGAAGGGCACTTCGGCGATAAAGGCGAAGAGCACGAGGCGCTGAATTTGTTTTTTCCAGTCCCCGCTGAGCAAAATTCCCTGGACGAGGAAGAAGCAAAAAATGGGAAAGGCGATGCGGCCTGCCAGGACACCGATGGTGGCGAGGAGGCTCGGCATCGGGATGCCCGAGAGGACGGGAATCCCCCAATCGTTCACCACATAGGTCGGCGTAAAGCCCAGGCTATTTAATGCCACGCCCTGGCTCATGTGGTCGAAAAACATGAGCACGCAGGCGATCATCTTCAGGGCGTTTCCGGAAAGGCCCTTATCCCTATGCCATGCGGCCAAGAGGCTTTCCTTTGCCTCAGGCGACAGAAGCCTATTCATCTTTATCCTCCAATAAATTCTGATAGTCCATGTCGTAGGTCGCTACAAGGGCGAACTCCGGATGGTCCTTTTCTACCTTCCACTTTAATTCGGCGTCGATATCCTTGGCCTTGCCCTCTAAATCCATGGGCAGGAGCACGTCGAAAATTAAATTCAGCCCGTCCTTGCGAGTGACGATGCGAAAATCGTGGAGATCCAGGCGGGGATCCACTTCCCTGAGCTTCTTCTTCACGTAATCGTAAAGGGCGTTGCTCCTCGGATCGTCGATGCGAATGGGATCGATGTGGATCGTCGTGGCCATGTGGTACTTGGCTTCGATGTCCCGCTCGATTTCGTCGATGTCCTGATGAATTTTCATGACGTCGTCTTGGCTGTTGACCTCCACGTGGAGGGTGAGAAATTGATTGTTGGCGCCGTAGTCGTGATACATCATGTCGTGGACGCCCAGGGCCACCGGGTAACTCTTAATGTCTTTCATAATGGCGCGGACCAGCTCCGGATCGGTTTTTCTGCCCAAAAGGGAATCCACCGTCTCCTTCAGGCTGTCCCAGCCGCTTTTTAAAATAATCCCCGCCACGATGAGGCCCATCCATCCGTCGATGTTCAGGGAAAAAAAGTGATAGATCACGAGGGAAAAAAGAACCGCCGCCGTGGCAAACACGTCGCCTCTGGCGTCGTAGCCCGTGGCGATTAAAAGCTCCGAATCCATGGCCTCGCCGAGAGCCACATTGTAGCGATACAAAAATACCTTCCCCGCCATGGCAAAGATGAGGACGCCCACGGCGAGGGCCGATGTCTCCATGACCTCGGGGTGAATGACGGTCTTTGCCGATTCCCACAAAAGGCTGAGCCCGGTCCAGATGATGATCAGGCTCACGAGAAAAGAGGCCAGATACTCCATGCGGGCGTGACCGTAGGGATGGTTTCTGTCCGCCGGCATGGCGGCAAAGTGAAAGCCCCCGAGGGCGATCACCGAACTCATTAGGTCCATGGTGTTGTTTAAGCCGTCGGCGATCATGGAAATGGCGCCGGCCAAGGTGCCGATGACGATTTTCGACAGGGCGAAGAGAAAGTTCAGCACGATGCCCAAAACGGCGGCTTCTCTGCCCATGGCGCTGCGCACGGCCTGATCTTTGGGATCCGGCATTTTTTTCTGTATCAGTTTATCCAGCATAAATTCCTCACATTAAAGGGCGCTCTGAGATTCCGGCCTCAGATCCATCTTCAACTTCGTCATCTTCAGGCCCTGCATTTCGTTTACCGTAAAGAGAATGTCGCCGTAGCGCACCACGTCCCCCTGCTTGGGGATGCGGTCCAAGAGCTCGATGACGAAGCCCCCGATGGAATCGGACTTTTCGCTTTCCAAGCTCATGTGGAAGTAGTCGTTGATTTCGTCGATCCTCAGTTCCGGATCCACTAAATACACGCCGCTTTCCAAAAAGATCACGGCGGAATTTTCCAAATCGTACTCGTCGTCAATATTGCCCACGAGCTCTTCCAAAATATCTTCCATGGTAATAATGCCGCTGGTGCCGGCGTACTCGTCCACCACCACGGCGATGGAAAGATTCCGCGCCTTGAGCTCGCGGAAAATGCGATCCGCCACGGCGCTTTCGCCGATAAAGTAGGGATCGCGAAGGATTTCTCTCAGGCGAATCGTCTCCCCTTGGGCCAAGAGGCGCACCACATCTTTCATGTACAGAATGCCGATAATGTGGTCGATGGAATCTTCGTAGACGGGAATGCGGCTGTACCGATTGTCTTTTAAAAGCTCAAAAATTTCCTCTTCCGTGGCCTCCACGTCCAGGGCCACGACGGAAGTGCGGGGCTTCATCATGTCCGAGGCCGTGGCCGAAGAAAAGTCCAGGACATTGTCGATGTAGGCCCGCTCTTCCCGCTGCAGAACCCCTTCTTCTTCCCCCACTTCCACCAAGGCTTTAAATTCTTCTTCCGTAATGGTAGGGGCTTCGTCCACGTGGGAAAACAGCCATTTCGTCACCAGGCCCGATAAGGCCGTCAAGAGAAAGACCACGGGCTTAAAGATCGTCGTGATCCTCGAAATGGGCTTTGCCACTTTTCGGCTGATCATTTCCGGCTGTTGTTGGGCGGCGGTTTTCGGCAGTACCTCCCCGAAGATCAAGACCAAAATCGTCATGACCACCGTGGCTACCACCGGGCCGCTGGCGCCGAAAAGCTGCGTGAAAAACACCGTGGCCACCGCCGAAGAGGCGATGTTCACGATATTGTTTCCGATTAAAATACTGGAGATCACATCTTGGGGCTTTTCCAAAAGCTTCAAGACGGTCATGCTTTTTTTGTCTCCCTCCGTGGCCCGTTGGCGCAGGCGAATTTGATTCACCGAAGTCAGCGCCGTCTCCGACGAGGAGAAAAAGCCCGACAAGGCGATTAAGATCACCACAATCGGTATATAAAACCAAACATCTTCCATTTAATTCGCTCCCAAATTTCCTTCAAATACGTAGCGGTGATTTTTTACATCCAAGACCTTGGCCCGAAGGGTGCCCATGTGCTCCGGCATAAAAGCGTTGGGATCCAAGACGATTTCCCGTTGCGCCGGCGAAAGCGTGAGCCCCGGAATGGACACGGCCTCCTGAGCCATGGCAAGGGCCGCCCCTTCCGGCAAAGGAAGGCGCCCCAAATTTAAACGCTCCAATTTCATGTGCACGGTGCCGTCTTCATGGGCCACAGGTCGGGTCTTTAACACCAGCTCGCTCTTCATGCCGTAGGCCTCCACGGGTATGCGGAAATAAAAGCCGTCGGCGATAGAAAAGCGGGCGTCGCTGCCGCTTTCCTTCAGCCCGCGGCGCATGGCGCTTTCCAGAGCCTCTTTCGTCAAGGTGATTTCGTAATTCGATTGTTCTATGGCCGCCGTTTCTTCCTCCTGAGGCAAATCCTCGGGCCGTGAGAAAAGAAACAGGCCGAGAAGAACGATAATGTTCACCGCCAAAAGCAAAAGAAACGCAATTTTCCACGGGCAATTGTGCATGGTACGCTCCTGTGATATGATTTTTTTGTACGCAATCGTACTACGCTTATCATACTATAATACGAAAAACAATTGTAGCAGTAAGGAGGATTTATGCTGGAAAAAATGAACACTCGGCGGTGGATCGCCGTGGGCGTCGCCGTGTTGATTTTGGGGATCAGCGCCATCTCGAGCGGCATCAGCGACAAGATCAACAGCGAAGCCCGCATGAAAAAAATGGAAGCGTCCCTTATGAATGCCGTAAACGGCATGAACGAAGAAGTCATCGAAGAAGGCGATTCCGCCAATCGCATCGCCGTGATCAGCGTGGAAGGCGCCATTATGAATGTGCCCCAAGCTTCTTTTCTCACCGAAAGCTACGACCACAAGGCCACATTGAACGCCTTGGACGACATCCTTCAAGACGACACCATTAAGGGCGTGCTCTTGAAAGTGAACTCCCCGGGCGGCGGCGTCTACGAAAGCGCCGAGCTCCACAAGCGGGTCAAAGCCATTGTGGACGCGAAAAAGCCCGTCTACGTGGCCATGGGAAACACCGCGGCCAGCGGAGGCTACTACATCTCCGCGCCGGCGACGAAAATTTACGCCGCCCCCTCCACCCTCACCGGCTCCATCGGCGTCATTATGGGTGGCACCAATCTTTCGGGCCTTATGGAAAAATTAGGCATCGCCAATCAAACCATTAAAAGTGCCGCCCACAAAGACATCGGCAGCAACACCCGCCCCATGACCGACGAAGAGCGGGCCATTTTGCAAAGCGTCGTCGACGATCTCTACGGCGAATTTCTGAACGTGGTCTCTCAGGGCCGCCACATGGACATGGCCACTCTGCGCCCCTTGGCCGACGGAAGCGTCTTTACGGGCAAGCAGGCCAAGCAAAAGGGCCTCGTGGACGAATTGGGCTATTCGGAGGATGCCCTCGCCGCGTTGAAAAAGGCCATTAAATGCGACAACCCCGAAGTCTTTAACTACACCAAGGGACTGGGCGACGGTTTCTTCGCCTCCCTCTTCAGCCAAAAGGCATCGGACAAGGAATTGGCGGCCAAGCTCGTGCTCGGCGCCCTGGCCGACAACGACCGGCCCATGTACCTCTACGGAGGTGAATAATGAAAGGTCAACACTACGATCCCTTCACCGAAAAGAAAAAAGGCCTCTTTCATCGCGAGAAAGAGGCCCCGGAAGAGACGAAAACAAATGCCAAGGCCATGGCCGAGGCACTGAACGAAAACGTGCACAAAGAGACTTCGGACGCGCCTGCCGATCGTGAGGCGGACATCCGAGATGAAGCGGAGCAAGAAGTTGAAGCAGAGAAAATGGTGACCGATACAGCCGCAAGGGAAGCAAAGATCGAAGACCCCGCGCCTATTTTTGAGCCGACGCGGGAGCAACAAACGGCCTTCGATCCCAAGCCTGTCAGGCGTCGTTACAGCCACCCGATTTCCGCCATGGTGGCGGCGGGCTTTTGGATTCGCACCGTGGCCTTTTTAATCGACGCCGTCGTGGCGAGCGCCTTTGCGGGCATCTTCGCATCGCCCATAAACGCCCTCTTCCTCGCGGAAGGGACCATGGCCGCCAAGGCCGTGAGCGGTTTCTTCTTCTACCTTTACTTCGTCCTCTCCACCTACTTCACTAACGGCCAAAGCCTCGGCAAAATGATCACGGGCATCCGGGTCATTCATCCCGAGGAGCCTCGCCTCTCTTGGACCACCGTGGTGATCCGCGAAGGCTTCTGCCGCCTGATCCAAACCACCTTCGTGCTGCTCTATGTCATCACCGCCTTTTCCGAGCGCAAGCGCAACCTCGGCGACTTCCTCTCGGACACCTATGTGGTGAAAGATAGCCTCTACGTCGTGGAGAAAAACGAAGGGGAACTCTTTTACGCCTACGAAAATTAAATCTGGGCATAATAAAACTGCGGTCAATCTAATCACGCCGCAGTTTTATGTTGCCCGAAAAAGTGGCATAAAAAAAGACCGCCTATTGGCGACCTTCTTTTTAATGGAGCTATCGACGGGACTTGAACCTGCGACCTCTACATTACCAATGTAGTGCTCTACCGGCTGAGCTACGATAGCACCTCAATACCTATATAATTATAGGCGAGGTTCCCTTTTCTGTCAAGGGCTATTTTACATTCTTTTTAATTTGCCTTTACTTCGCTTCTTTTCAGAGGACGCTTCTTCCGTTCCGTCCTTTTCCTCGTCGTAAAACTCGTCTCCGTTGTCCGTAAAGATCACCGTGTCGCCGGCGCAGAGGACGGTTTGGCCCGTGGGCACGAGAATGTTTTGATCCCGCTGCACCATGAGGATGAGCTCCGTGGGTTTAAAATGAATGTCCATAATGCGCTTGCCCTGCCAGGGATGGTTCTTGCGAATGGTGAATTCTTCCAAATTGCCGCCCACCTCGTCGAAGTGGCTCTTGCCTCCGATGACCACTACGTCGTCTTTTTCGAGAATCGTATCGCCGCGGGGGACGATGGTTTTGCCGTCTCGCACAAGTTTCGCCACGATAAAGTCGAAGGTCAGGTTTAAATCTTTCACCGACGTGCCGACCAGGTCATCGTCGTGGACATGGGTTTCCAAAAAGCCCACGTCGCTTCGGTCTTGGTAGTAGTTAAAGGTCTTGAGCACGGTGTCGTTGGGATCCAGCATGTCCATTTTTTTCACGACCCAAGGCAAGAGGGAGCCCTGGATCAAGCTGGAGGTAATGCACACGGCAAAGACGATGTGAAAGAGGTCCCCTACCAGAGGCGCGCCGCTGTTAATGACCATGATGGCAAAGGCGATGGCCGCCGCGCCGCGGAGCCCGGCCCAACAGAGCACGGCTTTTTGCTTCACTGTGGATTCGAAAAAGGCCATAATGCCGAAGACGGCCGCAGGGCGGGCCACAAATGTCATAAACAGGGTGACCGCAAGGCCCAAAGGCAGCCAGTGGACGAGAGCCGACAGATCGGATAGAAAGCCGATGAGGAAGAAGAGGCTGATCTGCATAATTTCCGTGAGGCCGTCGAAGAAAAAGACCACTTCCCGCTTGCCCATGTATTCCTGATTGCCGACGATGATGCCGAAAAGGTACACGGCCAAATAGCCGTTGCCGTCAAGGACGCCGGTGAGGGAATAGGTGCCCAAGGCCATGGCGAAGACGTAGATGGTAAAGAGCCCTTCTTTTCTGAAGTTCACGTGCTCCGTAATAAAGAAAAACACCTTTGTCATGAGAAAGCCGATGACCAGGGCGAAGCCGATCTGCTTGGCCACCAAGACGGGAATGGAAAGATCCGATCCCAAGAGGATGCTCAAAAAGATCATGGTCATGGTGTAGGCCGTCGGGTCATTGGAGCCGCTTTCCAGCTCCAAAAGGGGCGCCGAGCGGTACTTCAGGTTCAGATTTTTGCTCTGCAACACGGAGGAGACAGAGGCGTAGTCCGTGGAGCCCACCACGGAGCCGAAGAGCATGGATTCGATCATGGGAAATTTCAGCACGTAGTGGACGAAGAGGCCCGTCACCGCCGCCGTTATGACGACGCCCAATGAACTTAGTATGACGGCGGGCTTTAAGACGGGCATGCCCATTTCAAGTTTCGTACCGTAGCCCCCGTAAAACATAATGATAAACAGGGCGAAGGAGGCGTACTGCTCCATAAAGTCGTAATTTTCGAAATTCAGTCCCGCCCGACTCGCGCCGATCCCTAAGAGAAAAAACAGCAAGAGGGCGGGGATGCCGAATTTATGGGAAAAGCGAATGGCCATAAGGGCCAAAATAAACACGACGGAGACAAACAGCAACAACTGATTCACGACACACCTCTTTCAAACGCCAGCAAGGCGCGCTTCTTCTCGTCGCCGCCGGCGTAGTGGCCGACGGTGCCGTCTTTGTACACGACGCGGTGACAGGGGACGGCGATAATGTGGGGATTTTTCGAAAGAGCTACCCCCACAGCACGGGCCGCCCCGGGAGAGCCCACGGCCCGGGCGATGTCTCCGTAGCAGCGCGTCTCGCCAAAGGGAATTTTTTTCGTTTCGGCGTAGACTTTTTTCGCAAAGGCAGAGGACGCTTCTTTAAGGGGCAAATCGAAGGTTTTTCGCTTTCCCGAAAAATACGCCCGAAGGGCCTCCGCCGCTTCCTCGCATCGCCCATTTGGATTCGAGGGGCCTGCTTCTGCGGCGAATGTGAGGGAGAGAATCAGTCGATCCGTGGCTTCAATTTTGATCGCGCCCACAGGCGTGTCGATATAGGCAAAATAAACCGTCTCGTTTTTCGCTTTCATTTCTCTCCCCCTTTCCGTCCTATTATATCAGAGATCTTCCGAAAGGTCGGCGATGAAGAAATCCGTTTTGTTCCACAAAAAAATCGACAGGTTTCCCCGTCGATTCCCTATCTTCTTTAGCCGAAGAGCTTTTTCTTCAGTCGGGCGAAAAATCCCGGCGCCTCTTTCTCTTCGCTTTTTATAACCACGCTGTCCTTCTTCTTCGGCCCTGCGTCCTTTGCAAAGCGATCGGCTTCTTCGATTAAGTAGTTCTGCGCAATAAAGTTTTCCTTGTTTTCCACATGGGCGTAACGCTTCGAGGGCAAGAGCTCCCGCCGCTTCACGTCGTCTTTAAACATAATGTCCATAAAGTCCAGAATCCGCTTTTTAATGTCCGGATCCAGGATGGGCGCCGCCACTTCCACGCGCTTTCTGAGATTTCGCGTCATGAAATCCGCCGAGGAAATATACACCTCGGCCTCCTCGCCGCGACCGAATTGGTAGATGCGGTGGTGTTCCAAAAAGCGCCCCACGAGGGAGTAGACGGAGAGATTTTCCGTACGCTCGGGAATTTTCGGCACGATGCAGCTGATTCCCCGCACCATCATATCCACGGTGACTCCGGCATTGGAAGCTTCGGAGATCTTGTCGATCATTTGTCTGTCGGAGATGGAATTCATCTTCAGGCGCACATAGCCTTCGCCCCCGGCCTTTACCTTTTCGATTTCTCTGTCGATGGCTGCTTCCACGCCTTCGGGCAGAGTCTTCGGGCTCACCCACAAATGGTCGTAGGTGCCGTTTAATTCCCCGATGAGGAAATTGTCGAAGAGGCGATTTACGTCCCTGCCGATGCCCTGATGGGCGGTCATAAGGGCGAAGTCCGTGTAGAGCTTCGCCGTCTTTTCGTTGTAATTGCCCGTGGCGATTTGCGCCATGTAGACGGGCTTGTTATCCATAACCCGGGTGATTAACAAAACTTTCGAGTGGCATTTAAATTTGTTAAAGCCGTAGATCACGCGGCAGCCGGCTTTTTCCAAATTCGACGACCAGAGAATGTTGTTTTCTTCGTCGAATCGGGCGCGAAGTTCCATTAAGACCAAGACGTCTTTTCCGTTTTCCGCCGCTTCCATGAGCTTTTCCGCCACCAGAGAATTTTTTGCGATGCGGTACAAGGTGATTTTAATGGACACCACCGTGGGATCCTTGGCCGCTTCATCCAAAAGGCGAATGATGGGATCCATGGATTCGTAGGGATAGGACAGAAGAATGTCTTTCGCTTCGATTTGCGCCATCATGGGTTTTTTCTCGTCCACGTAGCGGCTGTTTTTCGGTTCGAACGGCGCATCCACGCTCTCCGGCCCCATTAAGGGCTCAAGCGCGTCCACCAGGCCGAAGAGGTAGCCCAGGCGCACCGGGCTCGTCGTGACGAAGACGCGGCTTTCATCCAGAGAGAGCTTGTCTAAAAGTATATCCAGCACCCCTTGAGTCGGCATGCGGTTCAGCTCCAGGCGCACGGGCACGAGGCGCTTTCTCTTTTTCAGCATCTTCTTCATGTGGGAACGATAGTCTTCGGCAAATTCGTAGTCCTCGTCGTCCCAGTCGATGTCGGCGTTTCGCGTCACGCTCATAATGTAGCTGTCTTCGATGTCGTAAGATTCGAAGAGCATGGCGCCGTATTTTTCGATGACCTTCTCCAGGAGAATGTATTTGTTCTTGTCCAGGCGAATGGTTCGATTTAAATTGGGCGGCACCTGAATCACCCCGATGGAGCGCACATCGTCGTCGCCTTTCTTTCTGAGGCGGTAGACGATGACGATGCCCAAATTGGGAATGTGCGGGAAGGGATGGGTCAGGTCCACGATTTGGTAATTTAAGTAAGGGCTGATGGTGTTTTCGAAGTAGGGCAAGAGGATTTTTTCCTCGTGCTCCGTCATTTCTTCACTTTCGATGGCATAAAAGCCTCGAGCGCGGCATTGGTCTCTTAAATCCTCGTAGACGTAATCCTTTTTTTGGTACAAAATCCGCACCTGCTCCATGATGGCGGCGAGCTGCTCGTCCTGATCCATGTCGGATTTATTGTCGATGACCCGCTTGTGGAGCATGGAAAGGTCGGTGAGAGAGCCGACCCGCACCATGAAAAATTCGTCTAAATTTGAATCGAAGATGGACAGAAATTTCATCCGCTCCAGAAGGGGCACCTGCCCGTCCTGTGCTTCGTCCAATACCCGCTCGTTAAAGCGCAACCAGGATAATTCGCGATTTTGAGTGAAAGAAATGTCATGCATTATTAGCCTCCTATGATTCGGCTGATAACGTACCCCTCCCGGATCCCCGTCTGGGCGACGGCGATTTTTTCCACGTGAAAATACTTGGCGATTCGATAAAGAATCGAAAGACCGGGCAGCAATGTATGGATACGGTCTGCTTTTACCTTTAAAATAATTCCCATTTTTTCTTTATCTTCAATGTCCAGCAAATGCTTCATCAGGGTCTTCAAATCGTCGGTGTTCATCTCGTCGTTGTCCGGATGCTCGTCGAAAAGGGTGTTGTACATTTTAAGCGTCGCCCGGGCACTGCCGCCGACGGCGCAGAGGATGGGATATTTGCCCCGCTCGATAGCCTGAGCGTTTAAGAGAAATTTCAGCCGCTCGTCCATGGCCTTGCGCTCGTCGTTGGTTAAAAACAAGCCGTCCACGTAGTCGCGGAACACGGACAAGGACCCGATGTCCAATGAGGCCGAATCCACCACCCGCCCCTCGCGAAAGAGCACGATCTCCGTGGAGCCGCCGCCGATGTCTGCGAGGACGCCGTCTTCGTGGCCCGAAATCGTCCCTTCGGCGCCGACAAAAGCCAGGTGAGCTTCCTCCTCGCCGCTTAGTATTTCGATGTCCATGTCCAGGGCCTCTTTCACCCGCAGGAGCACCTCGTCGGAATTGTTGATGTTTCGTATGGACGCCGTGGCGATGGCGTGGGTGTAGTGAATGTCGCCCAGCTGATCCAAGATAAAGGCGAAGTGGCCCAAAGTCTCGATGAGCGCGCGAATCCCTTCTTCCGTGAGACATCCGTCTTTTCGGTAGCCGGCCAAGCCGACCGTTTGCTTTTCATTGAATAGATTTTGCGCCACGCCGTCTTCCACGCGGAAGACCGACAGGCGCACGGTATTTGAACCGATGTCGATGACGCCGTGCATCATGCACCCCCTTTTTATTGTAACGGTGAATTGTTTTGTCTTTGTAAAATTTAATTTAAGCCTGTGTTCGGATCGGCGATGTAGCGGGCGATGTAATCTTCGTAATTCATCTTGGCGTCTCTGAAACTTCCGTCTTCCTTGATCTCAATGATGCGATTGGCGATGGAGGAGATAAATTGATGGTCGTGGGAAGTAAAGAGCAGATTCCCCTTAAAGTCCATGAGCCCGTTGTTCACCGCTTCGATGCTCTCAAGATCCAGGTGATTGGTGGGTTGGTCGAAGATCAGCACATTGGCGGGATCGATCATCATTTTGGAAAACATCATCCGCACCCGCTCGCCCCCGGAGAGCACGTCGGCTTTTTTCAGGGCTTCGTCCCCGGAAAAGAGCATGCGGCCCAAAAGGGAGCGCATGACGATTTCCGACTGGTCTTCGCTATAATCTCTCAGCCAGTCGATTAAGTTTTTGTCCACGCCGTCGAAAAAGGCGTTGTTGTCCCTGGGGAAGTAGCGCATGGTAATGGTTTGGCCCCATTTAAATTCGCCGCTGAAATCGTCGCTGTGGCCCGTTAAAATTTCGAAGAGGCGAGTAATGGCCACTTCGTTTCCGATAAAGGCCACCTTGTCGTCCTTGTCCAGGCGGAAGGACAGGTCCTTAAAGAGCAAGCTGCCGTCAAGTTCCGAAGAAAGATTTTCCACGGTGAGAATTTCATTGCCCACTTCCCGGGACAAAGTAAAACCGACGAAGGGGTAGCGGCGGGAAGAGGGGCGGATTTCCGTCAAGTCGATTTTATCCAAGAGCTTCTTGCGGCTCGTGGCTTGGCGGGATTTGGATTTGTTGGCGCTGAAGCGGGCGATGAAGTTTTGCAGCTCTTTAATCTTTTCTTCCTTCTTTTTGTTTTGTTCCTTAATCAGCTTCGCCGCCAATTGCCCGGATTCGTACCAGAAATCGTAGTTCCCCGTCACCATATTGATCTTGCCGAAGTCGATGTCCACCATATGGGTACAGACATTGTTCAGGAAGTGGCGGTCGTGGCTCACGATGATGACGATGCCTTCAAAATCCGCCAAAAAATCCTCCAGCCACATGACCGCCCGCACGTCCAGCCCGTTGGTGGGCTCGTCCAAGAGAAGAATCTCCGGATTGCCGAACAAGGCTTGGGCCAAGAGCACCTTCACCTTTTCCGATTCCCGGAGCTCATACATCATCCGGTCGTGTTTTTCCAGATCGATCCCCAAGCCCTGCAAGAGGCGGGAGGCGTCGGCTTCCGCTTCGTAGCCGTTCATTTCCGCAAAGCGCGCTTCCAGCTCACCGGCGCGAATGCCGTCTTCGTCGGAAAAGTCCGGCTTCATGTAAATGGCGTCCTTTTCCTTTTGAATGGCGTAAAGCTCCTCGTTTCCCTGAATTACCGTGTCCATGACCGTGAACTCTTCATAGGCGTAGTGGTCTTGCTTTAATTTCGATAAGCGTTCATTCTTGTCCTTGGACACGTGGCCCGTGGAGGGCTCCTTTTCGCCGGAAAGAATCTTTAAAAACGTGGATTTCCCCGCGCCGTTGGCGCCGATGACGCCGTAGCAATTGCCCCGTTGAAAGAGCAAGTTTACGTCGTCGAACAATTTCTTATCGGGAAAAATTACACTTACATCTGTTACTTGTAACATCATTCACCTTCTCATTCTTCATTCTAGTTGCACATATTGTACCACGAAACGGCCCCGCCTGAGGATAACGCCGCGCCCATCTTGCAATTGAAAATGTTTGCCGCATCCCGCCGAGGCGACTTGTGCTATAATGAGAGAAAAGGTCTAATGAAGGACAAGAAAGAGAGCACTATGAAATTTACAGATCAGAACAACTACACCCTCTTGGCGGATTTCTATGAATTCACCATGGGCAACGGTTACTTTGAAAACGGTATGCAAGACGAAATCGTGCATTTCGATATGTTTTTCCGCGCTGCACCGGACGATGCCAGCTACGTTATTTTAAGCGGCTTGGAACAACTCATCGAATACTTGGAAAACTTGAGCTTCGACGACGAAGACATCGCCTTTTTGCGCTCCAAAGGCATGTTCAGCGAGGAATTTTTAGACTACCTGGCGAATTTCGAATTTGCCTGCGACGTGCGCGCCATTCCCGAAGGCACCGTCGTCTTCCCCTCGGAGCCCTTGGTCACCGTAAGAGGCCCAGCCATTCAGGCCCAATTGGTGGAAACCATGGTGCTTCTCACCATCAACCACCAAACTTTAATCACAACCAAGGCCAATCGCATCTGTAAGGCCGCCGGCGGACGGGCCGTCACCGAATTCGGCTCCCGCCGCGCCCAAGGTTACAGCGGTGCCAATCTGGGCGCCCGCGCCGCCTACATCGGCGGATGCAACGGCAGCGCCAACACCTTGGCCGAACAACTCTACGGCGTCCCCGCCCTGGGCACCATGGCCCACAGCTGGGTCCAAATGTTCGACGAAGAAATCGACGCCTTCAGAGCCTACGCCAAAGTCTATCCCGACAGCTGCTTCCTCTTGATCGACACCTACGACGTGCTGGATCAAGGACTCCCCAACGCCATTCAGGTCTTTAAAGAACTGCGCGAAGCCGGCCACGAAGGCCGTGGCGTTCGCATCGACTCCGGCGACATCGCCTATCTGAGCAAGCAGTGCCGAAAAATTTTAGACGACGCGGGCTTCCCCGACGTCACCATTATGGCATCCAACTCCCTGGACGAATACGTCATCGAAGACTTGTTGAAACAAGGCGCCCAAGTGGATTCCTTCGGCGTCGGCGAGCGACTGATTACGTCCAAGAGCCACCCCGTCTTCGGCGGCGTGTACAAACTCGTGGCCACGGAAGCTGACGGCGTCATCAAGCCCACCATTAAAATTTCCGAGAACGTGACGAAAATCACCACCCCCGGCGTCAAAGACATCTACCGCTTCTACGACAAAGATCAGGGCAAAGCCATCGCCGACGTCCTCACCGTAAAAGGCGAAGAAATCCCCGAAGACGGCTACGAAATCTTCCATCCCCTCTTTACCTGGAAGCGCAAGACACTGAAAAACTACGAAGTGCGCTCCCTTTTGGAAGACATCTACATCGGCGGCAAACTCGTTTACGAAAGCCCGAGCCTGGAAGCCATTCGCGAAAAAGTGCAGCGGGAACTGAACAGCCTCTGGGACGAAGTGAAACGACTCAATACCCCGCAGGAATACATCGTGGACTTGAGCCCCGAGCTTTGGAAGATGAAGGACGAACTTTTAAAGAAGCACAACTCCAATTAAAAAGAAGGCACCGATGTGCCTTCTTTTTAATTGGGCAAAGCGCCGCTTTTCCATTTCTTTTTTCTACTTCGCTGAGAATTTATTCTCCCATGGCTTAGGAACTCCAAGGCGGGCGCCAGCCATATAAATGCGTAGCCAACTGATAGACGTGTTGCTTTCTATTCTGCTTAAAATACCATTCCCGCACGGTTTTGAGACCCGGGGAAGGGGCCAGGGCGTTGCGATTCGCCCTCTGCCCCTTCCCCGGGGCCCCATCCCCATCCACCCACAAACGCCTTTTAGCAGTGCGAAGCCCTGACGGGCTTCGATTTGTATTGGTCCGTGTCGCGGAAGAAAAATTTTTAGTAGGGCAAATCTACTTTTTGAAAGGGATAGAAAAAAATAATTATAATACTTCTTCCCATTCTTTTTCTTTAAACCCAACGAGTACTCCGTCATCAAAAATAAGAAGTGGTCTTTTCACCAACATCCCGTCGGTAGACAGTAACTCATATTGTTCTTCTTCGCTCATGTCTTTCAGCTTATCTTTAAGCCCGAGTTCCCGATACTTCATGCCGCTGGTGTTGAAGAATCGTTTCAGGGGCAGGCCGCTTTTTTCGTGCCATGCTTTCAATTCCTCTGCCGTGGGATTGTCTTCCACGATGTGGCGTTCGGTGTAATCGACGCCCCGTTCGTCGAGCCATTTCTTTGCACGTTTACAGGTGGTGCATTTAGGATAATGGATAAATAACATATTTTCTCCTTTCATCGACTCGTGTCGTTAGTGTCGTTCAAATCGCTTTTTATTCACGACCGTTATTCCGAGGCCCACAAGCAACAGGGCCATGGCGGCGAGGAGGATGGGCCGCGTTCCTTCTTTTTCCAATAAAATGCCGGCAGCTGTGGTTCCCGCCATAATGGCGAAGTTAAATGCCATGGACTGCACGGCATTGGCCACGGCCACGCCTTCAGTGACCTGCCGTGCCGTGGCCGTTTGAAACATGCTGCTCATGGCGCCGAAGCCCAGGCCCCAGAGGACGAAGGCGGCGTGAAATAAAATCACGGATCCGCCGAAGCAGAAGGCGGCCATGGTGGCTGCGCCGGAAAGGTAGAGGGCCACAAACATGCCGTACAACCGGCGGTCGATGAAGATCATGGAAAGAATCACGGCCAAAATCGATCCCGCGCCGAAGAAAAGTTGCGCCACGGCTACGCCCGGGTAGTTCACTTCCGCCACCAGATTTGTCACGTAGGTGTAGACGCCGTAATTGGCGCCGACAGCCAAAAAGGTGAGGGCGATCATGATCAGCACGCCCGGATTTTGAAGCATGGACAGAGGCGAATTGCCCTTGCTCCGCGTCTCCCCCGCCACTTTCGGAAGCGCCGCCCGCGAAGCCGCAGCAATGACCGCCGGCGCGACGGCCAAAACGAAAAAGGACGCACGATAGCTGAATTTGGTGCCGATCCAGGTCATCAGGGGCAGCCCCAAACTCATGCCCACGGTAATGCCCGACATAATAATGGCCACGGCCCGCCCCTGATCGCCCTCGTCCACCAGGGCCATGCCGTAGGCCGTGATCATGGGCCAGAGGGTGCCGGCGCAAATGCCGCCTAAAAAGCGGCCCGCCATGGCCACTTCGTAATTCGGTGCCAGGGCCACAATGCCGTTAGCCACGGCAAAGCCGAGCAAGAGAATGACAAGTAGACGCCGCCGCTCAAAGGGCACCGTCCACGCCACGAGGGGCAAGCCGAAAATCGCCGAGGCGATGGCGTAAGATCCCACCAAGCCCCCGGCCTTTGCCGTGCTCACGCCGAAAGCCTCGCTCATTTGCGGCAAAACCCCGGAGGGCACGAGCTCACAGAGAATGGCCAAAAGTGTCACCGTGGCCATGAGGAGCAATAGGGGCGCGTTCTTTTTACTGTTTCTTGTATTTTCCAAAACGACCTCCAAATACTTTAGTCTGCCCTATTCTATCAAAAGATCGCCGAAGACGGAATTTTTCCCGCAAAAAAAGAGCCTGTCAAAGGCCCTTTTCAGTGATTTTCTTTTTGATTTAAGGAGCAGCAGTCCAGAGGTGCGTCCCCAAAGGCTTTCTTATTTTCGTCGGCCAATTTATCTAAGAACTGTTGCCATTTGTTCTTAATCGCTTCGGTAAATTTCATTCTTTCGCCTCCTCGACGAACCCTCAGTTTCTTACGTTCATTTAATTCATACCAATTGAGCCTATATTCCAATCGCGCGACCGAAAAAAACATTGTATTTTCAGAAAAATAGGACCCCGAAAGGTCCTTTTGGAGTAACCTAGGCCAAGTGGCGTTCTTCTTCTAAACCGACCCGCTCGTCCATTTTCATTCGAATCTTCTCGTATCGTTTCAGGTGCACCTCGTGGCTGAAATTGGTCATAAGCAAATCATAGGAGGAATCGAAGTAATTTTTTACACCTGCTTTGGCGCTCGCTCCGGCCATCATGTAAATAAAGTAGAGCCCCTGCAGAATGGCCCGCGTCACCAATGGATCGCCGGCGGAATAGAAAATAATTTGACTGAAAACCGAGTAAAGCTCGTCTTCCACGGAATAGCTTTGGTAAATGATCTTCGTATCCCCGTCTTCTTGTAAGACGATAAACTGATTGGCCGTGGAGAGGAGTTTGCCGAGGAGCGTGGAAATTTTATTGATACAGGCCACCGCCGTGTTCGGGTCCTTCGTCCCCGGACTCAGGGCCAAGACGGAAATCTCCGTGAGAATCACCAGGCCGTGATGGTAGTCGTCTTGAATATTTTTAAAAATATTAATCACCATGGCCCCGCCGACGACATCGATCAGTTCTTCGATCTCGTCTCCGCTGAGATTCTTTCCGCCGAAAAGCTTCAACACACCCACAGACTCCCCTTCCGTGGCGTATTCGCCGATTCGTTTTTTAATGGTAAATTCGGCCTTGATCCCGTCCAGCGCCTTTAAAATCGCCTCGGTTTGAATGTCGTAAAGGTACCCTGTCGTCGCGGCCAACACGGGAAACTCCTTCGCGTCCTTGTCGTCCTCGTAGCGCTTCGCACGTTCTCGACGGGCCACCTCCCCATCGATCAAGGCGTCGCAATCCGTGTACACCCCTTCGATAATGTTCGATATTTTGATGTTTTCAAGCACCTGCTTCGCAAAGACGATAAAGCCGATCATGGCCACAATGGCATAGGCGATGGCGAAACTCCCCGCCATGACGTGGTCCTCCGCCGCCACATTTTGGAGCAGAAGAATGCTGATGATCGAATAGAAAAAGCCGCTGATGAAAATGCCGAAGAGGCCCAACACATCGGTGCGGTCGATAAAGGTTTGGAGCATGCGCGGGGACACGCTGCTGCTGTATTTGTTCAGCACCGTGACGATGGTGGTAAAAGAAAAAATACTGATGGTCAGAAAGACGCCGGAAATATTGGAGAGAAAATCCATGGTTACATCCGCGGACAAAAGCAATTGATCCGGCACACGGGCCTTCAGCTCGGGGTACCCATGGTCGAAAACCCACGTCAAAAGGAGAAGTGCCATCGTCAATGCCACATATTTCATCATCTTAAACAAGTTCTTTTCGTTAATAAACCATAATTTGATTTTCGCTCCCATGGACCGTCCTTTCTCTACATCGTCGACCTATTTAGTAAACAGTTTATCATTTTTCCGAGGTAGAGAAAAATGATATAAAAAGAAAATCGTTTCTTTACATACACAGGGATCACATTAAAGCAAAACCCCGCCGATCATAAAACCTGCGGGGCTTCATTTATATTCTCTTCTGATTCTTTCTTACAACTTTTCTCTCTTTCGCGAGAAGCCGCCGAGGGCGATGGCCATCGTCATGAGGAAGGCGCCGGCGACGGCAAAGAACACGGTGCCGGGCCCGGCGGCTTCGGGGAAGACGCTGTGCTCGTTGACGATATTATAAGGCTTGTAGTTTGTGCCGTATTTCGGCGTCCAAGCTTCGCCGATTTTTTCTTCTTCATAGAGTGTCGCCAGAACATTCTGCGGATCCTTTTCGTCGATTTCTTCAACCATTCGCCCCTCTTTGGCGGAATCCGCGGGAATGGTGTAGCGCAATCGAATCGGTGCATCAAGCGCCCGGTAACCCATCGGGGCCATATCTTCGGTCAGCTCATAGGTTCCCGCCGGCCAATTCGACGGAATAATAATCTTGAGTCCGGTTTCGCCCGTTTCTCCGATTTTTTCATAATCTTTGGACAAATCGAAGGTAAAGGTATCCGTATATTCCTTCTTCACTTCATCAAAGGGAACAGAAGTAAGTCGCAGGATCAATTTCCCTTTTTCAACGCGCTCTTCGGTGCCGTCGGCCTTCTTGCCCAGCTTGTTTACATAGAAGACAAGATTCGGCAGATTGTAAATATCCGCGCCGCTTTTGCCGGGGACCGAATTTCCGTCTTTGTCCTTAACCATGAAAGCGACTAGTTTACCCTCTTTGTCCATGACCTTGAGGTCTTGCACCTCGCCGGTTTTTTCCGACACGGTAAAGGTGGCCACCGGCGTGGTGATTTTCCTATAGCCCTTCGGTGTGGTAACTTCCATAAGCCGATACTCTCCGGGCTCCAGTTTTTCAAAATGGATTTTTTGACGCTCGATCTCGATCTCTTTTGTACCGGATTCCGGCTCGGTAATCTCTACTTTTTCTTTAACGGTTTCCGTCGATTGATTCGTATAACTATCTCTGACATCGACCCACTGTTCTTTCGGCTCGGTACCGTCTTCGGTGCCGCCGGGTGTGGTTTCGTCGCCGGGTGTCACTCCTGCAGTGGGATTGTCTTCCTCCACATGCTTCTTTTGCAAGGTGAATTTTGCACCGGCGAGGGGTTTGCCGTCGCCGTCCACCTTGTAGAAATCCACTTCATTGGGCGCGTTGGTCACCTTCAGCAGTTCGTGCTTTTGGTTCACGATGGTGTAGTGATGGGTGGGCTTTTTGGTTCCGTCCGGCTGTGCCTTCTCTTCATAATCGTAAAGATAAGACACGTCGAAGCCGGGAAGGGGTTCTTCTTTGACCCGGTAGACGATTTCTGCGGCTTCGCCGGTGGTTTTGTCGATTTGGCTCGTGGGCAGATCCGTAAAACTGCCCTTCCAACTCGGTCCGCCGACGGTTAGTTCCGTCGGCTTACCTTCGCCGACAAGGGTTTGGAGTTCGTCTCCCTCAATGGGCTCTTGCGTACCGTCGCCCTTAAGGCGATAGGCCAACAGCTTTACTTTCACGGGGACCTGATCATCCGTCGTCGTTCCGGCGCCCCACTGAATGGTTGCCTCCACGTCTGTCTTTATGACTTGGGGCTCCATTTGAGCGCCGATGTAGAAGGTTTGTTTCAAAGAATCGTCGTCTTGAATCAAATTCGTCTTCGTCTTGAACAGGGCGTCGTGGTACTCCGTCGCCTTGTATTCAATTGGCTTCCCGTCATTGTCGTAATAGGGCAAAAGCTTTTTGAAGGATGAACGCTCGTAGGGGCTTTCCATTCGCTGGCCCACGCCGATCTTGGTCTCCTTATCGTCGGAATAGGCGGTATCCGAATACACGAGAACTTGCGAGCTCTTTCGCTTCGATTCGGCCAAGGGATTTTTCGGTGCCGTCGGCGAATTGGTGCCCGTCTCAGGGAAATCGGCAAAGCTTTTATTGTCCGCGTCCGTATTTCCGTACCAGTACTTCGTTACCTCCGTTTCCCAACCGGGGATCCTTAATTGAGGAATGGGCATGGGGGAGGTTTTATCCGCTTTCGTGCCGTCGGGATTTGTCCACGAAACCTTCAGGCCCGTGGTATTGGCGTCGTTAATGTTTTCAAAAACATTGAATTTCGCCGTACTCGCCTGGGAATTAGCCTTCACGTAGTAGGAAAATTCCAGAGGCTTATTCGAAGTCATTGTGAAATTCGATTTCGTCAACGATCCCGTGGCCTCGTCATAGCTTATCTCTGCCGCGGCCATGGATGTATCAGAGGGTTCTTCTCGCCAAAGGACATTGTCCGCCAGGCGAATGCGCAGATCCAATGTGTCGCTGCTTCCGGAGCCGGATGTGATGTTCTCGGCAATGGCGTTTATGGCATTGTCGTAGGCGGCTTCCATGGACGTATCATCTACCTGATTCCAATATTGGTCTTTATCCGGCCAATACTTTTTTGTCTTTTGCAAAAAATGAATCTTGGAGGGATCCGGCAAACCATTGTCCTTGTAGTCCTTCGATTGAATAAAGTAATTATCATAATCCGACGGATCCAATTCCACGAGCCAGTCGACATTTGCGATTTTTTGTATCTTGGCGAAAGTACGTCTCGCATCTGTGGATCGGCCCTCATCCCACCACCATAAATATTTTTGACTGACCGTAGGAAATCCTTGTAGATGGAAAAATACTTTCTTCTTAGCTTTGGATCCATTTAAAACATCATAAGCTTTTTGCATAGCCTGAGACAAGCCCGCTCGGCCAAAGAATCCCGTAAAATCCCACCTCGGCAGAGGATCATTTCTATTCGCTTCCACTGTCGGATGCATGTTCAAGTTATTATTAATCGCATCATTTATGTCCGCGCTTGTGTAGGGATTGTTGAAAAGATAAGGCTCGTTTAAATCACGCCCGCCGGCGCCCAACAAAGTGACCTTGGCGTGGGGGTATTTTGTTTTGATTTGATTGAGCAATTCGGTCAAACGACCATCCTGAACGACATTACCCCTGTTGTCTTTTACGCCTCGGAAATAATAGTCCACCCAATCGTACATGGTCGGGTAGGGCTCGAGCGTTCCTCCCACAATGCCCGCCCACTGGACGCGGTCAATTTTATCACCTGCCCGAGTGGATATAAGATTTCTCTGAGCAAATGCCGATGCATTGTCCATCAAAATAACCAGTTCCATGGTCTCGGGCATTTTTTCCACTTTCACATTGACCTTGTATTGGCCGGGGGTGGATCCGTCCGGCGTCATGGTCTGTGTGATTTTATAGTCGGCTTTGCCGTCGCCGTCTACATCTACTTCCTGAATGTTATTCGGCCACTTGGTCTGATCCACTTCCTGCGGATTATTGTATTGATATTTCCCGCCGCCTGCCGAACGCAGAGGCATCGCCGACGCCGGCGCATTCGTTTTTGCAAAGCGGGCCGTCAATTTCGACAGGGGGCTTGAGGGAAGTCCCGCAGGGCCACGGGAGCGAAGCAGTGTCGCATTTTCCGTTCCGCGGCTTTGGGCCACGGGCGCTTCCTTCGCGCCCGGTTCGGCTTTCGTCACCGTGGTAACGACGCCCTTAATGTCCGGATGGTTCGGATCGAGGGCTTCTTCTTTTACCTCTACCGTCCAGGTCGTATCTCGCAAAAGATAGCCCGGCGCCGGTTTGGTTTCCTTTAATTGGTATTTGCCTAAAGGCAGGCCGGAGAAGGTGAGATCGCCGTTTTCATCCGTGGTTTTCACTACGGCTTTTGACGTGTCCGGCGTGCCGTCCTCTTTCAATGGCGTTAAGGTAAATTCCGCGCCTTTCAGAGGCTTTTTGTCTTTTTCATTTTCTGCATTGTCGGTCTTGTGGATGGAGAAGCGACCTTCCATGCGGCCGTTGACCAATTTGCCGTCGGCCGGATCCATCTTGATGATTTCTCCGTCTTCGTTTACGGAAAAAACGGACATGGGTATGGGATTTCCGTCTTTATCTTTGGGAATTTCGTAGCCTTCCGGTGCCTTGGTTTCATACAATTTATATGAACCCGGGGCCAAGCCTGAATCGGAGAGGCGGCCGTCGCGATCGGAACGCAGGCCGTTTTTGACATCGGCTTCATTCGCGCCGTCGACGCGTACCAGTTTAAATTCCGCCCCTTCCAGGGGAATGCCCGATTCGTTGACCTTGGTCCACTCGATGGAATTTTTCGCATTGGACACTTTCACCGACGCATTAAACTCGACGCCCGTGGCCGTGGCCTCGTGCTCGTAAAATTTCATGTAGGTTTGCGCGGCGGCCCAATCGTAATCGTAGTAGCTGTAATTGTAATACCGACTCCAATAGCCGTTGTGATAGCCATAAAGCTTGGCCACCATGCCCAAATCCTCCGTAGACGAGGGGTCGTAGCCCGTGGTCACCTTGACGATATAAGCTCTGTCTCCGCTTGCCAGTTTATCGCCCAAGTCGATGGTAATTTTTCCGCTGTTGCCGTCGATTTGCGGATTCAATCCCGCAACCGGCGTCAGATTGTCGGGAACAAGGCCCCAAGAAGGAACCATGGTATTGGTGCTTCCGCTTCCTCCGTCATAAACTTTTACATCGGTTAAGGCATTGACCAAGACGGAGCCTTTCCCCGTAATTTCTAATTTTGATTTCTTCAACGAATTGGTCAATGGATTGACGTAGATATAGGTGGTGGCGGTTTTCTTGTCGGGATTATAAATAGAATACATGGTCCCGATATTGGAGCCGCCGGTTCGTTGGGGATAGTAATAGGGCTTGTAAAATACTTGGAAGTTCGAACTCGAAGCTGTCTTGCCTTTTAGTCCGTAGGTAAGTGTCACGTTCTTCGTCTCTTGCGGCACCTTCACCTTGTCGATGAACAGCACCGTGTGAAGCTTAATTTCATTGGCCTTAAATGTCTTCATTAAATTGGTAAAGGTGTAGGTGATGGTGCGGGTTTCGGGATCGAATTTGCCTTCGGCCAATTTGCCGCCGTTTGCGAAAATATCCAGCCCCTGTTCCGCCGAGCGAACCAAGCCGTAGGTGTCCACATTGTCCGACAACTGAACCGTAAACGTGTCGCCGGGGACGATGGCTTCGCCGTCAGTCGGCACCTTAATCACCGAATCCACGGTTAGGGATTCCGCCTGATTGGGGTAAATGGTGTTGACGCCATTCTCCACATGGGGCGGATTCCACGTAACCGAATCCAAGGTAAGGCGACTCGTTACATCTTTTCCACCGACATAGGGCACGTCGGAATCTTTTCCCAACATGACGTGGATTTCTTTTTTGCTCACCACGTAGCCTTCCGGTGCGGAAACTTCTTTAAGAATGTATTCGCCGTAAGCCAGATTTGAAAATACCGTCTTCCCTTCTGTATCTGTCTCGGTCGATGTACGGCTTCCGGCGGCATCGCTGTCCACCGGCCCCGCGAGTTGGAAGATGGCGCCTGGCAGCGGATTTCCGTTTTCATCGACCTTATTGACGGTAAGGTTTGCCTCCCCTTGCGGAATACTTTCGATTAGGGGAAACACCAAATTTTGGCTGCCTGACGGAGAAAAGGCCACGCTTTTCTTTCCATCGCCGTCGGCCGTGACCGTGATGGTGGTGTAGACCTTGGTGGAATCGATGGAGTATTTCTCCTTAGCCGCGTCTGTTGAAACTTGGGGCGTGGCTTTTAAGGTGTAGGTGCCCACGTCCAAAGCCGCCGCATCGAAAAGCTCTTTATTTTCCGAATAGACTAAATTGCCTGCGCTGTTTGAATTAAAGTAGCCCTGAATGTTCGCTTCTCCCTCTTTATAGAGACGAAAGGCGATGCCTTCAGCCGGACGATTATTCGTATCTTTCGCCGTCATCGACACCGCGTCGGTCGGCGGGGGCGTCGGCGGCGCCTCTTTGCTTTCAAGAACGATGTTCGTGCTGCTATACGTCACCCTCCCATTGGTAATATTAAATTGAATAAGTGATTCATTGGGATCTATATTATACTTCGACCAATCGCCTAATTGATTCGATGCCACCACGTCGTAATTGCCTTGGTAAAATCCTGCATTTTCTAGAGCGATTTTCTGATATTTATTGTTTACGTAAAGCAATAGGGTCCCGTTTTCAGCTTTGCCGTAATAGTATACACCGGAATATGTCTTGCTTTTTAAAGTGAAATATACATTGTTGACTGCACGCCCATTCTGATCTTTCACCGTAAAATACGTGCCGACGGATTGACCCACCGGCGGCGTGTAGTAATCATCCGGCGAAAGTTCAGGCGTTGTATCAAAAAATGTCTCGGAAGATTGACTCGCCGAGGGGATGTAGAAATCGTCGGAAGACTCGGCTACAGGCGGCACGTAATAATCCTCTTCAGAATCGGCAAAGGACACGGATTGAAAAAGGGGCATAACAAATGAAAGGACCATGCCTATTGCCAGCAACAGGGCCCATCTACGTTTTCGATCGTCTTTCTTCATGAACTTCATGGCAACTCCTCCGGAGGCACGTTTCTCCACGGGTTATAACGGACAAGGGCGTATGATTTTGTCCTTCCCTTTACAAAGGAAAGCAAATCATAGAAATTATTCATTTGTGAATGGAATTTAAATTATCTTATTATAATTTTAATCTTCTCTACCCCCCCCCTGTCAATTTTTAATTCTCTCTTCCCCGCTATTTTTCGCCCTTTCTCAACAATTTATTTCGTAAAACAGACTTTGAATCTTTCGCCTTTTTCACTGTTCTTTTTTTAAGCGGAATCGATTATAATCGGAGCCATAAGGAGGGGCCTATGGACGAGAAAAGAAAGCTCAAATTCACCTTTTACTCATTTGCGTTTTTGCTCATCTTCGGCATGGTCGGCTACAAAATTCTGCTGGATGTGGATTTCATCGACGCCTTTTACATGACCGTGATCACCATTTCCACGGTGGGCTTCGGCGAGATCGGCACCACCAGCGATGCGTCCGAAATGTTTTCGGTCCTGATGATTTTTTTAGGCGTGGGCATTGTGGGCTATGCCTTTTCCACGGTGGTGGCCATGTTCGTCGAAGGGAAAGTGGGAGATTTGTGGAAGGGAAGTAAAATGGACAGAAAAATTTCCGCGCTCAATGATCACTACATTATTTGCGGCTCCGGCGAATTGGCCGAGGTCATCATCAATAAATTTATTCACGAAGAAATGGCCTTCGTCGTCATTACCGACAATCGAGAAGACCTGGACGATTACAGTCACCACGACATTTTGGTCGTGGAAGGCCATTCCACGGAAGAAAGCGTGCTGGAACACGCCGGCATCGAGCGGGCCAAGGGGCTTTTGGCGACGCTGGATTCCGAGGTGGACAATATCGTCACCGTGCTCACGGCGCGAAACATGAACAAAGACATTTACATTATCGCCAATTCCGTGAGTAAATCGGGCAACGACAAATTATTAAAGGTGGGCGCAAACAAAACCCTCTCCGCCGTAGAAATCAGCGGCAAGCGCATGGCATCGCTCATGATCAAGCCCAACATCATTAATTTCCTCGACGTGGTTACCCGCATCGGCGACGTGGAGCTGGATCTGGAGGAAGTGGCGGTCTTCCCGGGCTCCTACCTGGAAAACAAAAATTTAATCGAAGCGGAGATCCCCAGAAAAACAGGCCTCGTGGTCTTGGCCATTAAGAAAAAGGAAGACGGAAAGATGCTCTTCAATCCGCCGGTGGACTACACCTTTCAAATCGGCGACGTGCTCATCGTCTTGGGGCGGGAAGAACAGATCGACAAGTTGCGCCACTTAGGCGACGAAATAAAAGATGAAATGAAAAATGAAGGAAAATAATTTCAGGCGACCGCAAAAGGTCGCCTGTTTCCGTTTCTATGTAAAATTCGGTACCGAATTTCTTTTCTTTCCGCTTACAAAACTCCATTTTCAGCTGTTTTCCATTGCACCCTAATCCGCTCATTATTCCGCATTATTTCCCTTTTATGCTTGTTAAATTAAAATTTAATCCGACAATGTCGTCAAATTCGTTTACTAAAGTAAAACGTTATATTATAATTGGAATGGTAGATAGGAATCCTCGGATCCCATGCACGCATATGATTTTTTTAAGGAGGAGAACATGATTAACAAAAAGGTACGACTACTGTCGGTCCTCATCGCCTGCGTCATGTTGCTCGCAGCTTGTGGCGGCGGCGCAGCAAACAACGGCGCAAACAAGAAGGCTGAAGGCCAAGCGGCTTCCGGCGAATCCGACGGAACAAAGATTTTACGCACCAACAACAAGTCTGAACCGGGCACTTTGGACCCGGCCATCGCAAAGGGTACCCACGAATCTTTCGTCCTTTTCCACGCATTTGAAGGTTTGATGCGCTACGACGAAAACGATAAGCTCGTTCCCGCACAAGCTGAATCTTACGAAGTATCCGACGACGGCATGACCTACACCTTCAAGCTGCGCGACGGCTTGAAATGGTCCAACGGCGATCCGTTGACTGCCAAGGATTTCGAATATGCGTGGAAACGCGTCATCGATCCGAAGTTGGCTTCGGACTATTCTTTCCAACTCACCACTTATGTTAAGGGTGCGGAAGAATACTTTAACGGCAAAGGCTCCATCGACGATGTGGGCATTAAGGCGTTGGACGACAAGACTCTTGAAGTTCAATTGAAGGCTCCGACCCCCTACTTCTTGGACATCACCGCGTTCTATACCTTGCTTCCTGTCGACGAAAAGGTCGTCAGTGCCAATCCCGACTGGGCAAAAGATCCCCAAAGCACGGAATTTGTCTCCAACGGCGCCTTCAAGATTACGGAATGGAACCACAAAGAAAACATCAAGATGGTTAAGAACGACAATTACGTTGATGCCGATAAGGTAAAATTAGACGGCCTTCAATTCGATATTTTGGAAGACGATAACACGGCTTACCAAAAATACGAAGGCGGCGAATACGATGTACTCGTTCAACCGGCACCGGCTGTTACGGCAAAGGCTGTTCAATCCAAGGATCCCGAACTTGAATTAGGTAAGGACCTGGGTGTTTACTACTTCGAATTCAACACCACGAAGAAACCCTTTAACAATGCCAATGTTCGCAAGGCGCTCTCCATGGCCCTCGACCGCAAGACCATTGTTGAAAACATCACCCAAGGCGGTCAAATGCCGGCTGAAGGAATCATTCCTTACGGCTTGAACGACGATGCAGGCAAAGACTTCCGCGAAGCCAACGGCAATCTCATTACTGAAGATGCTGCAAAGGCAAAAGAACTTCTGGAAAAAGGCCTGAAAGAAGAAGGCATGACCATGGACGACTTAAAGAACTGCACCCTTTCGTACAATACGGATGAAGCGCACAAGAAGATCGCCCAAGCATTGCAAGAAATGTGGAAGCAAAAACTCGGCATCGAATTAAATCTCGAAAACATGGAATTCCAAGTTTTACTGGACAACCGCAAGGCCGGTAACTTTGAAATCGCTCGTGCCGGTTGGATGGGCGACTACAAAGACCCGATGACCATGCTCGATCTGTTCATGACCGACAATCCGCAAAACGACTCCAGATGGTCGAACAAGGAATTTGACGCCCTCTTGAAGAAGGCATCATTCACCGGCGATCAAAAGGTTCGTATGGACAGCATGAAGGCTGCAGAAAAGATCATGATGGAAGAAATGCCCGTCATCCCCGTTTACTTCTATACGCAACCCAGATTGCAAAAGCCCAATGTCACCGGCGTTTATAAACCGCTTCTCGCTTATCCGAGATTTATCTACGCAGATATCGAAGCGAAATAATAAACCCAAGATCAATTAAATGACAGGGATAATAATAGAGAGAACCGAAAGCTGGTTCTCTCTATTGTTCATCTCGGTTCCATTTTATGCAAAACGGAAAGGACGCACGATGAAAAAATTTGTGTTGAAGCGATTGCTCATGGCAATTGTCACAATGTGGGTCATCATCACCATTACATTTGTGATCATGCACGCCGTGCCGGGCGATCCCTTCGCGCGAGAAGGAAAAATGCCGGAACAGGTGTATCAAAACTTGCGCGCACAATATGGTTTGGATAAGCCCCTCGGCGAGCAATACGTTATTTACTTAAAGAACATTATGAAAGGCGACTTCGGCAAATCCATGAAGTCTCAGGCCGAAACGGTCAATCAAATGATTAAGCGCGGCGCACCCGTGTCGGCGCAAATCGGTTTGCAGGCCTTTATTATCTCCATGATTTTGGGCCCGGCCCTGGGAAGCATCGCCGCTTTGTACCAGAATAAGCTGCCCGATTACATCACCATGATTATTGCCATCATCGGCATTTCGGTGCCGAGCTTTATTTTTGCCACGCTGCTGGTTCAGTTCGTGGCCAAGCAGGTGGCGTGGCTGCCCATCAGCGGCTGGGGCACCTTCAAGCACTCCATCCTGCCCTCGCTCTCACTGGCCCTCATGCCCATTGCGGCCAGCGCGCGGCTGATGCGCTCGTCCATGCTGGAAGTGTTAGGGCAAGACTACATTCGCACCGCCCGCTCCAAGGGCCTGTCGAAGTTTAAAGTCATTATGGGACATGCCGTACGAAACGCCATTTTGCCCGTCGTCTCCACTTTGGGCACCACCCTTTCGGGCCTTTTGACCGGTTCGTTCGTTATTGAAAAAATCTTCGGGGTTCCCGGCTTGGGCAACTTCTTGATCTCCTCGGTGACCAACCGGGACTACACCCTGATTATGGGCACGACGATCTTTTATTCCATCGTCCTGATCATTCTGCTCTTGATCGTAGACATCCTCTATGTCATCATCGATCCCAGGATTCAATTGACGGGAGGGAAGCGATGAAAAACGAAACGACTTTTAATCCCATCGATCCCTCGCTCTTTACCCCGGCTCGAAAAGACGACAATGCCGAGCGCATTACCCGGCCGGTCATCGGCTACTGGTCCGATGTGTTCCGCCGCCTGCGCCAAAACAAATTGGCCATGGTGGGCTTGATCACGATTATTCTGCTTTTGATCATGGCCTTCGTGGGACCTGCCATCGTGGGCTTCGACTACTCCACCCAAGATTACACCAGGCTCAATATGGAGCCCAATAGCGTGAATCTTTTCGGCACCGACGAATTGGGCCGCGACCTCTTTACCCGGGTCTGCTACGGGATTCGCTACTCCCTCTTGATCGGGATCTTGGCCGCCGCCATGGACTTTGTCGTCGGCGTCACCTACGGCGGCGTCGCCGGCATGGCCTCCGCCCGCGTGGACAACATTATGATGCGGATTGCGGAAGTGGTCTACGCCATTCCCTATTTGCTCATCGTCATCCTGATCTCGGTTATGCTCTCCAACGATCAGGGCGCCAGCCTATTTACCCTGGTTCTCGCCATGAGTATTACGGGCTGGGTGCCCATGGCCATTATGGTCCGCGGCCAGGTGCTGCAACTTCGCGAAAACGAATACGTCACCGCCGCCCGCTCCCTCGGTGCGGACAAGGGCTACATTTTAAAGAAACACATCATCCCCAACACCCTGGGCCCCATCCTCGTTAATATCACCCTCACCGTGCCCCGCGCCATTTTCTCGGAAGCCACCCTGAGCTTCATGAGCTTGGGTCTGCAGCCGCCCCAACCCTCCTTGGGCGTGCTCTCCAACGACGGCCTCGGGGTCATGGGCATCGGCCTCTTTTATCAAATCTTCTTCCCGGCTCTCATGATCTCTCTTATCATGTTCTCTTTTAATGTGCTGGGCGACGGTTTGAGAGACGCCCTGGACCCGAGACTTAGAAAGTAGGTGGCATCGTGACAAACAACATTCTGGAAATACAAGATTTATCCGTCTCCTTCGCCACCTTCTTCGGCGAAGTGGAAGCGGTGCGCCACGTGTCTTTTTCCGTCGGAAAGGGAAAGACCCTGGCCATCGTCGGCGAAAGCGGCTGCGGCAAGAGCGTCACGGCCAACGCCGTCATGCGGCTATTGCCCCAACCGCCGGCCCTCTACAAGACGGGCAAGGTGCTCTTTAACGGCGAAGACCTCCTTCAGAAGACGGAAAAGGAAATGACCGCCATTCGCGGAAACAAAATCGCCATGGTCTTCCAAGACCCGATGACCAGTTTAAACCCCACCATGAAAGTGGGGGCGCAGATCATCGAAGGCGTGAAGCGCCACAGAGACATCACAAAAGAAGAGGGCGAAAAGCTCGCCATCGAGATGCTGAGAAAAGTATCGGTGCCCAATCCGGAAAAGCGGATCAACCAATACCCCCACGAATTCTCCGGCGGGATGCGTCAGCGGGTGATGATCGCCATCGCCATGGCCTCCAATCCCCATCTGCTTATCGCCGACGAGCCTACCACGGCGCTGGACGTGACGGTGCAGGCCCAAATCTTAAAGCTCATGAAAAAGCTGAAAGACGACATGGATGCCTCCATCATCATGATTACTCACGACCTGGGCGTCGTCGCCGACATGGCCGACGATGTCATCGTCATGTATGCGGGTGAAGTCATCGAAGAAGGCACCGTCGACGAAATTTTCGCCGCGCCCAAGCATCCCTACACCGTGCGCCTCTTGGCCGCTGTGCCGCAACTGACCATGGACAAGGAAGAAACCCTTCACGCCATTGAAGGGACGCCGCCGGATCTGTACAAACCGCCGGAAGGCTGCGGCTTCTACGATCGCTGCTCCGAAGCCATGCGCATTTGCGAAAACCAAAAGCCCGAATTCATCGAACACAGCGAAGGCCACCGTTGCCGCTGCTGGAAGTACCACCCCTCCTATCCGAAAGCGAAGGAGTTGACACATGAATGAACCCATTCTGCAGGTAAAAAACCTGTCCAAACACTTTAAAGTAGAAAACGGCTTTCTCCAAGCCGTGGACGGATTAAATTTCGACATCTACAAAGGCGAAACCTTCGGCCTCGTCGGCGAAAGCGGCTGCGGCAAATCCACCGCCGGCCGCACCATCCTGCGCCTCTACGAGCCCACCGCAGGCGAAGTCCTCTTTGAAGGGCAAAACATCTACGATCTAAACCCCAAAGAAATGAAAGAGCACCGCAAAGAAATGCAGATGATCTTTCAAGACCCCTACGCCTCCCTGGACCCGCGGATGACCGTGGAAGAAATCATCGCCGAGCCCCTGGTCATCTACGGCATCGGCAACAAAAAAGAGCGCAGAGAACGGGTCATCGAGCTCCTGGAAATGGTGGGCCTAAGCGCCGAGCACAGCCTCCGCTTCCCCCACGAATTTTCCGGCGGGCAGAGACAGCGGATCGGCATCGCCCGTTCCCTGGCCCTGAACCCGAAATTCATCATCTGCGACGAGCCCATCTCCGCTCTGGACGTCTCCATTCAGGCGCAAGTCGTGAACCTTCTGAAAGACGTGCAAAAGAAACTGGGCCTCACCCTGCTCTTTATCGCCCACGACCTTTCCATGGTGCGCTACATTTCCGACCGCGTCGCCGTCATGTACCTGGGCAAACTCATGGAAGTCGGCACCACGGAAGACTTCTACGCCAATCCCCTGCACCCCTACACGAAAGCCCTCCTTTCGGCCATCCCCATCGCCGATCCCGAGGAGCAACGCAAACGCGTGCAAATCGAATTGGAAGGCGACGTGCCGAGCCCCATTAACATGAAGCCCGGCTGCCGCTTTGTGGATCGTTGCCCCTACGGCGACGATACCTGCCGCGGAAGAGATCCCGAAATGGAAGAAATCCTCCCCGGCCAATACGTGGCCTGCTTTAAAGTGCGGGAAATCAATAAAGATCGACTGTAAAATGATAAGACCCCTGCGGCATCTGCGCCGCGGGGGTCTTTTTTGTTGGGGAGATTGATTATACTGAAATATCCTTTGGGGTAGAGCAACCTCCTCATTAAATAATTTTTGCTTTTTCATTTCCGTGGTTGTTCATTCTGCGGAGGGCTACTACAAACTACTAGAAACTACTACGAACTACTACAAACTACCAGAAACTACTACAAACCGCTAGAAACCGCCACAGACAGGTGCAAGCTACTACGAACTACTACGAATTACTACGAAGTACTCTGAATAAAATTCAAGATCCCTTCCCACAAAATTAAGGCACAGCATTTTCCCTTAGCTTTCATGAAGATAAATCTATATGAAATGATCATGTCTAGATTATAGTAGATGATTTCTCTCTTGACCTCTCGATTTCCTTCCAGTTGAACTTGTCGGAATTTCCGACGAGTTGATTCTTTATCTAATTCCCCCTCGAGGTATATGTTTTTTATATGCTCTAAAACATTTGAGCGCGACGAATGAAACAAGTCCATAAGTTGAGGGACATTTAGCCATACTGTTTCATCTTCTAGTTTGACCTCGAGTCTACTTGAGCCATCCTCACTTTGATAGATAATCATTTCTCCGTTTAAGTTCTCTTTATTCATGTCCCTACCACTCCCTTAAGTAAACATTTTATGAAAAAGACTCCTATCCAGTGAAGACTTGCCCTAATTTCTACTTCTACATAAAACGTCGGTTCTTTTCATGTTTTCACTCGAAACCAATATTCATATCTATTTTATCGTCAATTTCATTCTTTATCCACTTCCCATTCATGCATTTTCCCCATTCAGCTTTCTTCCAATCAAAAACCCGACGACATCTTAAGCTCGTCGGGTCCGTATTAATTACTCGCTCATTATGCCGTCATCATGACGCATGAAAAACTTCAGATATTATATACCAGGGTGATGACGGATACGATCAGGCCGACGAGGGCAAGGACGAGCCATTTCTTTTCTCGCTCTTTGGAAAAGTAATAGCCCACGGCTCCGGCGAAGGACAGAATCGTTTGGGAGGCGATGGCCAAGATCTTCGGGTAGGTATTGGAGGGATTGCCCGAAAGATCCACTTGCACCGTCACCATTTCCGGCAAGTAGATGTAGCCGAAAATCCCCAGCGCAATGGACGCGGCGAAAATCCCGACGACGACGATTTTCTTATTCATTTTTTCCACCATCACTACATCTCCTTTTCAAATGTTGCGCGCCAATACAGGCCATAGAGCTGGATGGACAGGTAGACGGCGACGATGATGACGATTTGCAATTTATCTACGCCCATTAAGGAAAACATAATGAGCATGGCGGCGAATAAGTAGATCATAAGGTCGTAGGCCTTGGATTTGGCTTTTTCCGCGATTACAATATTCCTCTCGTCGTTCTTTTCGATTTCGATTTGCCGCCTCAGCGCCTCGTTGTCTTTCGTAGAGAAATAGCTGATGATATTTCCCGCGAAATGGCCGAACACGCCGCAACCCATACCGATCAATAGATAGTACATGGCATCGAGGGGTTTCTCGGCGCCGTATTTGTGGCCGAAAACACCGAGGAGCACCAGTGCAAGTCCCAAAAGCGCAAAGAATGTATTTTTCAAAACCCTGTTATTTTTTTCCATCTTCCTCTCCCTCTTCATAGATAAAAATGTCTTCAATGGTCAATTGAAAGTACGCCGCAATTTTAAAGGCCAATAGTATGGACGGATTGTATCTTCCGTTTTCCAAGGAACCGATGGTCTGCCTGGACACTTCGAGAATGTTTGCCAGTTCCGCTTGCGTGATGCCGCGTTCCTTTCTTATTTCTTCGAGTCTGTTTTTCAGATGCGATCACCTCCGAATGACAAGCTAGCTTTACATTTAGTGTAACCGGTCTTCTCTTTGATGTCAAGCTTGCTTTCCATTTATCGCGCAATTTTTTCTCAAGCAAATACATCTGTTCCACGACACCAAAAAAGCACCTACTTTTACGTAAGTGCTTTATCTCAGTTTCCATATCTCATTCCTCCTCAAGCCATCCGCGTTTTTTCCACCCGCGAAATTCCGCCCGGGCCATAATGACACACAGAAGGCAGGTGAGGCAGTCTGCAATGGGCACGGCGAAAAGGGCGCCGTCCAATCCGTAGGTTGCGGAGAGGGTGAGTGCCAGGGGGATCAAGAGGACGCCCTGCCGCAGAAGGGGGATGGCCAGGGAGCGGAGGGGTTTTCCGATGCCTTGGAAGAAGGAGGCCGTGGTCATGTGGATGCCGTAGAGGAAGAAGGCCATCATGTAGAGCCTAAAGAAATGGGCCGCGCAATCCTGATAGAGGGGATTGTCGGAGACAAAGAGGGCGGCGATCTGCCGGGGCAGCAGCAGGTAGATGGCGCACCAGCAGGCGGAGATGACGAGGGCGATGGTCGTTGCCATGCGGTAGGTGTGGCGCACCCGCGCGTAGTTTTTCGCCCCGAAATTGTAGCCGTTAATGGGCTGAATGGCGGAGGAGACGCCGACGAACATGGCGTGGGCAATTTGGTATACTTTCATCATCATGCCGTAGACGGAAAGGGCCATGTCGCTGCCGTAGATGGTGGCGGCGCCGTAGATGCGCATGAGATTGTTGAGCACGATTTGCACCAATGCAGTCAATACCTGTGTCAGAAAACTGGGAAAGCCCAGCTTTAATATCCGAATGGTCAAGGCCCGAGTCGGGCGCAAGGCGGTGCGCGTGAGGCGCACGGTCTCAAGTCGCCGCAGGTAGAGGAGGCACAGGCTTCCGGCGACAACTTCGCCGATGACCGTGGCGATCCCCGCGCCGACGACGCCCATATGGAAGCCGAAGATAAAAATCGGATCGAGAATTACATTGATGGCGGCGCCGGCCATCATGCATTTCATCGTGTATTTCGGCGAACCGTCGGCCCGAATCATGGCGGTGAAGGCGGGACAGATGAGTTGAAAGGGAAAGCCGACGGCGATGGTCCTGAGGTAGGCGAGGGATTCGTCGTAGGCCGTGTCCGTGGTGCCGAAAAGCCGCACGATCCGCGGCGCGAACAGGGCGCCGACGATGGCCATGACGAGGCCGCTCACGATGATCCAGGTAACCCCGTGGCCGAAGATGCGATCCGCCGTATCCTGGTCTTTTCGCCCCAAACACAGGCTGACGTTGGCGGCGCAGCCGTCGCCGAGCATGAGGGCCACGGCGTTCACGAGGATGGCGACGGGAAAGGCCACGTTTACCGCGGCCATGCCGGTGATTCCCGCGCCTTGGCCAACAAAGATCTGATCGACGATGTTATAGAGGTAATTGACCATAAGAGTCAGGGTCGTCGGCACCGAGTAGCGGATGAGGAGCTTCGAAATCGGCTCCGTCGCCAAGGGGCTGTCGACGGTTTGCATCTTTTTCACCATGCACCTTCCTTTTTGCGCTTTTCACTCACGAGGAAGTGCGCCGCAAATAAAAACATCCGGCGCTAAGGCTCCCAAGGGAATTGCCTGCACCGGATGCTTTTTTTCGGAAGACGAAGGGAAAGGGCATCCGGCGACAAGCCGAAAAGCCTCCTTCTCCCTTCCAGACTACACTGTTGGCTTCGGACTTGCACCGAATCGGCTATGCGCTCGCGGGCTTTTACCGCCAGTAGAATACATTCGTTTCCGAAGAAAACTTTCATCTTTAATTTATCACCATTTTATGGCTCGGTCAATGATTTCGTTTAATTTTTTGTTTTTTCGGGTGTTTATCCGATAAAATCGCATCGGACGCGCCGTCAGACGCAGAAAAATCGAGCAAAGGCGCAAAGGCCGCCTGCTCGATTTCATTCTTTTCCAGGTCAATCTGTCTGTTCGCCATTTTCTTCTTCCAATTCCTCGGCCACTTCTTCCTCCACGGCTTGTTTGATTTTTGAGTCGTCGATAATCGAGGCTTCGGCAATTTTTTCCAGTTTTTCTTTGTCTTTTTTCGTAAATTCCAAGTCGTCGTCCAATTTCTTTCGTGTCAGCCGACTCAGTTTCTTTCTTTTTTTGATCTCGGACTTGATTTCGCTCCGCTCCCGAATCCACGCGGCGATTAATATCAGGATGAGGATCAGTCCCAAATAGCCTAAGATCGGATAGAGAATGGCCATTAATTTTTTAAATCCCAGGAAGGACAGGCCGAATCCGGCCAAAGTAAAGAGGATCAGATTGCGCTTAAAGGTGCCTTCTGTGGCGGAAAAGCGCCTGGCGGCGGAGTAAAAAAGGGACATGCCCGTGTTAAAGATCATGCCGAAAATGATGACGGACATGGCGAGGCCCATGGCGGGATGCACGCTGTCTAAAACGGTCTGCATGGGAATGTCCGCATCTTTCACGATTTCCAAGGCGAGAAAGAGCGTCACGCCGACGAGCCCCGTGAGAATGGCCACGAGGGCACCGCCGATCATGCCGCCGATGCGCGCTTCGGCCGGGTCGGTTTTGCTGCCCCCTAAAACGAAGGCCATGGAAATGCCGCTGATCATGCAGAGGCCGAAGTAGTTGATGGTGGAGAGGGGAAGGTTCGGCAGGGCAGGAGGCAGGGTTTTTCCCAGTGCGTCCAAAAGCGCCACGTCCGGCGTCGCCTTAGCCATGGTGTAGACCGCGCCGATCAAGGTAAAGACCAGAACCAGCGGCGTAAAGGCCCCGATGATTTTGGCCACTTTATCGAAATCCAACATGCCCACGACGACAATGAGGGCCGTGCACAGGAGGGAGCCGATCCAGGGCGCCAGGCCGAATTGTTGCTCCAGATTCGATCCGGCGCCGGCGATCATGACAAAGCCCATTAAAAAGCAATTGACGATGAGGGCGTAGTCCATAAATTTCGTCACGGCGGTAGAGGTCACCTCGTCCAGCACGTCGATGTGACTTTGGGCGACGAAGTGGCTGCCTAATTGCAAGACGATGCCGCCCACCACCACGTGCAGCACGCCCACCGCGGCGATGCCGTAAATCCCCGGCAGACCGAAGGACAGAAAATACTGCAGGAGCTCCTGTCCGCTGGCCAGGCCGGCCCCGGTGAGGACGCCGACGTAGGCGAAAATAATGCTTAGTGTTTTTTTATTCATTAAGACTCCTTTGTAAAATGCAATAACTTAACTTAAATAGTTTATCATAAAATTTCCTCTCATCAAAATCGCCCGCTTTTTCCGCTTTTTTCACCTTCGATACCGACAAATTATCCCTTTCGTCAAATAGGATACTCACACTTTTCGCTTCAATCGTCCTTATGCAACAGAAAAGCCCTCGCACGGGCTGTATTTAAGAGGCTCCTCGTCCGGTCTCTCATTTTTACCATTTCTTAAAATGGATTACCCGGCATCCCGCGCTCTTCTTCTCTTTCACCTTTTATCTTCAGCAGATAGGCGCAGTAGGCCGCGGATATAACCGCCGTGGCGATGACGTAGATCCACAAAATGTTCGTCGTCTCTATGCCGTATTTCGAGCTTGCATTGATAAAGCCGTGGATCAGGATGCAGGGCCAAAGGCTCTTGCTCTTATAAAAAACAATGGTAAACATAAAGCCCCACGCCACAGCAAAGATGATCTGGGCCACGGTCTCCGGGCCGGCTTGTCCCGTAAGCAGGTTGATGATGTGGCCCATGCCGAAGGTGACGGCCACGATGACGATGGATTTTCGCAGGCCGTCTCGCGGCACCAGGGCTTTAAAGAGGAAGCCGCGGAAGATCACTTCCTCGACGAAGCCGATGAGGAGCATAGACAAGCACGCCCACAGTTGGGCGAGGCCGCCGTAGGCGGGAGCGATGCCGTTCCACAGATTGCCCGTGGCCAAGAAGCACATGGGGAGAAAGTAGAGGAATCTCTTGCCGTCTTTGGGCCACATGTTTAGCCCGTATTTTCCTTGTAAATCGTATTTTTTCACCCACAGGCCGATCACCGCCGCCATGGCAAGGAGGACGAGGAGCAGGTAGATGCTTTCGTCGCCGAATTGCCCGCGAAGGCTCATGGTCACCACGCAATAGAGAGCGATCCACAATAGCGCGAAGGCCAATTCGTTTCTTTTGTACAGGCTGTGCATGTCGTTCCTCCTCTCTTTTTCATTCATTGGCATGGAAAAAGCGGACCCGCGATCCGCCTTTTCCATATGGATAAATACCCTGCACTCCGATCCCTTTGTGATCCCTCATGCGTCTTTAAGGCAGGGACTTTCAGCGAACAGGGATAGGCTAAGTCACTCGACGGCAAAGGGATCGTCGTCCGCGCGGTCGTTCCAAATATACTCCGATCGGGCGGCATTTTCTTCTGCCGCGGCGCGTCCGAAAATGTCCGACACAAAGCCCAATGCCATGTCGATTCCCGCGGAAACGCCTGACGATGTGTAGTACTTTCCGTCGCGAACCCATCGCGCCTTGGCGATCCAGTCCGCGGGACCGGTGGTTTTTACCCAATCAAAAGCGCGCTTGTTCGACGTCGCCTTGACTCCTTTCAACAAATCTGCGGCGGCCAACACCGCGGAACCTGTGCACACGGACATAACATAGGTCGCCGAATCGGCGAGGGCCCTTAACTTCTCTAAATAGGCCTCGTCTCCCACCAGCTTGCGCGTTCCCATGCCGCCGGGTACCAAAAGCACGCTGTCTTCGGGCAAACTGTCAACCGTTTCCGTCAGAATCTGTGCCCCTTGAAAGGTTGTCATCAAGCCGCCTTCCATGGAGATGTAATGCATGGACGCATCTTCCGTGGCTCCGAATATCTCTACGGGCCCGAAAAGATCCAGGGATTCACATTGATCAAATAAAAGAAAATAAAAATTCATATTCGTCTCCGATTCTTATTTTTTCCTCCCATGGTCTCCAATGAATCCACGGAATGCGACTCAAAGGATCTGCCTTCTCTTAATTTCTTAAAAACGCTACTTTTTGCGTTCAGATACTATTTACCCTTTTTTTATTTTTTTCTCTATGCTTTTCCGCACAAATTTTTCGTCGCACATTTTGGCCTCTGCATGTTTCCGTGCCCGGAGCTTTCCGCCGAATGCATGTTGATCATCGGTAAATCCGCTTGTACTTCTTATGCACTTGATGCAACAATTCGGAAAACTCTTCCGATTTCGACTCCAACAGACCGTGGCTGGTGTTCTTCATCAAATACAGATCCTTTTGCGGCGCGCGCACCGCGTCGAAATAGGCTTGTGCCAGCTCATTATTCGCCTGATAATCCATGTCCCCGTTGATGTTGACATAGGGGACCGGATAGGTCGTCTTGCCTTTCAGGGAAAATGCCTGAAATTCATCGGACAGATAAAAATCAAGGTATGCCCGCGAATCCCGACGGAAGTACATAAACCAATCCTTCAGCGAGTAATTGGGATTAAATAATACCACCCCGGGCAGGCAATAATCCGTCCCGTCTTTCATCATGCCGTAGCCGTACTTTTCCAACTGGCTTCCCGCTGCGTAGGCGCTGAGAAGCAGCACGAGAAGGATGCCCAAGATGCAAGGGATGATTTTTAATGCCTTTTTTGTTCTGCCCATTAGATCGCCCAAAATTTATACATTTCAAAGGTGACGATGACCATGCATTGGACCATGGCCAAAAGCACGGTGATGAGAAATTTCCGTCGTTCTTTCTTTGTCACATTTCCGCAGGCATTTTTTCGTGCCAAAAACAGCGTCAGTGCCATAAGAATAACCAACACGCCGAAAAGCGCGCTTTGAATCATGTAGGATTCCGGCCTTCCGATATTCCCCGTACTGTATCCGGTGCTCAGTCGCGCAAAAAGAATGACGAGATTCGCAAGGGCAAGGGCCATCCACCCCGACAAGACATAGGCGTGCTTTCGTAGCGAATCGGCGGAAACATGGCGCTTTTTCTTTATTAAGGAATCTACGATAAGTCCGCCGACGATTTTTACGAATCCGCAAAGGCCCGCAAGGATGAAAAGGACCATGCACGTTAGATTGGCGATCGCCTGAACCGTGGACAAGGTGAAGTCTGAAAAGGGCGTTTCCACCGTTTTATCTTCTTCGTACCACCAATTGTCCAAATCTTCTTCACTGTAGGTGATCACGCCCATGGCTCCCAAAAAAGACAGGGGCCCTTCAATGATTCCGCGGGTATTGAGCAAAAGACCCTTCGGTACCTCTCTTTTCACCCGGGCGAGGGGCGAGTCGGCAAACTTTCCGTAAATCAGCTCATACATATCGTAATTAAAGACGGTTTCGTGGGCTTGATTGGTCATCAATACCATCCCCACACCGCTGACAGGGTCAAACTGCAACATGGAGGAGCAACCGAAGGTGTTTCCGCCGTGGCCGAGGGTCTCAACGCCGTAGTAGCTCGCGAAAAATCCGTGGAGATTTTTTTCCACATCTGTCGATCCGTAAAAAGCCGTGGGGCTTTCCATTTCTCTTAAAGTCGCCTGTTTTTTAAACAGAGGCGAGGGGTGGGCCTCATCGGGCGTCAGTGCCCGGGCAAATTTCCCGAGGTCTTCGATGGTACCCGCTGCACTGCCTGCCGGGTAGAGTAATATATAATAAAGTCCGGCGCCGCCGATGGCTTCGCCTTCGGTATCGTAGCATTTCAACTTCATTCGCCGGTCATGCACCCATTCGTTGTCCCCATAGTTGGGGCTTATGGAGGTATGCTCCATATGGAGGGGTTTAAAGATGTGTTCATGTACATAGCTGACATAATCCATGCCGGAAACCCGTTGGACGATGTAAGCCGCCAAGGCCGCGCCCCAGTTTGAATAGGCCGTGTGTTCTCCCGGCGCATACACCTGCTTCGGTTGCCTCGTCCTTAAAGTCGCTTCAAGGGATGTCAACTCGGAAGGATCCGCCGTCTGAATAAAATAAGTATCTTGAAAACCAGCCTGATGGTTCATTAAATCGACCATGGTCATGGGCTTATCATAACGCAGATTGGTAAGAAAACCCTCAGGCAAGTATGTTTGAATGTCCGCATTCAGATCGATTTTCCCTTCTTCGACCAGTTGCATGACGCTGACCCAAACCATGAGTTTGGAGACGGATCCCCATTCGTACACCGTGTCCTCATTGGTGGCAAGCTTTTTTTCTTTGTCGGCGTAGCCGAAAGCATTTTCGTAGATCGTCCCGTCACGATCGTAGACGAGAACATTCAAGCCGCAGGTGGTTTTCTCGTGGTCGCTAACATACCCTTCGATTGCCGTGGGAAGATCCCCGTTCGCCAGACCCGAAGGAAGCGTTTTTTCAGCCCCTTCCGCCGAAGCTTGTGGCGAGAGAGCGAAAGTAAAGATCAAGCTGAACACCAAGGCCAAGCTGAGTATTTTTTTCATCCGACACCCCTCCTTATGCCCATTTTATTCTTGAAGTCTGTTCCCCATGTCATGGGGGCGTAAAATCTTCGTCAATTTCAGAACAGCTTCAATGCTTTTCTAAAGCCTGTATCCGACATTCGGGCAACGCAAAAAATCGACGTCTGCTTCATGGCCGACGCCGATCTTTTCTACTTTCCGAAACATATTTTTTTCTTGTTCAGGATAAAGGAGCCGAGGAGGACCAGGGCCAAGCCCACGGCCATATTTAGGGTAAATGTCTCGCCTAATACGATGACCGACAGAAGGGAGCCGAAGATCGGTATAAACAGTTTGTAAACGCCGAATTCGTTGGCGTTGTAGCGCTGGAGCACCGAGGTCCAGATGGAAAAGGAGGTCGCCGAGATAAAGGAGCCGTATAAAATCATGAGGCACGCTTTCGGCGTCAAGGCCAAGGGCCGGCCGGCGATGGCGAGCCCCAAAAGGATGAGCACCACGGCACCGATCATAAATTGAAAGGACGTGAGGATAAAGGAATTGACGCCTTTTCCGTACTTTCGAATCATTACCGAGGCCAGGGCGTTTAATGTGGTGGCGATGAGCACGAAGCCTTCCCCGGCAAAGCGAATGCCGCCCGTTGCTTCCGCCGGTCCGTTGGAAATAATGATGCCCGCGGTCCCCAAGATCAGGGCGATGAGAATATTCGGGTTCACCTTTTCGTTCGGGATCAGAATCGCCGAAATCAACACGACGAGAAAGGCATTGGTGGATTGGATGATCGACGATTTCACGCCGGCCACATGGGATAGGCCGATGTAATAGAAAATATATTGCAAGGACGTTTGAATCAAGGCCAGGATCACGACAAATTTCCAATTAACTTTTTTAAAGGCGATGGGCCGCCCCTTTTCGCTGATTTTAAAATAGACGAGGGTCAAAAAACCGGCCAACAGAAACCGAATCCCCGCCACCAGTATTTTTAGTCCCGCGTCCCCTTGGCCGATGCCCAGCTCCGTAAAGGTGGATTTAATTAAGGGGATGGCGCTTCCCCACAAAAGCATGGCAAGGATACTTAATAGTACGGCATTTCTCTTTTTTGATAACAACTTGACCTCCGCATTTTCTTTTATTTTCAACGCTCGTACATCTCTTTGACGAATCAAAAACCCGACACGGCAAGGGAAGATAGGCCATGTCGGGATTCGCTTCATTTATTTCTCTTTTTTCTTCATGTTCATTCCCGCCGCCATGCCCAGTAGCATGCCCACAGAAATTCCCATGGGTATATTTTCTCGTCCCAAGGAAACTGCAACGGCGGCGCCAAGCGCCATTCCCGTCGCCATACCTTCGACGAAGTAAGTCTTCTTTTCTGTTGCGACCCCGCTTTTCGATTGCTTTACCGCCTTTATAATAACATAAAACATGGTCGCAACAATCACAATTAAAGGGAGTATGATTTTCAGTGATTTTATATTTTCAAAGTTCATGATTCTTCATCTCCTTTTTGGGTTTTTAGATTTATACCCTACGGAGATGAAAAACCACATTTTTGATACAATATATCACTTGACTTCCGGCACGCTCCTCCCAAGCAGTCTTAAAGATGAGCGTTCTCTTGTCCGAAATTTTCGACAAGCTTCCATTTCCCTACAAAAAATTAAAGGAGAAGATTGAAAACTCGCCGGTCGTATCGTAGGTGCCGTCGTCTCTCAATTCCCACGATCGATTAGCCCTTGCCCATAACGGACATGAAACGCTTAAACATCAGATTGGAATAGCCCTCTTCTTCCACGAGATCCTTCCAATTGAGAACGGCCTCCGCGTCGGTGACTTCATCGGGCAGCATCATGCTTCCGTCCTTCAAACTGATGGAAGGGGAGAATGCCGTGATATCGTCTCTGAAGCGAATGGTGATCTTGCCGTTTGGCGCCGTTTCGCTGATGTTTTGGCAGATAAATGTGGCGCCGGTGGTGCCGAGGGTGTCCAAAGAAGGATTGTCCACTTCCTTTAACTTTCCAGCCTCTGAAATCTCAAGTTCCTTCAGAGAGACGGAGGCGTTTTTGTACTTTGGAATGACCAGGTAGCATTCCTCCCCGTTCAGACAAGGCCTGTCGCCGCCCTCGCTCTCTTTCACGGAAATGAGCATGTTCGGATCTTCCCAATTTGTGAACACGCCTGTCCATGCGTGCAATTTGGCCAGGGTCTCCTTCAAGCTCGCTTCGTCGAAGGCGGCGCCCAGGTGAATGATAAAGGCCTTGTGGTTTTCATCCTCGGGATCGACGCCGAGTTTTCTCGCCATTCTTACGTACACCTCGGAAAGCGGATCCGCGTCAAATTTGTCTGCCCTCAGTTTCAAAAGCGGCGGACACGGTCCCTCGTCCGGGTCGATGGATTGGGCGCAGACAAAGGTGGGTGCGCCCACTTCGTCCAAAAAGATTCGGCGATCCCGCGCCTCGCCTTTGTCCCACAGATTGTTGAGAACCAAGCCGGTGTAGCTGCTCGGATTGTAGAAATAGGACGTATCGGTGACATCTCCGAAATAGAGGCTCGTATCCAAGTCCTGGGCTTCCACCAAGCTGTTTTCAATGAGGCCCGAAAGCTCGCCCTTCTCCACGCCGAAATGCTTCATAAGAGCATCGTCGTCCATAAACTTTCCGTCGGGGAGAGAGAAGTTAAACACGGTGTAATGAGCCGCCCCTTGTTCCCAAATATCGTAGTTTTCGATCATGACGCTCAACACATCCTCGTCTTGATACGCGGAAAAAGAAGCGCAAATCCCCGTATCGAAACCTTCCATTTCCTTCTCGTGCTCGGCGTAGGTGTCTTTCATGTGTTTTACCATGGCGTCGATCTGCTTATTTGCCGCAGCTGCGTCCTCGGAATCCAGTAGAATCCGCGGCACGTGGATGCCGCGCACGCCCCGCTTTGCGGAGGCCGAGTACTTCTCGTCGACGAAATCCTTCCACACCTCTCGGTCTTCCACATAATAAGAAACGGATCCGATCGTCGCCCCTTCAACAGGCTTTAATTTGGCCACTGCCTTTGAGGCGCCGCCATTCGCCGCCGCATTTCCGCGATTTGCGTCGTTCTTTCCTGACCCCATGGAATTGTTTGCGCATCCTGCGAGGAGTACCGCCGCCAAAAAGAGCATCAACAGCTTCGAATTTTTTTTCATACCATCGCCTCCTTTAAATAAAAATATATCCACTTTGCTTTATTATAATCTATAAAGCGGTATGGAAGGCTTCTTATGTAAAACATAATCGAGAAAGCAATATGCTTACGATTATGTTGACTTAAAGTGTGCGCAAGTAGATACGTGATTTATTATTTCAAGATTCATCTTGTTTTTTAAGAAGTTTTTTATACTCTTCCTCCAACTTTTCTCTCTCAGTTTTAGATATATCCATTGCCAATCTAGAATTGATAGTAGATAGCCTGAAATCGCGCAATAATTTTTCCCCATTATCGCTCTTGTTGAATTTATTCTTTCTTTCTTTGTATTGTAGTAAGTCACCTTTAAAACCAGTAATTCTTTCATCCTTAATGATTAAAAGACTGTTTGCTATGTTATTTATAAACTCTTCATCATGGGTTACAAAAAGAAATGGTCTATCATAAGATTTCAATAGATTTTCTAAACTTTCAATTGCTCTTATGTCTAAAAAGTTTGTCGGCTCATCAAAAATAAGATAGTTAAAGTCAGCCGTCAGAATTTTAGCTAATTTTACTTTAGCTTTTTCGCCATCGCTTAAAACTCCGATAATTTTATGTGCATTTTTATTCCTAAAGCCCAATTTTGCAAGCACAATCCTTGCCAGGGTTTCATCATAGATAGTTGTATTCAGTACATTCTCTAAAATACTATTATCTTCCTCTAATGTCTCATCCATCTGACTTAAATAACCAATTTTGAGATTCGGATGCACCCAAATATTCTCTTTATTAAGAATCATTTTTAATAGAGTGGTTTTCCCACTACCATTATCGCCGATAAGCGCCACCTTGGAATTGTTTTCTATTGTAAATTCTGACTTCTCAAATAGAACTTTTCTATTAAACGCTTTATTTAAATTTTCTGCCCTTATTAATACTTTAGAGTGAATCCGTTTATTATCCGGCACAGATAACTTTATGTCCTCTCCTTCCTTTGGTTTTTCTTTCGCGTCAAGTTGATGTATTCTTGACTCCACTGACTTTACTTGCTTATCAAGTTTCTTCTTGTTTTCCTGACCGCCCATCTTATGAAGTCTGGCTTCTGAATTTCCCATTCTTTTAGGTGTGGTTCTAACTTTTGACGCCTGTTCCTTTATATTAACTGCTAGGTTTTCAAGCCTTCTTTTTTCTCTTATATAGTTTGTATATTCTTTTTCTTTGAATTTTTGCCTTTTTTCTCTTTCTTCAAGGTAAAATTGATAGTCTCCATTATACTCTTCAATCTTTCCATCTGATAATTCTAAAATCTTATTGCAGGTTTTATTAATAAAGTCACGATCGTGCGAAATGATCAGGTATCCCATCTTTCTTGAATTTAATTTCTGTATTATTTTCTCTTTTTGCACGATGTCTAAATGTGATGTTGGCTCATCCATTAAGAGAAACTTAAAATCATCAGACAATAGATCGAAAAGCTTTAATCTTCTAAATTCTCCCGGGCTATACCTCTCGTCAATATTTAGTTTTGCCTTAGAATAAATTTCATTGGAAATATATTTGTCTTCAACACCATCATTCAATAGATAGTCCAAATCTCCGTCGACATTTACTATCCCCGTATATTCCTTATCAAACCCTAAAATAAGTCGAAATAGTGTTGTTTTACCCGCACCGTTGTCCCCGATCAGAGCAATTTTATCGTTCTCGTTAATCGATAAGCTATTGATTTCAAGTGGTTGTTTATCAGGCAATATCTTTCTTAAGTTGTTTATATTTATCATAAATCCTCCTTTGATTTTTGAGAGGATTTCTTTCCTCTCTTATCTGTTTCTTGTGTTCTTTGTGTTAATCATTTTTCTATACCTCCAAATATTATTATTTTTTGTATACCCGTATTAAAAAACATCAAGCCTCTATCGCCATAAAATAAACGGATTCGGCCGTCTCATCACCTCATCCAATCATTCTACCATAAATCAAGATCGAAACTCTCCAAGTACTTTAAGGAAGCATTTTCGTTTCTGCAGACAGATATTTTCAAACCTCACACTTTCGTGTGATGTAAATAAACATCCTTGCCCCTATAATTTATATAAACTCAAAAGACATCCGTTACGGAAACCATAACTGTTTGAAGGGAGGATTTGAACATGAAGATGCGTTTTACGGCCTTGAAAAAAGCGGTGCCCTGCGCTTTCGTCATGGCGCTGCTCTTGACCCTCTCCGCCTGCGATAGCGGAAAAGATCAGGTCACTGAATTCAAAATCAGAAACGACCGCGTCGGCACGGAGGTGTCCTTTAATCTCCCCGGTAGCGAAGAGGATTGGGACGTGGTGGATCATCAATTCGGCACGACCTCGGAAGATATCAGCTACTATCCCAAAGGCGACGGTTTAGACGGCACCAACAGCTGGAGCGTCCAGGCACAACTCTCCGCCGAAGATACATTCTATAAGAAAATAGTCATCGAAGGGAGAAGAGCCCGTGGACGACAGCCAGAGCGTGGTGGAATCCGATTCGGGCATGCGATGGCTTAAAACCACAGGCGACGGCGACTACAATGCTTACGTCACTTGCCTGGACAAGTATTTGAACGGCTACCATGTCGTTCGATTTATTATCTTGCCGAACGGCGAACTCGAGGAAGGCCAAGAGCCCGACAAAGAACTTTTCGACAAAATTGAAAAGACGATTCTGAACAGCCTGAAATACGACAGCGAGTACGAGGGCAAGCCGGACTATTCCGATGCAGCCTACACCGGCACCCATCAGGTGAAATGGCCCTTTGAAATTCCCTTTGAAAGCAGCGCAATCAAGGTCGAAGAATTTGTGGATGACAACGGCTTAGTGGTCCGCTTTAAATACGAAAGCCCCGAAAACCCCTCCGTCGTCTACCGCATCGAATTGATTCGCGATTTCATGCACAATCCTGAAGAAAGTGACGGCAAATCCTACATCAATGAGCACTTTGTCAATAATGAGGATCCTTACAAGGAAGAAGGATTCGAGGTCATGAAAATCGCCGACTATGAAGCGGCGATGCGCTTCAATCAAGAAAATATCAAAGATGAAGTGGTGATCGAGATTCCCGAAGACAAAGTGAAACAACACCTCGTTCTCGATATGTTCACCTTTATCGACAGCGAGAACGACGCCGACAAAACCGATGAAAAGAACAAACAAAAGATCATCGATATGGCGGCGGCCATTGCAAAGAGCGCTGAATTCACCGGTTCCCCCGAATCCGGTGAATAAATAAACCGCAAACTTGTTTCCTTCTATAAAATCAAAACACTCCGGTTTAGGGTAATCCCCCATTCCGGAGTGTTTTGATTTTTTTGTTTCATTGTGGTACGGTTATCGCCTATTATTCCAAGGTAAGAAGAAGCGCCATCTTAAACTTCTTCGTCGCTTTTACTGCGTGGAGACCGCCCTTTGCAAAGTGAAAATTTTCGCCGGCACGAATGGCGTGATCCTCCCCCTCGTATCCGATCACAGCCTCGCCGTCCAACGCAAAGACGATTGCCTCGCCGGGGGCGGCGTGCTCCGAAAGGCCCGTGCCTTCATCAAAGGCCATCACCACAAGTTTCATTTTGTCATTATGCACCACGTCCATGTTGACGATTTTGTCTTCTGCATAAGGAACAAGGTCTTCCAGTTTAAAAACTTCTCCTGCTTTAACTAATTCGTTCATCCTGCTCTCCTTTCCTATTGCTACTTCCGTATATACACTGCCCTCTGCCGTCCGCATGCCCACGGGGACGTCCGTTTCTGTTAAGATGCATTCTCCGGCGCGCAGCTTTTGCGAAAAGCCGTCGTTTTCGTAAACCTCCACGCTTCCCTCCGCCACGATCAATAATTTATGATAGGGATAGATTTCCGCGCTGATGTCGGTATGCTCGGCCAGGGAAAAATACGTGATCCCACTATCGCCGCCGAAGGTTTTTGAGACGGTGCATCCAGGAATCGGCGGATTCTCCTTTCCTATGGAAAAGACTTTGCCAAGGGTTTTCTCTTCGTTGACCTCCATGTCGTTCATCATTTTTTCCTCCTCTCTCGCTTTTCTACTTGTATTATAGTAAAATCGTAACAACACGTACGTTGTTGCGACAACATACCGGAGGATTTTATGAATACTTTTTTTCTCGCGAACACGCAGCTTTTCCGCGGCATTAGCGAAAGTGAAATAAAAGAGCTCCTCCTCTGCCTAGGGGCCTATAAGCGCAAATTCCAAAAGGGAGACGTCATCTTTCGAGCCGGATCGCCTGTCGATGCGTTCGGGCTTGTGGAATCCGGAAGCGTCAATATCGTCGTAAATCTCTATTGGGGAAACAGCATTATTTTCGGGCATATGGGCAAGGGAGAGGTCTTTGCGGAAAACTACGCGGCCATTCCCGGAAAAGAGCTCCTGTGCGATGTCGTAGCCTGCGAAGATACCGAGATCGTCTTTCTGAGTATGAAACATGTTTTGACGACTTGCCGGAAAGGATGCGCGTATCATAACCGCATCATTCAGAATATGCTCCGCATCTCCGCTCAAAAAAATTTAAACATGTCTTCCCGCATGATGCATACCGCTTCCAAATCTCTAAGGGAAAGGCTCCTGTCTTATTTTTCCGAGCAGGCCTTGAAACATGGAAGCGCGCACTTTACCATCCCCTTTAATCGGCAACAGCTTGCCGATTACCTCGCCGTAAACCGCAGTGCCATGTCCAATGAACTTTCTAAAATGCAGGCGGAAGGACTCATTTCTTACCGTAAAAATGAATTCCTGTTAAAGGAGGTCGTACATGATGAATGAGTTTCGATGCAAGCGCATTTATGAGCCGACGGCGGACACTGATGGTTTTCGCGTGCTCGTGGACAGGCTCTGGCCGCGGGGCATAAGAAAGGAAAATGCCCGAATCGATTTATGGGCAAAGGAAATTGCTCCATCAAAGGAACTTCGAAAATGGTTTTCTCATGACCCTGCAAAATACGATGCGTTTAAGACGCTTTACAGGCAGGAATTGAATAGAAACCCGGCGTCACAAGAATTTAAAAATTTGTGCATGCGAAAAGCGGAGGATCAACAGGTGACTCTGCTGTATGGTGCAAAAGACGAGAAGTATAATCATGCCGTTGTCTTGAAAGAATGGTTAGAAGAAAGAACCGATCCGTAAGAAAGCTGTTGATCCCATGCAAGGAAAGCGGAAGGTACAGCGCACAGGACTCCGCATATCTTGTGGCATCATTTGTTCGCTCGACGAGCGCCTAAAGCACATGATCCGGAAACCTTCACGCGATGTGTGATGATTATGCGGAATGTGCAACATATCAAAAAAGATTCTCTGTCCATGGTAGCGACAGAGAATCTTTTTTGTTGCGCAAAATTATGCTTTGTCCCCGAGGAAATGTTCTTTTGCAAACTCCATGTCCTGTACCAATTCCAGGGTACCGAGGTATTTGTTGTCCTTGTCCCGCACAGCCATGTATCGAACAAGCATGGTTCGTCCTTCTTTTTCCATCCATACTTCCACAAAATCGCGACGGCCCTGTCTGAAATCGTCGATAATCTGACGCACCATGGGTTCGATTTTCGGCGGATGGCAAGCGAAAACCTCGCGGTTCAGTGCCATGAGGGGGCGTTTGAATACCTTCGGACCTTCGTCGAAGAAGCGATTGATATTGTCTGCATCGACAAAGGTAATCTCCATGGGAATCGTGTTCAAAAGGGCGGTCAGCTCCTCGATCCTCAGGCGACCGCCGGGCATGACGATCTCCCCTTCCGAAGCTTCATCCACCGCCTGCGCCATGTTTTCGGCATCGCTCCACATCTCTTTTTCTACGCCGAAGCAGGCAGCATAATCTTTGGCATCCCGATAAATGCCGTACCATTCTTCTTTCGAAAAATTAACCGCACAGATTGGAAACAGAATGTTCTCTTCTTTATAAATCATCTCTTCCGCCCGAGTAAGCACGGCATCCAGCCTCGTGTTCCATTTGTTGCCGCGTTCTTTTTCCTTCGCAAGGGAAGAGAGCGTATCCCGAATTTCATCGTCTACCGTCCACATCACATCGGAAGGGCCGGAGATTCCGTAGTGAACGTTGAGCAAGGGGTAGAGAAGATCGCCTTTCTTGGCGTAGTGAATCGAAAGCTCGCGAATTTGAGGAAGGACCGATTCATCTCTGCTCTCTTTAAATTTTGTGAGCAGCGCAGATAGCGCCTCGTTTTCTTTCTTTAGAGTGGAAAGGGGATGACCCGGGATTTCTTCGAGGGCCGCGGACTTGGCCTTATTCTCTTGCCCTGCCACCTGCGCCTTTTTTCTTAAGACCGAGGCCTCCACTTCCTTTTCGGCATTGGCGATTTTCTCTTCAGCGGTCGATCCGTGAAACAGAGCCGAGTGAACGTCACACAAGCGCTGCACCTCGCTGAGAGGCGTGCCTTCTTTCAAAAGCTCCTGCTCCGCCTCCATAATCTCGGAGGCTTCCACTTCTCCGAAATCGCGGACAAAATCCGCCCGCACGTCTTCAAGCGCTTCTCCGTCACCGAGTCTTTTCAAATAAGCTTTTAACTGCTCTCTACGCTCTGAAGATGGGCGACTTGTTTTTTCCTGCTCTTGAACTTTCGATACAGATGCCATCTCCGGCATGTCACCGACGATATCAAACCCGTTGCGCATCAGCGTGGTCACAACATCTATCATGGAGATTTTTTTCATCTTCGCGCCCTTTGGAATGGTCATCATCTTTCCTACAGAATGCAACATGGATTTTTTTGTAATTTCAGTAAAGCCCAGTCCCGCCATAATATCGACCAGTTCCGGGTATTGTTGTGTCAGCTCGAAGACCGTTTTATTCAAATCAAGTTTTTTTGTCATATGAACAGACTCCTTTCGTTTCTTCTTTTCTTAATCATAATCGGAAAGGAAACCAATGTATGTTGTTTTAACAACGCTTCTGTTTAAATGCCTACATTTTCCATCAATGATCGAATCCTTCAACAGAAGCCGGTGCCATTAGGATGCCAAAATTTTTCCCATGCCAAATCTTGATAGCGACAATCTCTCTTCGTCGGAATTGCTTCGGGCGTTTGGCGTTCGTTTGCGGTCATTTTCCTTTATTTAGCACGTCTTCCGTTTTCTCCGTCGCTCAATCGCACCGATTTCAAATGATAGTCCGACTTTAATTTCTTGAAAAAGCTTCCGATGTTGTAATTTTCATGAAAAGACAGGGTGGACTCGATCATGGAAGCATCCTCCATGTCCTCGTCGAGGATGTCTAGCTTCCTCACCTCCACGCCCTGTTCCGACGTAAAGTCCAGAAAACGATCCATCTCGAAATTCGGCGTTTGAAACACCATGATATAGGTCTTCGTCCTTCGATTAGTAATCCAATCGCCGATTCCCCTAAGCGAGATCAACGTGATCAGGCAAATCACCGTGGCGATAACGGCGCCTTCGTAATAGCCGATGCCCGCCGCAAGCCCGATGGCTGCGGAAAGCCACAAGGTCGCCGCCGTGGTGAGGCCGGATACCCCATCCTTCGTTTGGAGAATGGTGCCCGCACCTAAAAAGCCGATGCCGCTGATCACCTGGGCCGGAAGCCTAAGGGCGTCCCATTTTTCGCTGCCGGATAATTTTCCGACGCCGTCGATGCCGATCAGCATAATTAAACAGGCGCCGACGCTGACAATAATATGAGTTCTGAAACCGGCCGCTTTGTGTTTCCTTTCCCTTTCCATGCCGATAATCGCCCCTAAAAAGGCCGCCAGAATGATTCTGCCTGCCACTGAAAATACATTCATTCCCTGCCTCCTTTAATCCCGCTTCGTACCGTTTTAAATCATTTATTTCGCAAAAGCCAATCCTTGCTTGAGATGCGCCGAATTTTAATATGTCTTAACATTACCATGATAATAACTTTACATCAAGACGCGGGCATTAAGGCTAGTAACAAATTGAAAGTATCCAAAGACAGGTGGCGGTGAACGTCTGCGATGCCGCATCCTCCTTGGATTGCCCTACGCCTTTTCCGTGCATGGAAAGTTTCCTGAAATTTGAAATAAGAAAAGCACCTACGCGCGTAGATGCTTTCATGAAATTTGCGTTTTTTAAGACTTCAACAATTCAATGATTTTATCCTGCGCCTCCCTGCCTTCTCTGAAAAACCGCACCAAAGGATAACAGTGGCACATGCCATTCCCCACAATAATTTCGTAGGACGCATGGTGTTTTTCCATGGCTTTTTTAAATTCATCGGCAAAGGCATAAAGGCATTCATTTTCGCCGTAATAAAAGTATGTTTTCGGGAAGTCCGTAAAATCCCCCACCGTTCCGTCCAACATATATTCAGGCAGGTCTGCATCTCCTTTTGCAATCTCCCTTGCCGTCTTTAGATATGTGGGATCAATCATTATGTCCTTGTGGTTGAGAGCATTGACTTTCTCCCATATTTCTTTATTTTCATCGAGGCTTAAGTCGGGTATGCCGCCGGGTGAAACTGAAATAATTTTGCCGGGCATGGGAAGGGGCCGGCCTAAGGCATTGTTATGTAGAAAGATCCCAAGGGAAAGGCAAGCGCCGGAGGAAAAACCGAGGACACTTATGTTCTTTGCCTTGTAATTTTCGGTCATCAGCCGATAGGTTTCAAAGCAAACGTCGTATGTCTTGTCCACCTTTACATCCTCCGAACAAAGGGGATAGAACAAAAACCAAACGTCTTTATCCGTTTTCTCCATGATTCTTTCCGCCAAAGAAAAATCCAATTTGTCCGGCTGCGTAATCATGCCGCCGCCGAAGAGATAGAGAACCGCAGCCTCCCCGGCCATTTGATCTTTTTGGTAAGAAAGCAGCCTGTATCCCATGATCTCTCTGTGGAAGAGAATATAGTTTTTCCTCTCGGCCCGCTTCATCGCCTTCTTTAAATCAAAGACCGCTTTCGCATTTTCTTTCCTCGCATAGGCGAGCATCTCTTCCTTGTTCTTTAAAAACATCTTTTTGACGCCGAGAAGTCTCACAATCGTCGATGCCGCCTTATACATTACACTCATCTTATTTCACTCCTTGAAGATCGCCCTGCGGTTCATTCTCTATCGCCTGTAATAAAATAATCGCAACAATCCGCGCCGTTGGCGATGGTGCCTTTTCTGTGGAGTACGCCATGTTGAAGGCTTATCATCACCTCGTCCAGCTCGCAAAACAAGGGCATTAATTCGGCTACCCCGAGCTTCTCCGTGTAGGCGCAAATCGGGCAACGGGTGATTCTGTAGTAACAGGCCCCCGCGTAGGGCTCTCCTTCAAAATCCACTTTAAACGACGTGGGGAAGCGCTTTTCCTTTTCCGGCGTATACCATTTAACATACTTCAGAACCTTTTTCTTGTTGGCCGCCTTCCCCCACTTCGTATTGAGGTCGACGAGAGAAAAATACGGCCGGACAAAATAAAGGGACCGACGCATCGTCTCCTGCACGATTTCAGGCGGAATCTTTTTTTCGCTTGCCAAATAGGGGGCGACAAACACGAGGGCAAACATCTCATTGTAGGCCATGGGATTGTCCTCGCCGATATCGTCCGCTTCTTCTACAAGCTTTCGATACACCTTCTTGCTTTTTTTGATGATTTCGCCGGCATAGGCCCGCCCATATGTATCCGCCAAGACTTTTTTCATCGGATGTCGAAACAAACAGAAATAAAAACCACGATATTTCATCACTCATCCCTCGTTCCTTTAAATGATCTGTTTTTTCGCGATGAATGCCAGTTGCTCTTTTCTGTCCAAATGATAATCACAGGAAAACCCGGCCTTCGTAAGCATATTCGTCAAGTCGTCGGGTGTGTAGACTTCCATGGTAATCTTTTTGGCTAAAATCCTTACATCTCTTCTCTTCATCGACGAGACTTCATTGCATATGAGAAACTGCCCGCCTCTTTTTAACACGCGGTAAATTTCCTTAAAGCACGTTTCAATGTCGTTCCAAAAATAAATCGTTTCAAAGGCCGTGACGATAGCCATGGATTCATCCTTAAAGGGAAGGCGCTTCACATCCCCCACGAGAATTTGGCATCTTCCGGACTCGATCGCCTCTTTATTTCTCTCACGCGCCATGTTTACACCGGCTTCCGAGTGGTCCATGCCGTAGACTTTGGCCCCTTGAGTCAAGAAATACTCTATGTTTCGACCGCCGCCGCAGCCCAAATCCAAGACCGTATCCCCTTTATTCATTTTTATGTAAGACCTTCCCCACTTCGCTAATTTTTCATGGCCCTGATTCATGCTCATTAACATCAATCTGCCGGAAAAATTATCTTCCGGTTTTCTGAAATTTTCTAAAAAACGTCGAAACATAGCCCCCTCCTTTTGATACTTATTATCATGCATATTATACCATGTCCCCTTACGACTATTTAACGGAAAAAAACGGATTTCAAGATTTCTTTTGAAATCCTAAAATCCGTTTTCTCAACAGCTTTACAGCCCATTATTTTATGTTCGAAGTGTCCGAGTCGGATAAGATGACGCACCCGCATCGGGATCATAAGCGTACCTCGTAATCGCGACCTGCCCGTCCCTTTCAATTACCGGCAGCTGCTCCGCCTCATCCTCCGGTTCGGGGCAGGCGCCGTAGGGGATATTATTTGATACAATCTGTATTTTTGTTATTGCGGGCTTTCTCTCTCTGCGCATCTTTTATCTTCCTTCCGTCAAGTCGACGACCTTGCCGGGCGGAATCTGTTTCGTATTTCTTGCTAAGTCAGATGGTCGATTCTATCCTATTTCGAAATAGTTCCGCAGGGGACCCGGTTCGAAATGTATTTCCTTAAATAAGAACAAAGCGATTCAAGTGTTTGGCTACTTTTCATTCAAGTATTTGGCCGTTTTTTATTCAAGTATTTGGCCGAAATGACGGCGAATTATTCTTATAGTCCGAAATTAAACCACAAAAAAACGAGCCCGAAGGCTCGTATCGTGGAAGGAATCGGTGGGGCGGAGAATTTTACAGGCTTTCCCAGAAGCCCCACCACTCGGCCCAATTGTTTTTTGCCATGGTGCCGGGGCAAATTTTTCGCGACGCATCGAAATGGCGCACCACATGGTCTTTCGGAATGCGGTAGAAGGCCATGAGCTCTTTCACTAAATTGCGGGCGTGGGCCAAGGCGGCCTTGCGGTCGATGCCCTCGTTGATGCAAATTTCCACGCCGATGGAATTGCGATTGGTGATGCCGTGGGCTCCATGTCCGTCGCCGCAGTGCCAGGCGGCGTAGGCATCTTCGATGATTTGCACCACGCCCTTATCGTCCACGAAATAATGGGCGCTCGCCTTGCGGTTGCCGCCGGAGAAATAGCGGTAGTGGGCCATGGCGTCGGCGCCGCGATCGGGATTGCCCGTGTCATGGACGACGATGTAGGCGATGCGGGCGCCGTTTCTCGACGAATAATTATAGTGAATCAACTGTTTGTTTAGAAGCATAGATCCTCCTTAAATGGTTCATGGCGCGGGATTTCGTGTTGGCCACCGTCTGATAAGAAATCCCCAGGCGGGCGGCGATTTCCGAAAGAGACAGATGGCAGAAAAAATACAAACTCACCACCGCCCGCTCCCGAAACGGCAGATCGTTTACGATTTGGTGTAGCTCCTCGGCCCGCTCCAGGAGAATAAAATCCTCCTCCGTGTCCGCCACGTCGGCTACGACAGCTTCCATTTCCGCCGTGAGGGGCACAGTGGGCTTTTTCATGCTGCGCTTCAAATCGTCCATTAGGAAATACGACAGGCACTTTCGGTAATAGAGATGAAAGGGCACGCCCCGCTCGGGATCGAAGTCATCCACGGCGTCGAGGAGAATGAGATTCGCCTCGCCGTAGAGATTGTCCGGATCCTGCGCGTAGGGCTGAATGCGGCGGATCGTGGCCCGGGTAATGGGCACGAGATCGACGAGCAACTGGGCCAGGGCCTCGGGATCACGGGCTTTGGCACGAGAGATAATTTGGCTTTCCATAGAGACTCCTTTCACGATGAGGCTGAACAAATGTTTTGTTTTCTTTTTATTTTACCACAGGATAAACATATGTTCAATGAGAGGCTATAAATCGGACGAGATGTTATCTCGTCCGATGGATAGGGGAAATAATTTTTTTTTGTTTTATTTTACATGGTGCTTTCTTCTTTTCTTATTTTTGTTTGTCGTTTTCCGATTGCGGAGCGAACGTTATGGATTCAAGTTACTTTCTTACTTAAAAAATGATTCCTACATGGCTCTGAGACCCGGGGAAGGGCCTAGGGCGTTGCGATTCGCCCTCTGGCCCTTCCCCGGGTTTCAAAACCGTGTATGAATGGATTTTTAGGCGAAGTAGAAACTACCACGAAACTTCGTACGCTCCGCATTTTGAAGATCAGCACCCCGCCTTGAGGGGCAGAGGGCGTACAACTATACATCCGTTTCGTGAAGGCTTCGCCTCCCCGAAACGGTGTAAGACTGCATCTGACCTTCCTACGACTCGCTGCGCTCGTCGGGATAGGTCATGAAATCGCAACGCCCTTTTTCCCTCCCCGGAAAGAATCGGATGAAAATATGGTGTGATAGGGATAAAAGGAAGTCGAATCACAAAGGGTATGCCATCGGGAAGTAGAATCATAAGGATGGCGGAAGAAAAGCAAAGTGCAATCACAAAACAAAATCGAATTTTCGCAAAACTGTGTTTTTTTGCAATGAAATGAGGGACCAATCAGGTCCCTCTTTCATTGCATTTTGCTTTCGATTGTGTGGCTCAGGGCGGCGATGGTCTCGGTGAGTTTATCGAGTTTTTCTTCCATTCTCAGGATGAAGTAGCTGGCCACGACGATGGGAAAGCCGGTGTTGGCGATGAGGGACAGGATTTCGTCGAGGGTCATGGGGGGGCCTCTTTATTCGTTTACGGTAAAGAGGGTGTCGGATGTGACGGTGACGAGCTCGGCTTTTTGGGCGGCGACGAATTTGCCTTTGGCGCGGAAGATGCCGGAAGCGACGATGGCTTGGGCGCCGGCTTTGGCGGTGTTGCCGTCGAGGCCTTCTTTGGGCGTGTTGACGCGAAGGGTAGCTTGCTTTTGGCCTTCATCGACGAAGGTGAGATTCAGGTATTTCTTATCCATGGTTTACCTCCTTATACCAAGGTTTCGGTGGTGATGATTTCCACGGCGTCGGCGGGCTTTTGGGTCAAGGTGTTAAAGGCATCGGCGGCCTTTTTAACGGCGGCGTTGTCGGCTTCGGGCAATAGGCCGGAGTAGGATGCGGCTCTGCGCTTGGATTTGCCGGCGCTGTCCGTTTCCAAATAGACGAGTCGCAGGGATTTCTTGATGTCTGTCATGTGAATTCCTCCTTCACTTTTACGATAGAAAATCGGTGGATTTTTTACCTGTGGGATGGCGTACAATGGGAAAAAGATTCGCGGCCGCTTCCCCCTTCACTTAGTAGATAGAAAACCGAGAGGATTTTTACCTATGGATTTCGGAGAAAGGGAGAACTTTTTGCGGCTCTTTCGCCCCTCACCTGTTAGATAGAAATCCGGCGGGATTTTTACCTATGGGTTTCGAAAATAGGGAGAAAGGCTTTGCGGCTCTTTCGCCCCTCACCTATTAGATAGAAATCCGGCGAGATTTTTACCTATGGATTTCGAAAAAAGGGAGAATTTTTTTTGCGGCGCTTTCCCCTTCACTTAGTAGATAGAAATCCGGCGGGATTTTTACCTATGGGTTTCGAAAATAGGGAGAAATGCTTTGCGGCTCTTTCGCCCCTCACCTATTAGATAGAAATCCGGCGAGATTTTTACCTATGGATTTTGGAATTTATGACACGAAAAAGGAGCCTAGTTTTCACTAGACTTCCCAATGGTTGACATAGAGCCAAAAAAAAAGAACCCCGAAGGGTTCTTTTTTAGACAATCACTTACGCAATTTCAGTAACTGTCGGGTTGGTTTTAATAGCCGGAGTCTTAGCACCAGCAGCATCGTTGAGTGCCTTGATCTTAGCGTTGAGGTCAGCTTTTGCCTTATCAACGTCAGATTTTTCAAGCATGTCAACTTTCAGTGCGTTAAACTCATCTACAAGGGCTTTAAGTTCTTTTGCTGCTTTGTCGAAAGCGGCTTGATCAGCTAATTTAGTAGCGTCTTCCACTGCAGCGACTTTTTTGTTGAAAGCATCTAATGCAGCTTTTTGTGCTGCTTTATCGTCAGCAGCTTTTTTAACAACTGCATCTGCTACAGGGAGCCATTTATCGCCGTAAAGTACTTCAAGGTCATAGGCTTCGTTTTCGTTGCCTTGAACATTATCCTTTAATTTGTAACGAATGTTGGCATTGTCATCATTGGCTTTTAACCAAGCTTGTAAATCTTCAGTTTCAGAGTTGCTCATCCATACCAAGTCGCGTTTTACGCCATCGTCAGTATTGTAGAAGGAGTTGAGTTGGTTAACAATCACTTTGTAGTGGTTGTTTGTTCCATTGTATTCCTTAACATCAGCAGCTTTGACATTCTTAGCGTAGTATTGGTTGCCTTGGTTATCAAGAACAACACCTTGCAATACGCCTGCAAGTTCAACACCCTTAGGCATTACAGATACGATGTCAACAGTGTTAGCATCCGTTGCGTCGCTACCGGGAACATTGCCTGCCAAGGTACGGAATTGAATCAAAGCACCTTCTTTTAATTGACCGTTCAAGAAGATATCAGCTTCGCTGTCAACAACTAATCTAGCGGTGTTGCCGAGTTTATCTTCTACGACAAGTTTGGCGCCATCTTTATCGATAACCTTAACGATGGGGTAACGTTCGGTTTTGCTGTGGTCGATCACTTTTTCAATACCGATGCCGGCAGCATTGTTGTTGGTCCACTTAATAACGTCAAGCTTGTCAGCGTTGAAGTTGTTGGGGAAACCACCACGGTAAGTTGCAACGTCTGCAATTACTTCTTTGCCGTCTACATCTTCTAAAGTGATGTTGTATTTGCTGGTAACGTCGTTTTTAACACGAAGGGTAACTTCGCCATTGTTATCTTTTTCAACTTTGTTGAATACTACAACGGTCGCTTCGTTGTAACCCTTAATAGCGGTGGGGCTGGAAGTTTCGTGGTCTTTAGCAGATTCTACATCGTTGTATCCAACGTACACTCTGTCAATCCAGTTCGTTGCAGCAGGATTACCTACGATGCGGAGTGCTTCGTCTGCGTCCTTAACTTCTGTTAATTGGTTCTTCTTAGCATCAGCTACGAAGTACTTGGTAGCTTTCGTAAGCTTAACTTCTACGCCGCCGGTGGTAGCAGAGGGATCTCTGAAGAGAATCGATTTTGCATCGCCGTCTTTGTAGTTGACTTTGGCGAGGAATCTGTATGCTGTTTCAATGGTGTTGTCAGCAACGCCATCCCAACGATTGTTTTCGCCATATCTGGAGCCAATACCAAGTGCTAAGAAATCAGGGTTACCTAATTCCAATACGTGGGTAGCTTCGCCCTTTTCGTTTACGAGGACTCTAACGAGAGAACCGTAGTAGTATTCAGCATTGGAAATTGCACTGGCTTTTACAATGCGAGGGTTAGTGGGTTCAGCATTTACATCATAGCTACCATATTTGTAAAGAACAAATGTGGTGTTGTCCGTTAATTTAACGGTTTTTGCCATTTCGCCTTGGTTGATGGTGATTTCGCCATTTTTGATTTGAGACAAAATACCCATGGTTTCGTTGGCGGGCATGACCTTGATTTCTTTCAATCTGTACATTGCGTTGAAGATCATGGTGAATGCGTCTTCACGGTTGACGGCCTTGTTGGCGTCAGCGACGGTTACATCATCAAAGATGCCCAGATCAGCAGCCCATGCCATCCATTGTGCCGGCCAGTTTTTGTTGGCTTGGTCGTGCATAGCTTTGGTGAGATCGGTTTTGGTCAAGGTAACCAACATTTTTGCCAATTCGGCGTAGGTTACGTTGTTGACCGGTTTGAATACATTGCCCGGGTAACCGAGTAAGAAGGGAAGGTTGTTTGCCTTGGAGGGTTCGGTACTACCTACGTTGATGTAGCCGTTTGCCCAGTAGTTAAGAGCTACGTCTTTGTAGATGGTGATGCCCTTTAAGGCGTCAACTTTGTTTTCATTGCCGGTAGCGAAAACGAGGAGCTTACTAACTTCTGCACGTTGGATGGTTTTATCCAATGCGAGATCGTTGTTTTTCGGGTCTTCGTTTACTTTACGACCGGAAATGTAACCTCTGTCTTTCAACCAGTCGATCTTTGCTTTTTTGCCTGTGAGTTTGGGAACTACCGTTTCAGCTGCCTTGGGAGCTTCTTTGGTTTCCTTTTTTTCAGCAGGTGCAGCAAAGACAGAGCTGAATGTGCCGAGTACCATGACTAGTGCGAGTACAAGGCTAAGAAATTTCTTGTTCATCTTGTCTTTCGACCTCCTTATGAATTTTCAGATTCTTCCAGGCATATTCCTGTGAATCTTACACCATTATACCATTGAGCGGCCCTTGCTTCAACTATTGAAGTAAAGTCTCTCAATGTCATGAGAAAGCCTTTTATGCTTCGGTTTCTCGATGTAGCTTCATTATACACGAGTCCCCCATGTATTTAAATTACAGTTCTATGACAGGGGGTTCTTTTTTATTATTTTGTAACTTTTCGAAGGCGAGGATGGCGCGGGCGGCTTCTTCGATGGTGGTGTTTTCAAAGATTTCATCGGCGGCGGCTTCGTAAATGGGCTTTCTTTCCCTATAAAGTTTTCTCAAGGTTTCGATGCCGCCTTTTGAGAGGGGGCGGCCGTCGGTGGCCAGCTCTTCCAGGGGGCGGGTGACCCAGTAGAGGGTGCCGGTGCGCTTTAATACTTGGGTGTTTTCGGGATCCAGGAGGCTGCCGCCGCCGGTGGCGATGACGACGTTTTTCTCTTCGGCGACTTCGATGACCGCCTCCTTTTCGTAGGCGCGGAAGGCTTTTTCTCCTTGTTGTTCGAAGATTTGGGGGATGTTTCCGTGTTTTTTGATGATTTCGGTGTCGATGTCGATGCATTTTCTATGCAGTTTTTCGGCGACGGCTTCGGCGACGGAGGTTTTGCCGGCGCCGGGCATGCCGATGATGACGATGTTCTTGGTCATTGGCTTTCTCCTATGATTTGATGCAGGGCGATTTCTTTTTGCCGCTCGATCCAGAGGTCGAGGATGGCGATTGCGGCGGCGGCTTCGAGGACGGGGGGGATGCGGCGCACGAGGGCGGTGTCGTGGCGGCCTTTTATTTCCAGCTCTGTGTTTCTGCCCTCGCGATCGACGGTGTGTTGTTTTTTTCCGATGGAGGGGGTGGGCTTGACGGCGACGGTGATTTCGATGGCCTCTCCTGTGGTGATGCCGCCGAGGATTCCGCCGGCGCGGTTGGATGTGGTACGCAGGTTGCCGTTTTCTTCTATATAGGGGTCGTTGTTTTGGCTGCCTTTTAATCGGGCGGCTTTCTCTCCCGCGCCGAAGGCCACGCTTTTTACGGCGCCGACGGCATAGAGAGCGTGGGCCAGGGCGCTTTGGGCGGAGGCATCCCGCGAGCCGCCGAGGCCTATGGGCACGCCTGTGATGGTGAGGCGGACGATGCCGCCGAGGCTGTCTTTTTCTTTTTTGGCTTTTATGAGTGCTTTTTCCTGCGCGGCGGGGCTTTGTTCTCCCCCGATTTCTGTGACCCGTGATGTGATGTGGATGTTTTGTGTCTTTAGAAAATCGGCGGCGATGGCGCCTGCGGCGACGAGGGGGGCGGTGAGGCGGCCGCTTCTGTGTCCTGCGCCTCTCGGGTCGTCGGCGCCGAAGGTTTTTACGTGGGCGGTGTAGTCGCCGTGGCCGGGGCGGTAGGGCATGTGCTCGTAGTCTTGGCTTTTTATGTCTTTGTTGGGGATCCAGATGGCCAGGGGATCGCCGGTGGTTTTCCCTAAGTAGGTGCCGGAGAGGATTTCCCAGGGATCGGGCTCTCTTCTCGTGGTGTCATACCGGCCTGAGGGTCTCCTGCGGGCGAGGGCGCGGTCGATGGCGGCTTCATCCACGGGGATGTGGGGGGGCAGGCCGGTGATGAGGGCGCCGACGCCTTTGCCGTGGCTTTCGCCGAAGAGGGTGATGGAGATGTTTTTTCCCATGGTGTTCCTTTCTGTTTCTATTTTATGTTTTTGTTTTCGTCGATCAGGGGGAGTTTTTCCACGGCGGCGTAGAAGCCGGGCCAGCTTTTGTTTGCGGCTTCGGGATTTTTCAGGGAGATGGGGCCTGTTGCGGCGCAGGCGGCGGCGAAGGCGGCGAAGGCGATGCGGTGATCGCCGAAGGTGTCGACGGTGCCGGGGGTGATTGTGCCGGGGGCGACTTTCAGTGTGTCTTCTGTGGCTGTTGTGTTTATACCCAGGGCGCGGAGCATGGCGGCGGTGGCGGCGATGCGGTCGGTTTCTTTTGTGCGGAGGCGGCGGATGCCTGTGAAGGTGGCGCCTGTTTGGGTGGCGAGGACGGCGAGGGGCATGAGGAGGTCGGGGGTGTGGGTGAGGTCGACGGGGGTGTTTTCTTTTATGGATTTGATGTGGTCGTAGATTTTTCTGTCGCCCTGGAGGCTGCGGGCGGGGAGGTTTTCGAGGCGGATGCGGCTACCCATTTCGTTGGCGACGATGAAGTAGGCGGCGTGGCTGAGGTCGCCTTCTACATGGGGGGTGATTTTCTGTATTTGGCCTTTATGAACGATGTAGGTATCCTGTGTTTCTTCTATTTCTACGCCGGCTTCTTTTATGAGGGCGGCGGTCATGGCGATGTATGGCCGGGAGGCGGGGTTGATTACGCTCAGGGTGGTGTCGCGATTTTGCGCGAGGGCGGCGATGAGGGCGCCGGTGGCGAATTGGCCGGTGGTTTCGGCGTGGATTTTTGCGTTTTGAAATGCGAGGCGGCCTTTTGTTTCCAGGGGCCAAGGGCCTGTAACTTTCACGCCGTTTTCTTTTAAGAAGCGGATGCCTTCCTCCATGGGGCGGGCGGCGAGGCTCTCCCCTGCGGTGAAGCTGACGGAATCCGCCAGCGCCGGGGCCAGGATGAGGGCGATGCGCAGGGTAGTGGCGCTTTCGTTGACATGGATATGGATGGGGGTGGGGATGTTTTTCGGTATGGGGGAGATGGTTATATGATAGGTGTTTTTTGTATGTGCGATTTTTATGGTGCCGCCCAGGGATTTGATGAGGTGGATGGTTTCCTTGATGTCGTTGGAGATTTCAGAGAGATAGATTTCTCCCCCGTGAGGCGCGAGGGCGGCGAGGATGATTTTTCTGTGAACAAGAGATTTGGAGGGCGGGAGGGATAGGGATCCCTCCCGAGGCCCTCCCTGAAATGTGAGGAGCATATGTTTTTCCTTTTTTGTTTTGTTCTTTCTGTTCTTTTGTCTTCGCGATGAAAATGCGTAGCGGACGGCATTTCGTGGTGTTTTCTACTTCGTTTAAAATTTCATTCCTAAATGGCTTTGAGACCTGGGGAAGGGCCTAGGGCGTTGCGATTCGCCCTCTGGCCCTTCCCCAGGGCCCCATCCCACTCCACCCTAACGCTTTTCTAATGTGCAAATGCCTGACGGCATTTGATTCCTGTTGGGCTTCTTCGCCGAAAAAAAGATTTTGAGTTGGGCGAAGTTTCTTTTTCACCCGTAAGAGTTCTTCGCCCGACTCGCTTTCTACTTTCCGCGACGCGGCCCAGTAGGAATCGGAACCCGTTAGGGTTCCGCTCTTTATGAAAGCGTTAGGGATAAAGGGTGGGGGTCCGGGGGAGGGATAAGGGCGAATCGCAACGCCCTTTTTCCCTCCCCCGGGAGTATCGGTTGAAGGAATGGTGTGAAGGAAAAAATGGGTTTGTTTGTCTCTTCTATCCGTTGACATAAGAATGAAGATCTATTGAATAAAGAGAAAGGGGTGTGTTCCCCGTCGAGAAATATGTATTTTTAAATAGAGAAAGGACGTGTTTCCACGTCCTCTCGCTATTTGTTTCTGTGTTTATTCGACAATCTTGGATACAACCCCGGAGGCGACGGTGCGGCCGCCTTCTCTGATGGCGAAGCGCAGGCCTTCGTCCATGGCGACGGGGGTGATGAGTTCGACTTTAAAGGTGGCGTTGTCGCCGGGCATGACCATTTCGACACCGTCTGCTAAGGTGATGTCGCCGGTTACGTCGGTGGTTCTGAAGTAGAATTGGGGACGGTAGCCGTTAAAGAACGGGGTGTGGCGTCCGC
>NZ_OPYI01000020.1 GCF_900343085.1 Aedoeadaptatus coli | reverse complement strand
ACCGCTACACCACCCAAGGAAAAGCAGAATACAAACAACGCAAAGAAACCATCGAACGGCAATTCGGCAGCGCCAAAGAATACCATGGCCTTCGCTACACCAACCAGCGTGGACGAAAGAAAATGGACCTGAAAGCGGTGCTGACCTTTGCATGCATGAACATGAAAAAACTGGCACTAATGATGGATCGAAAAGAGCGGGACGGAGGAGGCGACGGCCCTTCTTTTGCTGATTTATGGAAAAAATACACAAAAAAGAGACAAACCCCGAGATTTATTCGGAGTTTGTCTGCAGTCTGAGGCTTATTCAAAAGCCCCTTTTCTTGTCCTTATTTTCTGTTTTTTACCGCATTCACGATCCACAGCAAAATCACAGAGCCGATAACGGCGATGATCAGGCTGTATAGGTTGAAGCCGGATACTTTGCCCATGTGGAAGACATTGCTTGCGATGAAGCCGCCGATAAATGAACCGACGATCCCGGTGACGATGTTTGCCACAGCGCCCATGGATTCGTCTTTGCCCATGATTTTACTTGCGATCCAGCCGGCCAGTGCGCCGAAAATTAACCAAAATAACATGAAAGATCTCCTTTCGAATGAGTCCTATTAGTGATGCTACTTCATACTTACCCGCGGTTGTTAAAATTATTCAGTGAGGAGAAAAGTATTTGCAGTTAAATCTCTTTTCCTTCGAATTGACTGTGGTAGAGTTCGTAGTATTCGCCCTTTCGTGCCATAAGGCTGTGGTGATCCCCCTGTTCCACGATGTTTCCGTCTTTCAGAACGAGGATCACGTCGGCGCCGACGATGGTGGAGAGGCGATGGGCGATGACGAAGTTGGTGCGGCCGTGCATAAGGCGGTCCATGGCTTTTTGGATGAGTTTTTCCGTGCGGGTGTCCACGGAGCTGGTGGCTTCATCTAAGATCAGGATGTCGGGATCGGAGATGAGGGCCCGGGCGATGGTCAACAGCTGCCGCTGGCCTTGGGAGATTTCCGAACCGGACTCGGTGATGATTTCGTCGTAGCCCGCAGGCAAGGTGCGGATAAAGTTGTCGGCGTAAGTGGCCTTGGCGGCGGCACGAATGGCCTCGTCGGTGGCGCCTTCTTTTCCGTAGGCGATGTTGTCTTTAATGGAGCCGGTGAAGAGCCAGGTGTCTTGAAGCACCATGCCGAAGTGGCGACGCAGATCGCCGCGGGTGTAACGGCGAATGTCCACGCCGTCCACGGAAATGCTGCCGCGATCGGGCTCGTAGAAGCGCATCAAGAGATTGATGAGGGTGGTCTTTCCCGCCCCGGTGGGGCCGACGATGGCCACGGTCTGCCCGGGACGTACGTGAAGGGAGAAGTCGTCGATGACCACTTGGTTTTTCTCGTAGCCGAAGCGCACGTGATCGAAGGCGACCTCGCCTTTTAAGTGTTCCAAGGGCAAGGCGTCGGCGGCTTCCGCTTCTTCTTCCCCGTCGAGGACGCGGAAGATGCGGTCGGCGGCAGAGATGGCCGATTGCAGGGCGCCCACCACTTCCGCCATGCCGCTGATGGGTTGATTGAGTTTTCTCGAGTATTGGAAGAAGGCCTGAATGGCCCCCACGGTAATGGCGCCGTTTAAGACCAAAAATCCGCCGAAGACGGCGATGGCCACGTAGCCCAAATTGGAGATAAAGTTCATCAGGGGCATGATTTCGCCGCTGATAAATTGGGCCTTGTAGGCGTTGTCGTAGAGGGCGTCGTTAATGGCGTTAAATTCGCGGAGGGCCCGGTCTTCGAAGGTAAAGCTCATTACCACTTCCTGTGCGGTAATGATCTCTTCCATGTAGCCGTCCACCCGGCCCATGTCGTGGCTCTTGGCTCGGAAGTAGCGCTGGCTGATGCCTGCGACTTTCGCCGTGACAAAGGCACTTACCGGCAGCACGATCAAGGAAATAATCGTGAGCCTGGGCTCGATGTAGAGCATCATGGCCAAGGTGCCGATGATGGTGACCACGGCGCTGATGATCTGGGCGATGTTTTGCCGCATATTGTTGACCACGGATTCCATGTCGTTGGTCATGCGGGAGAGGAGATCCCCCACGGTAAAGCGGTCCAAATAGGCCACGGGGAGGCGCTGAATTTTTTCGGAAAAATCTTTTCTCAGGGTAAAGACGGTCTTTTGGGTGATCTTTACGAGAATGCGGCCCCGGAAGAAGTAGAAGATCGAAGACGTAATATACATCACGAGGAGAATGAGGGCAATGCGATTTAAATAGCCGTAGTCGATCCCCGCCCCGGCTTTCACGGAGTCGTAAATGTTCGTGATTCCGAGCCCTAAGATCCAGGGCGTAAAGATGTCGATAATGGTGGCCGTGGCCGTAAAGAGTATGGCCAGGGCCATGGGCAGTTTGTCTTGATTCAAATAGCCGATGAGCCGCTTCATAATCCGGCGGCTGTCGGCGCTTCGAAGGCTGCGGCGGTCTCGTTCTGTGACACCTTTAAATCTAGGCATAGAGCACCTCCTCTCCCAATTGAGAGGCGGCGATTTCCCGGTACACGGTGGAGGATTTCATGAGCTCCTCGTGGGTGCCGCGGGAGATGATTTCGCCGTCATCCAGGACGAGGATTTCGTCGCAATCCAAGACCGTCATGACCCGCTGGGCCACGATAATGGTGGCGGTGCGCTCCGTCATGGGGGCCAGGGCGCGGCGCAGGGCCTTGTCCGTTTGAAAGTCCAGAGCGGAAAAGGCGTCGTCGAAGAGCAGCACCTCGGGCTCTTTCGCCAAAGCCCGGGCGATGGAAAGGCGCTGTTTCTGTCCCCCGGAGAGGTTTTTCCCCGTTTGGGACACAGTGGCGTCCCTGCCGTCTTGTGCGGCGTGGACGAAATCCTTCGCCTGAGCGATGGAAAGATAGCGGTCCGTTTCTTCGTCACTTAAGGGCTGATCGTGGGACAGGCCGATGTTTTCCCGCACACTCCTTAAGAGCAGCATGGCCTTTTGAGGCGCGTAGCCCACGCGGCTGCGCAGGTCCTTCGCGGAAATGTCTTCGATGTTCACGCCATTTAAGCGGATTTCGCCGCTCGAGACGTGGTAGAAGCGGTGGATGAGCTTTAAAATCGTGCTCTTGCCGCTTCCCGTGCCGCCGATAATGGCGATTTTTTGCCCGGCCTTCACCTCAAAGGAAATGTCCGACAACACGGGCCGCTCGGCACCGGGATAGGAGAAGCTGACGTGATCGAAGACGAGGGAGGTTTCCCCACCCTCCGGCAAGGTCACTTTCACATTTTCCTTGGCCGGCGGCGTCTCGAGGACCTCCACGATGCGGTCGTAGGCGGCCTTGGCGTTGGGGTACATGGCGAAGAGCATGGCGAACATGCTGAGGGCAAACATAATTTGCACCACGTATTGAATAAAGGCCATGAGGTCCCCCACTTCCATGGTGCCGGCGTGAATGCGGCCGGCGCCGAAATAGAGGACGGCGACCATGGTGAGATTAAAAATTAAATTAAAGGCCGGAAGCATGGTAATCAGGTAATTATTCACCTGCTCCGACGTGCGGCGCATGGATCGGTTCACTTCGTCGAAGCGCCTTTCCTCGTAGCTTTCCTTGCCGAAGGCGCGAATCACGCGAATCCCCGTGAGCCGTTCCCGGAAGTGAAGATTGATGTCGTCCATGAGTTCGCGAATGCGGCGAAAACAGGGAATGGACTTTCGGGCGATGGTCGCGACCACGGCGAGAAGCATGGGCGCCGAGACCAAAATAACAGCGGAAAGCCTCACGTCGGTGGTAAGGCACATGTAAGTGGCGCCGAGAAACATCAGGGGGGCGCGCACCATGGGGCGAAGGGCCACCACGGCCATGCGCTCCAGCTGACTGATATCGTCGGTGGCGCGGGTCAAAATCGAGGGGGCGCCGAAGGTCTCGAAGGAAGGAAAATCCAGAGAGAGCACGTGGGTAAAGAGGCCGGCGCGAAGATCCCGGGCAAAGCCCATGGAAATTTTCGCCGCCATGAGCCCGGCCACGGTCATTAAAATCACCGACAAGGCGGCGAGGCCGATCATGGCCAGGCCTTTATTAAAAATCAAAGGCACATTCCCCCGCAAGACCCCGGCGTCCACAATGTGGCTCATGAGCCGCGGCAGGTAAAGGTCCGCCAAAATACTCAGGGCGATGAGTAAGACTTCGCAGATAATTAAGGGTATATAGGGCTTAATGTATTGTTTCATTTCACCATCCTTTTTCTATTCATAAAAAAAACTAATCTTTATTATACCCTTATTCCTACCCGAAAAGAAAGGTCGTACACATGAATACCCTGGCCGCCTTAAAACACAAAAACTTCATCGACGTAGACGGAGGCTACGGCTTCGACCAGACCGCCCTCCGGGAAAAATGGAGCACCTACCGGGCCGATCGGGCCTGCGGCATCGCCACTTTGGCCAATCTCATCGCCTATAAAGAGAAAAAACGGGCCTTCGACAAAAACGACGCCCTGAAATTTATGAGCGAAATCCTCCTCGCCGCCCCGCCCAGACCCTGGGGCATCGCCGCCGGGGGCATCCTCGTGCGGGCCATGGGCCGCATGGGCATGAATTATAAAGCGGAGTTTTTAAAACCCCGGGCGAAAGATGAGGAAATCAGAGCCTTTCTCCTTCGCGCACTAAACGCCGATCGCCCCGTGGCACTTTTGAACACCAATCACCCCAATAAATCCTTCCGCTACCACTGGGTGACCATTACGGAAATGGCGGAAGAAAACGGGGACGTGTACGTGCGTTTTTCCTCCTGGGGGAGACGGTATAAAATGCGATTTGAGGAGCTGTTTGTGCGAGGAATGATGTATAGGAGTATGTTTTTTATAAAATGATTTTTTCTTCGCACACCCTTTGTCTTCGCTTTCCGAGTGCTCGCATTATGTTTTTGATTTCGTCTTTTTCTCTTACGCACCATACTTTCCCGGGGGAGGGATTAGGGCGAATGCGGGCGCCCTGGCCCCTTCCCCGGGTTTCAAAACCGTGCGGGAATGGTATTTTAGGCGAATGAAAAATCACCACGAAACTTCGTTCGCCATGCTCCAACCCCTCTTCTGTGGGTATAATAAAACAGAGAAAAGAGAAAAAACAAAACAACCCATCGGAGGTCATGATGTATCGTCTTTACGCAAAGCAAAAGGTATTAAAACTCGAGGATCACTACGCCGTCACGGACGAATCCGAGGCGCCGGTTTATTTTATCGACCAGAATCTGAAAATTTTCGGATACGACGTGCGCGTCTCGGACAGGGAGAGAAATCCGCTGTTTTCCGTGGATCAGGAACTCATGCACCTGCTGCCCACCTATCACGTGCGCTTCGAAAACGGCGATGTCATGGACATTAAGGCTCGCTTCGCCCTTTTCAGAAAGAAAATCGACATTACCTACAAGGGAAAAGATCTGCGCCTCGAAGGCGACGTTTTTTCTTGGGACTTTCGAATTTTAGACGAGAGCGACCGAGAAGTGGCGGCCATTCAAAAGAAAATCTTCGCCTGGGGCGACACCTTCGTCATCGACGTCATCGACGACAACTACGCCGACGTAGCCGTGGCCATGATGATTGTGGTGGATCATATTATAGATATGGAGCAGAATAGCAATTAATTTATTTTTTCTTCGCTCATTTATTATGTCCTGACTTTTCGTTAGCGGACCAAACAAAATCACGTGATGAATTCTATTTCGCCTAAATACCATTCCCGCATGGCTTTGAAACCCGGGACTGGGAAAAGAGCTCAGAGCTGAAGGTCGCATTTTCCCCGTCCCCACCCCTTTTTTGGCCGCTCAATAACGAACAAGCCGTTTCATACACTCATCCGAACAAATTGCCCAACTTACTTTCTTTTATCCGCGACGCAGCCCAACAGGAATCGAAGCCCGTCAGGGCTTCGCACATATAAAAAGCGTTAGGGTGGAGTGGGATGGGGCCCCGGGGAAGGGCCAGAGGGCGAATCGCAACGCCCTAGGCCCTTCCCCGGGTTTCAAAGCCATTTAGGAATGAAATTTTAAGCGAAGTAGAAAACACCACGAAATGCTGTCCGCTCCGCATTTTGAAGATCAGCAACCTGCCTTGAGGGGCAGAGGGCGTACAACTATACATCCGTTTCGAGAAGGCTTCGCCTCCCCGAAACGGTGTAAGACTGCATCTGACCTTCCTACGACTCGCTCCGCTCGTCGGGATAGGTCATGAAATCGCAACGCCCTGGCCCCTTCCCCGGGTTTCAAAACCGTGTAATAGCGTATTTTAAGCGAAAAATAAATCAACACGGAAATTTGTCGGCTACGCAATTTAAAAAAATACATAGCCCCTGCGGGTTGAGGGCGTACAACTATACATCCGTTTCGAGAAGGCTTCGCCTCCCCGAAACGGTGTAAGACTGCATCTGACCTTCCTACGACTCGCTCCGCTCGTCGGGATAGGTCATGAAATCGCAACGCCCTAGGCCCTTCCCCTGGTCTCAAAGCCATGTGAGAATCAATTTTTGAGTAAGAACGTATCTTGAATCTTTTACGTCAGCTATGCTAATTTAAAAGACCGCGCAAAAAACCCACGAGAAGGGCTCTCCCGCCCCATCGTGGGTTTTTCGAAACAACATGGGTGTGCAAAAGAAAAACAGAAAACATTCCTCTCTTATGCCACAATTTCTTCTCTCAATCTCCCTTCTTCGAAGTGCAGTATCCTGTCGGAGATTCGCTCGGCGAAGGCCCGATCGTGAGTCACGACGATCATGCCCATGCCCTTTTCTTTCAGCCGCCCCATGGTTTGGGCCAGCTTGTCGATGGTCTCCGAATCCAGAGCGGAGGTGGGCTCGTCGAAGCAGAGAATTTCCGGCTCAAGCATGCAGGCGCGCACAATGGCCACACGCTGTTGTTGCCCGCCGGAGAGATTTCTCGGGTACTTGTCCTTTTCCTCGTAGATCTCCAGTTCTTTCATGAGCCGCTCGGCCCTTTCTTCCGCTTCTTTTCGATCGATGCCGTGGTAGAGGGGAGCCAGGAGGATGTTCTCCCACACAGTCATTTTCGGAAACAGGTAGTAGCCCTGAAAGACCATGCCGATTTTCTTCGCGTCGGTGGTGCCCACGGGCATCACTTCGCCGTCGAAGGCGACGGTGCCGGCGTCGTAAGTTTCCAGGCCGTTGAGGCAGCGGAGAAAGGTGGTCTTTCCCTGGCCGCTTTTGCCTGAAATGGCCACGATCTCATCGGAGGTAAAGGTGAGATCGATGTCGCTCCAAATGCAGCGATCGCCAAAGCTCTTTTTTAAATTGTCCACGGAAATTTTCATGACGCTTCAATCTTCCTCTCTGCGTGTCTCAAAAGCAAGGTCAACAGACCGACGACGATAAGGTAAACCACCCCGACGTAAATATAGGGAAGGATGGACGACATGGTGTTGGAGACGGATTTGGCCGCCTTCAAAATATCCATGACGCCGAGGATATAGACAAGGGACGTGTCCTTGACCAGGGTAATGACTTCGTTGGAATAGGCGGGGAAACTTCGCTGGATCACCACGGGAAGGATGACTTTAAAGAAGGTGTAGGGCTTGGAAAGGCCCAGGACCTTTCCCGCTTCCCACTGCCCGGGGTCGATGGATTGAATCCCGCCCCGCAGGATTTCCGCCAAGTAGGCGGTGTAATTGAGCACAAAGGCCAGAAAGATGGAGGTAAACCGGCCCAGGGTAATGCCCGCAGGCAAAAGGGGCAGCCCGAAAAATACGAACATTAATTGAAGGAGCAAGGGCGTCGCTCGCATAATATAAATGTAAATCGCCGCGATCTTCGATATAATGGGGTTACGGGACAAGCGCGCCCAGGCCACCGGGATACAAAGGATGGACGATAACACGATGGTCACGGCAAATACCGACGCCGTCACTTTCATTCCTTCCCCCAACAAGGGGATTAAACGTTCAAGTACTTCCAAAACTGCCTCCTGCTATTTTTAGTCGGCGAAATACTTGCTGTAAATTTCGTCGTAGGTGCCGTTGTCTTTCAGTGTCTTCAGCGCCTTGTTCAGTGCTTCTTGTAAAGCCACATCGTCTTTGCGCATACCGACGGCAAATTGTTCTTCGCCGAAGTTGTCTTCCAAGACCTTGTAGTTTTCTTCGCCGTTTTGCTTCATGTAGTAGCGAGCCAACACTTCGTCCACGACGATGGCGTCGCAGCGCTTCGCTTCGATGTCTTTAAAGCATTCGTTGTTGGTGGCGTATTCGACCGGCGGTTCGGCCAGTGCCTTAACAAAAGCATCGTCCTTCATGACGGCTTCCAGTGCGGAAGATTCGCCTTGCACGGTGACGCGCTTGCCGGCCAGGTCGGCTTTGGAATTTACGGGAGAATCCTTTAATGTAATAATGATTTGGCGGTTGTCCATATAGGGATCCGAGAAGAGCACTTTCTTTTGACGCTCGGGGGTAATGGAAAAGCCGTTCCAGAGGAGGTCTACATTGCCCGATTCAAGTTCCGATTCCTTTACGGTCCAGTCGATGGGTTGGCATTCGATCTTAATGCCCATTTCTTCGGCGGCCTTTTGCGCCAGTTCCACGTCGAAGCCGACGATTTCGCCTTTTTCGTCGCGGAAGCCCATGGGAGCGAAGGTGTCGTCCATGCCGATGACATAAGTCTTACTCGTATCGAGTTCTGCCGCCGCTTCCTGCTTGGCATTGCCCCCATTGTTTGCCGCGTTATTCGCCGCGTCATTGCCTGTCTTCGCGCCGCCGGAGCAACCCACGAGCAAGAGCATCATCAGTGCGGTCAGGGTAAATAGTTTTTTCTTCATGATCGGTTTCCTTTCTCTATTTATCGCTTTACTACGGTAAATCATCATGGACTTATAATACATCCTTTGTGCGCACTTGTAAAGGCCTTTTTCAAAAAAATATTGTATAGGCGAATTTTAGCCTGCTCTTTTATGTACGCCATTTCTTTCGTCGGTTGGGAAAGGAGTTTTCATGGATACCCACCACGCGACAAATTACGATCACAATCGCCTGCGCATGCACCTGGTCTTCGGCGGCTTCATCGTCGGCCTGGCCTCGGGCATGATTTCCGTTTTATACCGCTTCACATTAGGCAAGCTCGACGACGCGCGGATGCTTCTCTACGCGAGCGTCACCCCCGGGCGCATCGCCCTTATGCTCGGGCTGTTTCTCGCCATGGCCGTGGCCATGCACCTTCTACTTAATTGGTCGCCCCTAAGCGGCGGCAGCGGCATCCCCCAAATTCGCGGCGAGCTTTTAGGCAAAGCCGACATCGCCCCGGTGCCCACCCTGATTTCAAAATTTTTCGGCGGCGCCATGGCTGCCTTCTCCGGCCTCACCCTCGGTCGAGAAGGCCCCTCCATTCAATTGGGCGGCACCTTGGCAAAGCTCCTCGCCAAGCTCTTCCGCGCCTCGGAAATGGAAGAGCGCTACTTCATCACCGCCGGGGCCTCCGCGGGTCTCGCCGCGGCCTTTAACGCCCCCCTGGCCGGCGCCCTCTTTGCCCTGGAAGAGCTCCACAAAAGCTTCTCCCACTACTTCGTCGTGCCCTGCATCGTGGCTTCTGTTGTGGCCAACTGGATCAGCTTCCGCATCCTGGGCATGGAGCCTGCCTTCTCCTTTCCCATGAAAGAAATGCTCCCCGTGGGCATGATCTGGGCCCCCGTCCTCGTGGGCATCGTCGGCGGCATCTTCGGCGCCGTCTTCAACAAAGGCCTGCTCTTTGCGAGCACGCGCATGAAGCGGCTTCCCTTCCCTCGCTACCTCATTATCTTTTTCGCCATGGTCCTCGCCCTTTTGGCCGGCCTCTACAACCCCATCCTCTTAGGCGGCGGCCACGGCCTCATCGAGCATTTGGCCACCACCACCGTCGCCGCCAAGGCCCTTATCGCCTTCTTCGCCATCCGCATGCTCCTCGTCTGGACCGGCTACGGCTCCGGCGCCCAAGGCGGCATCTTCCTCCCCGTGCTCACCCTGGGCGCCCTCATCGGCGCCCTCCTCCACGGCGTCTTCATCGGCACAGACATCTACTACGCCAACTTCCTCTACCTGGGCATGGCCGCCATCCTCTCCTCCGTGGTGCAGGCCCCCCTCCTCTCCATCCTTCTCGTGTCGGAAATGAGCGGCACCATGCTGCAAATGATCTCCGTCACCACCACCGCCATGATCGCCTACATCATCGCCCAACTCTTGAAGAGCGGCCCCATTTATGAATCCCTCTACGACAACATGTTTCAAAAAGACATCGGCAAACTCCACGACGACTACACCATGCAATACTTCCTCGTTCCCGGCGACGCCAACTACATTAACGTCCCCCTGAAAAGCCTCCACATCCCCCATCACCCCATCATCGCCTCCGTGCAGCGGGAAGACATCACCTTCACCCCCAACGCCGACACCACCCTGGAAGGGGGCGACGAACTCCTCGTCCTCTGCGAAGAGCGGGATCTGGAAGCTTTGGCACAATTTTTCGGAGATGCATAATGAAACGACTCCTTCCCCTCCTCGCCCTTTTGCTTCTTATGGGCTGCACAAAACAAGCTGCAAATGACGCCGTCACCATCGGCGTCTTCGAGCCCCAACAAGGCCTCTACGGCGAAACGGGCCAAGACACTTGGCGCGGCGTCGAGCTCGCCAATCGCATGCGCCCCGTGGCCGGCGGCAAAAGAATCGAACTCGCCCTCTACGACACCAAGAGCCAATCCATGGAAGCCGCAAACGGCGTCAGCGTCCTCTCCGACGACGGCGCCCTGGCCCTGATCGGCACCTTCGGCACCGACAGCATGAACCGCGCCCGCCCCGTCATCAAAGCCGCGAAAATCCCCACCGTCACCGGCTCCACCGCCGCCGATTTGGAAGACGACTACTGGATCACCCCCGTGTGCATGAACGACGACGAACAGGCCCGCGCCATGGCCGCCTTTTCGGCAAACACCCTGGGCATGAGAGACATCGCCGTCGTCGTCGACGCGGAAACGGGCTACGGCAACGACCTGGCCTACGCCTTCATCCACAGCCTTCCGAGCTACGTGCGCACCTACCGCATCGACTACCACACCGGCGAAACCCGCTTCGCCCGAGAAATCTCCCGCCTGAAAAAATTCCCCGTGGACGGCATCTACTGCCCCGGCGACGCCGCCGCAAGCGCCTACTTCATCCGCGCCGTAAAAGACGCCGGCATCCGCGTCCCCCTCATGGGCGCCGATCGCTGGGAAAACCCCTCCTTTAAAGAAATCGGCAAAGACGCCGTAGAAGATGTGTACTTCACCGCCCACTACGCCCGCTACGAAACATTCAATCAGGCCTCCGACGCCTTCCTCCTCGCCTACGAAAAAGCATACGACCGCGCCCCCACAAGCTACGCCGCCATGGGCTACGACGCCTACAACCTCATCGCCGACGCCATGAACGAAGTCGGCCCCGATCGAGACGCCATCGCCCGCTACCTCCGCCGCCTCAACACCTTCGACGGCGCCCTGGGCATCAACAAGCGCCACACGACGAGAAACGTGCCCATTATGCGGCAGAGGGGAAATAGGGCCAATTATGTGACCACTGTGGAAGTGGCATCCTAAGGCCGGCACAGAAAAAGACCACAGATTTTGTTCTCTGTGGTCTTTTTTCATGTCACGGTAAACTGACTTAATAGCGCGTATATTCGGCAACCTTCCCGAGTGAGTAATTAATCACCAGACGTCCGTTAATCAATTTAGGTCCTCTATTGGCGCCGGTAGTGCGAAGTCCTTCGATTGTCGTGTAATTGCTTCTCCGCAATTCCAATTCTCCGGTGGAGGGATTCAGGCGTACATTCCTGTACTCGCCTACATAATAGTCTCCCGTTTCAACGACACGACCGGTTTGGCGCACCAGATACGTTCCGTTGGGGTTTTTCGAAATACGGTAAGTGGCCTCTACATTGTAAATCGCTCCAGTGCTTGGTTTACGCATATAATCGTGGCCGATCCAGCTTCCCACGAAGCCTTCGCCGGGCTTTTGATCGTACTTGCCGAAATCGTCGTACTTAAACTTCAACTGATCGTTGTCCTGACGAATTTGCACGACCTTGGCCTTCCGGTCCACGGTCTTTTCCTTGGCTACAAACTTGTCCAGGGCCGTGACGCGGGCGCCCTTTAAGTTTTCGCCGCGAAGCGCATAGCCGAAGGGATCCTTGTTCAAATACAGATCCCGATCGCCGCTGCCTTCCACTTCCACGGCATTCCACTTAAACATCTTATTGGTCGCATCTTCGCCCATGCTCACCCAATACTTGCCCGTCTGATCCTTCATGTGGAAGGTGCCTTTGCCGGCTTCCACCGTCGTCGGACGCTCCGTTTCAAAAGCTAAATAATAGTCCTTGCCGCGAATGGCAATATTTCCTCCGGCAAAAGAATACACCTTATACACCGATTTCGCCGGTACCGTATAGATATACGTCTCTTCACCCGGCACCACTTCGGCATTCTTGGGATCCAATACCCAGGATTCGGAACCGCTCACCACAGCTACCTTTTGCTTGCCCCTTACAATAAATTGCGTGGGAATATTCGTCGGCGTCGGATTCGCCCCCTTCATAATCGTGTTCGTGGGGAAGGCATAGGAATAAGCCACCACGATCCGCCCGGACCCGCCGGAGGCCGTCGTCGCAGACTTCGCCACCATGCGGTTCGTGCCCAAGTCGATCACGACTTCCTTTTGATCCAAGCCGATGTAATTCGGATCATACACCTTCAGGCGCAGCACATTGCCCTCTTGAACGTAATCGTAAATCGCATTGGCATGGCCCACATACCGGCCGCCCATTTCCCAGAAATAGCCCAACTGCACCGTGGAATTTTTCGCCTTCGCCTGATCCACCATGGCCTTTAAATTCGCGGCGTAAGTGGAAAGATCCTGCGTATTCCTCTTAATCCGGTCGAAATTCCAGCCGATGCCGTTATTATTTCGGTTATTAAGATACGTCCGCGTGTTTTGCATGTTTTGATGCAGATTAATCACCGACTGCGCCTTGTAATTGCTTTGCGCTTCCAAATCCCCGATCGCCGAGCGCGCGGGTTCGTTAAGATTATTCACCGTCAAGCGGCCTTCCTTATAAAGGCCCGCCGTCGCCGTAAAGCCGTAGCAGGAACCGCTCCAGCCGCCCCGCATGGACCGACGGATTTCCTGGGCGTCCGTCGCATTGAAAAATTTCGCCGCACGCTGCAAGACATCGGAATTAATCTGATAGCCCTTGCCGAAATTCGACGACTCATTAATGAAATTCCAATTCCAATTCCCGGAAGGCGACGGCGTCGGGGCGGGTTCCGGCCCCAAATCGGGATGCAAGTGATTGGCTAGAACCGTCACCACTTCCGCCCGCGTCATGCTGCCCTCGGGGCGGAACGTCCCGTCGGGATAGCCTTGAATCAAATTATGTGTCTTCGAGGCGCCCACGGCTCCCCGCAGCTCTTCCTTCACGGAATCGTAATCCGCAAACTGACGGGCCGCTTCCGCATCGTCGTCCCACTTTTGAACGACGGCAAAAATCCGCACCGCTTCCTGGCGCTCGATCTTTTCGCCGGATTTCAGGCTTTGCCCTTCACCCGATCCTAAGTAACCGGCCTGTACACCCTTCTTTACCTCGGTGTAAAACCAATCGTCCTCCTTCACATCCGAATAATTCACCTTTACATCCTTCGACGCAAGGGCCGGATCGTGAAGCTGCGGCGTAAATTCATTGACGATGCGGTAATACTCCGCATTGCTCACAGGCGCGTCGGGACGAAACGTGCCGTCGGGATACCCCTTCAAATACCCTTCCTTCGCGGCCCACACAATCGTGCGCTCCGCCCAGTGGCCCTTGACATCCTTAAAGCCCTCCGCCCGCACAAGCGTCGGCACCTGAGCAAAAACCATGATCAGAGCCAGAAGGACCGATAGATACCTCTTTTTCACAATAACTCCTTTCTAAAACCATAAAACACCCGCGAAGAGAGAAAAATTTTCGCGAGAACGACGGAGATCGCTGCGGGAAATGGTTTTCCATACAAGTAGACGACCCCCGTCGCGTCATCTTTAATAATCATAATATTAGAGAGAAGGGGAGTCAATGGGAAAGAGAGGAGATTTTATTGTTTTATCTTTTCTTCGCACACTTTTTATCTTTGCAGGGAAGAGCACACTTCATGTGGTTTGTTTTTTGACACGTTGTCTCTCGAAATCGAATCCCCCTCGATTTCGAGGGGGATAAGCGAAGGCGATTTAATTATCCGAACATGTCCGCCATATCAGCGGTCAAGAGCAAGCCTTGTGATTTTCGCAATCGTTTCCTATTCTTCTTTCGCAAAAACTTTCTTTATCTCATTTCTACGAAGAATCCTAGCCGGCGCTTCTTTATAAGGCGTGCTCTTTGCATAGGCTTCGGTTTGTGCCATGGCGCGAGCAATGTCTCTCTTTTGCTTCTGTTTTCGAATAGCCACTGACTTTAAAAAACTTTTTGTCGCCATGCTTCCCCTCCTTTATGGCTTGATTGTACATGGATGAGGCGATTTTGTCTATTCAATGGTGTATGCCTTTTCTTTAACCGGCCAAGGAGTAGTCGGCTATTTAACGCGTTGTTTTTTATTCGCTATAAATACGTTCTTTCACGGCTTTGAGACCCGGGGAAGGGCCCAGGGCGCCCGCATATGCCCTCAACCCGCAGGGGCTACATTCTTTCTCTCAAGTTCGAAGCAAAAAAAGAAGCATTTAATATTCTCTTCTCGTAACTTATGTTCATCAGATCATTCCGGGGGAGGGAAAAAGGGCGTTGCGATTCGCCCTTATCCCTCCCCCGGACCCCTACCCTTTATCCCTAACGCTTTCTAGCAGAGCGGAACCCTAACGGGTTCCGATTCCTGTTGGGCCGTGTCGCCAACGAACAAAAGTGAGTTGGGCAGAGCATCTTTATTTCCAAAGAAATATCTTCGCCCATAGAAAAACCATTCAAGAGCGAAGAAGCCCAATACAAATCAAATGCCGTCAGGCATTTGCACTGCTAAAAGGCGTTTGTGGGTGGATGGGGATGGGGCCCCGGGGAAGGGGCAGAGGGTGGATAGGTTACAATAATTAGGACAGTTTCCTTAAGGTGTGGTATCTTATGATCAACAAGGAGGATCACATGGATAAAGCACCTAGAAAAAGAAGAAACTTTACGGATGAATTTAAGCAGCACGTGG
>NZ_OPYI01000008.1 GCF_900343085.1 Aedoeadaptatus coli | reverse complement strand
TCGAACGGCAATTCGGCAGCGCGAAAGAATACCATGGCCTTCGCTACACCAACCAGCGTGGACGAAAGAAAATGGATCTAAAAGCGGTGCTGACCTTTGCGTGCATGAACATGAAAAAACTGGCACTAATGATGGATCGAAAAGAGCGGGACGGAGGAGGCGACGGCCCTTCTTTTGCTGATTTATGGAAAAAATACACAAAAAAGAGACAAACCCCGAGTTTTGTTCGGAGTTTGTCTGCAGTCTGAAGTGCACCCGTAGGTGCACCGATCAATCTCTTTCCACAATGGGTTTGATTTCGTTTTCGTTTACCTTTTTCATAAAGGTGACGGCGATGAGCATGGCCACTAATTCCGCAATGGGGTAGGCGAGCCACACATAGGTCAGGACGCCGGTTTTCGAGAAGAGGTAGGCCAAAGGCACGATAAAGATCAATTGACGAACCAAATTCACGATCATGCTCAAGAGGCCGTTGCCGAAGGATTGGAAGATCCCGGAGCTGATTATGCTCACGGCGGCGAAGATAAAGCTGAAGGAGATGATCCTCAGGGCCACGACGCCGACGGAGAGGAGCTCCGGCGAGGGATCGAAAAAGCCCATGAGCTGCGCCGGAAAGATTTGGAAGATGATAAAGCCCACGCTCATGACCACCAGGGCCACTTTGTAGGCCAGCTTCATGACTTCGTAGATCCGCTCTCTATGCCCGGCGCCGTAGTTGTAGGCGATGATGGGGATAAGGCCGTTGTTCATGCCGAAGATGGGCATAAAGACGAAGCTTTGCACTTTAAAGTAGATCCCGAGGGCCACCACGGCGACGGAGCCGAATGCGGCGAGAATGGCGTTGATCATAAAGATGGACAGGGAATTTACGGAAATCATAATGGCCGAAGGGATGCCCACGGCCAAAATGCCTTTAATGATGCCGCCGTTGACATGGAAGTGATCTTGAAGGAGGTTGATTTCCTTGTTCCGCTTGAAATTCAAATAGAGCCCGAAGAGAAAGGCGATGATTTGGCTCGTTACCGTAGCCACCGCCGCCCCGGCGACGCCCAGTTTCGGGAAGAAGGCCCAACCGAAAATAAAGAAGGGGTCGAGGATAATGTTCAGCACCGCGCCGAAGAGCTGGGTGTACATGCTGTAGACGGCGAGGCCCGTGGACTGCAAAAGCCGCTCCATGCAGATCTGGCCGCAAAGGCCCACGCTGAACATAAAGCAGATGTTTAAATAGCGCACCCCGTCTTTTATGATTTCGGGATCGGCGGTTTGCATGCCGATTAATTTCGGCGAGGCCATGGTCCCGAAGACGGCAAAAAGAATGGCGACGATCATATTTAGCAGAATGCCGTGTTGGGCGCAGAGATTGGCTTCCCGCTGATTTTTCGCACCCAAGTGGCGACTCAAAAGGGCATTCATGCCCACGCCGACGCCGATGGAAAAGGCGTTAATGAGCATTTGCATGGGAAAGGCCATGCTTACCGCCGCCAGGGCTTTCTCTCCTAAGCGGGAGACCCAGATGCTGTCCACGATATTGTACAGGGCCTGTACGAGCATGGACAAGGCGATGGGCAGAGAAATGCTCATCAAAAGCTTCGGTATGGGCTCATAGCCCATTCTGTTTTCTTCCATTCTTTCACCTCCTGAAGTTTTCGAACAAATGAAAAAGGGCGCCTCGGCCCTTTTTCTATCCCACTATGCTATCACTACACCTATGTCGCGTCAAGTTATTCCACGCTCTTTAAGGCTTCCACCATGTCGATGGTCTTGAGTTTGTTGTGGAAGTAGCCCATGAGGAGCAGGGAAATCACCACGGTAATGGCGGCGGGCAAGAGGTAATTTAAAAGGCCCAGTTTGGGATCCAACATGGCGAAGTCCGGCACCACCACGCGAATGACCAAAAGATGCAGGCCCTTGCCTACGACAAAGCCCAGGAGAATTCCCACCGCCGTCAAAGTTCCCGTCTCCCTGTAAATATAGCGGGTGACTTCTTTCGGGTAGAAGCCCAAAACGCGAATGGTGGAAATTTCCCGGCGCCGTTCTTCGATATTAATATTAGTTAAGGTGGAAAGGACCACCACGGCCAAGGTGGATGAGGCCGCCAAGATGACGAAGACGATGAAATTAATATTCCCCGCGATTTCGTCCACCATGTGGCGCATGTCGCCGATGCCCGTAAGGGCCACGACGGAATCGTAATCTTTGTAGTAGGACACGTCCGCCCCGACGGCGTCGACGAGATCCCCATTGGTCTTGTAGCTCTTCTTGAAGATTTCTTCGTAGGTGTCCGGATCCATATACAGGTAATGACCGGCGTAGCCTTCGGTAATGGCGGCCACGGGCACGTCGTAGGACACGTCATCGTCGTTTTTCATTTCGATGACGCCCCCGGCCTCCACGCCTTTTATGGCGGCGAGTTTTTCCGTAATCACGGCGCCTTTTAAGGGAATCGGTGCGCCGGTCTTTCGGTTTCTCAGGGTCACGACCCGCTTCAGATCTTTTTCGTTTTCCGGAACGATCATGGTTACGGGCTGATCGATATAGCCCTCATCGCCTACGGCCATGGTTTCCACATAGGCGGAGCACTTGGCGCGAATGTGTTTGTCTTTCGCGATTTTCGCCTTGTAGGCTTCGTGAGCCTCTTTATCCAAAAGGGGCTCGTAGAAAATCATGTGGTCGTAGCGATTCAGCTGATCGAACTGCTTTTCCACCAAGCCGTCCACGGAGGTGCGAATGCCGAAGCCCAACACCAAGAGGGCCACGCAGCCCATGGCGCCGACGATGGTCATGGCCATGCGCTTTTTGTCGCGGAAGAGGTTTCGCGCCGTCACTTTTTGGAAGAAGGACAGGCGGCTCCACAGCCACTTCATGCGCTCCAAGAAGATGCGCGTGCCCTTGGCAGGGGGCTTGGGCATGAGGAGGGCGGCGGTCTTGAGCTTTAAGCTGCGGTGCACGCTCACATAGGCCACGAGGCCCGTGGCCACCATGCCGATGAGTATGGCGAAAAGAATGTGACCGGGGTAGAGGGCCATGGAGAGCTCATCGAAGATGCCGCTGGCCAAATAGGCCTCGGCGATGACCCGGCTCAGTATGAAATTGCCCAAGAAGGCGCCGGGGATGCCGCCGAGAAGGGCGGCGAGGGTGCCGAAGCGCACGTATTTGTCGGCGACGGCGCCGTTGTTGTAGCCCAGGGCCTTGTAGGTGCCGATGACCGTGCGGTCGTCGTCCACCATGCGGTTCATCACCGTGGAGGCGAGGAGCATGGCGATGGCAAAGAGAAAGACGGGGAACACGGCGGAAAGCTTGTCCACCCGATGGGCGTAGTCCAGGAAGACGAAGGTGCGCATCTCTTCATTCAGAGGCGTAATTTTATAATCGGGCTTTTTCAAGATCGTGAGCAGTTCCTTCGCCCGGTCCACGTCTTCCTGCCCCTTCACCAAATCCTTTAAGGCGTCGGCGCGCTTTTCTTGATAGGTAGCGCGGGCCGAGGCCAGGTCGCTTCTGCCGCTTAAGAGCTCTCTTTCCGCGGCGTCAAGCTTTTTCTGTCCTTCGGCCTTTTCGCGGGCGAAATCGGATTTGCCCTTGCTGTATTTATCCTCTCCTTCGCTGAGCTGATCTTTTGCGGCGAGAATGGCGGCCTTGCCTTCCAAGAGGGATTTTTCTTTTTCGCTTAATTCCCCTTCTTTTTGGCGAAGCTCCGCCTTGCCCGCTTCGATGGCACGAAGGCCTTCTTCGGCCTTGGCGCGGCCCTCTGCCGTCTCCCGCTTCTTTTCCATAAGGAAGGCTTCTTTTTCGGCGAGGTCCCGCTTGGCGGCCTCCAGCTCTTCTTTTTTCTTGCGCAGGACTTCCTGTTGGGCGCGGATTTTTTCCGCCATGATCTCGCGGGCGGCCTGGGCCTTCATTTGGCCCTGAATCATTTCCGTGTACTTGGCGATGATGCCGTCGGTTTCGGCGAGGGCGCCCTTCGCCTTCGCCAATTCCCCGGAGGCGACGTTCAGGGCCTGCTTCGCTCCCTCCGCTTTACCCTTTGCCGAGATGTAATTCGGATCACTCAGTTTTTCATTCAGAGTCGCCCTTTGACTCTCGGCCTCTGCGATCTTTGCCTTAATGGCATCGGTATCCGCGCCTTCTTGATTTAATTGCGCTTTAAGATCAGCCAACTGCTTATCCAGTTCGTCGATCTTCCCCTGCACGCCGTCCATACCAAAGTCCTTCACGGCGACCTGTGCGGCATCGTAAGCTTTTTGTGCCTCTTGCATCGCGGCGATCTTATCATTCACCGCGGCTTCCTTTGAAGGGCGGGCGGCCTTGGCGGCGGCCACATTCCCCTTCGCCTCGGCGATTTGAGCGTGAGAAAACGGCAGCTCCGGCAAATCGGGAAATTGCACATCGGGAATCTTCCCCGCCTCGAGCTTCTGCTTCGCCTCGTTCAGCGCCGCCTCTTCCTTTAAAATCTGATCCATGGCCGTGTCCGCCCGGGCGATGCCTCCCCGGGCCTCGCTTTCCTTGCCCTGAATGTCGCTCATGGCGGCGGCGACGGCATTTTTTCCGTCGAGAAGGGCCTTTTCGCCGCTACTCAACTGATCTTCCTGAAAGAGAATGCTCTTTCTCGCTTGATTCAGCTTGTCCCGAGATTCGGCCAATTTCTTTTCCCCTTGAGAGAGGCCGCGGGCAAACTTCGCCCGATTGTCTCTGAGGGCGCGGGCGCCGCGATCCAGCTTCCGCTCCCCTTCGTCGATTTTTTCCAGGCCCCGATCCAATTCATCGTAGCCTTCTCGTATATCCTCTTCCCCTTCGTCGATATCCCTTCGCTTGTCCGCCAACAACTCGTCCAGCCGCGCGTCGCCCCGATCTTTGAAGCGGTGGCGAAATTCCTTTCGGTGGGCGGTGTTCAGGGATTTGTACTCCTCGCTGTAAACGGCGAGATTCTTCAAATCGTCAAAGAGAAAATGCACTTCCGTAATGGTGGGGTCTTTAAAAGCCAAGGGCGCGACGTAGCCGAAGCCGTCGATCTTGTCGCCATTTGGCGTGGTGCCCTTGTCCAATTTATCCAAAAAAATCGGGCTCGTGGCAAAACCCACCACCTTGTAGGAATAGCCTTCCATCATGGGCGGGGCGTCTTCGTCGAGAAGATCCTCTTCTTTTTCAAAGACCACGGTGTCCCCGATCTTGTAAGTACCCTTCAAAGTGGGATCCAGAAGAATCTCGTCCTTCTCGCGAGGCAGGCGGCCTTCCTTTAGAATCGGGCGGCTGATCCGCTTCGGAAGGGAGGAGAGATACAGGGTTTTCAATTCCTTCGTGGTCAAATAGGTCGTGTGGAAATATTCCTTTGCCCTCACACCTTCCATGTCTGCGATGAGGCGCAGATCTTCCTCTTCCAAGCCGTCGGATGCGGCGAGGCGCAGATCGTAGGCGTTGGATTTCTTCAGGGTATCGGCCACGGTGCGGCGCATAATGGGCCCGGTCACCGTGAGGCCCACGAGAACGAAGACCCCTAAAAGCACCAGGGCCAAGAGGGAGATAAAGCGCATTTTGTGGCCGGTGATCTCCCGTATGAAATCTTTTTGTCTCGCATCCATACTACCACTCGATTTCTTCAATGGGCACGGGGCGCTCGTTCAAATACATGGCCCGCACCTTGGCGTCGCTGATCTCGATGACACGATCCGCCGCATCGGCGATGGCCCGGTTGTGGGTAATGACGATGAGGGTGTGGTCGTGCTTGCGGCAGCTTTCTTCCAGGAGAAGGAGCACCTTCTTCCCGGTCTTGTAATCCAAAGCCCCGGTGGGCTCGTCGCAGAGAAGGAGCTTGGGATTCTTCCCGAGGGCGCGGGCGATGGCCACCCGCTGCTGCTCCCCGCCGGAGAGTTGGCTCGGGAAATTATTCATCCGCTCGCCCAGGCCCACCCGCTCCAGAATCATTTCCGCATCCAAGGCGTCGTCGACGATGGCATTGGCCAGCTCCACATTTTCCAGAGCCGTAAGGTTGGGGATTAAATTATAAAATTGAAAGACGAAGCCCACGTCCTTTCGCCGATAAGTGGTAAGCTCTTTGTCGGAAAAGGCCGCAATGTCTTTGCCGTCCACCAAGACCTGACCGGAATCGTTGGTGTCCATGCCGCCTAAAATATTTAAAATCGTGGACTTGCCCGCCCCCGACGGACCGACGATGACGACAAATTCCCCTTTCTCGATGGAAAAAGAAATCCTGTCGTTGGCCACGGTCTTTGCAGTACCCGTACCATAGGTTTTCGTCGATTCGATAAATTCTACATAGGCCATGAAATCCCCTCCTTTGCTTATGACTATCTTACCACGTTTAAAGCCGCGAAACACCTTGCAAGGCCCCATTTCCTTCAGTACAATAAATTTATAAACCAACGACCGAAAGGAGGCTTCATGAACGAAGTATTTACCATTACCGAAGACGACTACTTTGCCTACCAGTGGCATTTATTTAAACACAATCCCACGGCCAGGCGCAGCATGACCATTCAAATGCTCACGCCCATCGCCGTCTTTGTGGCCATCGCGATCTTTTACATGGCCACGAAAAAGCCCGTGAAGGGCCTCTATCCCCTTGGCGTCGCCATGATCTTCTGGCCCTTTCTCTACCGCACCTTTTTTTACCGCAGCATGAAGAAAAAACTCAGAAAGCTCATCCGCAAAATGGAAAAAGACCTGCCCATAGGCGAGCACCGGGTGGCGATCACCGATTCGGGCATTGCAGACGGCGACGTGGCCTTCGCCTACGACGACATCCGCTCTGTCATCGCAAACGAAAACTTCCTCTACATCTTTTACAAAGACGTCGGACAGGCCTATTTGCTCCCGAAAAACCTGGCCAATGAAAAAATAATGAGCCGCATCGACGATACAAAGAAAGGATGATTTCCATGAAAAAACGCCTCACCCTGCTACTTACCCTCGCGCTCCTTCTCTTTGCGGCGCCCGCCGCATACGCCGCCGACTTCACCCTGTGGATCAACGGTTCCAATCCGGCCGGCGGCGAAGACATGCCCTACATTAAACAGGGCCGCGTCATGGTGCCCTTGCGCATGATCTCCGAAAGCTTCGGCTTCGACGTCAGCTGGAACGGCGCCGAGCGCAGAGTAACCATGACCCCGGCCAACGCGCGCGTCATGAACATGCCCACCTTCAGCGTGAAAATCGGCGGCCGCGACATCTACGCCAACGGCAATCAACTAGCCACCACCGATGTGCCGGCGGAAATTCGAAACAACTACACCTACGTGCCCCTGCGCGTCATCGCCGAACTCTTCGGCTACCCGGTGCGCTGGGACGATAGGGAGCGGGCCGCCATTATCGGCAACGAAGAGCCCGTGCCCTATGTGAATCGCTTCGCCGCGAAAGACATGGCCCTCTTCCTCGACGAACAGGATAAGGGGCGCGTCAACGCCTTTGCCGAAAACGGACAGCTCTACGTTCGGGCCGATGCCTTTGCCAAAGCCATGGGCATGCGCTACAAACAAGAAGGCATGACCTTCAGCGACGATCCCCTGGACCTCACGATCGAAATGAAGGCCAACGACGGCTTCGGCATCACCTTCGACTGCCGCTACGTCACCACCACCGACGGACTGAACTTCGGCATGTACGCCATGGATAATTACGAAATTCGCGGAAACAAAGCCTACATTGCCATCAACTGCTTCGTCGATGCCAAACACATGAAGCTTAATGTCGAAGGCGATGCCATCCGCCTCACGACGGATCCTACACCGGAAACCTACCCCATTACCATTTTGAAATACGAAGACGAGGGCCGCAGAGTCCGCTACCTGCCTTCGAAATCCGGCATGAACGTGGTATGGGGCGGCAAAAACTACGTGCTGAAAAACAGCGCCGGCAAAGAAGAAAACCTGGGCAAATACATGGAACGGATCTTTAGCGACGACAGCCTCTATCAATCGCCCCCATCCGACAAAACCTTCCACCGCGCCTTTGGCATGAACAACCACTTCTACCTCATGCGCCAAGGCAAAATGGTCATCGGCGGCATCTCCGACTGATCGAAACAGAAACGACGCCCGAAAAGGCGCCGTTTTTTTGTTGCACTTAGATTGTAAATTCAAGACAAAAAACCTGCTATGAATTTTTCCACGAAAAAACCCGCCGGATTTCCGACGGGTTCTGCGGTGTTTCAATTTTATGCCGCGCCCTTTTCGCTCATGGCGCGATTCAACACGGGATAGAGGATGTCCGCCAACAAAGCGCCGGCAATCCCCTGAATTAAATTGGGCACGAAGCTTGCTATGGCCGTGGGGAAATTATAGAGAATAAATCCTTCTGCCAGCAGATAGCCCACTGCCATCACCGCGCCCCCGGCCAGCCCGCAGAGCACAAAGCTCAACCGCGTCTTTTCGTGCAAGAGCCCGGCCACGAAACCTTCAAGGCCCTTTACCACCAGGGTAATGGGGGCGTAGTAGCCGTAGCCCGACAAGAGATCCGCCAGGGCCGAGCCGATGCCGCCGACGAGGCCGCCGGCCATCTTGCCCATTAACAGGGCCGATGCGATCACCACCGTGTCCCCGACATTTAAATACCCCTTCGTGGCGGGAATGGGAATTTGAATCACCATGGTCGCCACCGTGGTCAAGGCCATAAACATGGCGATCATCGTCAACTTCTTCGTCGAAATACTTTTCATGTCTTCACTCCTTCAGAATCATTATAGACTAAAAGAAGAAAAACCATAAGTAGCAGGCCGAAAAACTGCCATGGTACCACAGGGGACCCTTGCCCGCATTTTAGCCGTCTATGGCGCGGCCTTCGAAAATGAAAAACATCTTCTCACCGCACGTAAACATAGCGACCTTCCTCGTCGAGCGGAAGGAAGTGAAAGCCGTCGTAGCGAAAGTCGGCGAAGGCTTTTTCTTCGAAGGATTCCATGGCGATAAGGTGGGCCGCCAGTTGGCCCCGCAGTTTTTTACAGGTGGCGGAAGGGGCGCGCTTTTTCATGCTCGGATCCATGTAAAATTCTACGTCGATCCATTGGGCCATTTTCTTTTTGTCTATGCGCTCGGAAAATTCCTTGGAAGCCAAATTGTAGATGCGACAGTTGGCCAATTGCTCGGTAAAATTCCTTTTCTGCAAACTTTTCAATGGTTCGCCCTCGACGCTTAGGCTCTTGGTGAAATCCAGGCGATAGGGATTGATGGGCGCATCGGGGGCGATGGGGCCGTAAAGGGCGGAAAGAATCCGCACTCTGTCCCGAGCAAAGGGCGACAGAAGTATCCCCCGATCCATTTGGCGAAAGGCGAGGCCGCGGTAGGTATCCGCCGCCGCTTTCGCCGTGGGAAGCGTCGCGTTTTGATAGGCGTCGTAAATGATTCGTGCCTGCTCTTTCTTTAGTTGAAACCGGGCCTCCAGCTCGTCTTCGGTCATGCTTTGCAACGTGTTCAGAATTTTCTTCGCCGCCGGGTCCAAGGCGGGTGCGCGGTCGCCGGGGCTGAAATCCATTTCCTTACTCGGCGACAGGATGATTATGCTTTTCATTGGACTCCTTTCCTGTATCCACGGTCATTTTCAGTAACGAAACATCCTCTCTAAAAGAAAACGTGCATAAATGCCCCGATTTTTTCCTACTTGCCCTATGTTAGGCCCCGGCGAGCAACACAGCCCAACAGGAATCAAATGCCGTCAGGCATTTGCACATATAAAAAGCGTTAGGGTGGAATGGGATGGGGCCCCGGGGAAGGGCCAGAGGGCGAATCGCAACGCCCTAGGCCCTTCCCCGGGTTTCAAAGCCGTGAAATAGCGTATTTTTAGCGAAGGAAAAAACATCACGAAACTTTGTAGGCAATGCATTTAAATCTCTCCGGAACGCAAGGGCAAAAACAAGCGAATGAATAATCCTAAAAAAATTACAAATCCTCCACGTCCATGGCCCTTATCCCCTCTTCCTCGAGCATGGCGGCGAACACGCCTTTTCCCTTCACCAAATGCCCGGTGAAGCTGCCGTCGTAGATTTCTTTCACGCCGCAGGAAGGACTGCGGGACTGGAGGATCGCGAGTTCCGCCCCGGCATCTTTCACTTTTTTAAGAGCCGCCCGAGCGCCTTTGCGAAATTCCGCATCCACGGAGCAGCCGCTTTTTTGCCGCACCACACCGCCAATGATTTCCGCGGGATCCCTGGGCGTGGGCAAACCGCCCATAACTTCCGGGCAGACGGGCACCACGGTGTGACCCTTTACATAGTCCTTAAGCTTTTTCGATTCGTTGTTTCCGCCGTTGTACTTGCAGTTTTCTCCCAGCAAACAGGCGCTCACGCCGATAATCATCTTTCGCTCCTTTCCGCCACCTTCATTCGTCTTACTATTTATTCATATCCCATTGTCAGGGCTATTACGCCTCTTATTCCGAATCCGACGGAGCATCCGAGATTTGTTTTGCGGAAATGAATGAAATTACAAACACCCCTCTTCCAATGTATTGCAATCAGCAAAACATCGAATTACAATAGAGGCAACGGGAGGTGCAATCATATGAAAGATTCCACAGTAAGCGCGCGCGTTGAAAATGATATAAAAAATGAGGCGGAAGATATTCTGAAGAAACTTGGCGTTCCCGTCTCCGTCGTCATCAATTCCTTGTACCGCCAAATCATTTATCGTCAGGGCATCCCATTCCCGCTGACTGTTCCGACAGAACCGAATACAATGGATACCATCTCGGATGCGGCACTCGACGATATGCTTGGGCACAGCTACGCACAGTCGGCCCGCGGCGAAGGCAGACCCCTCGGAGATGTGTTCGATGAACTTGAAAAGAGCCTGAAAAAGTGAACACCTATAAAAGATGAAAAGCAGTTCTCTATCGGGAGCTGCTTTTTTGCATAAGAAAAGCATCCCTTGAGATGCTAGGGATGCTTTGTGCCGTTGCCGGCGCCCGGCGTTTTGGAAAGTTAACCTTGTACGATTTCAATTCCCTTGTCTTTTAAATCCGCAATGTTTTTCTCGTGGTCTTTTTCGTCCACATAGGCGACGCCGGGCAAGTAAAGGGCGGCGTTCAGGCCCTCTTCCCGAAGGCCCAAGAGGGTTTCGCGAACGCAGTATTCGCTGGCAAAGCCGGCGACGAGGATGTCGCCTGTGACGTATTCTTTCAGCACGTCGCCGTCAGCGTTGGTCCCCAAGCAACCGGAGTATTCTTCCACGTCGTCGCGACGGCCTTTTTTAAAGGTGTTTTTGTCATTGGGCCGGGCGTCTTCTCGCGACAGGGAGTAAAAGCCTTGGTAGAGGCCGGCGCCTTCGGTGTTTTCTACGCAATGCACGGGCCAAATGCCGCCGTTTTTTTCGAAACTACCGTTGGTGGGGCTGTGCCAATCCGCCGTGTAGATCACGGCCATGTCCGGGTTGCTTTCGATCAATTCCACGAGATGCTTCAATGCCTCATCGCTCCCCTTGCAGGCCAATGAGCCCGAAATAAAATCCACCTGTGCGTCCACGATAATCAATGTTTTCATGCCTCGCCCCTTCTACATATTATCCTTTACACCCACGGCCACCATTTCGGCCTTGGCGCGCACTTCGCCCGCCGCTTCCATGACCATGTCCACCACCACTTTCCGCTCGCCGATTTCCTTCGCCGTGGCGGTAATGGTGACGGGGCTTTCCATGGGCACGGGCTTTTTAAAGTCGATAGACAAATGGGCCGTAATGAAGCGGCCGATGACCGTGTCCTTTGTAAGTTCCAGGCCCTTGTCCCGGTGCTTGAAATACGCCGCCGATGCCGTGCCGTGGCAGTCGAAAAGCATGGCGATCATGCCGCCGAAAAGATTTTTCGGCACGCCGCCGGTGTATGCCTTATCCGGCGTAAAGGTGCAGATGCATTTATCCCCCGCGGGATAAGATTTTAAGTGCAGTCCCGCGTCGTTTTTCGGGCCGCAACCCCAGCAGTGTTGAAACCGCTCGCCGTAGGTTTCCTGAATGGCCAATTGATCCATGATACGCTCCTTTTCTTCGCTACTTTATCTGCTTAATTAAATTATTTTTACCCCTTCATCGAAGGTTCCATCGCCTTTCCCGCCAAATAAAAGAGGGGCGCTGCGCTAAGTTGTGCCACCACGGAAAGGGCGATCATCAGCACAAGATTCACATCGTAGAGGGCACCTAAAAGCCAGCTGCCCGCAAACCAAAAGATGCCGAAGGAACATTCGAAGAGGCCGTAGCCCGTGGCCCGGGCGGACTTGTCCACCATGGTGGCCACGGCGGCCTTCAGCACCGATTCCTGGGCCCCCATGCCCACGCCCCAAAGGGCGACGCCGATTAAAAGAACGGGCAAGGATTTTGCGTAAAAGACGAGGATGGCGAAAGGCGCGGCCACCACCGTGGCGATCACCAAGGCTCCGACGCCCTTTTTGTCGAAGAGATTGCCGAAGACGAGGGCCGATGCGGCATCCACCAACATGGCCCCGGCGTAAATGAGGGGCAGGGTGCGGGTGGTGATGAGGCCGCCGTAAAGGCCCATGCGCTTCGTCACGTGCATTAAAATCAGGGCGTAGTCCATAAAGCCGAAGGCGAAGAGGCTGATCCCCGCCATGTAAATCTTAAAGGACCGCTTCAACTTCATGGGCTCGTAGACCGTCTGTCCCCCTTCGAATTCCTCCGGATTCGGAAATTTTCGCTTCGTGGCCAAAAGCAAAATCAAGGTCATGGCCCCGGGCACGGCCAAGACCGCGAAGGCCGCGGAATAAAGCTCGGCCTTGGGGAGTCCCGACTTCGCGCTCATGACGGCGAAAAGGAGCACCGGCCCCAAAAAGGCGCCGATTTGATCCAGCACTTCCTGAATGGCGAAGCTCTTCCCCGCCCCTTCCCGGCTCGCGGCAAAAGACATAATCGTATCCTTCGCCGGCTTCTTAATGGCCTTGCCCATGCGCTGCACGATGAGTAGGGCCGAGGCGGCCACCCAGCCGTGCTCGCCCACGAGGGCCAAGGCCGGCACCGCCAGAATGTCCAGCACATAGCCCCCGATGACCATGGGCCAATACTTTCCCGTTTTGTCCGTGATGGCGCCGAAGACGTAGCGCATGGCGTAGCCCACCAATTCCCCGAGGCCCGACACAAAGCCGATGGTGGCCGCCGATGCCCCGAGAAACGAGAGATAGGCCCCCCGCATGCTGGCGGCCCCTTCGTGAGTCATGTCCGAAAACAAACTGACCATGCCGAACATGAGGATAAAGGTCATGGCCGGCGAGAGCGTGCGACTTTTTTTCACGATCATCTTCCTTTCTCCTACCATCATAGACCAAGAACAGCCGGGTAACAAGGCGGCCTTTCGCGCCGCAGCAGATTTTACATTTGAACGGCGATCTTTTATAATCGAGAGGGGGTACTTATGACACATTTTTTACTCGGCGCAAACATTATCTTTCCCATATTCTTCGTCCTTTTCGTCGGCTACGCGGCCAAAGAAAAGGGCTTTTTAGACGACGCATTCGTGAGGAAAGCCACCTGGCTCGTCTTCTACATCGCCCTGCCGCTGAAGCTTTTCGACAACATGCGCACGGCCGAGATCCGCACACTGAATGTGCCCTATGTACTTTACATCCTTTCGGGCATCTCGATTATTTTCTTCGGCACCTGGTTTTTCGCCCGCTTCTTTATAAAAGACCGCAAGAAACTCTCGTCTTTTATCCACTGCGCCTTTCGCTCCAATTTCGTTTACGTGGGCTTTCCCATTTTAGACGCTCTCTACGATACGCCGCCGGCGGAACACATTATGATCATCATCGCCTTCGGCCTCACCCTCTACAATATTTTGGCCATCTTCATCCTCACCTACTACGGCGAAGATCCCGATGCCAAAGTGCGCCCTGAGGCCATCGCGATCAAAGTGCTGAAAAATCCCATGATCATCGGTATATTAACGGGGCTTCTCTTTAACTTTCTACATATTCCCGTCTACGGCGGCCTCACCGACGGCATGAATCTCCTCGCCCGCCTCTCCACGCCCCTCTCCCTCATCCTTATCGGCGCCGGCCTGGACTTCTCTTCCCTGAAAGACGATCTGGGCCTCATCCTCGCCGCCGCGTCCATTCGCACCGTCCTCACGCCCCTCATCCTCGTGCCCCTGGGCCTCTTCATGGGCCTGGGCAAAACGGAACTGGGCGTCGCCTACGTCTTTTGGTCCACCCCCTGCGCCATCAACTGCTTTATCTTCGCCCGGGAAATGGGCTCCGACTACCGACTGGCGTCGAAAATCATTACGGCGAGCTTTCTTTTCGCCATGATCACCTACCCCATCGGCATCGGCTGGCTGCAGCTTTTGGGAGTTCTATAATATCCCACACAAAAGGCCCCTTGATTTTTCAAAGGGCCTTCTTTTTTTCTGTCTATTTTTCCGCGGTTAAGGAAGCGAGCTGCTCAACTACGGCATCTTCCGTTTCCGCCATGGCGGCCATGGTGCGGGAAAGGAGATCGTCGAGCTCCCAGCCGAGCATGTCCGCGCCGCGAATCACCGTGTCCCGATCCACGCCGGCGGCAAATTTCTTGTCTTTAAATTTTTTCTTCAGGCTTTTGAGCTTCATGTCCTGCACGGAGCCCGAGGGCCGCATAATGGCGTAGGCGTAGATGAGGCCGGTGAGCTCATCGGTGGCGTAAAGCACTTTTTCCATGGTGTGCTCCGGCTCCACATCGGCGCAGATTCCCCAGCCGTGGCTCACGACGGCGCGGGTAAGGGCATCCGGCGCGTCGATTTCCGCCAACAGCTCCGGCGCTTTTTTGCAGTGCTCTTCGGGAAACTGCTCGTAGTCCACGTCGTGCAACAGGCCCACCATGGCCCAGAAATCCGCTTCTTCTTCGTAGCCCAGCCCACGGGCAAAATGTGCCATGACCTCTTTTACGGTGAGGGCGTGGCGCAGGTGGAAGTGATCGGCATTGTATTTCGTAAGCAAGCTCAGTGCGTCTTTTTCGTTAACGTTCATGTTCCTATCCCCCTTTTTTCTATTATACCCGCTTTTTCAAAAAGGAAAATTTCCGAATTCTTTCTCGCCCAGGGCATACAAAAAGACCGCGCAGGTCGTACGCGATCTTTTGTAGTCATTTTATTCTTTTACGAAAAGAGTGCTGCTCTTTTTGTATTTTAGAATACACCTTGTGCCATCATGGCGTCTGCTAAGCGAACGAAACCGGCAATGTTAGCGCCTGCTACGAGGTTGTAACCTAAGCCGTATTCTTCAGCTGCTTCGACGGACATCTTGTAGATGTTGTCCATGATCATGTGAAGTTGTTTGTCAACTTCTTCTGCGGGCCAGCTCAGACGAGCACTGTTTTGGCTCATTTCGAGTGCGGAACCTGCAACACCACCGGCGTTAACTGCCTTGGAAGGAGCAACGACCTTAACGTTTTCGATGAGGTAGTTCAAAGCTTCGTTGGTGGTAGGCATGTTAGCTACTTCGATGTAGTATTCTAAGCCCTTTTCAACCATGGCTTTTGCTTCTTCGATGGTGATTTCGTTTTGGTAAGCAGCCGGCATAGCGATGTCGTAGTCTGCGTTAATCCAGGGTTTTTCACCGGGGAAGAAATCTACGCCGAATTTGTCTGCGTAGTCTTGTACCTTGTCGCGGCCGGAAGCACGCATTTCGAGCATGTAGTTAACTTTTTCTTCGGTGCTGATGCCGTCTTTATCGTAGATGTATCCGTCGGGACCTGCGATGGTAACGACTTTACCGCCGAGTTGTTGTACTTTCTTGCAGATACCCCAAGATACGTTACCGAAACCGGAAACGGCGATCTTCTTGTCTTTGATGTCTTCGCCGAAGTGATCCAGTACGTTCAACAGGTAGTAAACTGCGCCGTAGCCGGTAGCTTCGGGACGTACGCGGGAACCACCAAAGCTGAAGCCTTTACCGGTGAAGGTACCGTTTTCGAATTTAGCTTTTAAGCGACGATATTGACCATACATGAAGCCGACTTCTCTTGCGCCAACGCCCATGTCACCTGCCGGAACGTCGGTGTCGGGTCCGATGTAGTGGTAGAGGGAGCTGATGAAGCTTTGGCAGAAACGCATGATTTCGTCGTCACTTCTACCGCGGGGGTCGAAGTCACTGCCGCCCTTGCCGCCGCCGATGGGGAGGCCGGTCATGGAGTTCTTGAAGCATTGTTCGAAACCGAGGAATTTAATTACGGATTGGTTTACGGTCGGGTGGAAGCGGATACCGCCCTTGTACGGCCCAAGCGCTCCGTTAAATTGGCAACGGTAACCAATGTTGGTGTGGTATTGACCTTCGTCGTCTTGCCATACAACGCGGAAGCTGAACATACGATCCGGTTCAACCATGCGGCCCAAAAGGTCTACGCGTTCGTATTCGGGGTGTTGGTCAATAACCGGTTTTAAAGAACCTAATACTTCTTCTACCGTTTGGCAGAATTCAGGTTCGCTGGCGTGTCTTTCTTTAACACGTTCGATTACACTTTCAAGATAGCTCATACAATATTCCTCCTTAAAGAAAATGAGTTGGCAAAAAGCCTCGTTAAAAGAGCAAAGGCTTTCCCTTGGGGGAAATAAAAAACGTGGTGACTCTGACTCGCGTGATAACGCCCTCGCTCCAACGCATTCATCATAACACATAGGCAATGAAATTTCCATGCGGTTTTTGAAATTTCATGATTTCTTTCCCCCGATCATCCGTGTATTTTAAAGGGTTTCAGACGGATTTCGGCAATTTAATTCGTTTCTCGGCGAATTTTCAGCCGTTCTTGTCGTGTACGTTTTAGAAGATCGCAAAAAGCGCAAAGACGTTTTCACGGGATTGATTTTCCCGCCATCTCCGCTCCCCGCCCGTGCAAGACCTTTTCCCGCCTCTGGGCATTTTTGCCCATCTGTTGTAAAATAAATAAACACACAAAAATTTTTGTCTGCAAAGGAGTATCTATGATCGCTCGTAAAGTTATAATGGTTCGCCCCTCGGCGTTTCGCTTCAATATAGAAACCGCCGCGGACAATGCCTATCAAATCAATGACGCCACCCGATCTCAGGAGGCGGTGCAGGAAATGGCCGAGGCCGAGTTTTTATCCGTGGTCCGGGCCCTGGAGGCCGCCGGCGTTGAGGTGGATGTGCTGCACGATAGGGGAGACGACACGCCGGATTCGATTTTTCCCAACAATATTTTCGTCACTTTCGAGGGCAAGCTATTTATCGCCCCCATGTACAGTGAAAACAGGCGACGGGAATTTCCCAAGCTGAAGGATCAGCTGGACGCGTTGTTGAATTTTTCATCCTTGGAGGTGACGGATTTTCGCGACAAAAACCTCGGCGTGCTGGAGGGCACGGGCTCCGTGGTCTTGGATCGAAAGGAAAACATCGCCTACGCCTGTCTCTCCAAGCGCTGCGAAGAAGCGGCCTTCCTCGCCTTTTGCGACACCTACGGCTTTACGCCCGTTCCCTTTAGGGCCCGCCAACACGACGCAGCGGTGTATCACACCAACGTGATTTTGTCTGTGGCGGAAGATTTCGCCGTGGTGGCATCGGAGCTTGTCACGGAAAACAAAGCGGCCCTGATGGATCATTTGCGGGCCACGAAGAAGACGGTGATCGAGCTCACCGGCGAGCAGATCGACCACTTCTGCGGCAATTGCCTGGAGCTCATGGGCGGCGAAAAGCTCTACCTCATGAGCGAAGAGGCCTACAACCATTTCACCAAGGAGCAGATCGTGCAGATCGAAGCCACCCACCGAATCGTCCACGTGCCAATGGATGTGATCTCCACCTACGGCGGCGGAAGCATGCGCTGCATTTTGGCGGAAAATTACTGCTGAGAAAAACCCTCGCGGCTGATGAAGCGGCGAGGGCTTTTTATGTGCGGGTTTTCGGGCACAAAAAACGCAGCCCCCGAAGGCGCTGCGCCGGTTTTTACCGCATGCGGTGTTTGTTGGTGATGTAGTCCTTGACGTTGATGACTTTTCCGTCGTCCAGATAGATGTAGAATTCCCAGCGGCTGATGATGCCGATGCCCACGCCCATAAGGGCCGCAACCGGTGCGATCACCGTCCAGATGGCGCCCAGGTTCATGGAGACGTTTAAGATCACTTCGTCTTTTTCGTCCATGATCACGAGTTTGGTGGCGTTGCCTTTTTCCCAGAAATCTTTCACGGCGTCGATGACTTCTTCGCCGAAATTGGAGATGGTGTCGGAAATGTCTTCCGCACGGGTCTTTTTGTCGTCTTTGGAATTGAAGCTTTCCTTTTGTTCTTCTTCGGCTCTTTCTTCGCCCATAAGCAGGCGAATGGCTCTATCCACGTCGCCGTCGGCGGAAAGCAGGGCATCCCGCACGTCGCCGTAGCTCGCCCCGGTGACGGAAATCACGTAGTCGATTTTTTCCATGGTAATCATAATAATTGCCTCCTTGGTGTCGGAATTGTTTTCTTGTTCCTATTGTACCCGAAAGGCATGAGGAAAAAAGGGCTGGGCAGCTTTGTTTTACCTTTCTTTACCAAAGGTTAGATTTATTTACCGAAGATTTTCCCGCAGAGGGTTTTTGCCGTGTCCGTGCCGGCCAAACCGCCGATCCCCGTTTCGCGGAGGGAGGCGGGCATGGCGTCGCCCACTTCTTTCATGGCCTTGCAGACTTCGTCGAAGGGAATGATGCTGTACGTTCCGGCTAGAGCCATGTCGGCGCTGACCCGTGCGTTGGAGACGCCGGATGCGTTTCTGAAGGTGCAGGGGTATTGAACCAGGCCGCCCAAGGGGTCGCAGACCAGGCCCAAAATGTTCACGATGGCGATGGAGGCCGCATTTAGGCAGGTTTCCACATCGCCCCCGTAAAGCTGCGCCAAAGCCGCCGCCGCCATAGAAGAGGCCGCACCGCATTCCGCTTGGCAGCCCCCTTCACTTCCGGCGAAGGTTCCGTAGCCGGCGATAAATTGGCCGATGCCGATGGATGTTAAAAGGGCTTCCACCAATTCGTCGTCGGAGGCGTCGATGTCTTCCGCCGCCGTCACCAAAGCCGCCGGCACGATGCCGCAACTGCCCGCCGTGGGCGCCGCCACGATCACATCCATCTTTGCATTGGATTCAAAGGTGGAGAAGGCTCTCGCCATGGCGCGCAAAGTCTTTTCGTCGGTGACGAATTTCTTGCCGCTCTTAGAATACTCCCAGGTCTTTTTCCCGAAGTCCTTAATTAAATCGTGGTTTAAATTCGTGCCCGATTCCAGGGTGCGGGAAGTGGATTCCTTCATAATGCCCAGCATGTGGTGCAGTTCCTTTAAGATGGCGGCCTTCTTTTCCTCGTCGCCTCTGGACTCTTCTTCCAGCACGTAATCCGAAATTTTCCAATCTTTTTCTCGGCATAATTCGATTAATGCCTTTGCCGTTTTAATCATGGTGTCTCCTTTGCATGGGTTTAATAATGTCCACGTATTTCGCAAATTCAAAGCGGGGATCCTTGAGGATCGGCTCCAAAATGGCGGGATCCACCGAGTGGGTGATCTCCGTGACCAAGGTCACCGTTTCGTCGACTTTGTTGGTGACCATGGTTTCGATATTGTAGTCGTTGTCCGTTAATATAGAAGAAACCAGGGCGATGACCCCTTTTTGTTCCTGATATTGTAAAATAAGGGTAGGGTATTGATTCTTAAACGCCACTTCGATGTCGTTAATGGCGACGATTAAAATATTTCCCCCGCCGATGGAGGATCCCGTGACGGACAGATGGCCGCCATTGTCGTAGAAGAAAACAATCTCTACGGAGTTCGGATGGCGATCCCCTAAATCCGTTTCCACAAATTCGTAGGCCAAGCCCTTTTCCTCGGCGATTTTAAAGCTGTCTCTCAGCTGTTCGTCGTCGGGCATAATGCCCAAGATGCCGCCGACCAGGGCCATGTCCGTGCCGTGGCCGCGATAGGTCGAGGCAAAGGAGCCGTGGAGATTGAAGCGCACCTTGTGAAAGGGACTGTCTCCGCTAATGGCCAATGCGGCGTTTCCGATCTTGCAGGCTCCCGCCGTGTGGGAGCTGGAAGGCCCCACCATAATGGGACCGACCACGTCAAATGCCTTGTATCTTTTCATAATCCACCTCTATTCATTACTTTATTCATACCCCGTTTGCAATTGTATTCTATCACAGAATTGTTTCCGTCGTTAGGAGGAGCCATGGCTACACTTACCGTAAAAAATGTTCGCATCATCGATCCCGTGTCCCGGCGATACGAAACCGCCACCCTCATCGTCCCCGTGGAAGGCGCGGATAAAACCGTCGACGGCGCGGGCCTCATGGCCTTTCCCGCCTTTGTGGATGTGCACGTGCACTTGAGGGACCCGGGCTTTACAGAAAAAGAAACCTTGGACACCGGCGCCGCGGCGGCCCTACACGGCGGCTACGGCCACATTCTCGCCATGGCCAACACGAAACCCGTCATGACGGGAGATATCATCGCAGATTTCTACGCCCGGGCGAAAAGTTTGCCCCTTTACGCTTACACTGTGAGCGCTTTGACGAAGGACCTGAAGGGCGAAGTGCTCGTGGACATGGAAGAGGCGGCGCGACTGGGGGCCGTGGGCTTTTCCGACGACGGCTTTCCCGTGGATAATATGGACCTGTTAAAAGAAGGCCTCCTTCGGGCCAAGGCCTTGGATCTGCCCGTGAGCCTTCACGAAGAAGATCCCGCCTATGTGAAAAATCCGGGGGTGGACAGCCGCTTTGCCCCCGCCTTCGGCCTTAAAGGCGCCGACGCCATGGCGGAATACAGCCTCTCGGCCCGGGACCTTTCCCTGGCCCATTACCTGGGAGCGAAACTTGACATTCAACACATCTCCTGCGCCCTCACCGCCCGCCTTGTGGCCGCCTTTGCCGAATCCGGAGCGAATGTGCTCGGCGAGATCACGCCCCACCACCTGACCATGACCGGGGAGGACGTGAAGACTTACGGCACCTTGGCGAAAATGAATCCGCCTCTGCGCACGGCGGAGGACGCATCGGATCTTGCGAAATTTATCGGCCACGAAAACTTCTGCATCGCCACGGACCACGCGCCTCACACAACGGAGGAGAAAAACAGGCCCCTGAAAGACGCCCCTTCGGGCATTACGGGTCTCGAGACCGCCTTCGTGCTTCTCTACACGGAGCTGGTGCTGAAGGATAAATGCACATTGGAAGACCTTATCGCCGCCATGACGAAAATCCCGGCGGACTTTTACAAGCTGCCCCACAAAGGCGTCGCCGGCGGCGAATTCGTGCTCTTCGATCCCGAAGGCGAAACCGCGGTAGACGAGGCCTTCTTCCGCGGCAAAAGCCACAATTCTCCCCTGATCGGAAAGACGTTTAAGGGAAAAATAAAAGGCATTTGCGTGAAAGGCAAATACCATGAATTTGAATAAAAAACAAACCCCGAATGAAATCCGAGGTTTGCTGAAGCCGAGGTGTGCGCAACGCACACCTTTTTTTATTTACTTGCTTTTTTCTTTTGAAACTTTTGAAAACCGAGCATAAGAGCCAGGCCCACGATGTTCAGCGCCGCCGCGATAAAGAAGGCGGGGCCGTAGTCCCCGGCATTGGCCTGCTTCGCCGAAGCGGCGAGGACGGGGCCGATGACCGCGGCGATACCCACGGCGGCAAACATGTAGCCGTAATTGCTGCCGTTAAAGGTGGCGCCCCAGTTTTCCACGGTAATCCCCGGGAAAATGCCGAGGAAACCGCCGTAGCACAGGGCGATGAGCACAATGCCCGATACGGAGACCACCGGCGAAATGTTTAAATACATGAGCAGCATGCCCACGGTGGATACGGCAAACATCATGCTTACCACCGGGTAGCGACCGAAGCGGTCGGACATGGAGCCCCAGAAAATGCGGCCCAAGGTGTTGGAAAGGCTCACGATGGAAACCACCGCCGTGGCCATGGCCAGGGGATAGCCGATGTGCTCTTGAGAAATGGGCGAGGCGTGACCGATAATCATCATGCCGCTGATGCCGCCGATGGCATAAATCACCCACAAAATCCAGAAGCGGCCCATGCGAAGCATTTCCGAGGGGCGCTTGTCGCCTTCGGGAATCACCCCTTGCGCCTGCTTCTCTTTCGGTCCCACTAAAAGAAGGGATGCGGCGCAAATAATGATCAAAATGGCGATGCCCAGGTAGCGGAACGCGTGCAAGACGCCGAAGGAGCGAATCAACGCCGCCGCAATGGGCGCGAATACCACGGCACCGGAGCCGAAGCCCGCCGCATTCAGCCCGCTGGCGAGGCCCCGTTTGTCGGGAAACAAGGCCACCGTTGTCGCCGTGGTGCAGCCGTAGGCCATGCCGATTCCCGCCCCGGCCACCAAACCGTAAGACAGGTAGAGCCAGCCCAGACTCGTCATAAACGAAGTTAAGATAAAACCTAAACCATACAGCAAACCGCCGACGAAAGTAATCCGCCGCGGCCCCTTCTTATCCTGAAGCGGCCCGAATAAAATCATCCCTACGGGACCCATGCCGAAAGAAATACTGAAAGCGATCGTCGCCTGCGCCGGCGTGAAACCAAACATCTCCACCAAAGGCCCCTGAAACACGCTCCACGCGTAACCGGCCCCGAGACACAAATTGATCACCACGCAGGCGGCGAGAACCACCCAACGATTGTGCGTCTTCATAGTCACTCCTTCTCTTTATTTATTAATTAAAAAAATGTGTAGTCCTCGATATTCTAATATAAATTTTCAATAAAGACAAGGAAAATTCAAGGAGAGCGACGGCAAGACGGCACAAAAAAACGAGCCCGAAGGCTCGCTCAATCGCCTAAAGAGGCTGCATCATCTCTAAAATAATCCCGTCGGGATCTTTAAAATAAAACGCTTTGCTTTTGCCGAAGCCTTGGTCCGTAAAATCGAAGGCCATGGGCGGCGACAAACATTCCATGCCTTTTGCAAGAAGCCTTTCGTAAACGGCGTCAATGGCATCGGTATAAAAGCACAGCTCCGAAATGGAAGGCGCAAACATATCCGGCTCTCCCTTCGCCGATGGATCGCCGACAAACTGAATCAGCTCCACCGGCGGCGCTTCCACGTGGCGGGAACCGTTTAAATAGGCCAGCCTCACCTTGCAATTTTTCTTTTGAAACAACGCGTCGGTGGCAGCCCCGGTCATGATCATCTCCCCCTGAAACTCAAGGCCGAGAACATCGCGATAAAAAACGACGGATCGATCCAAATCAGATACCGTGAGGCCCACGTGAAAAATTCTTCCGATCATGAAATCTCTTCCCTTCTATCCCCTTTCAAATGGCAAATGCCGCGGGATTCTATTGATTGTGTTCTTGTAACTATACCATAAACAAAACCGAAAGATGAGGCCGAATCACGTCTGTAAATGATGGGTTTTGGTCCCATTCAAAACAACCGGCCCTGAATCGCTGCCGACATGTCAAACGTCATCGACCGCCTTTTCTCCCGACCGGAAAGTTTATTTCCCCCCATTGCCTTCCTTTACATGGATTTTATAGATGGTTTCAAGCCGGATGGGCACGGAACTTTCCGGCTCCGCATTTTTTATTTCGCCACCGAAATAAACCTCCACCGTCTTCCCCTCAAGTCCATCCGTGCTGACAAATCCGTCCTTCCCGTGATCCAAATTTTCAATGGACAGAGAAACGGGCTTTGTCATTTGCTTCTTAAAATAAAACCCATCGTCCACGTCCGTCACCTCGACGAGAAGGGAATCTTCCTCCGCCTTGATGACCCTCGCCGTAAAATGAGCGACCCACGCCGGAATCCCATCGCCGTCGTTCTTGAGATTCAAATCCTTAAATAAAATCCACCGATTGTTCAGGCGAACATTCATATAGCCCTTTTCCCAAAATTGGTAGTCGTAGCCCGTGCCGAAATTCGATTCATCGTCATTTGCGGGCATCTCCCTCCCGTCCACGGCGGTTTTTATTTCGCCGTCCGCCGTGCCGCAGGTCGCCATGGCATTTTCATAGCCCGTGTCCACGTAAACGACGCCCGCCACCTTGACCATGGGCGGATAAATTTGTTCTGTCTTTTCCTCTTCATTTGTGCCGACCTTCGTGCAAGCGACCGAAAAAGCCATGGACATGGCCAGGATAAGTAAAAGGAATCTTTTCATGTGAGCCTCCCGGTAACTTTTCATTCTTGTGCGCGCGAGGGATGGGTGTGTTTCACTTCCGGTAATGTATATTTGTGATTTCAATCCACGTGTTTGGCAGGGCGAGACGGAGCCGGCACAATGTTTTGGTCCTATTCAAAACTACATGGCTCTAAAACCATTTGCTCATCTTTTATGGCACAGACCTTGTTTTGGTCCTATTCAAAACTACATGGCTCTAAAACCTTTAAGGGGGTGATGACATGCGTGGACCAGTTTTGGTCCTATTCAAAACTACATGGCTCTAAAACTTGCTTGACGCAATTTATTCTGCATAACCAGTTTTGGTCCTATTCAAAACTACATGGCTCTAAAACGGGGATCCTGTGATGCGGGTGGTGATACGGGTTTTGGTCCTATTCAAAACTACATGGCTCTAAAACAAGAAGAAGGAGCAGATGAAACAGGATTAGGTTTTGGTCCTATTCAAAACTACATGGCTCTAAAACACCCTAAGAATTAGTTTGTTCTTACTAGAAGTTTTGGTCCTATTCAAAACTACATGGCTCTAAAACGGGGATCCTGTGATGCGGGTGGTGATACGGGTTTTGGTCCTATTCAAAACTACATGGCTCTAAAACAAGAAGAAGGAGCAGATGAAACAGGATTAGGTTTTGGTCCTATTCAAAACTACATGGCTCTAAAACTCATATGAATCGGCATCAACATTATTTATAGTTTTGGTCCTATTCAAAACTACATGGCTCTAAAACACGGCTACGAGGCGGGGTCGGGGTCCCCGCGTTTTGGTCCTATTCAAAACTACATGGCTCTAAAACCAGCAGGGACACGGGAAAAAGAGGCACTGAGTTTTGGTCCTATTCAAAACTACATGGCTCTAAAACTTCTTCGCGCTCCGGATCTCGCCGATCCGGGTTTTGGTCCTATTCAAAACTACATGGCTCTAAAACACAATTTTCACCGCACCAGCGATAGTCAAGTTTTGGTCCTATTCAAAACTACATGGCTCTAAAACCTCGGAACCGGTTTTATCCTCTGCCACTCGCTTTGCACACTCTCGTTTTGAATAGAATCCTTGTCTCATAATAACCCTATTTTATCACATTTTTATGCAAATAGAAGTCGCTATCCAGGTAGTAGTCGGCATGTTTGCTTTGCGATGCAGGTTCAATAAATAGGGCTTGCACTCGACTCAATGCCATGTATTCCCGCAAACTTTTGATCTCCCCTGCATCCAGATACGCCAATGTATTTACAAATACCAGGATGTTCCTTTTATCCAGGTAGTGGTAAATGTCGACGATCTCATAAATTTTTTGATAGAAAGCGCCGGCATTTACCTCTATTTTTATGCCAAATGCTTTATAGAGCTTTTCCGGACTCGCCTCTTCCATGGTGAGGTGTAGCTCGTGCTCAAGCAGCTCTTGTTGAAGCAGATCCGCCACTTGCAAAGTCAGGCGTTCCAACTCCATTCGCTTTTCCGGCATGCCGTTCAATTGCGCGGTAAGATCCTCATAGATATGTTTTAGGACCGTGGTCGAGGACGGATCGTGTTCCAATACGTCGCCGATGATTTTCACGTTTATTTTCGATCGATTGTTTAGATCATCGTCAAAAAGCTTGATTCGGCTGTCCTCGTCATAGGTGTAGAATTCCTCTACAAACCTGCGAAATACGTGAATTTCCTCGATGGACAATACGGTCATCGGTCCAAGTTCAATGGGTTCGTCAAAGAAAGGATAATTAAGCTTCATCATCGTCTCCCAATATGACAATTCGCGCGTCCGTGTTGGCGACGCTGCAATCTTTTTGCCCGACAATCAATTGTATTTTTGCAAACTGCTTTTCCGTGATGCTCAACAAACTGACGGATCCTTTTTTCGGCGCGTTTCTGCGGATGCGCTCGACCATGGCTTCCTTCGATGTGTTGTTTAAAAATAACTTGCTGTAGACGGAATATTGGTACATGATAAATCCTTCGTTGATTAGAAATTTACGAAAGCGACGGTATTCCTTCAAGTCCTCCGGGGTGGTCGTAGGCAGGTCGAATAGTACAAGTAATCGCATATATCGGTAACTCATAGATTGAAATGAGGAAATTCCCCATTTTCTCCATTTAGAATTTTAATCAGGCAACGGGTGTAATCGGAAACGATGTTTGTTAGATACATGTACTGCCGCTTGTAGAACCACGTACGATTAAAGATTTCCAGAAGTTTCCGCTTCAGTTGCCTAAAATTATCTTCTCGATTCGTGTAGACAATTTCGTCAACAGCCGGCCGAAAGGGCTCCATAAAATCGCTGGCCAAGTTGTATTGATTAAATTGATTGCCGTGAATGATGCCCAATTGTGTCAGGCATCCGTTCAAAACAATCTCCCGGGCAAAGGTCGCCAGAAGCAGGCTATAGCCATAATTCAGCCCTGCATTAATATCCGTATCGTCACTTCTTGTAAACTGATTTCCGAAAAGTGTGTTGAAGTAAGTTCTGGCCGCGTGCGCCTCTACATTGCTCGGATCGCCTTCTTCCAGTTCGCCGATCATGTCGATAAGGCGTTTTCCCTTTTCGCGAAATTCCGATTTTATCAACAGGTCCGCCTGATTGCGGATTTTTTCCGCAATGATCGCCTTTCCGAGCACTGCTTTTCGATCATCATCCCAGGCGATCTGCCGTTTGAGTTGAAGAGTGTTGTCGAAGCGGCCGTATAAATCCGTGATCATGCAGTGAGGCAATGCTTTTTCGTCACAGAGCAAAACCACTATTTTTTCGTCTATTAACCGCTTAATCAGCATGGAAGTGATGCTCACATCGGTGGTTTGAACGATCAGTGCGTCGATCTCCGACAGGTGAATGACCTCTGTTTTCTCTGCACTTGTAAATACCAAGTGATTGTTTCTGTAAGAAAGTTTTGCGTGGGTGTTTACTACAACGGTTCGAAATCCCATACTAATCCTCGAATCTCATTCTGGTTTCATAGAGCCCGGTTAGGGACTGGTAGATCACTTGACCGTCAAACAGGCCTGTCATGGAGTTATATCTTCTCCTTGAAATAGCTTCTCCCATAAATATAAAATCGGCTGGTGCGCCTGCTGATGTTAGTTTTAACAATTCTATAAAGGACGCTACCAACGCTTCTATATCAACGGGATCTTTCTTCTTTTCCTCCTCGTAGATTCTTCTCAAACGATTGATATTCGTTTCTGCGTCCAGGAAACGGCGAGTATAATGTTCAATTGAATCAAACAGTCGGTCAAAATAATCTGTATGTGATTGGACAAAAGCGTAACTTTCCGGATGGCTTATTTCATCGTAGTTTTTCAAGTGATAGATGAAGTTTACCAAATCTTGTTCCATAGCGATTTGATTTGCTTTTTGAAGTTCAACTTTACCCTTCGTTGTTTTTGTAGCTCCGGTAATGTAACGTCTTCTCCCATCAGGATAAGCGATTAAGCTGTAATTCTTTAGGATTATCTGGACCACGGGATTTGAAAATCCTAATTTTCCCAGATAAGAAATCGAATCATACTCAAATTCCTTTTTGTCCATAATGGAAATACCTACGATGGTTTTTCCAGGTTTTTTCTTCTTATCTTCGTAACTTATTACTGCATAATAAGCCATCTTTTCTTCAATGTAACCGCCATATTTACTCGGATCCAGATCTTTTTTTATCGGTATTCTGCTGCCTTTATTCGTCTTGCCGTTGATCGTCTCTTTAAAAAGCATACCCGTCCGTTCTTCCGCCTTCTTTACTACATTTACCTGCCTGTAGCCCATGACTTTTTTTATCGTTTTGATGTCGCGTTCTTTGTTCCAGCAGTCTTCGTGATCCGGCGTGAACAGCTGCTTTTCTCCGAAGCGCTTAATCAGATTCCATTGCCGAAGTTTCTCATAGGTCGCCTTTTCCGCTTGCGGTTTTTTCTTATACCTGAATTCGCCGTAGACGAAATCGTCCGCCATGTAAGGGTAGAGGGCCAACAGATTAATCGCAATGGCCGCGTTTAAATAGGCATCGTGGGCGTGGTGATAATCGTTAAGTTCTCTGACCTTGTAAAGTCGGAACATTTTTCTGAATTCCGAAGCCATGGCCGATTTGAGCAAGACGATATTCGTCTCACGAATCTTATTTCCCGCTTCATCTTTCTTGTCATTTAACCGCATATCCAGCAATTTCGCGACGTTTTTCGTGATCTGCCGCGTCTCTACTAATTGCCTCTGGATAAATCGCTCGCGATCTTTATCCGTCAGACCGCCTCGCATGGCTTTGGTCAAGTTATCGAATTTGCGTTGAGTCATTAATCCCGCGTCTTTTAAGCTCCTCCAGTACGCCAGTTGCCTGTTTACAACCTCCAGGGAAGGCACGTCGTCTTTTTTATTGCCGCGGTTTTGACTGCTATTTGTTAAAACCAAATTATCCAATGAATTATCCACCGTGAAAGATTGGGGAATGATATGATCTTCGTCGTATTGGGACAGCCGATCGAAATCCAATGGCTCATCCAAATAAATGTCTTTCCCGTTTTGGGTGTAGTATAAATAAATCTTGCGCTGAGAGAGATCTGCATTTCCCGGCAGATTCTCCTTTAATAAGGAGCTGCCCAGTGCTGCCAGTCCTTCTTTTATCTTTGCTTCTCTTCTTTTCGATAAGGCTTTTCCTCGCGCCGTGGTCTGATTCTCGCGGGCCATTTCGATTACGATGTTTTCCGGCTTTTCTCCCATTACCCGTATGATCTCATCGACGATTTTCAGCCCGAGCAAAATACCTTTTTTTATGGCGGGGCTTCCGGCAATTTCCTGTACCTGAGCATAGAGATCTGCAGACGGATCGATCATCTGCAATTCGGCAATGGTCTTTTTAAAGCTTAAACGATCGTCGTTAATAAGCTGCATGAGATTTCGATTAAGATGTTGACGTCCGCCGGAGTGGTTGTCGTCTTCCACCAAATAGTCGAGAATCGTTTTTTGCGTTTCTTTATCCCGGATACCGACCAGCAGTTTCTTTGATAGCCGCCCCCAACCGGTGTAATGCTTTTTGGCCAATTCCTTTATTTGTTCCGGACTCAACCGTTCTTTATATTTCTCCAACTGTTTACGCCGCATCTTGCGATCTTCAAATACGGTGAGGATTTTGACGATCTCTTCCATCAGGTCTTCGTTGTCCGGATCATCCATCATCGACTTCATGCCAGGCACCTTCGCTAATTCCACATACGTAGAGTAATCGGCATTAAATGCGTCTTCGATGCCGAAGATGGTCGGGTTGTCGATTTGCAGGTAGTTTTCAAAAAACTTCACAAGTTGCTTCTCTGTCACTTTGCTGCGCTTCTTAAATAAGGTTTCGAAAATCTCTTTTTTCTCAACACTTGAAAGATTCATCCTTTTTTGGCGCTCGTCCAAATAGGCGATTTTCGTCAATTCGTTAAATACCATGTACTTTTGGTAGATCAGGCTTTTCTTCGGCAACACGTATTCATCGGGCAAATAGGTATCGCGCCCGATTAATTGCTCGATAAATTTCTCTGCCGAGCGATCCAAATCGACCACATCTGAAAAGTTCCAAGGTTTTATCTTTTCATCGCTCTTGCGTTCAAGCCATGCAAATTCACTTTGCCCGTCGGCCAAGGGTCCTACATAGTAGGGAATTCGGAAGGTTAATAGGGATATGATTTTCTCTCGATTTTCTTTGAGCCAGGGGTAGTAGTTTTCTTGGCGATCCAATATGGCTTCCATTTCTGCTAAGTGCACTTGGTTCGGGATGACGCCGTTGTAGAAGGATCGCTGCTTTCTCAGAAAATCCTCTTTTTCGATTGAATCCAGAAATTTTTCACTGCCGGGTACTTCTTTTAATTGATCTTTAACAAATTTATAAAAACTATCTTGCGACATATTTCCGTCGATATAGCCGGCGTACCCTTTTAAATCTTTCTTTTGTGCATCTTTCGGTGCTACGAATGTCATGTCGTATTGATCAGGCAAATTCGCTTTGATGAAGGATTTATACTCCTTCAATTGTTCTTTGTGACGCTCATACATGGCCACCATCTGCGCAGAAAGTTTGGCGTGGGTGTTTTTCACATCACCGCTCAGGATCCCCGCCAGTTCCACCGCATTGTAAACTCTCTGTGCATGATCAAAAAGATCGGCAAAGTCACTGCCGATGGTGTTCAGCAATATTTCCAGATTCTCGTCGTAACTGTCGTCAGTCAAATTAAGACTGATCTCCTCCTCCAAATTAAATGCCGCTTTAAATTTCGCTTTTTTGCCGACAATCAAGGTAATAAAAGCCATCATCGGCGACTGTTTGTTTGCCCTCCCGATGTCTTTGAGAAAACTTGTTATTCTTTTTTCCTTTACCGTACGGCTATTCTTCTCTCTGAGAATATTTTCAATGGCAATGAGCTCTTCTTTCCTTAATTCAATGGGCTCTTCCGAAAACAGCGCGTTGTAAGATTCGAAAAATTGCTCCAAATTTTCATTGATGGCAATGTGCTCCGTATCTAATTTACCTTCGATCAGGAAGTGACCTCTGTACTTAATCATGTGGGCCAACGCCAAATAAATGAGGCGAACATCCGCTTTTTCTTCGCTGTCGGCTAAATGCTGACGGAGATGGTAAATCGTCGGATAGGTTTTGTAATAGGTCTTATCTTCACCCAATGTCCCGAAAATAGGGTTTTTAGAAAACGCCTTGTCTTCCGGCACGAGAAAACTTTCATTCAACCGAAAAAAGAAGTTTTCGTCGACTTCATCAATGGCCGGCGCGAAAATTTTCTGAAGCTCTGTTAAGCGATTTCGACGGCGTTCATAGCGCCTGCGTGCCACACGCTTCAACCGCCTGTCCTTTGCCGTTTGACCGGATTCAAATAACAAACTGCCCCAAAGATTTTTCTTTATGTAATTTGTCTCTGTGTTTCCGAGCACTTTCATGCGCTTTTTGACCAATTCCAGATCGTCTTTTACAACCGCCCAGCCGACGGAGTCGGTGCCTATGTCCAGACCGATGGTATAATTTGTTTTCTTCTCCACTTCGTCCTCCTTAATCTATTTTATATTGACAAAAATTCATGGCATGATATACTGAAGGTGGTTCTATTCAAAACTACATTGCAAGTTAAAATAAGGCTTTGTCCGTAATCAACTTGAAAAAGTGGCGCTGTTTCGGCGCTTTTTTTATGCCCAAATTTAAATAGAGCAATTCGTAAATCGTTTGCCTCCTCATATATTTTATATGAACGGCTCTCTTACTGCAATTATTCTCTACATAACAAATCATTAGCATACCTTGACGATTTTGCAGGCCAATTCATCGCACGATGTACATAAACCGAATTAGAGATAATCATCACTTCGTGCGGTTCGGCGAAAGAAAAATGTGATTATTAGTCAAAATCCACATGCCTTCATCTGCTTGTCGTACGCCTCGTTGTACTCTCGATTCTTTCACTCCATAAAACCGGTTCCCCAATGATTAACGTAAAGCTCATTTTTTGCAACAAAAGACCCGACTTGGTCCGCATTGTTAAGAGGCGCGTCGGGTACCATTCGTCATTCTTTGCATCAACCGAAGTTTTTGTCAAATCTCCGAGTTCTTATTTATGGATTAAATTCTCTACATGTGATTTATTTCTGAATTTTAGTTCATGTTCGAATATTACTTAAGGTTTCGCGATATAATCGCCCGGTCGTTCGCTCATTTACGATTCACAAAGGTATTGGTTCATATCTAGGCTAAGTTTGTCCTTTTTAATCATCAAAATCTTTCACCGAATAATACTCCATATCGTCCGTTTTTAGAACACCTTTATGCACGATGGCTTTGTCATATTCTCTATATAGCATGTTTTTCATTTGATCGTCACTTAAATTCTTTATTATAAAATACACATCATAACTTGCTCTTCTGCCCTTTGTTTTTATTGTATTATATTTATCCATGATATCTTTCTTCGACTGATTCATGTAAAACCAAGTAAACTCTCTTTCCGAACGCCTCATGCTTTTTTCCGGACACGGCTTTATTCCTTCATTTATTATTGAGTTAACATTGCACTTGTCAGTAAAATGAACTAAACCTTTTTCCTTTATTTGGACCATGTCTTCATAACTTAATTTGTTTTTTGGCGTTCTAAATATCAAATTCTTTATGATTTCTATTATTCTCATTTTGTGTCTCCTTAATTTTTATTGGAACTGTCAACGATATTAACCAAATATACATGCGCTCCTGATAAATATACACGATAATTTTACATAATTAATTGATTTTCAACTTTAATTTAAAAATAGTGCCAAACAAACCGGAAACTGAACAGCGTTTCCACGCTCGACACTGAAAATAAGTCTTTGGGATGAGGCCTGATATAAATTTCGTATACTTAAAAGCCGGAATTTCAAACGATATCCCCCGAGTTAAGGCCGATACCTTATCCTTTTTACGAGCAAAGCTTACTTCTCTGTATCCCCCAAATACTTCTCCAAAAGAACCAGATTGACATCGGGAATGCCGTTAAACACCGTGGGCACAATGTCTATTTCTTCATAATTCAGCTTCTTGTACATCTTCCGCGCAACATGATTTCGTTCATTTGTGTCCATGCGAAGGACGCAACATCCGTGATCCGATGCATAGCTTTCATAGAAATCGACAAACTGCTTTCCGAGTCCCCGGCCGCCTACGCGGGGCGAAATCGTAAACGTGAGCAGCACACATATCTTCTCGGCATCCACCTCGTGCCGCCATTTAGCCTCTGCATAGACATCCACCTGGAGCTTATTGATGATGGCGGAGCCGAGAACCACGCCTTCCTTTTCCATGACAAACAGATCGTTTCGACGAAGCGCCTCTTCCGCAGTCGCTCTCGTCGGGTATACGCCACGAATCCATCCCACCGTGATTGCCCCATCCTCTTGCAATTGGAGAATTTCGTTGTAAATAGTAACCACAGCATCGAGATCGGAATAAACCGCCTTTCGAATCATTCGAGCACTCCTTTCAAACTTATTTCGTCCGTTTCGGCTTGTCCGGCTCGTAAACCTGAAATGGTTGTTATTTAATCATAATCATACAGACTCCGATTACAGTTAGGATAATTCCGATAATAAATTCTACCAATCCCACGCTCTCGGCATATCGTTTTGTTTTTCTACCTGCTTTACAAGCCTCTTCAAAACCGTTGATTAGATTGTATTTCTTTTGAAAATAAATCTTATATCCGAATGTAGTAAATGCAACACCGACTGTCATTAGAATAATTTTTAATATCAACATTTTGCCCGCCCCTAAACAATTTTTTCGTCCACTCGCGCCGAGTTCATCCAAATTAGCTTCGTTTTGGACGAAAAAGAGCTCGGACGATACCTCTCTTCGGCATCTTCTCAAAATCTTTTGATTTTAGGGCTTTCCTATTCCGTTTGGTCCTTCACCCTTGACGACAAACACACCGCCTCCACACGGCCTGAGTGGTCAGTATGAATAAAATTTTCATATTTCTAAAATCCTTGTCTATGGGAACATATCCATAACTAATAAATCAATTTATTCATTAAAAATCTAAACTTTCTGCGTTTAACAAAAAGTCAAATAAATTCATCGTCAGTATCCCGTGCTCGTCTAAAAACGGTTTGATGCGGTCGTTTACAATGATGATTTTTTTAAACGAGTCATCAATATTTGACAGGGATGCTTTTTCCTGATTCATTTTTTCTACAGAGTGAAGGCGATATGCCGATTGAATGTAATATCTCTTGCTTCCCAGATTGGCGATAAAATCAACTTCCAGCTGTTTCTTTATATCTTTATTATTCTTATCCTTTTCCCTCTTCACCACCATGCCCACATCCACCATATAACCTCGATATCTCAGCTCGTTATAAATAATATTCTCCATAAGGTGGGTCGGTTCGATCTGTCTGAAATTTAATCTTGCATTCCGAAGCCCCACGTCTTCAAAATATAATTTATAAGGCGTTCCAATGTATTTTCTCCCTTTGACATCGTACCTGTAAACTCTTTTTAACATGAAGGAGTCTTCAAAATAGCCGATAAATTTATCGATCGTATTGGCAGAAATTTTTGATTTCTTAATCGACGCAAAGGTGGATGCCAGTTTTGTCGGATTCGTCAGCGTTGCAGTGCCCGATGCCAAGATATTGAGTAAATCTTCCAGCTCGGCCGTTAAGCGAATGTCATACCTGTGAACAATATCGCGCAAATAGACGTTTTCCAATTGTCCCTTGAGATAATTCATCTTATCTTCGTCGGTCTTCATCAAAGCTTGCGCCGGCAAACCGCCATAGACTTGATAGTCAGCAAAGGCATCCTCTTTATCGCCGTCGTAGGTCTGAAGAAATTCGGAAAAGACCAGGGGCATGACATGGATTTCGTCGCCTCTTCCGGCAAATTCGGTGATGACATCTTTCGATAAGAATTTAGAATTACTCCCCGTAACATAAACATCAAAATTATCTTGGCGCAAAAAGCCGTTTAATACTTGTTCGAAGGACGCCAACAATTGCACTTCGTCCAAGAGGATGTAAAACTTCTCACCGCCCTTTGTTTTGCTCGTGATATAAGCTAAAAACTTCTTAGGATCGACCAACCTTTCCCCGCTCAGCACGTCCAAATCCATGAGATCTTCACCAATTTTCAACAGATCTCTTCCTGAGTCAAAGGCAAATTTTATTATGTGGTCCTCGTCGACGCCGCTTTCAAGCAAGTGCTTATAAAACAGATAATTGAGTAAGTAGGATTTTCCGCTCCTCCTGATTCCTGTGATGATTTTAATCAATCCGTTATCCTTTTTTCGTATTAATTTCTCTAAATAATGATCCCGCTTGATCTCCATAAGCCTACACCCCTTTCTATTTAAAATTATTTCCATAGCGGACTTTAATCTAAGTATAGGAGATGCCCCCGTTAAATTCAATCCTATTTCGAAATAATTCCACTACGGACCTATTTTTAAATTCGTTTCCGCGAATGGGCGAAGCATTTCAAATGCCCGGTTATCTGTTCTTTACTCCAGGCACTTCCATTTTCTGTGATCGATCTCCCTCTCGTTATTTCTTTTGTCTACTTTCAAAACGACCGGCATAAAAAAGACTTTCGGGATTGTATCGTAACCCTGAAAGCCTTATAAGCTATTTCTTTAATTTTCAGAAGACGAGAATCGCTTCTGCCGTCGAATCTTGCCAATCGGATCGCCCCGGCGGGCGCTTCTCTTGGAGATTCTTGGCATGATCAAGACCTTATCTTTTTACAAGAAGTGCAATCGCTTCAGCATGGCTTGAGTTGTCAGTATGGATAAAATTTAATGTTTTTCAAAAGCTTCGTATGTGGGAATAGGTCAATCAGTAAATATCTTGTAATTTATTATGTCACTCTAAAGTAAAAAAACCATAGCTCAGATCAATTTTGTTTAATAATTAAATGAGATCATTTGTTTACTTACATTTACTTCTGCTTCTACCCCAAAAGGAATTATACATCTTGGTGTTGAGTGTCCAATATTTATATTATAGATAATTGGTAAATATTTATTAGTGATTTCTTCTAATAAAATAGATTTATACTCCTCGTAATAGATTTCATTTTTAGGTTTTCCTACTAATACTCCTGCTAATACATCAAACAAGCCGTAGTCTTTTAGAGCAAGTATCATTTTCCTATATAAATCTGGTTTTGATTTTTCTTCGCTTGATTCTATTAGTAAAATCTTATTCTCCCATTCCTCAAGGGCTGGAAATAAATTATATTTGCTACAAATTTCTACTGTATCGTTAAATCTAGAATTATCGAACATATCATATATTGTTTCTATGCATCCGCCTAAAATTTTTCCACTAAATATAGGATTTCCTCTTAAAAGCTCAAAACCGGTATTAGGATGACTTTTCATTTTTACTCCTATAGCTTTCTCGCTAAAATCTTTCCTTTCTTCATACCACACTTCACTTGGATGTATCTCATTTATTTTTCCTGTTTTTATAAGTTCCAAAAAGTATTTTTCTGTATAAGCTAACATACTATCAGATAGTTCACATACATCTGGCAAGAAAGCCTGACCATAAAATGTTTTTATGCCAAGCTTATTTAGCATGAAGTGATTCATTGTTGAGTCAGAAAATCCTAAAAAAAGTTTTTGTTTGACAATATTTTTTAATCTATCTCTTTCAAATAAATAAGGAGCTAATCTATAGGTATCTTCTCCACCAATAGCACATAAAATCATATCAATAGTGTCATCTTCAAAAGCAAGCAGCAAATCATCTGCCCTAAGTTCTGGATTATTCTTTAAAAAGTCTATACCTTTCAAAGAATTAGGTAAAAATTCTATTTCGACTCCTTGCTTATTTAATCTGTCTATTCCTATTTTTATTTCATGCTCAACAAAGCTTTCCCCCAAAACACCACTTGATAAGCTCACAACTCCTATTTTCTTTATCATTATTTCCTCCAAATTTCTAAATAAAGTAAAAATATCCTATGTTCTTAATTTCTTGACATCATTACTACACTCTCAGCCGTCGAATCTTGCCAATCGAAGCTCTTTAACGGACAATTCTCTTGGAGATTCTTGGCATGGGACCTACCGCTGTTTCACGTCGATTAACTGTGTTAATCTCGTGAAAACAGGGTTAGGGCTTCAACATGGCTTGAGTGGTCAGTATGGATAAATTTTAATTTTTTTAAAAAGCCTCGTATGTGGGAATATGTCAATAAATAAACATCTTATAATTATTATATCATTTTAGAACTAAGAAAAAACAGCCCATAAAAGAGCTGTTTAGATTATTATTTTCTTGTTTTAGTCGCGTTACTTATATTAGATAAGCTGCAAACATTGCTATAGGAAGTAAAAAAATCAAAAGTAGATTCAATATTATAAACAACTCATCCTTTTCCTTTACCCCAAATGTTAAACCTATTAGTCCAATAATTGGGCAGACAAACATTGATGTCAGTCCCAGTTGGTCTTAGACTTGTATAGCTTTCAAATATTTCTACTGTAAGTAGGTAAGAAATAACAAATATTACAAGTCCAAGTAGAAATATCTTCTTGCTTAATTTCTATTTAATAAATACTCCTCTTTCTTTGAAATTATTCTGTTCTAATCAAATCAATTGTTGGTCTGTCTAAAATTCTCTTTAGTGAAAAATTATAGATTAGTAAGTTGATTGCGTATACCACAATAGAAAATCCAAGAAATAATTTATAGTCATAATATCTTATTAATATATTAAGACTTAAATTAGGAGCTATACGAGATATTACAAGCATGACTCCTAATGTGGTTATTCCCGCAACAATAAATGATTTTATTTGCTCTTCTATAAACTCTTTTCGATAAATATTCTTTAACTCATCTACGTCCATACCGCATGAATAAAGGCTGCCAATTTCCTTCTTTCTACTCATAAGACTTAAATTAATGGATGAATAACCATTTGTCACATTGAGAATAAAAATAATGAAAGCCATCGCAAATGCGACTTTCTTTAAAGATTCTAGATCACTTTTTCGATTCATTTCAATATCTGCTTTTGTGTTAATATCGTACTTTTCATTTGGCATTATCGATTCTCTTATCTTATTATCCAAATAATCCTTTACATTTCTCATCTCCGAGTCTTTTACATTCATATTTAATACATACGGAGCATTAATAAATTCTTCATCTTTTGACTCATCCATAAGTTGGAAGAAGGTATCGAAATCTGTGTAGATTTTTACATAAAATGGTAAAGTTATTGAATCATAGTTTCCCAAATCATCTATAGTTTTAGAAATTTTTATACTTTTTTGAAAATTCTCCCCTATCTGTAAGTTTATATCTTTCGGATTATTAAAATATGGTATTTTATTTGCTTTAGCTACTGGAGTGTTTGGGTTTTCTTGTACCATATTATAAAGAATAAATTCTCCCTTACTTGCCCCCAATTTACTAAAGTCTTCATCTTCTAAAGCTATAAGCATCCCATTCAACTGGCTTGAATGACTCTTTTTCAAATAATACTCTAACTTTTGATCTAGAGACATGTTAATAGCTTCTTTGGACAATTCTAAATCATTATCTACCTGAATATAACTTTCTTTTGAAATATAGGACTTATCATTTGGAGTTTCTTTTTCAATTTCTTTAAAAACTTTAGGAACGCTCCTATTTTCACTATAATAACTAGCTATTACATTGTAGCCTGCATCATAGTAAGAAAAATCTCTGTTATATTTAGTTACTGCCACAATAATAACTAAAACAGAAATTATAATGACACCAATAGCAGAAACATAACGCTGTGATTTAATACTATCAAGGTTATTTGATTTTAATTCTTTCCATAAGCTCCTATATCTTTTTTTCTTAAAGCTATCAAAGTTTAAATTTCCCTTTATACCTTCAATAATAGGTATTTTTGAAACTTTCTTTGCTGGTTGAATAATAGAAAATACTACTACTAAAAGAGCTACTGTAACAATCGCTAGGCTAAGTAAAGGACTGAAATAACTAGATACTAGTTTTCCTGCCCCTTGATCAATCTCAAGATGCCTAAACAATTTTAAGATAAAACAGTATCCAAAGATATGACCAATTAATATAGGTAGAACAGATAGAAAAATACCTTCTTTTAATAGTAACAAGTATATCTGAAAATCCGTAGTACCTATGGACTTATATACAGAAAGTTCCTTGATTTTCCTAAAAGCCCACACCTTGAATATATTTTTTACAAAAAATACAAATAGTAATATAGCCCCTATTACAGAAAGAATGGTTCCTAATTCAGTTAAAATATTATGAGGAAAGTCATACTCAACGCCGTAATAATCTATTAAATTAGAATTGAAAGTTAAAGAAACATCTTTACCTATTTTTTTAGTGATTTCATTTTGTAGATTTACTTTGTTATCATAAGCCTTTTCAAAAGAATTAAACTTTAATACTACTTTGCCTGGATCATCTTCATTTTTCAGTGCTAAAGCATAATTAACTCTACTGTATTTATTATAGACATCTTCATAAATTCCAACTACCTCAAAGTCTTTACTAAAACTAAGATTATAAGACTCCTTATCAGTAAAAGTACTTATGGCATCTATCTCTTTACCCTCTATTAGTCTATGCCCAAAATCAAGCTGTATTTTATCTCCTAATTTTAGCTTATTTTTTTCGACTAGACTTTCCGATAATACTATTTCTCCATCACTTTTAGCAAAGTGTCCTCCAAGTAAATCTGAATGCTCTCTCATTTTATTTATATCATTATCTTGATAATTTACGGCAATCAAATCATTCTTGTACTTTGCCGATTCAGGGTTTATGGACATTTCACCTGCAAATTCTATATTATTAATATCTTTTATTTTTTCAATATCATTACTTGTTAAGTTCCCTTCAAGTTCTGCATCATAAAAATTTACGGTCATGAAACTTTCATTATTATATTTAACAATTGTATAACTATAATAAAAAACCACAGTAAAAAACAAACTGACAATTAAAAGTGAGATGAAAATCGGAAAATTTTTCTTATTCATTTCTTTCATCTCCTACAATTTTTCCATCGACTATGGTAATAATACGATTTGCTTGTAAGGCAATTTCTTCGTCATGGGTGATTAGGATAATCGTCTGTTTTAAGGTTCGATTGAAATATTTAAAGATTTCTATGATTTCCTTAGAATTTTTCCTGTCTAAATTACCTGTTGGTTCATCGGCTAATATGATTGATGGATTGTAGATAAGACTTCTGGCTATGGCAACTCTTTGTTGCTGACCTCCTGATAATTCACTCGGGAAAGAGTCGAGTTTACTTTCTATACCAAGTTTTTTTACTATATCTGAAAATTCATCTTGATTTATTTTTCTTTTATCTAGTTTTAATGGAAGTTCTATATTGTGACGAACCGTTAAGTTGGGAATCAAATTATAAAATTGATAAATTAGTCCGACCTTTCTTCTTCTAAAGTAAGCTAGCTCCTTTGGAGAATACTTTGAGATGTCGTTACCATCGATATAGACCTTACCATCATCTGGACTATCCACTCCTCCTATGATATGAAGGAGGGTTGATTTGCCAGATCCACTTGGTCCAACAATGGCGACAAATTCTCCTCTTTCAATTTCAAGATTGACACCATCTAAGGCAACAACTTTGGAGTTTTTCTCTCCATATTCTTTTCTTAAATTTTCTACTTTTAATACTTCCATACTTGCCTCCTTTTTCTTATGTCAAGGTAAGCATATAAAAGTAAAGTGATTTTTAGGTGACATTGTAAAATTTTATTTCAAATCTTGCTCCAATATCAGTATTTGAAACAGAAATTTCTCCATTATTTTTTTCGATAATTGTCTTTGCCATAGCAAGACCAATTCCAAAGCCATTTGAATCAGGAGTTTTATAAAAGCGTCTAAATATTTTTTTTATATTTTCTTTTTCTACTCCACCACCATTGTCTTCAATGATTAAGCTTGTATAGAGGGGATTTTTATAAGATGAAACCACGACTTTATCACAAGTAGATCTATTATCAGCATTCTTAATAATATTAATAATAGCTTCAGCAAGCCAATAAAAATCTCCGCAAATTATATTTTCCGTCAGAGTGTCATCTATCATGACCCTTGTAGATTCTTTTAATTTAAGAGTGTCTAGAGCATATGCTAATAATTCATCAAAACAAACTTTTTCCTTTTTCATAAGGTCTTTGTTGGCATCAAGGCTTGATAGTTTAAGAAGAATGTCTGATAGGGAGTTTAATCTAAGAATTTGTCTTTTCAAAATTTCTACATCTTCGTTATCTGGATAGTCCATCTCCAAATTTTCTATAGAAAAAAGCATGGATGTAATTGGAGTTTTGATTTGATGGGCGATATCTTCTAGGTATTCGATTTGATTTTCGCTATTTTTCCTACTTGTCTCTTTGGCTTCTACTATTTCTATAAATAGCTTATAGATATTATCTTCAAGAATAGAAAAATCATCTTGCTTCATTGGAATTTTGTAATTTTGATTTTTCATATTTTCTATCAGATCTATAAGCTCATTTATTCTAGATTTCTTTCTTTTTTCTAAAATATAGTAAAGAAATCCCAGACTTATTGTCCAAAATACATATATCATTTAATCCATCCTATATCCAATTCCTCTAACAGTAGAAATAACTTCCCTATCAAGCTTTTCTCTTATTCTCTTTATAGTTGATGTGAGGGTATTATCATTTACAAATTTATCCCTATCTTCCCAAAACATTTCTAACAGCTGACTTCTGGTATAAACTCGGTGAGGATTTTTAATAAATAGGACTAGGATTTCATATTCAAGTGGAGTTAGTTCTATTTGTTTATCTTTAAAATAAACTTTTGAATCATTTAAATCTATTTTGATATCCTTATAAGTAATTTTTTTGTCTTGACTTAGAGGTATTGTCCTTAAAACTGCATCAATCCTTGCCCTTAGTATCGCAAGTGAAAATGGCTTGGTTAGGTAATCATCAGCTCCCTGGTCAAGAGCTGAAATTATAAAATCTTCATCGCTTTTTACTGTTGTTACAATTACTCTTATGTCCTTATCTTTTAGCTTCTCAATCAAATGTTGACCGTCTTTATCTGGTAGATTTATATCAAGTAGTGCCACATCCATGTCTACGTTCATCTTATAGCTCGCTTCGTAAAAAGTTGATGCAATCTCAACCTCATAACCATTATTAACCAAATACTCTTTCATTTGTAAAGCAATTTCTTTATTGTCCTCTATAATCAAAACACTCTTCATTCTAATCCTCTCATGTACTAACTTTGAAATCTATTAAATTAATTTGTTTTATAGTATTTGTCTATAAGCAAATTAAGACTATATACCAATAATCACACTTATAGTATACCATTACCACTTATATTAAAAACAGACCCTTTACGGATCTGCTACTTGTTGATATCAATTTCAATTCCTGACTTAAACACTACTTTAAGCTTTTCATCATAAACAACAATCTCATCTATAAGTTTCCTTACCAATTCTTCATCATAGCTGTCTATTTCTAATTGTTGGCTTTCTAAAAACTCTTCTAGTTCCTTTAGTCTGCTTTGTTCATTCTTCTCTTCTGCCATTTCAAGAAGTATATTTTCTTTCTCATTTCTTAACTCTTCCACTCTGTCTGCAAGTTCTGTGTAGTCTTTCTTGGCATTGGCGACTTTTAAAAGCTCTTCTTGAACCTCCAGCATTTCTTTATCTATTTCTTCTATCTGCCTACTCCCATCACCTGTGATGGCTTTTTCTATATTCTCTTTTATTATTTCTTTTAATTCACTGCTTTCAGAAATAAGCTGATTGATGGCTTCCACAACTGCTTCTTGTAGGTCTTCTTCTTTTATAGTTCTAGCATGGCAGGCATCTGGTCCATGGGTTACTCTTGTGCAACATCTCCAAACAGTATATTTTTTCCCTCTGTTGTTCCAAGCAATTCTCCTGTAAATATCACCGCATTTCGAGCAATAGACAATACTTGAAAGGGCGTATTTGCTTGAGTAAATTCTTCTCTTCCCTTTTTCACTTACCATATTAGCTCGTCTGTACATTTCTTCTCCAACTCGCATGAAGATTTCTTTGGGTATGATGGCTTCGTGGCTATTTTCTACATAATATTGAGGGCAATTCCATCATTCTTTACTCTTTTCTTATTCAGAAAATCTACTGTATAGGTTTTCTGCAGGAGAGCGTCTCCCATATATTTCTCATTAGTTAAAATTTGATTGAGGTTTGATACATGCCACTTCTTATTTCCTGCTCCATTTATTATCTTATCTTTTTCAAGTCCTTCCTTTATGTCTCGTAGACTTGCCCCTTCCAAGTATTCTCTGTAGATCCTTTTTACTATTTTTGCTTCTTCAGGAACTACGACAAGTTTTCCATCTTCGTCTTTTGTATAGCCTAAAAACCTATTATGGTTTACTTGGACTTGACCTTGTTGAAATCTATATTGAATGCCCAATTTCACATTTTGTAATAAAGACTGACTTTCCTGTTGAGCAAGAGATGCCATAATGGTAAGGAGGACTTCTCCCTTAGGGTGTATAAGTGCGTCCTTGTAAACAAGAGACTATTCCTCTATGTCCGTTTCTTCCTCTTGTGTTTCTGTATTTTTATTTTTCCTTTCTTTTCTATTCTCAATAATTTCTAAGATTTTTTGATTTATTACCTCTTTGATATTTGTGAATGAGATTAGTTGATAAAATTCGTCTTTGGTTAATTCTTTGCTTTCGGTAAAGATACTTTCAAATACTCCTCCTTTTTTATAAAGCCGTCTATCTCTCTTTTTTCGTGCTTCCTCTTTCTGCTGACTGATGAGCTTCTTTCTTTTATTTTGTAACTGCTTGATTTCTTCTTTTGCCATTAAAATTTTTCTTCTATGTCTTTCATTTTCTTTGTCCTTTCTTCTTGATTTTGAGCAATAAAAAAACAGTAAACCGACTTGATTTACTGCTTCGTGAATTGCTATCTTGTATCTTTTATTTGGTTATTTGAGTTTAATAAACTGGGATTCATAAATTACTATCTAACCATGTTTTTAGTTCATCAAAACTGTAATCTCCTTTTAACGCTATTCCATCTTTAATAATTGAATTCTTACATTCCTTTTTGTAATCTTCAATCATTCTCCCAAAACCACCTCCGCCATGCGTGCAAAACGGAATAATTGTCTTTCCACTTAAATCAACCGTTCTTAAAAACGATAGCACGGGTGGGGCAAAAGTTTCAAGCCAATTAGGAGAACCAATAAAAACCACCTCTGCATTTTCAATAGTTTCCGCCCTTTGAATAAGAGGTGGGCAATATCCTTTTTCAATTTCTTCTCTCACTTCTTTTACAGCTGTATTATATGAGAATGAATAGGGCTTTTGTGGCTTCAGCTCTCTCAAATCCCCATCAGTAATCAACGCAATATCTTCTGCTAATCTTCTTGTTATTCCTGAATATGAATAATATACAACCAAAGGACTCATTATAATCATCTCCTTAATTCAACCTAATTACTATTATATCATTTTTATTATATGATAAGTAGCCTGATATTATCTATCCTGTTCACTCCCCCTAAAATATACATAGTGTCTACACACCCTGCAATAATCTACACTTGAAATGTTCCCACAAGGTATTTTTCAAATAGAAAAATGGCTTTTAAGATTTCTTCTAAAATCCTAAAAGCCACCTGTTTCAACAGTTTTATAGCCTATTATCTTAATTTCTTGACATCAATGCCACACTCTCCACTTGCTCATCATTATCCAAACCAGTCTTAATAACATCTCCAACATCAATAATGTTTTTTAAACCTTAAATAAGATTTAGATAAATTTGTTTGTGGGTTAAACCATCATGAAATGTCAATTCACAGATAGTTTTACTTATATATTTATACAGTCTTTTTGTATTTATAAATCATCCTCTTAAAATCTCGTCTATCTGCTCCGCTTCGATTTGTTTTTGTAAATAATCAATTTTTGTTTCAATATAGTTTTTATGTTTTATCCACTTTAAACCTATAAAATTTGGTAACAATGATTCGAGAAATTCAATCCAAGCTGAATACATAGGTACTGCACTACCTGACCAACTCCAAGAAGTAGGTGTTAATGGTATTTTTTCAAAGTCTTCAAATAACGGATTATTCTCAAGAAATAGCAATATATACTCTTTTTTTCTTTTGATCTCTAATTTTGACACAACTGAAAATAGGCAATACATTTTTGCTTCATCATTGCAGAATTGTTGAATACATTGTCGAATCCACATATCTTGTCTTTCTAACAGCTTTTTCTCATTTTGCTTTGGCAATAATAAAGATTCTAAAAAATACGGTACTGACAACCTAGAATATTGACGGTTTCTTATCAACTGCTCAAAGATTTTATTATATATTTCTACAAAATCGTCCAAATCAAAAAAGCAACAATGCTTTTCTTGATGGTCGCTAAAGGAGTCACTATTTATTAAATAATCTATATACTTGTCCAGTATAGAAGGTCTAACCGAATATATTTCCTTCAAAAATTGTCCGTCATAATCATGATGTTTATCATATGACAACATAGCATGGTATATTTCTTCAAGCAATTCTAAATTGCAATTAAATTTTTGAATCACTTCCTTTGGTGTATTATGATGATAATTAAATAACAAGCCAAAATAAATATCCACGATAAAAGAGGAATACACTTTTTTATCCAAAATAATTTTGCAACCTTCTATTAATGCTAATTCATCTATTGCTTTATATTTATCCAGAAAATCTACATCACGCATTGATGATGAGGTAATATATCTGTCAGAAGTATCTTTCAAAAAATCATAAAGCCCTTGTAAATGTTTTTCTGTAATTAATCCCTGCGGTAATTCATGATAATATGCATATGTCCAAGCATTTTTCTGACTATATTCTTCACTAATAATAATTTCATACACTTCTGAATCGGATAATAATGAAAATAAATTGTCTACTAGATGGTATGGATGTAAATTATTTGGTGTATCGTTTTTGATATAGTATTTAATTGCATCAACATACCAATCTGCTTTATGGGAAATAGCATCAAAGGCAATGCCTAATCCTTCACCAACCTCCCAATATGAATGATTATCTAGCTCAGAAATACCGTTGCAAACATCAATCAACTTCTTAAATATCTGTAAATCACAATTCAAAGTGTAATATTTAATTGATTGCTCCTTTTGTTTTCTATTTTCTTCATAACCAGTTTCTTTATAATCTGGTCCTTTAAGAAGACAATATAATTGAAAGCCCTCTCCTTTAAAATATTCAGCAAACAAGGATTCACAAGAATAATTCATTCTGCTAAAAACTTGCAATATTTTGTCTGCTAAAAGGCAATTTGCCAATTTATCTGGTGGAAAATTTAACTTCAAAATTAATTCAATATATTTTAAATCAAATTGTAAAACAGGAATGCTTATATCGTCAATAATGCCACCATAAGAACTAAGAATTTCCCTAACTTTTTCTCTATACTTTTCAATTTTACTCAAAGAAGTTAACGATTCCCAAATTAACCCACGATATTTTTCAACACCTTTAGACATAGTTAATGGAATCTGATATATGGTTATTGCATTCTTTCGTCCTTCCTCCGCTGGAGAAAATTTTAACTTCAGAAATTCTTCTGCTATCTGCAAAAAAATTATTACAATAAATTCTTGTTTCCAATCATTTGAATATTCTATTATTTTTTCAAAAAAATTATTTGAGTATAAAAACTATTACGAAAAGAATCCCTCTGAATACCAAAATATATATTAACTGCATGGTAAAATTCCATAAATAAATCTGGTCGCTTTAGATAATATTGAAAAAACAAATCACAAGCGGTTGGCAAATCATTCATATCTGCAAATCCACCAAGAGTTTTAATGATATCATTTTCCACATATTGATAATTTTTTCTTTTTTCAGTATCTATATCAATCCATTCACAAATCACTCTTTCTTCAGATTCAATTTCATTTTGCAAAAGCAAAAGTGTTTCCGTAGGATTAATGCGAAAAAAGACTTTTACAAATTCAAAGAAGATTGGCGATTTTTCTGTTGATAATTCATCCCATAATAACTTTATTTCTTTCTCAGCAAAATTTAAAAGTGCCTTATTTTTAAAAATATTAAGCAACGTATTAACAGAAGATATAGTTCTCTCTCTGTAACTTAAAAAGCAAGCTTTAATCATTTTCGACAAACTAAGTAATTTTTTGTCAAAGAAAATATATTTTAACAAATAATTAGACAAACATTGATCAGAAAAACGAACAGCTTTATCATTGCAAATATTGACAATCTCCAGCTCGTGAAGCATACGGATATTTTCAATGAAACTATCTCGATTTAACCCTTTTTCCTGTAGAATTGGTAAAAGTGCATCAATATAATCTAAATGAATTGCTTCAAGAAAAGCAATTATACCAGAAGTTATACACAGATTTTTGTCTGTAAAAAATTGATTATTTTCTAAATTAGAACCATAATAATCTTCATATAATTGTGACACATCGTCAATAGAATCCAAACGATTTGAACTGCATGCTACTTTCCCAGCAAGTATAGCAATACGGGCGTTCCCTTCTGAAATTCTTATAATTCGTTCTTGATAATCTGAATTCAAAATGCCCAATGAAGTTTCAAGTAATTCCTTAATCTCATTCTCTGAAAATACATTTACATTCACAATTTCATAAGAAGTGATTGCTTTAACATCGTTTATCACTTTTTGAAGTGCATAATCCCTTACTGTAATAAGTATTTTTACATTATATCCCTCTGATTTCATACTAACGTATCGAATAATATGCTGCAGTCCTGACAATTGATTGGCATCATCAATAAAAAGAAAATAATCCCCTGGTCTATCTAAAAAAAGTTTTAAATCCTCGTATATTGGTAATGCATTACTATGAATACAGTAAGTCTTTTCATTCTTAGCATCTGCATGATTTTTTACATAATGCAAAGCTAAACGTGTTTTTCCCGTACCTGATGAACCACTAAGTATAACAACATCCACTTTAAGATAAGCATTGATGATATCTTGAAATTCTTTTTCTCTGAATAGAAATTTAGTGTCAATTGGAGCAGCCATTCTATTTGCATTGTAGCTATTAATAAATTCATCATATGATTGAATTTGATCTGTACTTATTGATATTCCCAAAAAATCACGTGAAAGATTATGATGGAAAAGATATATATCTTCTGCAAGCTTATCAATTCCAATAATTACAAGCTTAACTCCAACATCTTCACACAGTTTTTTTACTTCACTATCTTGCAATGGTGTAAAGTTTGATGAAGTATGACAATAAATAATTTCAGAGATTTTGTCATGCGGAACACCTGTCTTTGCTGTATCAAGACATTTTTCAAGATCATCACTAATTTTTGCAAATAAGTTCGTCCTTTGAGTTGTGTATTCAACAAAAACATACTTTCCATTTGATGCAATAAAATAAGTATCAGGTGTACCTAAAGTGGTCTTACGTGTACCTGCCTCTCCACCAAGAGATACTATACTCGGATAGCCTGTTTTATACAAATAAGAATCACAAAGATTTTGAAATGAACCTGCATCCAGTTGTAGTATTTTTTGTTTAATACTTTCAATATTAGCCACTGTCTATGCCCCCTATTGTTTCAATAATACACCATCTTAAAATGCTTCAACGCATCTAAAATTGCTTCTTCCTTTTCAATTGTACACTGTGGTATTTTCTGTTTCTCATTTTTTGAAATATTATAATGTTCCCTAACTTCTAAACCATGCTTTTTCTTAACTTGTGCAATGTACAGAGTAGATACTTTAAACCCAAACTTTTCCAAAACATAGTTTTGAATTTGTTTATATGTTGCCTTACTTTCTACGCTTGTTAAGTCCATATCATCCATCGGAAGTTCTACACTAATATATTTCTTAGAATCTAGTTTGGAAAGCAGCGTGATTACTTCCACATGGCTTGAGTGGTCAGTATGAATGTCATTTGAGTGTGTCCGTTCTCGGGAACATATCCACTGCGTTTTTGGGGCTATCGGTAGACGGGAACATATCAATACACCTCATGGATTATTATTTTAGAATGGATTTTAAGTAATCTAATAAATCTGATTTAGTTAGAGGCTCTGCATGACTTAAAATACAATACTTACAGTCGAAACTTTCTATCAAATTTGTTAATGACATTAATTTTTCTTTATCCATATACCCATCATCGTAGAAATCCTCGCTTGTTGAATCTCCCAAGAACAATATTTTTTCCTCAGGAATATAGATAAGCACCGTATCTTCCGAATGGGGTGAAACCGTATGAAAAATCATTGCGGTTATTCCACCGAGATTAAGGGTAAGCTCTTTTTCAAATTGGATATCCGATAGAACGGCAATAATTCTTTTATTATCTACATATTCTCTAGCTAGGCACTCATCATCATTTATCAAAAATTTTATATATGCACTGTCAGATAGTTTGGCTCTTTCCTGTTTCAAAAACTCGTTGGTTTTATGGTGTGCAATGGACAATCCGTGAATTTTATGCATTCCAAAGGTATGGTCCCAGTGCCAATGAGTGATGACAGTAAAATCTGGCTTCTTTAGGTCCTCGATTTCTAGGGATTTATAAAATTCATCAACATGGTCTGCTGAATTTCCTGCATCAATGGCAAGTGCAATTTTATCTCCATTTAAGTATGCCAACATAGGCCTATCAGTTTCTGGTTGATGTGGATAATAAAAGACCCTGCTAGTTATCTTTTTCAGTTCCATTTGCCATCCCACCTTTCTGGTAATAAATCTTTCAGCAACACTTCTTCCATTTCAGGTAATACAATTTGGGTCTCTATATTTTGATTATCTATCTGTGCAATAAACTCTCTGCACCTTCCACATGGTGGAAGTATACTCCCATCTTCAAATACAGCGATAATCCTTTTGATTGCAGTTTCATTGTTCTTTACCATTTCAGCAATAGCTGACTGTTCAGCGCATAAGCCAATAGAACAGGGCAAGTCAATGCATATTCCTGTAAAGATGTTACCGCTATTTGTCTCCAACGCGCACGCAACATGCCCTGAAGTTCCAAAGTTCCGTAACTTTTTATGATTAATTATACTGAAAGCAATTTGATATAATTCTTGTTTATTCATTTTCTTCTCCAATATTATTTAGCTTAATAATACGTTATTCTTTTTTCAAAACACTAAGTTATTCAGTTCACCATCAAGAACTTTTATAGTTTCATTTCTTTCCTTATCCTCTTGATTGTCATATAAAAGTTGTTCAATAAACTCCCATATATCTTCTAGTTTACGTCTAATATGATAGAATAACAAAGCATCCGTATTGATTAAAAAATCTTTGTGTAATTTCAGGTATATGTTCATAAATACATCATAATATGGCTTATCAACAAAAAACATGAGATCAGCTTTTACTGGAGCCAATTTCAAGCCTTCCCAGTCAATTAGAACTAACTGCTCATCCCGTTGCATCAAGTTCCAATTATGAATATCTGTATGGCATAGGGCCATTTTAGGATTACTTCGTCTTAGAATCTCCGACAGTCCTTCAACTCTGTCAATAGATTGTTCAAGGGGTTTTATGTGTGCCCCAAGCAAGCATTTTAAGTCCATGGGAAGACTGGCGCATTCTTTACGCAATACTTGTTTTAGCTGTTTCAGAAATGGCAAGCTAAAATCTTCCCTAATTAGTTGCACATATACCTACTATATCAATAAATTTTGAGTTATCATTGACTATATTAGTTGCTATTATCAGAATAGTCGTCGATAACTATATTTTCGTGCAAATATGCAAATAAGTAAAATGATAGTTATGTTATATCATAATAATTGAAAATAATAGAATGCATTTTTCAATGTAATAAGATTAAGCGTTCTCTTAAAGTTAGAGAACGCTTAATTATTTTTAATTTATTGAAATAATTTGTAACTATTGAAAACAGACAAAAATTGTTCATTGGATAATTTATCAAGATCAGTAACATTCGCATGCTTCAGCACCTGTCTTAATTGATTTTTAGTAAAAAGAACATGATATTCCCTGTTTACCCATTTATAAACGAAAAATCTATACTTTTTGTAGTCCTTCTTTAAAATAAATGGTTTATGCCTTTCAAGTACAATCAATACAGAATCTACATTAGGCTTAGGGTGAAAATATGCTCGTGGCACTTTTTTAAGAATTTTTATATCCATTTCCACCATTAACAGCAAACCTAAAGCTCGTTGGGTATTTTGCAACCTTTTAGCAAATCCCCTCTCTACAATAAGGTAGCTATATTTCGCTTGACTATCAAAAGCAATCTTTTTTACAATATCAGTACTAATATTGTAGGGAATATTACCAAATATTTTATAGTCTGTATTTTTAGGAAAGCTAAACTTCAAAATATCCTCATGAATAACTTTTATATTCTGAAAAGGTTCAACTGCTTTTTTCGTGGCATGACATAAACCTTCATCAATCTCTATAGCATTCACCCGTTGACTCATTTCCACAAGTTCCTTGGTAAAATGTCCTTTTCCTGACCCAATTTCTATTATTTTATCTTGTTTATTGATATTCGTATATTTTAATATTTCCTTTACATGCTTTTTAGATGTAATGAAATTTTGCGTATTTTTCGGGTTTTTCTGTTTCATTATAAACTTCTCCTTGCCGGTTATAATGAACTAATCTTAAGAGCTCATTATAACCAATTATTTTTGGTTTGGTTGATAATGAAATCTCTCAATAACAAATATAGAAAACATACCCATACCTTTACCTCCTTTAATTTTTTTCATTATAAATGAGATAAAGTAATATCTACTACTGCAATACATGTACACATATTTAACTCCTCCTTATGCAACTGCTTATATCACTTTTAATTTCTCTATTCAATAAAGTTCTGTGCTAATCTACCTCACCCTATGGATTTTTAATCCCGAAACATCAAATGTCATCTGTCAAATGCCCTATTTAAAAGGGTCAAAAAACGGTATTTTTTAGCCTGTTTTTGACCCAATTTTCGTACTCAAACCACTACATGTTGTGGTTGACTCCTATTATTCCTTGTCCAAACCACAATACGTCATCAGAATTGCTGCTTCAACGTGCCTTGAGTGGGCAAAAAAGATGTCGCACCCCACTGGTATCCCCTTGGCGGAAGCCCATATTTCTGAAACAGTCGCCTGGATAGGCTATTTTTCATTGATTTGGTGCCTGCTTTTGCGTTACAATCCAAGTAATTGTAAGCAATAAAGCCTTCAAAAGCATGTTGTCCTCTTGAAGGCTTTATTCGGTACAACTTTAAAATTGGTTTACTTATCTTTATCTTCCTCTCTAAGATACTTAACTAGCCCCGGATAATTGCTTATCCTTACAGTTCGGATCAATTAGAATTAGCCGAAAACGGCGGCGAAGAAACGAACCACCGAGAAGCACCGCCGCATTGCCGAGCTTGATACCCTCATTGAACGACTGTATGCGGACCGGAAAAGGCGCGGTTGACCGCCTTGCCCTCAAAGGCTTAGGGGCATATCAACTATATATTGGGGCCGAGTGCCGTTACTTTAACACCGCCGCTAGCCATGAGCTTATGCTTCCTTTAGGACACTGTCCCAACAGACACTTTTTAAAGTATGCTGCACTAATCCTTATTTTTCACAGCATAGCGCAATGACAGACAGCCATGTTCTGCATTCTCTGTTCCCTGCAATTCCAAATTAACTTTTTCAGATAACAGAAGGTTATCAAATAGTTGTTTTTCTTTATTACCTACAAAACATGGTGATATCACAAGACTGATTTCATCAATAAGTCCGTTTTCTAATAATTTGTTGGTTAATCCACCGCCACTGTCTGTCCGCATGTATTTACACCCATATTGCTCATGCAGGATCTGAAAGGCTTTTTCATAGTCCACATGATCATTTCCTGACACAATATATGGGTAATGCCTTTCCTCCAAATAATTCAAATATTCCTTCGGAGTGGCAGTTGATACCAGAATGACAATTTCCTTCAGATATCCAAGATTTCTTAAGCAATGAAGACTTCTCAAGATACCTCTGCTGTCAGGTATGACTCCTATTGGTCTGGGGTCCTCCGGGCTTGTTATGATTTTCTCAAAATCAGCCTCTGTTTCAGCAGGATATTTTTCAAATGCAGTAAAAACAGTATTGGACCCAAACAGCACCGCATCCGAATGAATTCCCCCGGCAACCTGGTAGTAAACTTCCGGATTATCAAAGCCTTTAATGCGGCCATCAAGGCTAATTTGTGTGTGCATAATTATCTTTGGTTTCATATTTTTCAATCCTCCTTTTTGATAGTAGAATATCATAATACACTGACAGCTGTATGTCAGCAGGGGATATGAAACCTTACAAAAAATACATAACAGACCAATCGCTTTCTCTAAATCAAGTTTAGGCAGTGATTCGTAATTTGTGCCAGGTGTTTACGGGTTATGCATTTTAATTCATCAGGTTGGACTATTTCAATGCCTGATCCATATTCAATCAGCTGCTTGCTCAATATCTCAAAGGAATCTGTCTGGAATTCGATTTCCATTTTACTTCCCAAATCGGTTTCTTCAAGGAAGCCGAGAGAATACCTGTTCTTGATAGAATTGTATGTCTCCCCTTTTTCAGCTCTAAGAATTACATTATATAGTTTTTTATATGAAAGCATTTGTTTTAATATTTGTTCCAAAGAGCCATCATGGCTTTGACAGAGCTCTTCTTCTATGCAAATGCTTTTAATCCGATCCACACGAAAATTCCTATATTCATTTCTTAGCCTGCAAAACCGATTAAGTACCAGTTCTGTTCATAAAACCCCAGTGATATAGGCTCTATCATTCTGCTTTCCGGTTCTTGCCCTCCTGATGCAGGATATTGAATTGATATTACCCTTTTATTGCAGATTGCAGTCTGAATTGCTGCAATAACGTTATCCGCCAATGTATTTTTCTGTCCAGATGTGCTGTACACGTTAATACTGTTCTCCAACTCCTGTGCATAGTTTTTTTCACCATGCTTCAAAATAGATTTGATTTTATACATAGCTGAATCAAAATCCTTTATAAATGATTCATCTCCATGGCAATTTAAAAATTTCCCTGCTGTAATCAATGCACCCACTTCCGCCGCTGTAAACATTACCGGCGGAAGTAGGAAGCCCTCTACAAGAAAATATCCTTTTCCGGCCTCAGATCCAATTGGTATTCCGGCTTCTTCAAGTGTCCGGATATCTCTGTAAACTGTCCTTAAGCTTATATTAAATCGCTGTGCAATTTCTTTGGCAGGAATTATTTTTTTTGATTGCAGCTGAATAAGAATAGAGGTTACTCTGTTAATCCTGTTCAAATTTTATTCCTCCTCTGTGACTTCCATAAAAAGTATATCCTATGCGTTCTTAAGCTAGCTGCTGTTAGTGCTTCTCATTGCACCCTGGTTATAAAAGCCATACTCACAAACCTCTTCACCAAAACTCTTTACATCTCTAATATAGAACTCTATCTAGCGAACTTTTAGAAAAGATATAAAACATCAGAGTATGGACAGTTGCGGATGTACTTCAGAAAAGATTAGATGTCTAAAAAGCTTGTAGTTAAAGCTTTTTAGACATCTAAATCTAGGTACTAAAACAATTCATCCAGTAAAATATAATATTTTATTTTCTCCCAATCAGGCTTGATCCCCAGTAAGTCAAAAAATAGCTCGACATACTGTTCTTCCCCGATATCCTCCCTGATCGATCGGACGCAGAAGGCAATGTCATACCACTTGTCCGCCCTGCCGCTTCTCCCAAGATCAATAAAGCCACTTACTTTGCCATCTTTCACAAAGATGTTGCTGTCTCCCAGGTCGCCGTGGGAAAAGACAAGTTCCTCTTCGGGCTTTTCCGTCTTTAAAAAATCATACAGCTCGCGCGGATCTTTAAATGGAGTGTCTTCTTCCCAGTTTTCGCAATCCACATCGGCCAGATCGTTATTCAGTAAGTAATCCAATTCGGCTAAGCGGCTGTCTAAGCTATTCGTATAGGGACAATCCGATATGTCGATGGAGTGAAAGAGCCTGATGCACTCCGCATACAGCTCGATAATCTTTTCAGGGCTTTGTTCATCTTCATACTCTTCCGAGCAAAGGACGCCATCGGCCTCACTCATGAGCAGATTGCTCCAGCCATCATGCCGTTCAAAGTGCAGGACCTTTGGAACAGGCAGCTTTCCTTCCAGCCATAGCATCATGTCCTTTTCCCTTTCCACATCATAGGTGGTCCCTTTATACCGGCTGTCCGTCATTTTTAAATATAGGTTTTCATTTTCTCCCACCAGCTTATATACCTTAGCAGGAGACATTCCTTCCGTATCTTTTACGCAGCGGTATTTTTCGATCAGTTTTTTCAATTCCGGTGATATTCTCATTTTAGCCATTTATTATTTCCTTCCTCTTTTCTACAGTATTTAAAGATACCCCAAGAAGCTAATTATAACAAGACGAACTCCAATTCACTGTTCCTTGCATTCTAAAACCTTAAATACCAGAAAACAGCTTTTTCAAAGTTGTTTTCAAAGTTGGCGTATAACATAGTATCGACGGAGCCGATTTTGAAACCACAATTATGATAGAATTTACAAGCTATAAGGTTATTGTCCTGGGTTTCAAGCATTAGTCCATGCAAGTTTTTATGCTTTGCCCATTCTATAGATATATTGATAAGCGCGCTGCCTATGCCTTGCCCCCTGAAATCCTTACATACGGCGATATCTTCTATATAAGCGTACCGGTTCCAATTTTTTCGCAGTTTAACTTTTCCGACGCATTTATCGTCTTGGTAGTAAAGATATATTATCTTATCAGTATTGTCAATATATTCAAGGCAATCTGCCTCCTCATCCTCTTCATCCTCTTCGTCTTGGTAGCTTTTTAAATATGGCGCTTCATAGAGTAATTCTGTAAAGGTCCAATTCTCGTTTTCATACCTCGGTATAATCTTACCTATCACCTCAAATGGTTCGCTGGGTTTATCGATATCTTTCAGGTGCCCTGCTTTCATTTCTGTAATCACTGTTCCCGCCTCTCTTCTATATCAGCGGCATATGTGCTATCCAGGCAGCCGGTTTTACCAGTGTATTTTTTATACATGTCCCTGGTATATTTTGTTATATTCCTATCATACTCCGGATAGGCATAATGAAGCCTTTCCGCCACCTCACCGGATACCGCCCTGAACAATTGATGGCATAGAAATAATGCTTCCCATATGTTTTCATAGGAATCCATCCGGTAGGTGGACAAAAGTTTCTCCCACAAATCCTCGGATATATACCTTTCAATAAACTTATAGTTCTTGCCTACACTTAATTTAAAGCCTGTTTCGATGCCGACCTTCCATGATATCATTCTCAGCAGCTCATGGCGAACAATCTGATTAAAATGATCAATAGCAAATAAAATTTCCTTACGGCACAATCCTTTAATAACATAAGGTGTTACATTCCAAAATTCATTGCAGCAATCATCATACTCCCTTGCGCTTGGCTTTCTTACATGATAATCTATATCAGTCGGAACTATGTCCCTTTTAATTCTACAATCTTTATCAATTAGAACCTTTATTAATTTATCGCCCTTTAGGTAATTATCTAACTCTTCCAAGGGCAATAAGGTAAGATCAATTTTATTGTAATCATCAAATAGCATAAGATAGGAAAATCCCTTTTCTTCAGGTGGGAATAATTCCATATCCTCCGGCTTTTGCATCATTATTATATTCCCAAATTGATTAAGCCAGTCATCATTAGATATAAACGGTTCTATATCACTTACAAAATATGTAATATCATAATCCTGAAATTCATCTTTAGGTATATTAATATTTGCGCGTGACCCCTCAAGGGTCACAATTCGAATACGTTCATCCTGTTCTGCTAAAGAAAGTACTAAATCCATCATTTCTTTTTCTGATCTCATTTACATACTCCTCGTTTATTTTTTCTATATTATTACATCTTCTTTTTTGCCGATACAATCAGCATCATTGGGCGTCGCATTTCATCCGCCATCCCCGGAATATCCATCATGTTCTCTGGCGGCTGTGGCTCCACAATCTGATTTATTATAAAACTATTTGAAAGCAGTGTATTTAGATATGTGGTCAGTGTTCTATGATATTTTGTAACCTTTTCTTCCAAAAACATAGCTGTCCGTTTGCCCTCATAATAATAATTGTCCACCGGGAAATGCAGTATTTCTCCTTTTTCGTTATAATACCAGTCTTGTGTTCCATGAGCAGTAAAAACAGGATGTTCAACTGTAAAAACTAAATTGCCACCAGCCTTCAGCATCCTATATATCTTTTTTATTAAATTCTCATAGTCTGCTACATAATGAAACGCAAGCGAACTTAGTATTACATCAAAGCTCTCCTCTGGGAAATCCACATCTTCTATAGCACAACATCTATATTCAATCTGTGAGAAATGCGTTTTCTCTTTTGCTACTTTGAGCATTTTATGAGAAATATCAACACCTACAACAGAAGACGCTCCGTGTTCCATCGCATAAATACAATGCCATCCATAGCCGCATCCTAAATCAAGCACAAGCTTATCTTTAAAATCCGGCAGCAGCTTTCTCAATGTTTCCCATTCTCCTGCACCGGCTAGTCCCTGCTGTGATCGACTCATTTGACTGTATTTTTGAAAAAATATATTATCATCATATTTGTTTTCTTTCATCTGAATTCCCCTCGTTTAAAAAGTTATTCATCTCCGTTGCAATTTTTTTCACTTCTTTATAAAGCTTCTCGGTCAGATCGTAGCATTCAAAAAGTGAAAGACCGAGTACTTCAAAAATATGATTAACCCTTTCAGCATATTTTTCAGGTTTATATTCAAAGGTTTCAATCAGTTTTATAGCTTTCTTTTCGTTAATGCAATAAGCATTATTACATGCAAATAGTACTTGATTTAAGCATGAAATAATACGAAAAACATGGCCTGCAATATAATATTTATCCTCTGCTCCCGCATTTGCTTTTACAAACATTAAAGAGAACTCTGCTTCAAATATAAAAAAGTTTATCAAGTTCTTCTTTAGAGCACCAGGGTAAATTTCTGCCTGATTTTTTAATTCGCATAAGCTTTCATTCTTAGTATATAGTATCTTGCTGATCGCCAATTCTCCACGATACATAGCACTTATATATCCATGGGGATGCCCCGTCTGATAATTAGTAGTAACAATTCCTTGCTCCGTATCTTTGATTATTTGTTCCACCCGTTTTATATCACGTAAAATCAAGTCAACATGATACCCATTTATAACTAACCATCCGCCGCCATTAATCCAATCACCCCACGCTCCGGGAGGTACAACAAGGTTATTTCTATTCTCATCATCCAACTCTGTAGCAATTTGATTAATCGCTGTAATGTCAAATGATTCTGATTTGTAATAGATTCCGATATCTATATCAGAATCCTCTGTATGTGTGCCTCTTGCACGAGAACCCCCTAATACAATGCCTTCTATATAAGGCAAAGAGGATAATTTGTCTGTCACTGATTGAATAATATTATCTATCATACTGAATCTCTCCTTTCAATATCAAAAGCTATATCTCATGTTGAGAAACACTTTTTTTGCCATATGTTCCTTATGCTTTACGTATATTTATATGGAAAGGAAAGGGGGCCTTCGGAATTCATCTTGAAGGCCTTATTTTCCCTGATTAGTGATCTAAACTACTTAGTGCTTAGATAAAATCCATAATCTTTTTCACTGCCCTACTTACCATCTGTCAAATAAGAAAAGTAAAATAATTATCAGACCATGAATATACAACAAAACAATCATAATATTTCTTTTATAACGTAATGATACAGATTAATGTATTAATTTAAAAGAGCAGCCGTTAAATTGAAGTCAATATCTGTTCTATCCACTCCCTAATTGATTATTGCTACTGTTTACTCAATCTGGTTGTTTTTCTGACACTCTCGATCTGTTCTCACAAACAAAGAAACACACATTTCTCCGAGTTGATAAAATAGATGTTTCTTCTTAAAACATTGCTATATCATTATTTTCTTGACATCAAACATACCGTCTCAGCAGGCGATTTCTGCCAATCGAAGCTCCCTATTCGGTCGCTTCTCTTGGGAAATCTTTGCATGAGACCTGCCTCTACTTTTCAGCGTCGCTTCGCTCCTTGACAAGTAGGGCTAGGGCTTCAACATGGTTCGCATTGTTAAGAGGCGTGTCGGGTGCTGTTAGTTATATTGTATATTTACTTTTTATCCTTGTCAATTTTCTATTTCAACCTCAAGTCCTGATTTAAATACTATTTTTAAATCATCGTCATAAACAACCATCTTCTCCACTAGTTTCCTTACCAACTCTTCATCATAGCTTTCTATTTCGAATTCTTGATTGTATAAAAACTCTTCTAATTCCATTAGTCTAATTTGTTCATTCTTCTCTTCCGCCATAGTTAGGAGTATCTTTTCTTTTTCATTCCTTAACTCTTCCACCTTATCTGCAAGGTCTGTGTAGTCTTTCTTGGCATTAGCTACTTTTAAAAGTTCTTCTTGAACCTCCAGCATTTCTTTGTCTATTTCTTCAATCCTGCTGCTTTCATCACCTGTGATGACTTTTTTAATGTTCTCTTTTATTATTTCTTTTACTTCATTGCTTTCAGATATAAGTTGATTGATGGCTTCCACAACTGCTTCTTGTAAGTCTTCTTCTTTTATGGTTCTTGCATTGCAGGCATCTGGTCCATGAGTTACTCTTGTGCAACATCTCCAAACTATATATTTGTTTCCCCTGTTGTTCCAAGCAATTCTTCTGTAAATATCCCCACATTTAGAGCAATAGACAATACTTGAAAGGGCGTATTTGCTGGAATAAATTCTTCTTTTCCCTTTTCCACTTACCATATTAGCTCGTCTGTACATTTCTTCTCCAACTCGCATGAAGATTTCTTTTGGTATGATGGCTTCGTGGCTATTTTCTACATAATATTGAGGTGCAATCCCATCATTCTTTACTCTTTTCTTATTTAGAAAATCTACCGTATAGGTTTTCTGTAGGAGGGCATCCCCCATATATTTCTCATTAGTTAATATTTGATTGAGGTTCGATACATGCCACTTCTTATTTCCTGCTCCATTTACTATCTTTTCTTTTTCAAGTCCTACCTTTATGTCTCGTAGACTTGCCCCTTCCAAGTATTCTCTGTAGATCCTCTTTACTATTTTTGCTTCTTCAGGAACGATGACAAGTTTTCCATCTTCGTCTTTTGTATAGCCTAAAAACCTATTATGATTTACTTGGACTTGGCCTTGTTGAAATCTATATTGAAAGCCTAACTTCACATTTTGAGATAAGGACTGACTTTCCTGTTGTGCAAGGGATGCCATAATGGTAAGGAGGACTTCTCCCTTGGCGTCCATGGTATTGATGTTTTCTTTTTCAAAGTAAACTGGGATATTGTTTTCTTTAAGTTTTCGAATATACTTTAAACAGTCTAGTGTGTTTCTGGCAAACCTAGATATGGACTTTGTGATGATATAGTCTATGTTTCCTTCCATAGCTTCTTCAATCATTTTATTAAAGCCAGCTCTTTTCTTGGTATAAGTTCCACTGATTCCTTCGTCAGAAAACACTCCTGCAAATTCCCAATCTAGATTTTTCTTAATATAGTTTGTGTAATGGTCTACTTGAGTGTCATAAGAAGTTGCTTGTTCATCGCTATCTGTTGATACCCTCGCATAAGCTGCCACTCTTAGTTTCTTCTTTTCTGATTCCTTGATTGAGTTTCCCTTTTTCTTTTTAGCTGGTATGACTATAACCTTGCTATTCATCATCTATCACCTCGATTAAATTGTACTGGTGGCTCGCTCGTTCAAAGGGATCTATTGGAAGAACTCCTTCTTCTTTATATCTAAACTTACATGGAACTCTAATAATCTCTTCTTCCTTTTCCCAAACTCGCCCCATAGCTACTGCTCTTTCCTTTAACATTTGACCTGCCTTCTCAAAGCTTTCTCTATCTATAATCTTGGGATAGATGTCATTTCCTAAATACTTTTTATTGGTTAATATTCTTTTTACGCTTGAGCTGTTTTTCTTTAAGCCTGCAAGGTCTGCCGACTTAATAAGGGCGTTGCCAGCAAGATAGTTTTTAAAGATTTTTCTTATATTCTCCGCTTCTTTTTCTTGAACTTCTAATCTTCCGTCTCTTATGGTATAGCCATAACATAGTCTAGACATTATTTTTCACTTCCTCTCTTAGTACAAGTCCACATTTTAAATGAAAATCTAGGGTCTCTCTATTAACAACTTGAATGTGGTCAATGATTTCTTCAAACAAGTCATCTTCAAAGTGATCTATCATTTCGCTTTTATCTAAGATTTCTATTAGCTTTTCAAGTTCTCTTATTTCTTCATCGTTTCCAAGGATGGCTTTTTTGCTTCTCTCCTTTTCCTTAAGTAAGTTTCTTTCTTCGCTTGAAATCTCACTGCTTTCTTTTGTGTAAATACTTGCATCTAAAACCCCTGAAGTTATTAGTTTGTTTAGAACCTCTTTTCTTTCTTTTAGCTTTTCTAAACTTTCTTCTATATTGTTTATCTTCTCGACTTCTTCCCTGCTGTCCACTCTCTTTAAGGATTCTAAAAGTGGTGTAAGGATACTATCTTTTCCAAAGATTAGCTTATTAACTAGAGTCACAAAAGCTAGTTTAATGTCCTTATCTTTAATAAACTTCATGGAGCACTTATTGATATCTTTTAGGTGCTCACTGCAAGTCCAGGCTATATATTTATCTTTGCCGTTATAGTGATGCCTTCTTTTAAAGCTTGAACCACACTCTCCACACTTAATTTTTCCAGATAGGCTATATCTATTTTGATATCTTTTAGTATTTTTTCCATTTCCTTTTGCTATAGCCCTAAGTCTTATTAATTCTTGTACTTTCTCAAAGTCCTCTCTGCTTACAATAGCTTTATGGTTATCTATTATCTTATACTGGTCTTCTTCTCCCTTATTTTTATGCCTCTTGTAAGTATCGTCTGTATAGGTCTTTTGGTAGATGACATCGCCTATATATTTTTCATTTTTTAAGATTCCGTTTATAGTTGACCCATGCCAGCTTGCTCCTCTTTGTCCTTTAATTTTTCTCTTATTTAAGTCTTCTGCAATTTTATGTGTCCCCTTACCTGAAAGATACTTTTCATATATTTCTTTTATTATTTTTCCTTCTTCTTCGTTAACTACCATCTTCCCGTCTATATTCTCATAGCCATAGGGTGGGCTTGATATGATAAAAGTTCCATTTTGAAATTTTTTCTTTATAGACCACTTGTTATTTTCTGAAATAGACCTGGATTCACTTTCTGCAAGGGATGAAAGTATGGATAACATCAACTCGCTTTCCATTGTCCTGGTATCAATGTTTTCTTTTTCAAAATAGATGCCAATGTTTAGGTCAAGGAGTCTTCTTACGATTTCCAAACAATCTGTCGTGTTTCTTGCAAGCCTAGATATTGACTTCGTTAGGATAAAATCTATCTTCCCATTTTCACAATCTTTTAGCATTTTTAAAAGACCGTCTCTGCATTCTTTCTTTGTTCCAGTTATGCCTTCATCAAAGTATAGGCCTGCAAAAGTGTATGACTTGTTCTCAGATATAATCTTTTCATAGTGTGCCTTTTGTGTTTTAAGACTTACAAGCTGAGCGTCTTCATCAGTCGATACTCTTGCATAGGCAGCAACTCTTAATGTAGATTCTTCTTTTTGATTAGCTTCTATTTTTGTTATCTTTTTCATCCATTCAACCTCCTTTCTGCTAGTGCTATATTCCCGTACAAGTGAGTATTTATCAAGTCTTATAGCAGTAATTCCGAAAGAATAGGTCTGAATTTTTTAATATTTTCTCTCCTAATTTTTCTATATTCTTCAAGGCTGATTTCGTCTAACAGAAATAGATCTTGGATGAACTTATCCGATAGATAGAAATTAAGCTCTGCCTTTAAATCCCTTTCAGTGTATTCAGGCTTTACGACTTCTTTTTCACCTTCAAACTTCTTTACTTCCATACTCCACCTCCTGTATCACAGGCAAAAAAATTAAGGTTATTTTTAACCCTAATTTTCTTTCCTCTATATTCCTTAGGACAAAGGAAGTGTTTTTGAGTAAGAAGTTTTCTTAAGTATAAAATAAAATATCGAACACAAAAAAACCTATTAGTATTTCGTTTTGAAGTACCAATAGGTATAAATAGCTAATTGTATTTTTATGTATTAATTTATTTTTATCTGATAATAAATTTACATCATTTTTTGAATATTCTTTTAAAATATAAAGACGCTAGGATTCCTATTATATAGAAAATTATACTTACATAACTAGAAGGTTTATCATCAAAAAGATAAAAATAAAAATATATTCCATACTAATGGAAATAATAAAATATACTATCAATATAATTTAATTCCACTAAAAATCCATATAATTGATATTTACCTACAAAAAAGATCGGACTACACGCTAGTATTGTTATAAGTGAAATTGTAAATATTTTATTTTTCATTTGAAATATTCACTTGAATGGAATCTCAGTTTTCTGAATGTTTTGGTCAATTTTTTATGTCGTTTAAGATGTTATAATCCTGACTATTATAAAGTTTTTTATACAGTTCATTCTTTAAAAGCGTCTGATGAGAACCACTAGCAACCATCGCACCATGATCAAGCAATATTATTTCATCAACTTTTACAAGATTTCTCAACCTATGCGATATTATAATATTCATTATTTCACCATTATTTTTATTTATCAGATTAAAAATATTTTCTTCAGTTAATGAATCTATAGATGATGTTGGCTCATCCAGAAGCAAAATTTCAGATCTGTTGTACAAGGCTCGTGCTATAGCCACTTTTTGCCATTCTCCTCCAGATAATTCAATCCCTCCAGCTACACTCTTATCAAGTACATTATCATAGTCAAAGTTCAGTTTATCTTTTTCATTATTATAAATATTAATTTGCGAGAGGATCTCATTTATACCATTATCAGAAATTAATTCATATTCTCCTGAATGCGAGCTTCCAATACTTATATTTTCTCTTAACGAAAATGGATACTTTATAAAATCTTGATGTACTGTATCAAAATATTTATAATAGTTATTTTTATTTACATTATTAATTAATACTCCATCGACTTTAATTTCTCCTTCCGTTGGGTCATACATACCTAAAATTAATTTTGTTAAAGTTGTTTTTCCTGATCCATTCAAACCAATTATTCCATAATTTTTCCCTATTTTAAAAGTATAATTAAAATTTTTCAAAGCAAATTTATTACTGTTTGGATATCGAAAACTAACATTTTCAAAAGTGATTTGTTCTACTTTTCTATTCAAATTAACAGTTCCTTCATTACTTTCTTTTAAATTCATTAAATCAAAATACTTTTCAATATATAAACAACTCTCATATGAACTCTCCACTGAACTAAATAAATTTGTAAGTGATTGCCTAACTAATTCCATGGTTTGAAAATACATTATTGCTGACCCAATACTTATTTTAAGTTTAGAACATCTTAATATTATCAAAATTATATTCACAGTATTTGTTATCTCTTCTAATACTGAAATACATATTGATCGCTTAAAATATTTTGATTTTATAGATTTATTATTCTTTAAATTATTGTCATATATTATTGTCATTTTACCTATTAGTATTTTGACAGAACTGTAAACTTTTGTTTCGACAATCCAATTATACTTTGTTAAAATAGACTTTAAAATTTCAATATATCTAATACTTTCTATTTGTTTATTATATTCATTATATAGTTTTTCTAAAGCATCAAATTCATTTATAATATTAAGAATTGAACTAACTATACAAACAAAAAAACATAACATACTAAACTTAATTATTATATACGATACACTGACCATTGTAATAAGATTTCGTATCATATCCATAACTATATCTAACATCATTTTATTTTTAGAAGTAGAGTCTTTGTATACCATTTGTATTAAATTATAAGTCTTCGAATTATCAAAACTCTCCATCTTTAATCTGCTAATCTTTTTACTTATATTTATAGTAAAAAATTTATCTAGCTCATTAAAGTATTGAAAACTATAATAATCATTTATTTGCGTAATAACACGTATTAATAACTTTACCATTGAATATACACAAACTGCTCTTACAAATATGTACGTATCAATAGTAAAGTGTTTGATATAAAATGAAATCCCATCTATAAGATATTTATAAGCAATAACTATAGTAGAATTTAGTATTCCCAAAAATATACTACTCACTAGTATAATCAAAAATCTGATTTTACTCGCCTTATACATAAGGCCAATACTTAAGTATACATACCTAATAATAAAAATGATTTTTTTATACATCTTCATAATATATCCCCCAAAGTCTACTATGAAATAATAATTATCTTTGCATTTTTTATGTATTGAGACTGAAATAAATTGTAGGACTCTATAGTGATATTTTCAAGACGCAAAACAAATTTTTCTTTATTTATGTGATTTATCGGAATTAATCCATACTTATAAAATAACGAATATGAGTTAAACAAATAGTAAGTATCAGATAAATCCATCTTAAGAAAATCCCTTATATTGTTTAATCCTTTATCGAATTCCCGAATTCCTGCTTCATCATAGATGAGTGAATTTGCTTTTTCTAATATTATGGAGGACAAATCTATATCAGAACATATATTAATTTCAGTGAAAATATTTCCTATCATTATTGCCTTTATATTAAAATTTATAAAGCAATTTATAGTATTCAAATCTATATGTTTTAGCAATTTTTTTAATCGGTCCTTTAATATTTCTTCGTAAATTAAAAATAACAATTCTATCTCTTTATTACCTACTACAGAACCAATATCCAATAAGATTTTTAATTCAAAAAGTTCATCGTCTCTTATTTTATTAAAACTATATACATCAATATTTTCCACTGTACAACCTCGTAATTTTTTCTTGTATTTTCTTACTTTCCAACACATCCTTCACAATTCCTATATAAAATATATCCACAATATTAAGTTGAAAATATTTTTTAATCTTCTTTAAACTACATGATCTTATTGAATTAGAACTCCCTATGGGCAATTCATCTAGTTTTTGACTTATTAAAACTTCATTAATTTTCAATTGTCTCTTATTAGAAAGAAACTTTTTTTCTATCTCCTTTAACACTTCCTTCTTAGATTCTATAAAACACATATTAGTCCTTATTGCTACTTTTCTTTCATAAAGTTCACTATTATTTATGATTCCAAGTGTGAAAAAAAAGGATTGTATTATAAATAACAAATCTTCAAATACATCAATCTTTCCTATAATTATCTCTATACTCACATAATCAGTCTTTCCTTCAATAAATAATGATTTATTGAAATATTCCTCACTTTCAATCATATTTATAATAAAATGTTCCAACAAATGCGCCCAGCCATCATGAGGTTCTCTAATTTTCATAATAAAAGAAATCCTATAGTTCTTAGATTTAGAATCTACAATAATTGACCCTTGGTTATCTAATATAAGCATATGATTATTTATAATTTTCATAATTTCTTATAGCAAGGATATTTAATATAATACTAAAAATAATTATTATTACTAAACATATCGGCACCATTGCATATGCTTGCAATATATGGATATTAAAAATCCTAAATATAGGCCTGTAATTTATCAATAAAGACTCCCCGTTGTATAAATTTATCATTGATACAGATAATATTTTCTTTAGAACTCTACCTGCCCCTTCATATAAGACTAAAGGGATAAAGTTAAGTGCTAAAACTATCGAAACTGAGATTAATGATTTTTTTGATATTATAGAAACAATCATATTTATTATAATTGAAAAAACTGTTATTAAAACTCCTAGCATCAGAATCAACAAATAAGCCTGTAAAAAAGTTAAATTATACACACTATTCCAATACGTTTGATATAGCTGTATTGGTGCATTAAATCCATCTATTCCAAATAATAATAGAATTACAAAAGCATAGAGTAAATGCGGTAATAAAAACATCAAAGCTCCTGTCCATATGCCTGACTTAATCTTATTTTTTATTATTCTTTTTTTACCCACTGTAGCAAATAAAATTTCATTCATATTATTTGAATAGTCCATTGTAAAGGTATTGGAAACCACCACATTACTAAATATGGCAAACAATATTGAACTTATAAAGAAATCGCTCAATAAAATCTCCCATCCTTTATAATAAGTGTATTCTATTGGTGTTTTTAATTTGTCATTTTCTTTTAATAAAAAATTTTTTTCTCCATCGGTAAATTTGTAATTTTTAAATTCTGTTTTATCTAAATAGGTATTAAGCTTAGCTTTTCTATTAGTATAAAATGTATCAAGATCATCAAAAGAAAGGGTATCAGCTATATTGAGATCAAAAGAATTAAAAGGAGCATAAGACTTTGCTATTAAAATCATAATATCATTATATTTTTGTTCATACTTAACATATCTTGATGTATCATCTAAATTATCATATTTCCCACTAATTACATCTTTGTGTATAGAAAGATATTTGCTTAAAAATTCTTCATCAATAAATTTGCCATATATCGAACTTCTATCTTTTTTTTCAGCTTTCGTCGCTGATAATCCTGTCAAATAACTTAAACCATCATTTCTATATACATAATAATTTCTCGCATTTATGTTTTTAAAAGAAATTACAGCTATGTAAATTAAGATCAAAAAAATTGAAATTTTAAATAGCTTGTTTCTATATAGTTTTCTAAATTCAAAATTCATAACTATCATCCTTTTTTTCTGAGTAATACAAGTAAACATCTTCAAGATTTGCGTTGATTTTTATTGAATTATCTATCGGCTTTGATTCAGATAATAAAACTACTTCATAAAACCCACTTTCATCTTCTTTAATTTTTCTTATCGGATATTTGTCTCTAAGAACCTGCAATGTTTTAGCATCTGTTTTAACCCTCCATGTCTTTCCGTTCATGGAACTTACAACCTTATTCACACATTCATTTAAAACAACTTTTCCGGAATCTATAATTACTACATTATTAGCAATATCTTCTATGTCTTGTATTATATGAGTTGAAACAATGATTATTCTATTTTCAGCTATATCATTTAAATAATTCTTTAAATTAATACGTTCACTTGGATCTAGACCAGCCGTTGGCTCATCAAGAATTAGTATTTTTGGATTGTTTATTAAAGCTTGTAAAACTCCAACTCTTCTTAAAGTTCCCCCTGACAAATTTTTTAATTTATATTTTAGAAATTTATCAAGAGATAATGTATCAACTAAATCTCCTATAACAGTATTATTTTTATTAGAGATATTTTTTGTCCTTTTTATATAATTTAAAAATTCGATTACGGTAAATTCACCAATCCCTCTAAAATCCTGTGGTAAATATCCTAAATTATCATAATACATCGTTTCATTATCGAATAAATCAGTATCATTTTCTAAATTGATTCTTATTTTTCCAGATGTTAATTTGTAATATTTTGTAATTAACCTAATTAGCGTAGTTTTTCCAGCACCATTTGCTCCTATTAAGCCATTAACCCCCTCTTTAAAACTGAAATTAACAGACTTTATTATAGGCTCATTTGATATTTTTTTTAATACTTTACTTCCTGTAATTTCCAAAACTAACCTCCTCAAAATATGTATGTATTAACCAAACAGAATCGCCTTTTAGACGTTAAACTACTAAACTTTCAACTTAAAACTAATTGTGTTTTATCCAACTACAGCACTATTTGAATTGTGATTACGTACATTTCCAGGTGCACAAGCACACCCACAATCTCCAGGCCACCAAGCACCAGATTTACCAGTAGAATGGTTTTGTGCCTGAACATTACAATAGCATCTGCATGAAAATGCTACATCATCAGTAACTTCTTTTTTATACATAGGATCTACAACTTTTAACATAAAAATCCTCCTTATCTAGGCAATATCTGTCTAGTTAATACCTTTTTAATACAAAAATTCATCTTTAAGAATAGAAAAATCCAATTCTTTTTCAAGAGCCTCATGATAAAAAGCCAATTGATTTTTTATTCTCAATCTATTTAAATCACATTTCTTTTCATGGTAATCTTTATCTATTCCATTCTCCAACATATTTACAGCATAACATGTTCCACATAGTCTTATTGCCCAACAATTCTGACAATACTTTAGAGAACAGCTCTCATATTCATTTATATAATACTTTTCAATAGATTCATAATCTAAGCCATCATCTATATTGCCTATACTAGGGGACTTTCCAACCCTTTCACAGGGATAAAAAACACCCTTAGTATCTACATATAATCTACGCATACCTGGTAAACAGCATCCATTAAATGGATAGTTGGCCGATACATTGTCAGATATGTATCTAGTATTAATTCTAATTAATTGACTCTTGATATAGTTAAAATATAAATTATTCTTATTATTTGAGTCAAGTCCTTTGTTTTTCATGGTTTTTTCCTCAGACCATTGTTGTAGTGGATCTGAGTATACTAAATCTGATTCATTCACAAAGTACTTTATGTATCTATCGTCGTCTTTTAATGTTTGTAAAAAGCCACCATCATCTAAACTACCTTCATCTGGGTAAGTAATCATAATAGAGAAATCTTTAGGTAGAAAATTTAAACTTGAATAGAAATTATTGACACGATCTAATTTTTCAAATGTATACGGTGGAGTAAAAACCATATTTGCTGATAAAGAAAATGAACTATCAGGTTCTTTATTTGCCTTGTCACAAATTAATTTAAATTTTTCAAATACTACTTCGAATGTATTCGTTCCATCAGCGAATTGTCTATATGAATTTTGACTTTCTCTATCACCATCTAAACTACAAACCAAATTAAAGTTTGGTACACTTATAAAATAATCAATCATCTCTTCAGTTATAAGTGACAAATTAGATGTTAACGAAAAACTTAACATGTTTGATCTATCTCGAAACTTATAAATGGAGTAGTCAATTACTTCTTTTATTAAATCAAACTTTATTAAAGGTTCTCCTCCATAAAAAGTTATAGCTGTATATTTACTATTTGATGAATGATCATAATAGAAATCTACCGCTTTTTTGGCCATCTCTGAACTCATATCTTCATTTTCAAAATTACAATTATGCTGAAACTCTTCATTATATATACAATACTTACATCTAAAGTTGCATCTGCCTGTAACCTTTAATATCAACTGTTCCATTTCATTATTTAAAATTTTTTCTAATTTAAACTTCGAATGATTTTGATGTGAAAAACTACGAGGCTCTATTGCTTGTAATAAATTCTCTTGTTCAATAAAATCTAAAAAATAATTCAAGTAATTTCTATCAGTGTCAATTTTTTCTATTGAATCATTTGTAGACTTAAGTATGGAACTAAGAATATGTTTAGACTCTTTATCAAGTGTGATAACTTTTCCTGTTCCAGTATCATAAAAGTAGCTACTATTTCCAGTATCGAATATTGTACCTAATCTTTTTGCTGTATTATTATTCATTTCCTTATTAATAATTTGAATTAAATTATTTCTACACATGAAAAACCTCCTAAGACACATAATGTTTGTCATCTATTGTTGACATAATTATACACCAAACAATCTATTTTAATCAATTGTAGTTTTTAGTATTATCTAATTAATTTTTGAATAAACCAGATTATAAAAATAAATAATAAAAATATGTGAACTTCATTAATTTCTAAATCAATATTATCTGATAGATTCAAAATTAAACGTAACACCATTAAAAAGTAAAAACTCATATTAATCTAGAGAATTTAATGGATATATATATTTTTAATCGTGTTTAATTTAAACTAAATAAGACATAACTGACCTATTTATACTAGATGTATATAACTTAACTCCAGGATAAATATTATCTTATATAATATTAGCCTAAATAATAAAATAATTCGTATACATTGGTTTCAAGTGCTTTTGAAATATCAAACGCAATCTTGACTGATGGTATTTTTTTTAGATTCTCCACATCACTTATATATTGTCTAGTAACGCCTACCATTTCTGATAAATCACCTTGTGTCATGCCCTTTTGTTTTCTAATCCTCTTTATATTATTACCCACTTAGCTTAATTACCTCTTTCTAATTTTTAATGTATTCCTTAATATTTTAAGTTAGTAAAACGGCATTGTCAACAATTGTTGCCTATAATAAAAAATAAGAATTGATCCCTCTAACTTTATATATTAAATTAATTGATTCACTCTTTTCTGAACAGCATAATAATCATATCCAGCTTGAGTTAACCTTCTTTTTCTTTCTTCTCCATTCCCCCATTCTCCTCTAATGACCTCTCTTGCTAATTGGTCGATTGTCTTTCCAACTGGATAAACTATCTTGCCATTAGCATCGAATACTTTTAATCCAAATCTATCGGCACATTTTTTAGCATTTTCTATATTTCTAAATGCACCTTTCTGGCTTTTAACATCAGACCAGGATTTTCTAACTCTATATAATCCATTTTTTGGTTTGCTAACAGTCTTATTGCCTCTTAGTCTTTTATTGACCTCGCTTGCTATATATGGAAACTTGTTTCCAAGATATGGTCCTGGACAGTTAGTACTTTTATACCACTCATGTTTTTGAAGGACACCATCTTTGCCTCCAGTATAGGTACAAGGATAGATTCCATTTCTACTACAGATGTCTGTTACTAAATCAATTAGTCTATTTAAAACATAATCAGAAACTAACCACTGAGGTCCCCTCGTAGAGTTCCCTACTTCAATTGTTACTGCTCGGTTGTCACACCAGGAAGATGAAGTTGTCCAGGCTCTGTTAGATTCATCAACCCCTAAAACAATAACTCCATCAGATCCTAAGTTATAGTTCGCAGATGCACGTCTTGCTCTAGGTACAAATACTCCTGCAAGGTTTCTACCATTTATAACTCCTGCAGCATGGTGAATAGCAATTTTTGTTATCTTTTGATTTCTTCTTCCACTATGGTTAGGTGAAAGAATTGTTGCTTGTACTAACGGGCTATTACTCATTTATTTTTCCTCCTTAAATTGTTCTAATAACGTCTTTAACTTTTCTGGTACTGGCAAACCTAGTGCTACAGAGTTTTCTAAAATAGAAAGTCCCTCATTTGCTATATAAAAAAAGATGATGGCTGTTCTTATCATTGTTCCATCACCTTTAATTAAATTTACATCACATAGGTTTGCTATTCCCACAACTATAAAAATCATAATCTTTTTAGCTATCCCTTTAAATCCTATGGATGAGCTTAACTTTCTTTCTACGCCCGCTCTTAAAACGCCTGTTAAATAGTCAGCTATTACAAAAGCAAGTAGTGTGTAAATAAAAGCATCTACACTTCCAAGATAAAATCCCAACCATCCTCCGATAGCCGTAAAACATACTTTTAGTATTTCTAAAAACTTATTCATTTTATTCCTCCTCTGTTAATGTGTAAGTTATTTTCATTGTCTTATCTGCCGTTTTTAATATTGGACTTGATAGGTTATTAATTGTTCCAAGATATGGAGTATGAAGAAATAGAAGTTTATAAAACGAATTTTCATAGCCTCCATAGCCAAGCATTAATGGTCCTAATTGAATAGGTGTGGACATTAGATACGGAATGCTCCTACCTTCATACTCTGTTTTATCATCTCTACGAATAATTTCGTCATTCTTATTTATTGAAAATTTATGCCCGAGAATATAATCTCCCCAATTAAATAAATACATATATTCACCAGAATAAGTAATTCTTTGAATATCATATTCCAAATCAAATTTGCTAATATCAACAGGATTATTGATGTTAATCTTGTATAACAAGTTATCATCATTTCCAGCACCAATAGCATATAGATATCCGTCTTTTATGCAGCTATATACTCTCCTTTCGCAATAACTAGAATCTTGGTCCTTATAATCTCCAAGTTTATATAAGCTAATGTCATTTAAAGACCATTCATCCACAGTAGTAGAATAATCTTTTTTGGAAATCTTCATCCTTATTAACTTATTGTACTTAGTCCCAAATCCATACCAATAACCATCTGGTCCGTTATAAAAACAAGTTTCTTTCCAGTAATATACTTTTTCAAAAAACTCCTTTGCATCTACAATCGTTCTTTCTTCTTGATAATTTCCCTTTGTAAATATTGGATCATTTAAACCGATATCTGTAATTGATTCTCTAAGTTTGACAATATCTATAGAAGTCTTGTTTTTAGGCCAGATTGATATAAGTGTACTGTTTTCAATATCGTATTCCACACAACCTTGGTAAATATCAGTAATATTTCTATCAGAATTCATTTTTGTTTTATTTAAAAGTAGGAATGGGTCTCTTCCATGAGTATCTCCATAGAAGTATTTCCCTCCTCTATAATGGGTCAACGCCAGTGACGATATTCTTCCATTAGCTTGCGATGTAGAAAAATCCCATACAAATTTATATCCATTTTCTATGGGAGAAGATTCAGTTAAGTTTGCCGACCCCCTTTTAGATGCATCTGTTGAATTAACATCATTTGATGCGTATCCTATAATCTTATTCTCAGATGGCGGAATTATTTTATTTGGATCTTCATCAAGAGGATTTTCAAATAATAAGATTCCACCATAGCACTTATTGGCAATTGGAAAAATCTCTTCGTGAAATTTTGTTACAAGTTCCTCTCCGACTGGATACATAAGCCCTGATGGATTGAGTCTTAATAAATCTGGAACTGCATTCGTTATTAAGTTTTCATCTTCATATATTTCCTTCGTATTTGTCCTCACATCAGTTAGTTCAATGACTGATTTACCCTTGATCATTTCCTTCCTCCTTATCTTTAAATTCTGTATTAATTTCTTCCGTATATTTTCCAAGCATCAATCCTTGATATTTAAATCTTCCTACCTTTTCATCAAATACTAGTGGTCTTGGGACTTGTCTTTCTACTTTGTATTCAGCCTTCAATTTCCTAAGCAGGAATGAATGACTAAGTTCTATCTTCTTCCAAGATTCATCAATCTTAAGCTTTCCATCCCAAGCCTCTGTAGAACCTAGAGATTGTCCAGATATAGCTGCAATAGCATTATCTTTACCTATCATTGCTTGTCCTGATTCGAGTCTAATTAATACTGAGAAGTTGTTCATCGTCTTTTCCTGAAGTTTAGTTAATGGATAAAAAAGATTTAGAATGTGGTCGCCACTTAAGTAAGTTTCTTTTGGAATGTGATGTTCTATTTTCGTATCATTAAAAACATAGGTAATAACTAGCCTTGTTGGTATTTCTATGTTTTCAATAAAGTCTAATTCTTCTACTTCCTCTTTTTCTTCAAACTTTGGAGGAATATAGGATTTTCCATCGTTATTTAATAACTCTACTTGCTTCTTTACTTTTCTTGACACCTTTCTTGTCTTTTCTTCAGTATCACAAATTATATTTAACAAGATAGATGCATTAAAAATTGCCTCCGTTTCTTTATTGGAGGCAAATTCTATACGAATTACCGGCGTATCTGTTGAGGAAAGATTAAAAGCAGAGTAATTAGAATAGGCATGGACTACTAACTTTTCAGATTCAATCTGATTTAAAAGTCCTACTATATTTTTATCATTCTTGCTCTTAGCTTTAGATAAATATGGATTTTTTCCAACTCCTAAAATCCTGTGCTTTCCATTTATTTTGTATTCAATGTCGGTAATAAGCCCTTCAATTTTTTCTTCTTCGTAAGAAATAGCTATTCTATCTCCTACATCAAGACTGGGGTCTCCTATAGTTACCATGTCAAAGGGTGTGTGGTGAATCTTACAAATTTCAGTAAGAAGAACCTCACACATTCTTTTTCTTTTTTCTGGAAGCCCTAATTGCATTAATGGATTTATTCCGAGGTTCATAGTTAATCCATCATCATTTTCTAAAGAATAGTATTCAGCTATTTTAGTCTTTGCATTTGTTGAGTTGATGGCTGTATATCTTGTCTTAAAATCTGATATTGACGAAGAAAATCTTTCTCTCGTTTTAATTTCAGTTGATATGCTTTCTCCATACTTCTTTAAAACCAACTTACCATCACGAGAGACCCCAGCAAAAGCACCAAGAGTCGATGCTATATAGTGAATAAAGTCTCTATAGGTTTCTATATCATGGTCTTGATAAATCGCCAAAACTTCCTCACCATTAACAAAAGCTTTCACGTCATCTTCTGTCATACCTAGTTCTACCCTGCACTTCTCACATGAAAAACTTAGTAGTTCAAAGGCTGTACCAAAGGTATCTGTTACAGGAAAGTTCTTATCAAACCTAAGCATATAGTCATAACCTTTTAGTTCTAAAATTTTCTTAGACCTATTTGCCTCAGTGACATCAAAGATTCCCATTGGTATGGTTTCTATCTTTTTGCTTTCTAATTCTTGATGGTAAAAAAGCTCTATCTTTGAATCCTCTAAAGAATACCTATCTATATTTGAAAAAAGGCTAATTCCAAACTCTCCAGCATAAACTGTACCTATTTCAAGTTCAGAAGATCCAGAGCAGGAACGATGGATGTACCCAGACCCTTTAAGAATATCTTTATTGGTAAATGGAATGATTGTTTCATCTTTTAAGATGATATTTCCCGTCCAGTAAAATTTACGAGAATTCTTTTTGATTGCTGTTTTATATTCATTGCTTGTTGGATACATCAGTACTCCTCCAATGAAAAAGATACTTCCCACAATCCCTTATAAGAAGTATCTTTTATTAGTTTAACTTGAAACTTGTCTATATACATTTGTGTCTCTTTTAGTTCTAATATTTCCGTATCTAAGTATTTAACTTTTAGATTAGACTTGTTAGCAAGACCACTCAATATCTTCACAAGCTTAGGACTACAAGAAAAACTTACAGAAATACTTGCTACTTTATTTCTAACTATATCTCTCTGAATAGTTCCTGCCTCTGTTTCTCCTCCAGTATCTGCCTCTATATCTCTAAACTCCAAATCATAAGAATTTGGTAGAGGTAGGTCTACTCCTTCAATAATTAAATATGATTGATGTTTCATTATACGACTACACCTCCATTCACTGCGTCGCTTTGCTCCTTGTTCATGGGGTGAGACTGCATCTGACCTACCAACAAAATCATAGATTTTGGGTTAGGTCATTATCTACCTCCACTTCTTAAATTCTTACGCATAGATGCATTGACAATAACTTCATCAAGGAGTGTGCCTCCAAGATAAACTGGGATAACTATATCTCCAGCATTTTCCGATTTAACATTTATATTTGCAAGTGCATCGGATATTTGTCTTCCTATATCAATTCCATTTACAGCAGGTTCTTTATCATATCCACCTATGCCAACAGCTGATATATTTGGACTTAAAACCATATCACTTGCGACATTTTCCATCGAAGATTGAACTAATCTCCTGCTCTTTTCAATTCCCTTAGATAGACCTTCCATAAAGTCTGGCATCCATGATTCGTAGTCGGTAAGTGGACCAACATCTGGAACTGAAAAGTGCAGGTAGGACCTAATAGTTGATGCTACATTCGATACAGCAGATGTCACATTGCTAATCGCACTTCTAATCCCTCTTGCAATTCCATTAATCATATCAGCTCCCCATGTATAAGCTTGAGATGCCAAATTCTTAATGTGATTAACTGCATTATTAAATCCATTTCTGATAGTGGACTGAATATTTGACATGGTAGATGAAATGCTTGATCTCATAGAATTAAAAGCAGACGATACTGCTGACTTTGCAGTATTCACTGCAGAGGAAATAGTCGACTTTATAGAATTCCAAGCAGATGAAACAAAGGACTTTATGTTATTCATTGTAGATGAGATAAAGGTCTTTATCCCATTCCAGATTGATTCAAGAACTGCCTTAATAGAAGTCAAGATAGTCTCAATTGTAGTTTTTATGTTTGTCCAGGATGTAGAAATAAATTCTCCAATAGCAGTAATAACTGTTGTTAAAAACTCTTTTAGTCCATTCCAAATAGTCTCTACTTTTACTTTGATTGCATCTAGAACTGTTGAAATTAAAGTCTTAATACTTTCCCAAGTAGTCCTGATAAACTCACTAACTGCTGTAAATACTTCTGTAGTTGTAGTTGAAATAGCTGTCCATATATTGGTAAAAATAGTTTTAATTCCTGTCCAGAGGCTCGTAAAGAATTCTCCTAAACTTTGCCATAGACTCTTTGCTCCCTCAATAAAGGTATTCCAAGATTCAGTTAGAAAAGTTGTTATAGATGTCCAGATAGTATTCCATCCTTCAGAAAGTCCATTCCATAGGTTGGCAAAAAAGTCCTTGATGCCTTTCCAAGTAGTCTTAACACCTTCAATAAATCCAGACCAGAATTCTGATAGAAAACTTGTTATTTCAGTCCAGGTACTTGTCCATGAATCAGATATCCCTTGCCATAGGTTTACAAAGAATTCTTTTATTCCATTCCAAATGGCAACAGTTGATTCTTTGATAGTTTCCCAAATAGAGATGACACCTTCTCTAAACCAGTCACACTTCTTCCATAAAAGAACTAGACCTGCTATTACTGCACCAATAGCAATAGGAACAATCCCAATGGCTGATACTACTGCAGTAATTGCTGGTATAAGTGTACCTGTAAAGATTCCAACTATCTTAGTTATTCCTCCTACTATTAGAGGTCCTTTGGTCATAATAGTTCCTATTGACCAGATAAGTTTTCCTACAATCATAAGTACAGGACCAAGAGCAGCTATAAAAAGACCGATTCCTGCAATAATACCTTTTACTGGTCCTGGAAGTGCATTAAGTCCATTTACCAGTTTTGTTAATATATCTACTGCTTTTCTAACAGCAGGCATTAAAAGTTCTCCAAAGGATATAGCTAATTCTTCTAAGGCAGATTGTAGGATCTTTAATTGACCAGCTAGGTTATCCTGCATAGTAGCAGCCATTTTTTCTGCTGTTCCATCTGCGTTATATATGGCATCACTCAAACTGTTGTAGTCTTTCTCACTGGCATTTATAATTGCAAGCATTCCAGACATAGCGTTTTTACCAAATATCATGGATGCCGCTTGTGCTTTTTGAGTCCCATCTAAATTAGCAAAGGCTACTCTAAAGGTGCTTAGAGTCTCATCAAGTGAAAGCCCCTGCACATCTTCAATAGATAAGCCTAACATAGACATTCCGTTAATAACTTCTTTAGTTGGTGATGCGAGTCTTGTTAGTCCAGACCTTAAAGCTGTCCCTGCTTGTGAACCCTTTATTCCTGCGTTAGCCATTAAACCTATAGCCACTGCTGTATCTTCAACTGAATATCCAAGTGTCCCAGCAATAGGTGCAGCATATTTGAAGGTTTCACCCATTAATGAAACATTGGTATTGGCATTAGATGATGCAGCAGCAAGAACATCAGCAAAGTGAGAAGAATCTTCTGCTTTTAAACCAAAGGCTGTAAGGGCATCTGTTACGATATCTGAAGTAGTAGCTAAGTCCTCACCACTAGCTGCAGCAAGGTTCATGACTCCTTCAATACCACTAATCATATCTTTACTTTTCCAACCAGCCATAGCCATGTAGTTCATAGCCTCTGCCGCTTCAGATGCTGAGAACTTTGTTTTGGCTCCCATTTCACGAGCCTTTTCCCTTAGGGCATCAAAGTCGGACCCTGTTGCACCAGATACTGCTTTTACCTTTGACATACCAGAATCAAAATCTGATGCAGTCTTTACAGCTGCTGCTCCAAGACCTGCTACTGCAAGAGATACTGGCATCATTTTTCTTCCCACGTTTTCTATATTTTGCCCTGTGTTTTGCCATTTTTCTCCAGTAATAGCTATGTTTTGAAGAGTCTGATTTGTGGTTGCCCCTTGCCTTTCTAGAGATTTAAGGGCTTGTTCTGTTTCAATAATCTCTCGTTTAAGAGCATCATATTGCTCTTGGGAAATCTTACCTTCTGCAAGAGCCTGTTCAGCTTGTTTTTGTGCCTCTTTTAATGATGTTAGTTTATTCTTTGTTTCTTCTAATGTCTGACCTAACAGTTTATGTTTTTGTGAGATAAGTTCAGTGTTGCCAGGATCAAGTTTTAGAAGTTTATTGACATCACGAAGTTCAGATTGAGTATGTTTAATCTCCGTATTTACTTGTTTTAGTGCAGTCTGTAATTTGGTAGTGTCCCCACCAATCTCAACAGTTATCCCTTTTATTCTATTTGCCAATATCTCACCTCCTCTCTAGAGATATATTTATCAGTGTTTTTGTTGATGTTTTTATCAATTTTTGCTATACTTATCTTGAGGTGATAAGTATGAATTTTGTAAAAGAATTATCCAACAAGACTGTATCCATTTCTGAATTTAATCGAGGCCTAGCTGGACGTATTTTCGATGATGTCAAAGTGAACGGTTCTAAGGTCGTATTAAAGAACAACACTCCTGAGTGCATTCTTGTTTCCCCTGATGAATATACGAAACTCATTGATGAGCTCGAAGATGCAAGAGATCTTATGCTTGCCAATACAAGGATGTCATCAATGGATAAATCCGATTTAATTTCTCAAGATGAATTTGAAGAAGCCTTTCATATCGATTTAAATGAAGTCTCTCCTCTTAATGAGGACGAAATCGAATGAACTATAAACTATCCTTTATAAAAGAAGCCATCCAAGACTATAAAGCCTTAGATGGATCTCAAAGAAAAATTGTCGATAAAGCACTTAAGAGGATCTTAATAAATCCTCTTCCTAATACTGAAGGTGGGTATGGCAAGCCTCTTTCTAACCTTTCTGATTCTAAGCTTGCTGGTCTTATGAAAATTAAACTTAAGAGTTCAGGTCTTAGGATCGTTTATAAATTGGAAAAATCAGATGACGAAGTTCTTGTCATTATTATCGGTGCAAGAGCCGAATCCAAAGTCTATAAAGATGCTGAAAAAAGAGTAGCTAAGCTTGAAGATTAAAACTTATCATAATCTTCTTGCGTAGCTACTTCTTTATATTTATAGTCGTCGTTATTCTTTTCTGTGAACATATCATTTACAAGTCCAATTGTTAGTAGGGATAAATCAGAAACAGAAAGACCTAATTCTACAGCCCTTAATAGAAACAAGGGTGTAGTCATTGGTCTTTCTGTCGGTCTTACTTTTTTTTAGGAACTTCTTCCGACTTGATGTTAAGTCCCCATAACTCAATTAACTGAGGTAGAATTTGGTAAATTGAAAAGGTTGAGAAATTATCTAACCATTCTTCTGGACTATCTGGCACAGATTTATCTCCATGCTTTGCCATTACATAGGCTATATTTTCAAATAGTTCTAATGAACCTATATCTAGATTAGATTTATCTTCATCATTTTTCTTCATGGACTTTTCAAGTTCCATTAAGTCTTTGAAGATATCTCTTCCAAATTTAAGTCTATAGATTCTTGGGATAGCTGCTGATGCACGAAAAATAACATCTTGCCCGTCAATCTGAATTTTCTTTGTTAGTGCCATATTTATTTACCTCCAACACTTGCCCTTGAAGGTGTTACTGTCGTTTCTGTGGGCATATAGACTGACTTATACCAACCATCATAAGTTTCCTTTGTAGTCTCCTCACCTGTTCTAGCCTTTACATTTCCATTTGGAAGTGGTCTTGCTTGGATAGATAAGGTTTCTGGTTGAACTTCTCTTGATTCTTCATTAGTTTCTCCTTCGAGAGTAGGTCTTGCTGCTGAACAGTTATACATGACGTGACGGATTTTCTTTTGGTCTCCATCAAACTCAAATAACAGTGCAAAGTTTGCAGTTTCAGAGTTTGAAGACTCAATTAGAACTTTATTGGAGTCTGATTTTTCCATCAAAACATCAGTCCTAAAGGATTCTGGAATAAGAGCGATTTCCAAATCTCCGTCATATCCCATATTGTTTGAAATAGTGTAGTATTCAATTCCATCTGCATAAAAGCTTTCAGGCTCTCCATTAGGATCCAATGAAATTGAAACAGCACCAGGCATTGGAACTGGTGTCTTATATTTAATAACGCCCTCTTCGACTTTATCAAAGAGAGCGTAATGTACGTTACAAATATTAAATTTAACTTTATTAGCCATTTTTTACCTCCATAGTAAATTCATAGAGAACTTCATAAAGTCTTTCTGATTCAATCCAAACTTCAGATTTTTCATAATAGATTTTTTCTCTATCAAGTATCTCTTCTATCTTTTCTTCTAATTTTAAATCTTTCTTATCAGTATAAAGTTCTAAGTCTATCTGGGTGTTTTTATAATATACATATCCATCTGCACCAAAGTGTTTATTCTTTGGAAATAGATAGACCATAAATGGTGGATCTGGACTTTCTCCTTCAGCAAAGTGAGAGTATGCAAATGGAAGTCCCATATCTTCAATTATTTTTAATAGCCTATCCATCGTTTAGTTTCCTCATAATATTTTCTTCCAATTCTCTGATTCCTTTCTCTTCAGCTGGTCCGATGTGTGGCTTAGCAGATACTCTTCCTCCCTGTCTTAGGACGTGCCCTTTTTCAAGTAAATGAGCCAGCTGGTATCTATTTCTTGAGTGAACTACAAGTTCTATTGAGTTTGAAGTTTCTTTCATAGTTTTTACTGACCAAGATTTAGAATATTTCTTTGTTTCTCCAACTGGTGCATTTTCTTGTATGTCTTTTCTAATATTGCTACCAGCTTTTTTGACTTCCTTTTTGACTTCATCTGTTGCCATATCAGAATATTCTTCTAAGCCCTTCATTATTTCACTGGCTAGGTTTTCAATTTTTACATTCATCTACTCACCTTCCTACATCTAAACTTTATAAGTCTATTTTTGTAGTTCATAAAGTCAATTGAGATGATATTGTACTTTTCATCATCAAATAGAATTCTGTATTCTGAAGTGTTAATATTCTTTAACCTATTTTGAAATCTTATAGTAAAAGAAATATCTGACCTGTCTACTTCCATCCCTAGAAAAACTTCTTCGCCTTTACCTTGAAAAGATATATAGGCTGAAGTTTCTAGATAATCCGTCCATACTGATTTATGGTTACCAATTCCATCCACCTCAACATTTTTATTTTGAAAGGTTATTTTTCTATTTAAATCTGATATCCTCATTAGAACTCAGCCTTTCTCATTCCAAATAATAAAGCCCTTAGAGTTAAGTTTAGTTCAGAATAATCTGCCTCTTCTCTATGCTCATAAAGATAAGCAGTCATATAGAGGACAGCTATCTTTCCATTTGGATTTTTAGAAAGTTCTTCTTCACTATTAACCCTAGCTACATCCATGGAGTGTTTGATTGATGATTGGATGAGAGATTCAATCATCTCATCCTCATCATCAAAATCCACCCTTAAATAGGACTTTGCCTCCTCAAGAGTAATCATAATTTACTCCTTAGGCAGTAGCACCGATTTTTAAAAGTTTAACTGCTTCTCTTAAAACTAAGATTCCATCAACTCTTTCTTTACCTAAGAAACCTACCATGCCATTTCCTGCAAATAGTTCCTTTAAGTCTTGGAAAGACCTATTTCCTCTGTCTCCAATCTTGTAATAAGAAAAATCGCCAAAGGCTACAGCAAGTTTTCCTTTTTCAGATTTAGGAGCAAAGGCTGATGTGTAGGCAGGATATCCTAAAAGTCTATCTGGTTCTCCATCTTTAAGTGATGGTTGCCAAATATATGCACCATTAACATCCTTAAGTTTTCTAATTTGAGCAACTGTTGCATCATTTAAAATGAATGCCGCTTTCTTCCTATAAGGTCTGTCTAATGAGTAAACTAAATCAATTAGTTCATCCGCAGTAATTGTTTGAGCCTTTGTTGTCACACCAAGTTCTCCACCCTTTTTAGAGTCAAAAATTCCTGTAGGCTTATTTACTCCATCGCCATTTAAGAAAGCGTCCTCTTCAGCATTTGCTAGTGCTCTAGTAAATTCTTCAGTGATGTATTTTTCTAAATTAAAGGCTGCATCATAGAGAAGTTCTTCAGTTACTTTAATACCAACATGAAGTTTGTGTGCATCAAGAGATACTTGGTCGAATGTACCATCTCCAAAGGTAAGTTGACCACCTTCTTCTACCCATAGAGCAGCTGGCTTTGTAGCTGCAATATTGATTTTATGAAGTCCAGAAGTTTGAACTTTTGTAGCTAATTTTCTTACAATATTTTCATCTTCAAGCCCATTTACAATATCTACTTCCATTTCTTCTGGAACTAAATATCCACCACTTTCATCTGTCCCTACTTTTAATTCATTAGAAATATCTCTAAAATTAGTTCTTAATGCTTTCATCATAGACTTCTTATAGACATTTCTTGCTCTCATTGGTTTATCTTCTTCATTAAAAGTAGCAGGTTCATTTGTTAGTGCTTGAGTAGTAGGTTTTTCTAAGGATTTATCCATTTCTTCTTCCCTCTTCTTTCTTTCGATTTCACGAGTGTAATTCTCGATGTTTTTTTCCATCTCTTCATATGTCTTAAAGTCTTCACCAGACATTAGGCCATTTTCATCTTTCTTAGATTCAGCAAATGCCTTTGCCTCATCCCATGCCTTAGTTCTCTTTTCCATTAGTTCTTTTAAGTTCATATCTTTACCTCCAAGTATTTTTAATTTTGTTTAATCTTTCTTCTACTTCGCTCATTGAATGAGTTTTTACTTCTTTATTTATCTTTGTTAAAAGTGAATTTGTAACTGCTCGCCTTGAAAAGACCATGTTCGTAACTTTTTCATCTTTTCTTTTGTCAGTGAGAGTTCCATCACAAAAACCCATCTCAATGGCCTTATTCTTATCAAACCAAGTCTCTCCATCCATTAGATTAGAAATCTCTTCTCGGGATAAACCAGTTTTAATCTCATAGGCATTGATGATTGATTCCTTGACTTCCTTAAGCATATCGATAGCTTTTTGCATTTCTTTTGAGTCGCCAATTGCTACAGTTAAAGGATTATGAATCATCATTAGTGATGTAGGACTCATCAAAACTTCAGTTCCTGCCATAGCAATAACTGATGCTGCTGATGCTGCAAGTCCATCAATCTTAATTGTCACATTTCCCTTGTGTTCTAAAAGCATGGTGTAAATTCTTGATGCTGCGATACAATCTCCACCAGGGGAGTTGATCCACACAGTTATATCTCCACTTTTGTTTTTTAATTCTTCAAAAAAGAGCCTTGGAGTTATTTCATCATCAAACCAAGACTCTTCTGCAATAACTCCATCTATATAGAGTTCATTTGAATCCTTTTTCCAATTCCAAAATATTCTATTGTTCTTCATTAGGACTTATCACTTCTCCTTTCTGCTGATAAAAACTACCTGCCTTATCAAGTGGTAGCATATTTCCATTTACAAGGTATAAGTCACCACCTTCTTCAGCCGATATCCTATCTAGATTTTCTAATTCTCTTATGTCATTTGCACTCATCCAGCCATTTTGTCTTCCTACAGCATATCCATTCATCCTTGATTCATAGTCTCCCCTCAGAAGTCCATCAAGATTGAATTTAATAAAGTATGATTCTTTTTCTTTATTTGTTAGTAGTGCTCTTTCCAAAGATTGTTCCCAACGAACGATCCAAGGATCAAGGGTGTATTTAACAAATTCAAGTGACTGCTGTTCTATATTTGAAAATGACGACTTCTCCAAGTCACCAATCATATGAGGTGGTATTCTGAATATTCTTGCTATCTCATTTAACTGAAACTTTCTAGTTTCCAAAAACTGGGCCTCACTTGGCGCTATGGCTATGGGTTGGTATTTCATCCCTTCTTCAAGTACAGCCACTTTGTTGGCGTTTTTAGGGCCTTGAAAGGCAGCATTCCATGACGCTCTAACTCTTTCTGGATCTTTAATAATACCTGGATGCTCTAAAACCCCACCTGGCTGTGCGCCATTTTGGAAAAAGCTAGCACCATAATCTTCACAAGCCATAGCCATACCAATTGCATTCTTTGCCATTGTAATTGGCGAGTATCCAATAAGGCCATCAAAACCAAGTCCAGGTATGTGAAGGACATCTTCTTTTAAAAGATAAACTTCTTCTGATTTATGATTGTATTTATAGAAGATTTCTCCTTCTTCACTTCGCATAACAGTCATCTTGTTTGGCATTAAGGGATAAAGTCCAATGATCTCATTTCTTCCATTTCGAATTATCTGAGCATAGGCATTTCCCCATAAAAGAAGATGAGTCATCAGTGTTTCTCTAAATACAAAGGAAGTCATTTCAGTATTTGGTTCATCGTGCAAAAGAAAATATATGGCGTGGTCTTTTGCTTTTTCCTTTGAGTTCGAATCTCCTCTTTTATATAGATGAAGAGGAAGTCCTGCTAAGGTTTCAGCAAGAACTCTCACACATGAATAAACTGCCGTCATTTGCATGGCAGTAAATTCGTTGACATTCCTTCCTGCTGTTGTTCTCCCAAATAAAAAAGACGATGAAGATATCCTCTCCCCGTCTTTAGGTTTGTCTCTCGACTTGAATATTAAGTTTAAAATGTTTATATTACCACCTCCTAAAATTTTAATCATTTGTGATATAATGTTAATATATTTACTGGAAGGACAAACTATGAACATATATATCGACGAATCAGGAACAATTAATAATCAACTTAAAAATGAATACTTCATTATCACGTTAATTATTCCAGATAATTCTAATGCTTTAAAAAGATCCTATAAACGTTTTGTAGCATCTAATCTTGAAGAGCTTAAAAGAATAGACAATAGGCAAAAAATGTTTTTAAATGGAACATTTCATGAGTTAAAAGGTTCTGCTTTTGATAGACCCATGAAACAAAAATTTATAAACTTCTTTGCCAGAAAAAGCAACTTCAGTCTTTTCTATTTAAAAGTTGACAATTCAAGACTCAAAGATACTTTTTGTTCAAATACATCTTGAGTTTTCAATTACCTATTAAAAATATCACTGGACTACTTCATAAGAAATAATTACATACCAAGTGAGAATCATCTTTTACAACTTGATGAAAGAAATGAAAGAACCGAATCGAGATTCTTTCTTGAGGACTATTTAAACACTGAACTTTGCATAACTGGGATTAATCAAGGAAATTTTGCGGTTTCATATTTTGACTCTGCCAATAACTCAAATATTCAAATCGCTGATGTTTTCTCAAATATCTTGTATTCTCATCTTAAAACAGGTAATTACGCAGATGAGTTTAAAACTTTAAGAGACAATGGTATCTTAAAATATATTTTTGAATTTCCCCTATAAAACTTGACTTTTTTCTATTTTTAAAGTATCATGATTATACCAACAGTAAGTCTTATTCAAGTGCCATTATCTAGGTAAGCGATATGTGTTATCGTCACTCATAAGCAATTGGTATACATATTCTAGCCACCTATATGGTGGCTTTTTTCGTGCATTTTTACTTAACTCTAAATCTCGCCACTTTTCTAAATTTGGCTATGATAAATCAAAAATAGAGAGATTAAAAAATAATCAATCCCCTATCATCATAAACCGACTCACTAGTATCATTGCCACACCTTATAGCCCTATCAAGAGCCATGATTGTAGCAATAACCCCATCTATCTTTTCTGTAGATTTTTCTTTATCTGCCTTAATGTTTCCAGCGGGATCTGTTCGAATAAAGATATTATCCATCATCCACCTTAGAACTGGATGACCTCCATGGGCTATTTTTCTTTCGAGAGTTAGTTTCATTAATTCTTTTGTTGGTGGAGACATGTCTTTAAATCCTTGACCAAAAGGAACAACTGTGAAACCCATTCCTTCTAAGTTTTGTACCATCTGAACTGCTCCCCATCTGTCAAAGGCAATTTCTCGGATGTTATATATATCACCTAAATCTTCTATAAATTTTTCAATAAAACCATAATGAACTACATTGCCTTCTGTTGTCTGAATATAGCCTTGTTTTTTCCATAGGTCATAGTTCACATGGTCTCTTTTTACTCTTAGGTCGAGGTTATCTTCTGGCAACCAAAAGTAGGGTAATATTTGATATTTATCATCCTCATCTAATGGAGGAAAGACTAAAACAAAGGCCGTAATATCTGTTGTTGATGATAGGTCAAGTCCACCATAACAAACTCTACCTTTTAGTTCTTCTTCATTAACAGCAAAGTTACATAAGTCCCATTTTTCCATAGGCATCCACCTAATTGCTTGTTTGACCCACTGATTTAATCTTAACTGTCTGAAGGCATTTTCTTCAGTTGGGTTTTGCTTAGCCGATTCACAGGCTTGTCTTACTTTTTCTATTGGAACTGTAATTCCTAAGGATGGGTTAGCCTTATGCCATACTTTTTCATCTGTCCAATCATCTTCTCTATCTGCTCCATAAATCACGGGATAAAAAGTTGGATCAGTTTTTCTTCCTTCAAGTATGTCGACTGCCTTTTGGTGAGTTTCGTAGCAGATTGATTTCGTATCTGTTCCTGCAGTTGTAATAAGAAAATATAGGGGTTGAGTTCTTGCATCTCCTGAACCTTTTGTCATAACATCAAAAAGTTTTCTGTTAGGTTGGGTATGAAGTTCGTCAAAGACCACACCATGAATATTAAATCCGTGTTTAGAATAAGCCTCTGCAGATAAAACTTGATAGAAAGAATTGGTCGGCTTATATATCATTCTCTTTTGAGATGCTAGTATCTTTACTCTTTTAGATAAGGCTGGGCTCATCCTTACCATATCAGCTGCAACATCGAAGACGATAGTTGCTTGTTGCCTATCTGCAGCACATCCATAAACTTCTGCTCTTTCCTCTCCATCACCGCAAGTAAGAAGGAGTGCTACAGCAGCTGCAAGTTCTGACTTTCCCATTTTCTTTGGTATTTCAATATAGGCTGTATTAAATTGTCGATACCCTGTATCTTTCACAATTCCAAACAAGTCTCTAATGATTTCTTCTTGCCAGTCAATAAGCTTGAAATCTTTACCTGCCCATCTACCTTTTGTGTGTTTTAGGCATTCTATAAAGGTGACAGCATAGTCTGCTTTGTTTTTATCATAGTGAGATGTAGGTAGCATAAATTTTGTTGGTTTATATTTCATTTGACCTCCTTCATCTAAAAATAGGCATAAAAAATAGCCACTTGCTAGTGACTTCTACTACGACAAATAGAGCCTAAACTCTATTTGGAATTTTATTTTATCTTTGTCTTGCTATGTTTAATTCTTTGTATGCTTTCTTAAGTTCTCTTTCTAGTGTTTCTGATTCTGCAAAAAGTTGAAATTCTTCATCTGTTAAATTTCCTTTTGATACCTCCCAAAGTTCTTCATGAACTTGGTCTGCACATTTCTTTGCTGTTCCCGCTATGTCTAAAAGATTAATGGCTGCTCCAGTCTTGCCTTCTTTTGATTTTTTTATTGAGCTTTCTGCGTATCTTTTGCAAGCTGTAACTTCTGTTTCTAATCTTTCTAAAAGGTCTTTTTTCATGGTAATGTTCTCCTTCTCTTTTGTTGTACACATATTCCCGTACAAGAAGAGATAAGTCAAGCAATTATCTTGCTTAACTCTCTATTTTTTCTCTTAGTTTCTCTTGAAAAGGAGGGCTGGTTCATACTCTTTTTCCTCTTTTCTTTCTTTGAAATTCCAATTAGTCCTTCCTGTATCTATTTCAATTAAGTCTATAGGAAAGTAACCTTTTCTTTTAAAGCTTTTTAGTCCTTTCATGAGTCCTGTTGACTGATCGGAAATGGTAAATTCTTGTATCCCGAATCTTTCAAGATTCTCTATCATATCTTCGTGATTATCTTCAAATCCAATGTCTTCAAAGTTTAGGATGTCTCGACCTATCCTTTGGGATTCTCTATATGCCCAATAAAATCTGTAACTTATTTTATTTTCTTCGAATTCTTCTTTTTCTTTTATATTTTCTAGCAGTTCAATTTTTTTCATTTTTCGTTCCTCCTCTTTTGTTGTACACATATTCCCGTACAATAGAGGAATAGTCAAGCAATGTATGGTTATTTAATTAGATTTTTCAATTATATCCTCCCTAAAAATTACATTTAACATCGAACCATTATCCCATTTTACTAGGATTGATCCAATGGCATCCACCCCATAAACTGTGCCTAAAGTTCCAACTGGTGGAGCCTGTCCATCTTCCATTTGGATTAGTTTTACTCTTGTACCTACTGGATACGTCTCTTTTAATTTTTGTATAATTTCCCTTGAAATCATCTAATCACCTCACATACATATATCACTCAAATACTGATTTATATCAAGTCAGATTAATAGCATCTTCATACTTATATTTTTTTTCATCTCTTAAAAGGCTTATATCTTTATCACTACCAACTAAATTTAAATATCTTTTTACTGCTACATCAACAAATTTAGGCTCTATTTCTATTCCATAGCAGATTCGATTAAGCTCCTCACAGGCAATTAATGCAGATGCACTTCCTAAAAATCCATCAAGGACTAAGCCATTTGTTTGAGTTGATTGCTTTATTAAATAAGCAATAAGTGGTACTGGTTTTGATGATGGATGACCACATCCTTCTTTTTCAGAATCTTTAATTCCATCAAATTCAAAGACTGCTGTTTGCTTTTGATCTCCATACCAGTTATGTTTTCCATCTTTTCTCCAACCAAATATAATAGGCTCCATATTAAATTTCCAATCTGTTCTCATGAAAGGAGCTCTTGGTTTTTTCCAAATAAGCCCTGCACCAACTTTAAAGCCTGCATCTTCAAAAGCATCATAGAAAACTCTAGCTTTCATCGTTGCATAGAATTCATAAATTGATGCATCCTTAGCCATTGCGTCTTTAAAGTTTGTAAAGACCTTCATTAAAAATTCATAGGCCTCTTTATCATTTAAGTTGTCATTTTTAATCGTTCCCGATTTATTTTTTAATTCAACAAAATATGGTGCATCGGTACATACTAAATTGACCTTTGTATCATTTAGCAGCTTTTCAAAAGTATCCCACTGAGTAGAATCACCACAAATAACTTTATGTCTACCTAGAGTCCAAATATCTCCTTCCTTGGAAAAAATAGGCTTTTTAAGTTCTTCTTCAACATCAAAGTCATCTTCTTCAGCCTCTACACCAAGGTCAAAGAGCGAAGATAATTCTTCAGTTGAAAATCCTGTAAGCTCTACATTAAATCCATAATCTTCTAGGGATTCAATTTCAACTCTCAATAGTTCTTCATCCCAGCCAGCATCTAAACTTAACTTATTATCAGCAAGAACATAAGCTTTTCTTTGTGCCTCTGTGAGATGATTTTCTAAAATACATGGAACTTTCTTTAGTCCTAGTTTCTTAGCCGCTAGAAGTCTGCAATGTCCTGCTGTAATAACATTCTCTTCTGAAATTAAGATAGGATTTAAAAATCCAAATTCTTTTATAGATGCAGCTACCTTATTAATTTGTTCGTCAGTATGCGTTCTAGCATTATTAATATATGGGATGAGTTCATCTATATTTTTTAATTCATATTGTAATAGTCCTTCTTTCATTAGATGAACCCCCATTTAGCAAATTCCTCAAAACCACCGATAGAGTTAATGTAGTTTCTAGCAATTTCTACAATTTCTGAATATGGTCTACCATCAACAGTTTCATCTCCGATTGCACAGGATAATTCAATCTCTCTATTTTCCTCTTGTTCCTTTAGGTGGGCATAAATATTAACTGATACATCAGCCTTGGATAGGTCTTTACCATGAAGACCTCCGCCAGTTACTGCTCGCCCCATATCAGAACCGAGTTTTCTATTAGCCGCTCCAGTATCAACATTAAACCCTCCAGTCCAATCCCCTAATGGGTTTACGATTGCTCTTGGATAAATTGATTTTAAAATTTCTCTAGATACATTTGACTGACAGATGATGAGTTTATCTCCATCAAGAATGTATTTCCCATCGTAGGGATAATTAGAATAGATTTCACGAGCAATTAAAGATAGTTTCTTTTCTTCGTCTGAAGTAGGTACTCCCTTAAAGATTCCATTATCCCCACATCTAATCTTTTCTTTTTGATTGTTCGATAAGTGAATGTCTTGCTCTACAATTTTTACATCGGCTTTTACTTCTCCTGCTATTCTATTAATAGCTGATTTGATTTCTTCAACATCTAACTTGCAGTCCGTTTCAATAATCACATGACAATCACCATGACCAAGCAAAACTTCGACTGCTATTTTAGGATTTTCCTTTTCTTTATATGCTAAATCTACAATTGCACCTGCAATACAATCTGCTTGTTTGTCAGGATGCTTTGGATTTACTTTTTCAAACAAATTTATTACCTCCTTTGCCTTAGTAGTTTTTCCATCATATCTTCCCCATAGTCTTCATAAACTTCAGTACAGTTTTCTTTCACTATGTCATAAATTTCATACCATAAAAGATTTGCTGTCTTTTGAAATTGTGAAGACATCTGTACAAAGGGAGATGCAATAACTCCTCCCGTAGTAGGATGCTTTCCTAAAAGTCCAAATTGACTTATTGCCTCTTCACATTGAATGTATCTTGCAAAAGCCTGGGAGTAGGATTCTAATAATCTTGGATTTACTAAGTTTTCACAGTTTCTCTGTTTTAACCAACTCCAAGTCTCTTTATATATTTCATCTGCACCTAGTGGTATTCCATTCTTTTGTTTTGCAGATAGATAGTCACTTGGTGTAGGCATATCGGTTCCATCAAGAACTGCCCCATCTGGTAAGTCAACAGCATCTATTTCTTCTGGCGTGAATGTTGGAATATCATTCATTAAAATTTCTACTTTTTTACCTTTTTCTATTTTTTCAGCAGCAGGCTGTGGTTTGCCTCCTGCTTTTACTCTTCTTCCACCTCTATATGTTCCGTCTTTAGCGATAGTATCACCTCCTAATTCATCATCTTCTTTAATAGGGTCTTTGAACCCGTTTTTTTGTGCGTGAGAGGGCGGCACCGTTGGTAGAAAATTCAGTAGTAGAGATTAAGACTCCCCCTCTCTCAAAACTATTCTCGTCCGAATCTATCTCCGCGCTCAGCATGAATCTTTGAGTGACAAGATTTACAAAGACTCATAAGATTGTCTTCGTCATTAGTTCCACCACGAGAAAGAGGAAGTATGTGATGTACTTCCTCTACCTTTGTCATTCTATTTTCTTTTAAACACATCTCACAAAGTGGATGCTCTGCTACATATCTTTTTCTTATAAGTCTCCATGCTTTTCCATAACGCTTATGAGTTCTAGGATCTCTTTTATATTTTTCATAGTTTCTGTTGTATTCTTTCTCATGTTTCTTGCAGAATCGTCCGTCAACTAATTCAGGACAACCTGGATGTGAACATGGTCTCTTTGGTTTACTTGGCACTTTATCACTCCATAAAGAAAGCCCTGAAGATTTAATCTCCAAGGCTCGTTTTATTATTCTTTTGCTATTCTAACTATACTACAACTACTTACTCTCATTCTATCAACTTTACTCTCCACTTGACTTTTTTCTCAGAAGAAAATATAATTTAGTTAGAAAGTATGAATTTCTAACTAAGGAGGTTTTGTTATGTTGGTTGAACTAAAAGCTAAATCACAAGTTACTATACCAAAAGACATAGTAAACTCTATGGAATTAAATCAAGGCGATCAATTTGAAGTCATAGAAGATAACGGAAAAATTGTACTCGTTCCAGTTGCAATCTATCCAGAACACGTCATAAAAAATTTAAAAGCTGAAGTAAAAGAAATTAAAGAATCTATAAAAAATGGGACTCAACCTGTTTTTGATTCTATCGACTCTCTATTCGAAGAGTTAGACAAGTAATGTCCTATAAAATTGCTTATTCGAAAGCCTTTAAAAAACATTACAAAAAACTATCTGATACTGAAAAGAAACAAACGAAAAAGAAACTTAAATTTTTCGTAGAAAATCCTACCCATCCATCTTTAAGAACTAAGAAAATACAAGGTACAGATGGAATATGGGAGTCTTCTGTTAACATGGATATTCGCATTATTTGGTTCTATGAAAATAATGAATTGATATTTCTTTTAGATATTGGACACCACGATATCCTGGACAAGTTTTAAATTTAATACTATAATAAAAACACGAATTGAAAACGAAGTTTTGCGGGTGATGCATTTATGCGTCACCCGATTTTTTATACTTCTATATTTTTTAAAGCCTTACTATGCAATCTAAAAATATGCTGAATTGAGTAATTCATTTCAACTGCTATCTTCTCCCAAGATTCAAAACAAAGATATCTTTTTTCTAAAACGACTTGAAGTTCTTTATCTTCAATCTTTTTTATTGTTCTTACGATTTCTTTCTTTAAATCCACCAACTTATCTATATCCTTATTGATTTCTTCTTGGAGATCTACAATCTTTACGATAGTATCTTCAAGTTTTGATGATCCTCGATTAGGACTCTTAGGCATATCTGATAAGGTGGATGTAGCTTTTGTTGCTAGAGCGTTGAGTGATTCAACTTGCTCCAGCTTTGAGTTTATTCTCTTGTCTAAATAAAAAGCTTGTTTTAAATATTCTTTTGCATTCATTTCTTACCTCCATACGTTTTTGAGGTAAGTTATCCATATAACTTCTTCTCTTGCATTAATCTTAGCAAATTTTGATAGTGACAATCTATGACATCAACTCTCTAGATTTGCTTTCACTGCATCAATAAGTGCAGCTTGTGTTTTATTCTTATTTTCTAATGCTTTCATTACATCTTCATCTATAGTTCCTTTAGCTAAGATATGATGAATTACAACTGTTTCTTTCTGACCCTGCCTATATAGTCTGGCATTGGTTTGTTCATAAAGTTCTAAGGACCATGTAAGGGAAAACCAAATAAGTGTCGAACCTCCAGCTTGTAGGTTAAGTCCATGACCAGCAGATGCTGGATGGATAATGGCAACTGGAATCTTACCTTGATTCCATTCTTTAAAGTCCTCACTTGTCTTAAGTTCTCTTACATCAAACCTATCTTTTATTCTTTTCAAATCTGACTTATACCAATAAGCTATTAATACTGGTTTACCATTTGCGCCTTCTATTAAATCTTCCAAGGCATCAAGCTTTCTATCATGAATATGAATCATATTTTTATCTTCATCATAAACAGAACCCGATGCCATTTGAAGTAACTTATTAGAAAGAGCTGCAGCATTGACTGCATCTATATCTTTATCCTTAATACTAACGACCAAGTCTTTTTTTAAGGTCTCGTAGATATCTCTTTCTTTATCTGATAGATTTACAAAGACTTCATTGTTTATCTTCTCTGGCATTTTTAGGTAATCTTCAGCTTTCATAGAAACTGTGATATCTGATATCTTTTCATAGATTGCATCTTCAGCAAAAGGAAGTGGCTTATAGGAATAAATGATTGGTCCGTTTCTCTTATCTGGTTTGAAGTATATTTCCCTATACTGACCAATAAATCTACCAAGTCTCTCTCCCATATCAAGGAGCCTAAACTCAGCCCACAAATCCATTAGTCCATTAGATGATGGAGTTCCAGTAAGACCAACTATTCTTTTTACCTTTGGTCTAACTTTCATCAAGGCTTTAAACCTCTTTGACCTATGAGACTTAAAAGATGATAATTCGTCAATTACGATCATGTCGTAGTTAAATGGTATTTCGCTCTTATTTATTAGCCAGTCTACATTTTCCCTATTGATTAAATAGATATCTGCTTGTTTATTTAATGCTTTTATTCTTTCTTTTTCACTTCCTACGACCACTGAATATTTTAAGAAATCAAGGTGAGACCACTTTTCTATCTCTTCTTTCCAAGTATCCCTAGCAACTCTTAATGGTGCTACAATTAAAACTTTAGAAATTTCAAAAGAATCAAAGAGTAAGTCTTTTATAGCTGTTAGACTTATAACCGTCTTACCGAGTCCCATGTCCAGTAGAAGTGCTGATTCTTCATTTTCTTTTATAAATTCAGTAGCATAGTTTTGGTATTTATGTGGAGTGTATTCCAATTAGTTACCTCCGATTCTATTTATTATTCCATCAATGTTTTCTTTTGAGTCAAGAACATAAACCTTAAAACCTAAGTTTTTAAATTGTCTTATTCTCTTTTTCTGAATTGGTCTTGGTTCTCCTCCAGGTCTTTTTGTTTCCACAAATCCAATCTTTCCTTTAGGTAGAAGTATTATCCTGTCTGGTATTCCCGTCATTGATGGAGATGTAAACTTAAGACATAGACCCTTATTCTCTTTTACTCTTTTAACAAGGGCAGATTCAATATCTTTCTCTCGCAATTTTCATACTCCTTCCATGCTTTTTCAAAAGCCATCATACAATCATAACAAGCACCCTGGCTTTTTAAATAATTTTTAATCAGTCTTTTCCAGCCCTTAAATTTCCCTGTTTTATTTTTAGGAAAGTCTCTATCTTCCTTCATATCTCTTGCTAAATCTCCTCTTGGAGACTTTTCATTTAAGTGATTTTTCATCATGTAGTTATAGAAATTCATAAATCCTCCATTTTTCTAAAGTGTTGTATAGTGTAGCTATATATAAACCTTTTACACGAGAGAATAAAAATAATATATAAAAGAAAGTAGGCTATGACTATTCACACCATACAAAATGCGTATATTAAGCCATTTCAGTGTTAAGTCAAGTGTAAATAGTCATGTCTTTTTGTAGTTTAGTGTATGCACTTTTCATTAATTAAGAAAAACTTTTTTCTATGCAATCATCTTTATTTAGCCTATAAATGCTACACTAAGATGCATTTATAAAAAGTCGTCTTCCGACTCCATTAAATCATTGATGGTTATACCACCCCATTCAATTCCCCTATTTGTCCTTTTCTTTTCATAACCTTCTGCTATAAGGGCTCGTGAAAAATCTCTATTGTTTCTAATATATTCTCCATTTGAACCAGCCCACTCACGATAAACTTGATATAACCTTGCACTCATTTCTTTATAATTTGTTCCTTTTATGCATTTATCTGAAATAAAATGGTTTATCCAGTCATTTTCTTCTTTATATGAACTTTTAGCATCATCTACGACATTACATTTTGGATATTTAAAGCCTGCATCTATATATTCTTTTGCTCCTTCAATCATCCACTGTAGAATTGCTCCTCCTGCTTTTTCTATAAGCTTATCTATATAGTCTGTCTTAGGATTTTTAATGGCAATAGAAAATGGAGCCACCACAATTCTTCTCCAGGTTCCTCGATCATTAGAGCCCACCTTTGGTAGATGGTTTGTATAGAGAATAGTAGAATGTGTTGGCGTAAATGAAAAGGGTGCATAGTATTTTCTTTCTGCTGAAATATCATCAACACTTGCTATCTGCTTTAACATAGAACTTGACAGTCTTTGACCCTCTTCTGTTTCAGAGGCTAGAATAAATCTCTTACCACATAACTCTGCAAGATCAACCTTCACATTCTTTGCTCTTGTTGTTAAAGACTCAGCTGGGATTTTACCTGCATAGTCTCCAAGAACGTGAGCCTCTGAATTAAAAACAGTAGACTTTCCATTTCCTCCATCTCCGTAAGCTATAAGGAGTGCTTCTTCATAAACATGACCTATTAATGTAGACCCTGCATGGAACTTTAAGAAATTAATAAACTCATCATCTCCACCAGTTACATCCCTTAAAGTATCTATCCACATATCCATATTATCCTTACTTGGAGCTAGGGCAGTAATCTTCGTGCAATAGTAAGACGGGTCATGCTCTTTTATTTCACTTGTTTTTAAATCAATAACTCCAACAGGTGTATTTAAAATAAAAGCATCTGCATCAAGTTTTTCATTTTTAACTTCTAACAAAGACTTGGCTAGTTTTAATATTCCAGATACTTTTCCGTGGTCGTTCATCTTTTTAGCAAAATTAAGATAGGCTTTTGCAGTATTTACTTTTAACTTTGCTTGTACTTTTTCTTCCTTATTTCCCATCATTTCTGCATCTGCTAATTCTTGATAGGTCTCTTTAAATTCAATGCTTGCGTTTTCTAAAACTTTTTTGGCAGTCTCCATATAAAGACTCATTACTTTTAGCTCAGAATCTTCCCACTTCTTGCCCGTCCAATAAAGCCAGCCTTGAGATATGGTGTAGATAGCTTTACCTTTGTTGTGCTTAGTAAAGATTTCAGCCATTGCTATATCTGTAAGTTTCTCAGGCTTATATTCCTCATACCTTTCATTGTATTCTTCAGGTGGTACATAATCTTCACTCGCCGCCACCTTTTTATAAAACTTACAAGCTGACTTCCATATTTGTTCTAACTCCTCATCTTCTAGTGGTGGAGAACAAAGGCTGGCTTTTTTATCGAATAGTTCTCTTGCCTCATCTGTATTTCCATATCGAATTAAAATCCTACCAGCAAAATGGTTCATAGTTGAATTTCTAGAGCCTTGCTGAATCAAGTCTTGAGAATTATCAAAATCCTCAAAGTCATCTTTTAGAATATCAGTTATATATTTCCTTCCCCTAACTATTTCAACGGCAGGATTCTTAACTCCAAAGAAAAATCTCGCTCCATCTAAGGCATTTCCATCAAAGAAAGTATAAGCCTCCGCCAAGCTTTCTTTTATTCCTACATATTCAGCTAAATTTGTGATCTTAGGAATTGGAAAATATATGTGCATTCTTGGTCTTGCAGCTTTTCCATTTTTTTCTTTTCTATGGTTTCTGCTGTAAACTATGGCAAATTTAACTCCATCAAATATTCTCTTTAAATCATTAGCTGAAATCCAATCATCTGGATTTTCTGAATGGTCGTTGTCTATATCCATGGGAACACATTCTGACTCTATAAAATTATCGTTGGACCTGTAGGAATTTTTATACTTAGCCATTACATGGTCAAAACTTGCTGCTTCCTCAAATGACCTAACATCTACTGCATCCATCTCATTTAGATAAACACAATTTGACTCCACTCCTATTAAATTCGAGGTGTATATTTTCAATTAGGATACCTCCTTTATATAGCGAATCTTCATTTTTCTCTTCTCAGCAATCTTTATTTCTTCAGCCATTCCAGGACTTATCTTGTCACCAAAGACCCATACTTCTTCACATTTTCCAAGAAGGACATAATTAAAATGCATGGCAAGTCTTCTCTCACTTTCATCACTCATAAACTGAGGAAATAAAAGATGTGGTGCGATGGGAATATTTCCTTCATCTAAAGCATAGCGAGAATACTTCTGTGCCTTGATTACATTATTTTCTACATCTCCAGAAAATGGACTGCAGATATATACCAGGGGATAGTATCTCTTCTCTGCATTTTTAATTGCTTGATAAGGAGTGGGGTCCTTGCACCCACTCCCGTTGTATAGTTCCTTATTCATAAATACCACTCATTGTTTCACTACAAGTATTACAGCAAACTTGGGTAGAAACTAAATCTCCCTCTTCCAATACTTCAACTAAATCGACTCGAACTTCTTTTCCACACTTTGGACAGGTGCAAAATACATTCTCATCATTTATTTCAATGCTTACTTCCATGGCATCATTTATTTTTTCTTTAACATAAAACATGAATAACCCTCCATTAGTCTTTTTTATAAAATTCACTTTCAAATCCATCTGCATCTAAGATAAGTCCAGGTGCCCAGCTAGGAACTATGGACATGATTTCATTTATTTCTTCTATGCTAGATGAATCACTTTCTATAACAACTTCGTCATGAATATGCATGACGATATTAAATCCTTTTTCCTCAAGTCTCATCAAAGCCTCAGCTAAAATATCTCTTGCGATGGCTTGAACTATATTCTCTACAAATTTTCCACCATAGGATTCAATCTTGTCCCATTTATTTCCTACTACGATTCCCTCATAGACTACTGATTCTCCACCAAATCGATTCGTTCCTATTTTTGCCTTTGGATAAGCTAATCTTCTTTTTGAAGGAAGTTCTATGAAAAGGATGCCTTTCTCATAGCTAATAACTAAATTCTTATATTTTTCTTTAATTCTAGTCTTTACAACTCTTTTTACGACTGCATCTATGTCCCACCAAAGACTCACTATATTTGGATTAGCCTCTCGCCAGGAATCAACTATTGATTGAAGTTCATCTTCAGATAGCCCCATTTCTATAGCACCCATAGCCTTAAGCGCTCCCACAGAGCCACCATAACCACAAGCAAGCGTTGCTACCTTACCTTTTTGTCTTAAGTCTCCATTTACTCCATGTTTTACAACAGGCACACCAAACATCTGACTTGCTGTAGAGCAGTAGATATCTTCTCCATTTTTAAAGGCATTAAGCACCCAGTCTTCTCCCGCAAGCCAAGCTAGAACTCTTGCTTCAATTGCTGAAAAATCGGAAACTATAAATCGGCATCCCTCTTTTGGAATAAAGGCTGTTCTTATCAGTTGGGATAACACATCGGATGGTGAGTCATAAAGCATTTCTAAGCTTTCGTATTCTTTATTTCTTACAAGACTTCTTGCAAGGTCTAAATCTTGTAGGTTATTTCTCCTCAAATTTTGTACCTGGATAAGACGTCCTGAATTTCCTGTAACCCATACTCTTCCATTTCTCCTCACTAAAAAGAAACCTGTTGGAGTCATAGCACAGTAGACCATTCCCGTATAGTCTATTTTCTTTGCTTTTCTTTGTATTTGATGTGCGTTTTTAGGTCTTAACCAAATGTCTAATATATATGCATCTTGCCAATTGTTATGAACTTGCGATCTTTTCTTTATACTCATTTGACATGCTCTACCACTTAGATGAGCAAAGGCCTGTATTATATCTGCATTTTTCCTATTTACTGTAGAATACTGAATGCTGTTTTTAGCACTTTGATATCCGTCCCAATGAACAAGTTCATCAAAGAACACGTCTGCACTTTCATCAAATAGCCATGTGTCAAATGTTTTGTTTTCAAACATTCTAAGCCACAAAGGTAGGTGTCTAGAGTAGATAGTAAAAACATATCTTTTCTTTGACTTATCCATGTATTCTTTCAAATTAAAGCAAATTTCTGCTTTTCTCAAAAGACTTTTACATCTTTCAACTTTTCTAAGTTTTGAAAAAGAAAGTTTTATATTTCCTTCTGCAGTATAATGTCCATCCGCTTGAATCATAATAAGAACTCTAAGCTGAATATGATCTAAATTTGACTGAACTTGTCTATATCCAGTAAATGGAATAGCTGGATGTGCATAATTTAGCATCTCGGATATTTCTCCAACTCTCCACTCACTCTTATAATGATTTTTAAAATACATCTTGTGTTCAGTTGTGCTTATTTGAGATATTCTTTTATCTTCATAGAAAACCATTTGTCCACTGAATGGAAACTTAACCATTTCAGACTTTTGAAAAGATATTTTTTCTCCTATGGTATTCCAACAAGCAATGTTCCCTCCATTCCATTTATCAAGTCTAACCCAGCCTTTATCAGTTAAAACTTCGTGATCTCCAGTTAAACAATATCTTCCTGTACGATTTGCCCCATAAAATTGAAGGAGCCCTCTCACACGTTTGTCTTTTCCCTTTACATTTTTCATAGCATCATATTTCCTAACTGAAGACTTAGATAATTCTTGTCTAAGTTCCAATACTTCTTTTATATCTCCCTCAGTATTTTTAAGAGCAGACTCTACATCTTTTTTAGCTAAGGAATCTATCTCTAAGCCTTTTTTATTTAGCCATTCTTTAAGCTGTAAGGGAGAATTTGGATTCTCAAGACCAGTTAGTTCTATGGCTCTGTCCATATTTTCTTCTCGTAATATCTCATCAAATTTAATAGCTGAATCAACTAAAACTTCATCAATTAAGATTCCTCTATCGTTGATGTTTTGGTCTATCCAGTAGTTTTCCCATTCTGAATGAGGCATTGGAAAGGCTGATAGCTTTTTCTTAATTGCCATTTCGGTTTCCACATCTCTTTGGTTATATTCCTTAAAGGTAGACCACTTTTCTAAATCGTGATGGGGTAGATTTCTTGTCCTCATACCATTGGTTTTAGTTGGTTTACATGGAATAGAAAAATATCTTATAAGAGCCTTGCCTTCATTCATCTTTTGCTTATCTAGTTTTAAAACTTCTCCTACTTTTTCAAGGGATAGAGGTAACCCTATATAGGCTGACCAAATCATGGTGCAATACCAACCTTGAGGTTTTAGTCTCTTACCTAAAAACCTAGATAGACACACCCTTTCAAAGTTCGCATTAAAGGCCCACTTCTCTATACTCTTATCACTAAGTGCTGATAATATTTCTTCAGGAATAACCTCTCCACTTGCCAAATCTACTACCTTAACTTCTCCATCATCAATAGAATAGGCAAAGAGGAGGATTTCAAAATCCTCACTCTCGGCATATTTGTATACACCACTTTTGCCTAAGTCAACTGAAGAATAGGTCTCAAGATCTATGGACAATCTCTTCATAGCTATCACTAAGCTTTGTTAATTCTGCTAAATTATTTTTTCTATCTTCTTTTATTTGTTTTTCTATTTTTCTGATATCTCTATCTAGTTCTTTTAACTGAGCTTGTAAAAATCCAAGCTTATACCATAAAAAGGACCAAATAGCTAAAACTATTGCTGTAATTAAATAGTCCATTTCTACCTCCTATGCTAAGAAATCTTCATCATCATCGTCCATAGCATCGAAGTCATCTGCTGCATTAGACCTATTTCCTAGAGGTTGTCCATCTCTTAGTTTTTGAATATTCCCTAGCCCAACCGCTACGCCCTTATTGCCATTTACATTGTAGGCATAGAAGTTAAGAGATACCCTTGCATAAACTCCTGAGTAGACTTCACTTCTATCAAGAATAGGTTCTACGTTTCTATCTACAATTTGAGGTGCTGTCATAGAGTTAGCATTTAAGAAGTATGCATCAGCATAAGCCTCATCATCTTTTTCTGTGTCACCATCTCTTAATGGAAGTTTGATAGCTTTCTTATTAGGTTTTTTCCCATTGAATTTAGAAAGTCCTTCATCAATAGCAGCATCTACTGCCTTTTCAATCTTCTCAATTGTCTTTTGGTCGCTCTTTGGGATAATGACAGATACTGAATACCTTTCTTTACCACCATTGATTGACTTTGGTTCCCAACCATTAAAATATGATAATCTAACTTCTCCAGTAATTACTTTTGTTTTATTTTGCATAATTTTCCTCCTGAATTATATTTAATTTTGCAAATCTACCATGATACTTTTTTGCCGCTTCGTTGTACGCCATTGCAGCGTCTACTTCTTTATCAAAACTGCCTAAATAAATATGCTTTTCATTTATTCTGATGCACGCTTGCCAACATCTATCTCTAATATGAAAAGTAACTCCCTTATATCTAGAGTGAGATTTCATGTTAAACTTTTTTCTATTAAAAGAATTTTCTTGTCTAGTTGCTAGCCTCAAATTAGATCGTCTATTATCTAATCTATTCAGATTTATATGATCTACTTCCATATTCTCTGGAGCATTTAGAATTTGCCTATGCATTCTAATATGGCGAGATTTATTCTCTGGATTGTGTCTACAGGCATATAACTGACCTGGATGACCGCTGGCAAACCACTTATATTTTGATAGTTCTTTGTAATCTTCATCGTCAACTAATGCATAAAATCCTTTTGTAAGTGGTATTTTTTTCATTCCTTAACCACTCCAAATTCTTCTTTCACATTTTCAATTACAACTTCTTCTCTTTTATCATTAATGTTCACTAAGGTAAGTTTGCCTTTTGGTTTTTCTAATAAGTCGCTGATATTTTCATCAAAGACTTTTTTACCTAGTAACTTAGTCATAGCTGTGATGCCAAGTAACTTTTCTTCAAAGGGATTGAATCCCAGTTCTTTTACTTTTTTTACAACTTCATCTTCATCTCGGTATTTTCTATTAGACCTACCTTCGACAAGTTTTAGATCCTTCCATCTATGGCCTTTCATTGCTCTTTCTAAAGAGTAAGCCTTGATGTCTTTGACCCATTGTTCGAGCTCATCTAGTCTTGGTAAAATCTCTTCAATTTCATCATCAGATAGTTCTGGTGGCAGGGTAAATTCTTCTTGTGCTAGTTTCAGGTTTTCTTCCGCTCTTTTTCTACACTTATTCTTAGCTTTACAGAAAATGCACCATTCTCCACAAGAGAATTCTCCCTCGCCTTTATATGCTTTCTCCGCTATCTCTCGTACGGTTTCTCCCCACTCATATAGTTCTATCTTCTTAATTTCATAAGTTGAGATATTGCATCTTCTTGGTTGATAGATATGAAGAATTACTTCCTCAATATCATAAATTCCATCGAAGAGAGTCAGAGCACCAAGTCCATATAACATGAGTTGTGTGTTTTCTTTAGCATCTACTAAAACTCCCTGACCATACTTTAGATCTATTACATGAAGTTCTTTTCCTCCAACAACTACACAGTCAGCAGTTCCAAAGGACTCTTTAACATAGTCTGATAGGTTAAGTCTTTCTTCCACAAAGACGGCTGGGCTTTCATAACTACTTATTACTTCTATTACATATGAGGCATATCCTTCAGTTAACTCATCCATTTCTTCATCATAAAAATCTAAATCCTCTGTTGGATCTTTTACATCTAAGCCTAATAACTTTTTTAGTTTATATTCTGCTAAGGCATGAGCTGAGGTACCTTCAAGTGCATAAGGACTAACTTCATCTTCATATTTTTGAGATAGCTTTACGCTTGGTGGACAGTGAATCCATCTATTAGAAGATGATGCTGATAAAATAGCATGAGCGCCCATTACAACTTCTCCACATCTGCTACCAAGTCCTTATAGTTACTTGGATCAATCTCAGATAACTTTTTAGCTCCATACTTTTCTAAGAGTTCTCTTATCTTAGCTGTATGGCCTAATCTTGATTTGTCGGCTAGTATCTTTCTAACATCTTCAATCTCATAGGTCTTTTCTTCTTGTTTTGCCTTCTCTTCTTTAGGCAGTTCCTCATCACTTTCTAGTGCTGTTAGAAGGACACCTATACTAGATGCAAGATTCTCTGCATCTTCTTTGATTTCCATTAGTAGCTTTATTCTTGACATCTTTTTCTCCTTTCTCTGGTTGCATTAATTCCTTAGCTATCTTCTTGGCAACAATTGAGATGGCTATTAAACTTTCTGCCATCTGTTCGTTTTTTACTAAGTCCACTTTGTTCCTCCTTTCATACTCCTTGGGACATTCTTTAAATTTTTGAGTAAGATTTCTCCTCTCATACTCCTTAGGACATTTGCCTTCATTTTGAGTAAGTTGTATCTCCTCATACTTCTTAGGACATCCTGTTTGTATTTGAGTAAGACTTCTTCCCTCATATTCCTTAGGACATCTAGTAAGTTTTTGAGTAATTATTTTTTCCAAGGTCTCAATTTCTCTTGAATCTATGGTAAATGCTTATTTTTGATGTTATTAACTGTTTTTTGGGATATTCCTACTACTTCTGCGACTTCTCTTTCTTTCATTTCGTAGAGAAAAAGTAGTTTTAGAACTTTTTTATCTCTTTCAGAAAATTCACTAATGACTTCTAAGAATGCTTCTTCTAGAAGTTTGTACGTTACTATATCCTCAGTATTTTTAACGCTAGTTACTTCAAAGTCGTATTCCTCTTCAGCAACATCAAGGGATAAGGGAAGACCATATTCTTTTGTTTCGACAAAGCCTGTTTCTAAACTTCCTGCTTGGACATAGTTTCCATTTTTCTCAGCCACTGTTTTAATTCTGTCTTTATCTTGTAGTTCTTCTAAATTCTTGTAGGCTCTTTGGATTCTCTTTTTTTCTCTCCAGATTGGTTTCATATATTCTTTGTAGACTTCTTCACTAACTTCGATTTCTTTGCCATTTATTTCTAAATATCTTTTCTTTGCCATCTTTTGCCTCCTTGCAAAATATCTAGATCCGCAAGAAGGCCATCCGTAAAAACAAAAAAGACGGCAATAGAAAACCATGGTTTGGTTTTCCGACTGCCGTCTAGCGTTCTTGCGGATATCTCTTTTACTTATTTAAAATTTTAATTTCGCCTTTAACTACATAGGCTATGGTTGTACTTTTACCTCGCCTGATAGTTAGCTTTTTCTTGTCTTCGCTAATATCACAGACTCTTTTTCCTTCTTTGTTTCTTATTTCTATAGGATCACCTCCTTAATATAAAAATAGCCAGATGAGTTTCCTTTTGAATACTCATCCGGCTATTTGATAGTTACATTTACTTCTTTGCTCGGTATGGTTTTTTCTTATTTTTGTTTGATATTTCCAGTGTTGAGATTTTCCCACAGTGTGGACATTTTGCTGCTATCTCTATTTTCTCTAAGGGAATTCTTGATACATCAAAAAATCTCTTTTTACAGACTGGACATGCCATTTGTTCCATAATACCTCCTTGTCTTTCCTTGTTAGCTTCTTTGCTAATTTCTTTCTTAAAAAAATATAGCTAAGCTATATTTTAAAAACTAAATTCGTTATATAGTTCTTTTGTTAATTCAAAGTCATTAGGTGCATAGCCTAATACTTTTAATCGAACTAATGCTGCTGTTTTTGATACTTGGAATTGCTCTGATACTTTCATGATGAAATCAAATAGATAAGTCTCATCCTTAATATGCTTATCATAACCTAGATAGTATAAATACTTTATAATCGCTTTTTTATTCATCAAAAGACAAGAAGCAAATGTATTCGCCTGCCATTCTATTGTATCCATAAATCCCCAGCGTTTATTTTTCTTCTTATTAACATCGCCAGTTCTACAAGCTAGTGATGCAGGCTTTTCTTCTTCATTAAAAAAAGATAGTTGGTTTGGATCTCTATAGAATACACACGGATGAATTACACCATGTCCACATTCATGAGCTAGGGTAAATCTTCTAAATCCTTTATCTCTTGGATTATCTAATTGCTTATCTATTAGAATAGTATTAGCTCTATCTGTAAGATATTCTAGTTCCCATTGTCCAGTTTCAATATTTGGCATTAGGCTTTTCATTGTTCGTATTACTTGGTCATCATTAAAGACCATCATCCCTGCATAGCATCCGTTATGAGATAAGTAGGCATACTCAACATTAAACCCTAAATCAAATTCTGCAAGCCCCTCAATATCTACTGCTTCAAAATTTTCAATTGCAGAAGGACAATATTTATTGAGAATTTGCTCGGTCAGTGATTCAATTTGATCTAAAGTGATAAATGGAGCACCTGTACTTGATTTGTTGAAGTTATATTGATACATGCCTACCTCTCTTTTTCAATTTCTTCAATGAATTTTATCCACTCTTCTTCTTTGACATCTAAGTCTCTAGCCTTTCTCAAAGCTACGCTTAAGCCTTTAGTCTTTAAAATATACTCTGGCAAATCAGGTGCCACCGTATTTCTTTGCTTTCCAGCTAAATCCATCATAATGGATGATTCTTCTTCATCCAAGTTTAATATTTTAGCAATTTGGTTCAACCTATCTAAGTCAAAAGAATCTCTTTTTCCTTTCTCTACATCGCTTAGATACGGTGAGGAAATATTAAGCCTGTCCGCCATATCCTTTAAGGTGATTCTTAAATCCTTTCTCTTCTGAGAAATAAAATCCCCAAAAGTCAGTTCGTGATTGTTCATGATTACCTCCTATTACATTATTAGCTAATCTGCTAACTTGTTTATATTTTACAGCTTATTAATTGATGTGTCAAGTCCTAATATCTATTCTGTTCACTCTCCCTATAAATATCTATCCTGTCTACACACCCCTACGATTTTTACTATTAATATGTTCCCGCAAGGTATTTTTCAAATAAAAAAATGGCTTTTAAGATTTCTTTTAAAATCCTAAAAGCCATTGGTTTCAACAGTTTTATAGCTTGTTATTCTATTTTCTTGACATCAATACTACACTCTCCACGTGCGCCGTCCTGGGGAATTGGTCCACAGCCTCAAGGTGTTCCACTTTATACCCCTCTCTTTCCAGTAGCTCAATATCCCGGACTTGGGTTACGGGGTTGCAGCTGATGTAGAGGATGCGTCCCGCGCCGAGAGCGGCGAGTTTTCCGATGGCTTTCGGGTGGATGCCGTCGCGAGGGGGATCCACGACGAGGAGGTCGCATGTTTCATCCACAGTGTCGATCATCTCCAGCACGTCGCCGGCGATGAAGTGGGCGTTGTCGATGCCGTTGCGCGCGGCCGAGCGATTGGCATCCTCCACAGCGGATTCCACGATTTCGATGCCCACCACTTTTTTCGCCGCCTTGGCCAGCACTTGGCCGATGGTTCCTGTGCCGGAGTAGAGATCGAAGACCACGCCTTTTTCCTCCGCCGCCAGGGCCCGGGCTTTTTCGTAAATTATTTGTGCCGTGTCGGGATTGGGCTGAAAGAAGGAAAAGGGCCCGATGTCGAAGTGCAGATCCAGGAGTTCTTCGCCGATGACTTCTTCGCCGAAGAGGTGGCGCACTTCCTCGGGCTTAATGGCGTCGGCCCAGTCGTCGGTGATGGTGCGGTAAATGCTCGCCACTTTGCCCTTTAGCTTCAAAGAGCGCAAAAAACCCACGAAGGCCGCCTCGTCCACTTCATCTGACGAGGTAACCAGGTTCACCAAGTAGCTGTCCGTGGCCCGGGCGTGGCGCACGACGAGAAAGCGCAGGGTGCCTTCGTGCTTCATGCGGTGGTAAAAGGGCGTGTTCAGTTCGCGGAAGTAGCCTTCCACGGCGGCGCGAATGGCCTCCATGTCTTCCGGCACCAGGAGGCAGCCCGTGGTGGAGACGATGTCGTAAAAGCCTTTTTTGTGGTGCAGACCCAGGGTGAGGGGGCCGCCTTTTTGGGCATCGCCGAAGGTGTATTCCATTTTGTTGCGGTAGTGGTATTCCCGCGGCGCCGGGGTGTAGGGCACGTCCCTGCCGTAAAGATCGTCGATCATGGCTTTTTTCAGGGCCGATTCCTTTTCGTAGCTCAGGCTCTGGTAAGTGCAGCCGCCGCAAATCACCGCGTGGGGGCAATCCGCCGCCTCTTCCATGGGAGACGGGGCCAAAAGCTCCACGATCTTTCCCTTTTTGTTGTCTTTTCGATTTCGCGTAATGCGCACGCCCACCTTTTGCCCGGGCAGGCCGCCTTTCACCACGACCCGAGAGCCGTCTTCCGCTTCCACCACGGATTTGTTGGGGAAATGCCGCCGAATGATCTCGCCTTCTACATATTTTTTCGCCATAATGCCTCCTTTTCTGTCTATGGCATTATACCACAATCCTGTAATTTCCCCGTCTTTGGGTATATATTTACCGGTGATATTATGTTTAATTTTGACAATTCTTATGCGCGGCTGCCGCGGCGGTTTTACCGAAAGGTGGAGCCCACACCGGTGGCGGATCCCGCTTTTTTTATTACGAACAATGCTTTGGCCCGGGAGTTGGGCATAAGCGACGAGGCCCTTTTCTCCGAGGAAGGCTTGGCTTATTTAAGCGGCAACGCCCTGCCCGAGAGAGCCGCCTCTCTCGCCATGGCCTACATGGGCCATCAGTTCGGCTACCCGGCCATGTTGGGCGACGGGCGGGCCATTCTCCTCGGCGAGCAGATCGCGCCCGACGGACGCCGCGTAGACATTCAGCTGAAGGGCGCGGGGCAGACGCCATTTTCCCGCATGGGCGACGGCAGGGCGGCTCTGGGCCCCATGCTCCGGGAATACATTTTAAGCGAAGCCATGTACCATTTGGGCGTGCCCACGACCCGGGCCCTGGCTGTGGTCACGACAGGGCAATTCGTGCAGCGCACGGAGCGGGAGCAGGGCGCCATTTTAACCCGCGTGGCCGATAGCCATTTGCGCGTGGGCACCTTCGAGTGGCTCGCCGACATCGGCGGCGACGTGGCCGTGCTTTTGGACTACGCCATCAATCGCCACGATCCGGATCTCCTCCACGCACCGAACCGCGGAGCCAAGTGGCTCGTCCGCGTGGCCGAGCGCCAGGCGGATCTCATCTCCCGCTGGATGGCCCTGGGCTTCGTCCACGGGGTCATGAACACGGACAATATGACCATTTCCGGAGAAACCATCGACTACGGCCCCTGCGCCTTTTTGGATACCTTCAATCCCAAGACGGTGTTCAGCTCCATCGACCACTTCGGCCGCTACCGCTTCGAAAATCAGGGGCAGATCGGCGTGTATAATCTCTCAAAACTGGGCGAGTCTCTGGGGGATATTCTCGGCGACGAAAAGGCGCGGGAGGAAAAAATCACGGCTGCCCTTAAAACCTACAGCGACACTTTCCAAAAAGCTTACTTCCGCTACATGGCCCGTCGCCTGGGCTTTGACGATGCCGACGAATCGGTCTACGGTCTGATCAACGAATGGCTGGATCTTTTGATGAAAGAGGAGCTGGACTACAACGAATCCTTCCTTCGCCTCACCTACGGCGACAGGCGCGAGCATTGGTCCGATTCCTTCGCCGCACTCTACGAAAAAATCATCGCCGCCACAGGGGATGAAGGTGATCGCCTTCGTCGCGCAAACAATCCCGCCATTTTCCCCCGCAATTACCTCGTGGAGCGAGCCATTCAGGAAGCGGAGGCGGGAGATAAAACGTTCCTCTTGCATTTTATGAAGCTTTTGGAAGAGCCCTACGCCCACAACGAGGAGCAAATGGCCCTTCGTGACGCCCCGGCCATTCCTATGTACAAGACCTTTTGCGGGACTTAAGCTTTGCCTAAGATTGTCTCGCTTCACCGGCGCGGCACCGCCTCTGTGGTACAATAAAGAAAACAGGATAAAGGATCTGAGACTATGAACTATGAATTAGGCATCGTCGGCGGCATGGGGCCCTTGGCCACTTCCGTCCTCTTCGACTACATCGTCCGCCACACCACCGCCAATAAAGACCAAGACCACATTAACGCTCTGATATTAAATCACTCCACTCTGCCCGACCGCACGGACGTGATTCTCCACGGAAAAGACGAGGATTTTCTCGACGCCGTGAAGGGCGACTACGAAATTTTAAACGCACTGAACGTGCCCCTCATCGCCTTTCCCTGCAACACGGGTCACTACTTTTTCGACGCCATGGAAGCCATGGCCGACGGAAAAATCATTAATATGATCGACGAAACCCTGGCCCGCTGCAAATCCATGGGAGCCGATAAGGTGGCGGTCTTCGCCACGGAAGGCACCACCTCGGCGAAGCTTTACGATCGCTACGCAAAAGCTCGCGACCTCGCCGTGGTCTATCCCGACGCCGAGGAACAGGCGCAGATTACCCGGGTGATCTACGATGTAAAGGAACTGGGCCAAACCCGCTTCCCCGTCATGGACGAAATCATCCGTAAATACACGAAAGACGCCGTGGTGATCCTCGCCTGCACGGAACTTTCCACCATCGGCATCCACCACGAAAAAGTGGTGGACACCACCCAAGTCTTAGGCGATGTGATCATCGAACGCTGCGGCAGAAAGAGGGTATAATGGAATTTATTTCAATTGTTTTAGGCACAGACAACAACGCCTACGGCGTGGCCCGCTCCCTTCACGAGGCCTACGGCGTGCATTCCTATGCCTACGGCGTGAAGCCCCTGCGCTTTACGCGGAAATCGAAAATCGTGGACGTGGAAGTGCACGAGGGCTTCGACACGGAGGCGGGCTTTATGCCTATCATGGAGGCCATTTACGATCGCTTCAAGGGGGAAAATCTGCCCCTGCTCCTCACCTCCTGCTCCGACGGCTACACGGCCCTTATCGCCAAGCACAAGGAGGAGCTCAAGGACCGCTTCCGCTTCAACTACATCGACTACGATCTGCAGCAAAAGCTGGAAAACAAAGAAGATTTCTACGCCATTTGCGAAGAATACGGCCTTCATTACCCGAAGACCGTGATCATTACGGAAGAAAACAAACACGATTTGGACCTTGGCCTTACCTACCCCATCGGTCTCAAGGCCAACGACAGCATCGCCTTCGTGCACCTGCACTTCGAGGGGAAAAAGAAGTTTTACAAAATCGAAGACGCCGAGGAACTGGCTCGGGTGGTGGATGACATTTACGCTGCCGGCTACAAAGGCGATCTCATCGCCCAGGACTTTATTCCCGGCAACTCCTCGGCCATGTACGTTTTAAACGCCTACGTGGACACGCGAGGCGAAGTGACCATGATGTGCCTGGGTAAATGCCTTTTGGACGAATGCCTGCCCTATGAAATCGGCAATTACAATGCCCTTTTGACCATGGGGGATCAGGCCCTTTACGATCAGTACGAGGCCTTTTTAAAGGCCATCGACTACCGGGGCTTCGCCAATTTCGATTTGAAATACGACGTGCGGGACGATTCCTACAAAGTCTTCGAAATCAACATTCGCCAGGGCCGCTCGTCCTACTACATGACCGCCGGCGGCTGCAATTTTATGACTTATCCCGTCACGGATCTCATCGCCGGGGAAACGCCGCCCTGCCATTACCACGACGCGCGTGGCCTGTGGCTCTTTGTGGATCCCGCCGTGCTGAGAAAATACGGCAGCGATAGAGACAAGGATTTAATCGAGGCCTCCCTGAAAAAAGGCTTCACCTTCACCCAGTGGTACGAAAAAGACCGCTCCCTTCCCCGCTGGCTCGACTACATGCGCCGCCGCATCTCCACGCGGAAATACTATCCCCACTACGAGCCCCAAAGGCAAAATGACTGATTTCACACACGCAAAAAAACCGAGGACGCACCTCGGTTTTTTTGTTGCAGGAGATGAAATTTACTCTTCGCTCGTATTTTCGTTAGCCGTATTTTCGTTGGCCATATTTGCGTTACCCGTATTTGCTTCGCTCGCATCTTCGTCGCCCATATCTTCGTCCAAAAGGCCTGCGAAATCGCCGATACCGGCCATTTCCATCATAATCTTTTCGGGATCGGCAACTTTCCAGCTGTCGCCTTCTTTCTTCACTTCGATTTCCACATCTTTGGTCTTTTCTTCCATCTTCGATACGTCGATGCCGGCCATGATTTCTTCTTCCGACTTGCCTGCCAGAATGTCATCCATGGATTGGGAAATGATGCTCATCATATCCTTCGCCGTAATGGCATAAACCAATTTGCCTTCTTCGGCGCCGTCTTTAATTTCGCCGGACTTAAATTCGAACTTGGCGCTTTTAAGAATGTCGATGAAGAATTTGTTTTCCGGCTTGTCCATTTCCTTCATGAATTCGTCGTCTTTTAAGGCATCTTTGTCCTTTTCCAAGACGTATTTTTGCGCATCGTCAATTTTCAATTGGCCGAGGGCGGTCATAAAGCCTTCGACGGATTCCTTCGCCATGTCCGTGTCGGATTTTTTGTTGCAGGCGCCAAGCGCCACGAGAAGCATCAGTGCCATGGCGATCCATAGTAATTTCTTTTTCATGTACTGCCTCCTTCTTTTTGTGCAAGGGAATTTTTCTTATCAATAAATTACCACGTCCCCTCGCGGGAGACATCGCCCAAAGGTGTGAGACGGCCGATTTTTTTACAAATTTGCACAAAAAAAGGTTCTATGTCAACCATTGGGGAGTCTAGTGAAAACTAGGCTCCTTTTTGTTTTCCCAAATGCCATCTATCACCGATCTTTTGAACAGACAAAAAGCAGTTTTGTTCGGAAATGATGAAAGTTTTGC
>NZ_OPYI01000009.1 GCF_900343085.1 Aedoeadaptatus coli | reverse complement strand
CTTGTCTTCTTTATGTAGCATGGTGGCCTCCTTTTTTTCTATTTTACTATAATTGAGGCGGATGCTGTTTGATGACACAAAAAAGAGGGGGAATCGGATGATTCTCCCTCCTTTGTCATCACTCTGAAAGCGGCCCGAAAGCCGCTTTCTATATTATTCGTCGTAGGAATCGGGAAGGTCGTTTTCGAAGAGCACCACGTCGCCCACTGCGGCCACATGGCCCAAGGAAGCCGTGGCCTCATCGAGATTTTTCGCCACGATCATCTTCTCTTCGCTGAAGCCCGCGTCCATCAGGCCCTTTTGAATGGGCGCCGTGCGCTTTTTGCCCACGAGAATGGCCACGTCGCAGACCCCTGCGATTTCCTTACCCAGTTTGTAATTTTCTTCCTCTTCCATATCGCCGAGTTCCACCATGCCCGGCGTGACGATGATCTTCTTGCCCTTTTCGAATTGACTCAGCACATCCAACGCCGCCCGTGCGCCCACGGGATTGGAGTTAAAGGCGTCGTCGATGACGATGATCCCCGTGCCCCCGTCCACGATGTTCAGGCGGTGTTCCACCGGCTCTACTTTGCCGATGCCCCTAGCCACGGCCTCAGGCTCCATGCCGAGCACGTAGCCCACGCTTGCGGCAGCGAGGAGATTGGAAATATTGTGCTTGCCTAAAAGCTTCGTTTCCGCCTTCACTTCGCCCTTGTCCTTAAAGCCCAGGGTGAAGGAGCTGCCCCGTTCGTGAACGGCAATGTCCTTGGCATAGACGTCGAGCTTTTCGATGGCTTCCATGCCGTAGCGAATGGTGCGTTTTTTCGTCTTGTCCGCCAAGGGCTTCACGTAGTCGTTGTCGTAATTAAAAATGGCGATGTCGTCGTCGGCCAAGGCTTCGATGAGCTCGTACTTGGTCTTTTGAATGTTTTCGATGGTCTTAAACAGATGCATGTGGGTGGGCCCGATGGCGGTAATGATCCCGATGGAAGGCTGCACCAGCTCCGCCACTTCGGCAATTTCCCCGGGCTCTTTGGCGCCCAGCTCGGCGAGGAAGATCTCGTCTTTCTCGTCCAATTCGTTGTTGATGACCTTGGAAAGGCCCATGGGCGTGTTGTAAGAAGAGGGCGTGTTTTGCACGACAAAGGCCTCTTCAAGGACGGTGGAGGTGATGAATTTCGTGGAAGTCTTGCCGAAACTTCCCGTAATGCCCACGACCTGCAGGCCCTTTTCCTTCAGATCCCGCACCTTTTTCTGCGCCGCGTCGTAAAAGCCCTGATTGATCTTCATTTCCTTGGGATAATTGATCCGATTGGCATAAATCAATATCACGTATTGGAAATAGTAAATCCCCATGCAGATGAGGGCGAAGACCACCGTCGCCAAGGTCGGCGATGCGCCGTAAGCGGCCACGGAGGCGAGAAGGGCCACGAGAAGGAGCAGGCGATTCAATAAGCGGTGCACATTGAAGAGCCGCGTGGCCCGATCCGTCATTACCAGAGGCGTCTTTTCCGAGGTAGGGGCGTAGCGGAAGGCTTTAATCTTGTCGCCGTTTGCGCGGATCCACGCCTTGTACTCCCCTTCGTTGTAGCCTTCCAACTGAAGCATGTGCAGGGGATAGAGGGCCCGCTCGTTAAACACCTTGTAGAGCGCGAAGCTCAGGGCCAGGTAAATGGCGAAAAACATCACGAAAGAAACTGAATGATACATAGAGACTCCTTATAAAAATGAACGCAACACGGCGTCGAATTGGCCGTAGGCGTCGAGATAACTGTAGTGCCCGCCTTTTAGGACCACGAGGCCCGCTTCGGGAATTTTTTCTTCAAACACCTTCCCCATGGACAGGGGCGTGGCGTCGTCTTCGTCGCCCCAGATCAACAGAGTGTCCGCCTGAATCTTCGGGAAGTATTCTTCCGTGGACTCGTTTACCACCTTCACGAAGACCTTGCGCATAATCCCATCCGCCGCTTTGTAGTCGTCGGAACCGAATTTCTTGTAAAAACGCGCCATGGCCGCATCCGTATCCTGCCAGAAAAACAGCAGTTTGTAGAGCTTCTTCAAAAACTTAAAGGTGTAAACCTTCCTATAATAAGTAAAGGACCGCTTGGGCAGCACGCCCGAGGCGTCCACCAATACCAGCTTGTCCACCTTTTCGGGATAGAGGGCGGCGAAGACGGTCAATGTCTTTCCGCCGAAGGAATGGCCGACGCAGGTGGCCCGGGCGATACCGTAGTAATCGTAGATCTTCTTCAACAGATCCACGTAATCGTCGCCGCCGATCACCTCATCCGGTTCGTCGCTATCCCCGTGGCCCAAGCTGTCGTAGGCGATGACCCGGTAGCGATCCTTCAGGCTGCCCACAATGGGCACGACCGATTCGATGTTTGCGCCCCAGCCGTGCAAGACAAAGGCCACATTATCTCCCACCTTCGTGTCCAGGACGGCAATCTTTTTCCCGTCGATAACGATAAATTCTTTCTCCATGGCTTCCCCCTTAAAAACTGATTATACCATAGGAGCCGCCGCGGGCCGAGGCCGTCGACGCATTTTTATAAAATTGCGGTCCTTGAAACCCTTTGCTTAATACATATTGTATACAGTAGTGAAAATTGTAGACATTGTTTTTTCCTGATGTTATGATTGTATTCAAAGAAATGTCTCTTAAGGAGGTTACAGAATGGAATTTTTATCTTTAAAAGACCACGTTTATAATTTTATTGCCGAACAGATCCGTCTCGGCAAACTAAACTCCAACGAAAAAGTAAACGAACAAGACATATGCCAGCAATTAAACATCTCCCGTACGCCGGTTCGCGAAGCGTTGATTCAATTAGCCGCCGACGGCTTCTTGGACTCCGCTCCCCGCAGAGGCTTTCGGGTAAAGCCCCTCACGAGAAAAGAAAGCGAAGACATCTACCGCATTCTCGCGCCCTTGGATGCCCTGGCCGCGAAGCTCGCCGCCAACTACCTAACCCCGGAAGATTTAAAATCCATGGACGATTTAGTTGAGCTTATGGACTTTCACATCGATCGCTTCCAATTCGACGAGTATTTTATTTTGCAAGAGCGCTTCCACGATATCTACATCGAAAAGTCCCACAACGAAACCCTGATTAACACCATCGACCGACTCCAACGGCGCTTCATTCGCCAAGGCCACGACATGGGCAGCAACGAAGAGTTTCAAAAGCTTTTGCACGACACCAATCAACAACACTCCCACATTACGGATCTTTTCCGAGAAAACAAAATTGAAGAGCTGGAAGATTTCCTCGCCCACACCCATTGGACCTATCACTTTTCCGAAGTGGGTCAGACAGCCACAGACGACTAAGTAAAATACAGGGCGAGTCCCTGTATTTTTTTATGGAGGATGACATGACCATTTACATGAACACCATCGCCTACGATTCGCCGGCCCACGAGGCAGCCATCGCCCTGAGAAAACACATCCTTTTTAATCCCTACGACGAAGCCTTCGACGACGCCCGAAAAACCTGGGACCGGGACAAGATCCTCTACGGCCTTTTCGACGACGACGATTTAATCGGCGCCGCCGTGACGAAAACGACGGAGGAAGGCCTCCACGTGGAGGAAATTCTCGTGGCCTACGACAAACAGCGCCAAGGTCTGGGTAAGCAGATGCTGGCCTTTTTGGAAAACCGCCTGGAAAAAGATCAGGTCCTCACCGCCGAAGGCCCCCTCTCCGCCCGCGCCTTCTACGAAGCCTGCGGCTTTCAACCGAAATCCAAATACCGCGGCCCGAAAGACCGTATGCGTTTGGATTTCGAGAAAAAGGTGACGGGAAAGACGAAAAATCCCATTCCCCTTTTCGAGCATCGCCAAAACCTGCCCCTCATGTATTTCACCATGGGCACGAGAGATTTCGAACTGATTCCCGTGATTCGCAACCACTTCCCCAAGGAGCACCTTTTCGTCGTCGATCTGTTAAGAGACGACGCCCCCTGGCTGGATCTTGCCAAAGAAACCAAGCGCCGCACGGGGAAATACACCTTTATCGCCCCGGCCCTCTACGGCAAACGCGCCTTTCGCCCGCTCGACGACTTCGACCTACCGGCGAAATGTGCCGCCGAAGCCGATCGCCTGAGCAAGAGCAAAACCGCCCTTTTAATCGGCACCGCCGATGAATTTTCCGCCAATGCTTATCGGGCGGTCTTCGACTCCCAAAGCGCATCCCTCTCCACGGTGGAAATGGTTCTGGAAGCGGAAGATCTGCGGGGGGCCCACAATCTGGATGCGGATTTCTACAACAGCTTCGCCGAAAAAATCGACGCCTTAAAGGAAAATCCCTTCGACACCCTGGCCGTCATCGACGTGCCCTTCTCCACCCAGGCCGACGCCATGGAAAAGTTTTTAGAAGAAACCCTTGCGAGAAAGCTCGCAAAAATCGACGTCTTCGACCTCTTCGTCACAGGCCTTCGTCGCGATTTGTTGGAGAGAAACCTTTTGCGCCACGACGCCACGCCGGGACAGCTGGTGATCTTCTCCGAAACGCCGGATCGGGCGCGGGCGGAACTAAAACGCGTCCACCCGACGGAATTGAGCGCGAAAATCGAGACCATTCGATGATTCTCTTGATTCTCGCCGATCTAGATAACGCCATCGCAAAAGACGGCGAGCAGATCACCTTTATCCCGGAAGATCTGGCCCGCTTCAAGGCCCGCACCACAGGCCAAGTGATCCTTATGGGCAGAAAGACTTTGGAAAATGCGGGAAAGCTTCCCCATCGCATCACCGGCGTCATGACGCGGAAAAATTTGTCCGACGAAGAAGATGTCTTTTACTTTTCCTCGGAAGAAGAGCTGGACGAAAAACTCGAGGCCTGCGGCGACAGAAAAATCTATCTCGTCGGCGGCGCCGGGATCATTAAAGCCCTCTTTCACCGCATCGAAGAGGCCTACATCACGCGGGTCAATTACCGCTCCGGTGGCGATGTAAAGATCCCCTCCTTGGAAGATGATTTCGATTTGGTGGAGACCACACCCATCACCGAAAAGGCCGCAGAAGAACATTGGATACGGAAAAAATAAACGCAAGAAAGGCAGAGAACCGAATCGTTCCCTGCCTCTTTTTATGCTTCGCAACATCCCTCCCGAATCGAATCATAAAAGACCGTCCTGTCGATCATTTTTGTATTCCATTATAAAAATACAGGTAAAAGCGTTTAAAACTATTCGGTTTTCCAGTATACTTAGATATGAATTAGGAGGTATACATACGATGAAAGAATACTCTGTCCGCGAACTGGTGTTCACGGCCCTATTTATCGCCCTGGTCTACGTCTTTACGTGGCTCGTGAAAATCCAATTGCCCTTCGCCCCCAACGGCGGCCTGATCCACCTGGGGAATGTGCCCTTTTTTATCGCCTGCATCTTTTTTTCCAAGCGGGTGGGCATGCTTTCAGGCGCACTAGGCATGGGCCTCTTCGATCTGACCAGCGGTTGGGTGGCTTGGTCGCCGATGACGGTGATCTCCGCACTGATTATGGGTTATATTATGGCCACCTTAAACACACGGGACTTCCGCTTAAGCCGCTACGTCCTCGCCGCCGTTTTGGTCACCGTCGTGAAAGTGCTCACCTACTACATCGGCGAAGCCATCATGTTCAAATCCCTCTTGGTCCCCTTGGCCAATATTCCGGGAAATGTGCTGCAAATCACCGTTTCCGCCATTATCGTCGGCGTCCTTATTCCGCCCATGAGCCGAATCTTAAAAGACGTCAAGCTGTAATTTCATCCATCGAATAAGGCAGAGAACGTAATCGTTCCCTGCCTCTTTTTATTCCCCCTTCTTTTTTCTATCTACGATCCCGCTTAGAAGCAGAAGCACAGCGAGAAACGAAAATCTACAAATCGCGCACCCGATCAACTAAGGTCTTTTTGCTTTTGCTTTCGTAATAAGCCAACACAAAAACCACCCCGATTAAGGCGTTTACGCCATGCACAAGGAATAATGGCCACCACGTACTCTGAACGTCAAGCCACATCGCCTGCTTCATCGCACGTTTTAGTAGAGAATTGCCCACACAGGCCATGAAGAAAGATGCCATAAAAAAGCTGCAAACAGAATAGATAGCTGTCTTCGCCGCCAAATAGACCTTGAGCTTTTTTCGGGTCATTCCTACGGCTTCCAAAATCGCCAAATTACGCCGGCTTTTCAGTACCTCTGTGGCAATGATGTTGATAAAATTTAAGATGGAGATGAGGAAAAGAACGAAAGCAAGACTGTAACCGGCAAGCTCGATTAAATGCTTCGTGTCTTCAAATGACTTTTCTTGCTTCGCTCTGGAATCGTAAGAAAAATCCGCTTTCTTCTCCATTTTATCCAATGCGTCATCAAAGTCTTTTTTCGACTGCTTCTCAATGTCAAATCCGTAAGACATCAAACTTGAATCCTTCATCCATGCCCTATAGCTTTTTGGAGCGATGTATAAATATACGCGATCACGCGCAGGATTCGTTTCACTCACGGGGAGATCTTTCTCTTTCCCCACTTCCATGAAATAACGTAGCCCGTTGGAAAAGTTATAGGGAATTTTTCCCATGACCGTCAATACCCTCTCTTCGCCCTTTACCGTCACATGGATTTTTTCTCCAACGGAAAAGGGGCTTTCGCCGCCTTGCTCAATCCCGAGAATAACGCTGTCTCCCTCATTCCAGCTTTTTTCATCGAAGTGACCTTCCAAAAAGGACTGTTTTTTCACTAAATACGGATCCATGCCGAAGAGTACGGAAAAAACAGTTTCTCCCTTTATATTTACCTCCGGATAGGCACTCTCGTAACCTGCCCCGTAAATGCCTCCGCCGCCGACAAATCCGGGCTGTAGCTCAATTTTCCTGCAATACTCCGGGTCCAACGCTGCGTCCATACCAAGATACTCGTACCGAAAATAGGCGGGGCTCGCCACATTGTAGTCGGTCGTAATCGTATCGGAGAGGCCTTTTTTTATGTCCATATTTGTCGTATAGGTCAATACAGATGTAAAGATGATTGATGCCAATGCCATGGACAATACCACGGATGTAAATCGCCCTTTTCTATGAAAGACTTCCCGAACAGCCAAACGTACGAGCGAAAAACTGTGACGGCTTTTATAATTTCCCATGACCGTATCAGTATACTGCGCCCCGTGAATCGGAGGAACTTTCTCCGCCAAACGCGCCGGCCTGAAGATGGAGAGATATACAGTACACACGGTGACGACGGCGGAAACAATGCCCACGCCTGCGAAAAACGCAACATCGGGTCGAACGTTCGCCAGCATCGCATTTTGTTCAAAGAGGCGATTTAAAATCATCGCACTGATTGCAAATCCTCCGAATTCACCGACGATCGTCGCGGGCAAATCGAGCATCAGGCCTTGAAAATATAAGAGCTGCCTCGTCTGCTTTTTCGTCATTCCCAAGGTTTTTAACAAACCGATCAGGCGCACGTCTTCGGCAACGGATAACTCAAATACTGTGTGGATAATGAGATAGGCGGATAAAAAAATCAAAGACACCATGGCGAGCGCAGGCAGAAAAATCGTGTAGTCAAAATTTTCATCGTTTGAAAAATAGGCGACATTGACGCCTAAACGCAGAGTCTTTTCCCCCGCCGCTCCGGGACTTCCGCCGATCTCATAGCCGGCATCCTTGGCGATGGCACTCAATTGCCGTCGAATACGCCAGGAATGCTTTAAACGAACTTCCATTTCCTGATTATTTGAAGGAATCCCTTGCTCGTCGGCGTAGGCTTTCGATACATAGATTTGCCCGACACCCACATTGGATTCCACAGGACTTTTGTACGTTCCAACGATGACAAAATCATCGTTTTTTCGAGCCAATACTTCCGAAGAAGAACGATCGATCACATGATAGGCCACGTGGATTTTCTCACCGATCTGTCCTTTGTATCCCATCTTCTCCACGGCTTGTTTTTCAACAACGATTTCGTTCTTTTTTCTCGGTAAATGACCGTCCATGTCCTCCATAAGTGCCCACTGAAAGCCCTTTTCATCCAAGTAGCTTATTTCCAAAGGGATCTTCTGATCTTGCGAGACACCAATGAATTGCCTCACGGCGTAGTCGACGATACGCGAATCTCGGGCCAAGGTGCGAATGGCTTTGTCATCGACCTCTTTAAAGCTGCCATGACTTGTGGTGCCAATGGTGCGCATGGTTTGAATTTCCATGCTCTTCACGATGCCAAAAACGATTGAAAAAACAGCTGTAAATAGAAGGGCGCTTAAGGCAATGGATAGGAAGAGGACCCGTCTGCGCCCGGCATTTTCCCTTAGCCGACTAATCGCAATTTTTCTCAGCCACATCCGATTCTTTACCCGCATGGCTTCACACCAACTTCCCATCGGCGACGCGAAGGATTTTACCGGCTCGTTGCGCCACGTCGTCGTCATGTGTAATCATGACGATGGTATGCCCCATCTCGCGATTTATGCTTTGAAACAAGGCCACCACTTCCGCCGAGGATTTCGAATCTAAATTGCCGGTGGGCTCATCCGCCAAAATAAGCGCCGGTTTTCTCACCAATGCCCTGGCGATGGCCACCCGCTGCTGTTGACCACCGGAAAGGGCATTGGGCATTTTATCCAACTGTTCTTCCAAACCTAAACGAGAAACGATGCCTTGCATATAATCCAAGGAAGGCTTTTCGCCGTCTAAACCGAATGGCAAAAGGATGTTTTCATAAACCGTGAGCATGGGAAGTAAATTATATGCCTGAAAGACGAAGCCCACGTGTCTCCGCCTAAAAATTGTTCGCTCATCCTCTTTTAATGCATAGAGGTCCACCCCGTCGATGACGACCTTCCCCTCCGTGGGCATATCCAGGCCGCCTATTAAGTGCAACAAGGTTGATTTTCCCGAACCCGATGCTCCAACTACGGCGACGAAATCGCCACTGTCAATTTGAAAGGACACATCGTCCAGTGCCTTCACGGTGACATTTTCTCCTTCGTAATATCTTTTTAAGTTTTCGACAATTAACATAGCTTCACCTCCCTCTCAGTGTACCAAAGGGATCTTACAAAGGTTTTGCACGCGCTCTTACGATTTTGTAAGAAGGGAAAAGCTTAAAAAGGAATTGTCACTTGAAAGCAAATACGGTTCTCTTCGCACAAGGCTTTCACCGAACCGCCTTCTTGCTCCACAATCTCCCGGGCAATAAACAGACCAAGCCCCAATCCCGGCTTACCAATGGCATTTTTTCCGCGATAAAAACGTGTAAACAGCACTGCCGGGTCTTCATCCGCCATCATTGCCTCATTTTCAACGGTCAAGTGATAGGATAACGTTGTGGGATAGAGGTTTATCCGCACCGAACTACCCTCGGGCGCATATTTTACGGCATTCTCCACCAGATTATGGATCGCTTCTTTCATCCATCGCGCATCCAATTCGACCTTTACATTTTCCAAGGCAAGATCAAAGTCCACCCCTTTCTCCTCTGCCTGTGCTTGAAGCCCCATACATACCTCGCGAACCATCGCATCCATATGGACCGGCTGTTTCTGCAATTTAATCATGCCGCCTTCCAAGCGAGAAGATTTCATTAAATTATCGATTAAGAACTTCAGTTTATGTAATTCTTCATCCATTACGGACAGATATTGGCTTTCGACCTCTTTCTTCAGAAGCTCGTTATAGAGCATTAAATTGGCCAGCGGTGTCTTGGTCTGATGGGAAATATCGGCAACAAGTCTTTCGGTCTTTTCTTTTTCTTCGGCGAGTTTTCTCTCCCGAACGTGATTGGCGCGCAGATAAGCTGCAAGCTTGGATTGTGCCTTGGATCGTTCCTTTTCATCGAATGCGGGCGACTCTTCCACGCCTTCTTCTAAAGCCTCAATCCACCGAGAAAAAGCGCGAAACTCTCGCCGCACACGCCAATCGTCGAAAGCAAAGCACGCGAGAAATAGAATCAAAATACAAATTAGAAAGACCATCGGTAACCTACTCCGAACACCGTTTCAATAGGTTCATGGGGTTTTAGTTTTCCTCGAAGACGACTTATATTGACCGCCAAGGTATTTCCGTCCACAAAATCCCCATCCGCTCCCCAAACTTTATTCATCAATGCCTCTTTGGTAAGAATGCCGCCATCGGATGCCACGAGAAAATAGAGAATGCGCGCTTCGATGGGTGTAAGAACCAATCTCTGCCCCTCATTGGAATAAAGATGCTTCGAAAAATCGAAAGAGAACGGTCCTTTTCCAAAAACCGTCTTCTTCATGCCTTCATCCTTATTTACCCAATGATTGATTTTCGCCTGTAAAATCCCCAGCGAAAAAGGCTTCGTCAAATAATCGTCGGCACCCAATTTTATCGCGGAAATGATATGCGTCTCCATGTCGATGGCAGATACGATAAGCACGGGCACTTGAGAGCGAAGGCGAATTTCTCTGAGAAAATCCAATCCATCCCCGTCAGGCAAATTCAAATCCAAAAGCACTAAATCTGCCCGATCCACCAGACTTCGCCCCTCTGCCAGCGTGGCGGCGGATAGAATCTCCCCCTCATCTGCCAGTGCAATGGCCAGTCCCTTATTTAAGTGTTTGTCGTCTTCTATAATTAAAATCTTTTTCATTCACTCTCTCCTTGTGCCCATATTATAGCAAATGCCTTTTCTGTCCTCGGCTTTTTCTTGCGCAATTTATACACAAAAAGCCCCTATTCCATATAGAATAAGGGCTTTTTCTTACACATTCATCGCCGGTCCATGGTATTCGTTGCTTCCGAAGGCGGGGAAGAGCAAGAAGAAGGGGAAGAAGATGGCGAGAACGGCGAGGAGTGTGCTGCACTCAAAGTATTTCATCATTTTGTAATTGAGGACGGCGGCGTAAACGACATTGACGACGGGCACGGCGAAGAGCAGGGTGTACCAGTAGCTGTCGAAGACGATTTTCGACGCCACGGCCAAATTCACCACGGGAATAATGGCAAGAATACCGGCGTATCTCGCTTTGGAGAAGAGTTTCCACCAGGCGATGGCGGTGATGATGCCGATGCCGGCGAAGAGCGCCGTATTCGACGAGGAGTTCGCGAATTGTTCCATATTGTTCATGATTTCATCCTTTATTTTAAGAGATCTTTGATCACGTCGGATAAGAGCCGGCGCTCTCGTAGGGTAATGCCTTCGATTTTTTGATCGGCGGTGAGGGGCGGCGTGTAGATGGTTTCAAAGCCCATGCGCACGGCCTCTTTGATGCGGCTCGTCATGGCCGGCACTTGTTTCAGCTCGCCGGTAAGGCCCACATCGCCGATAAATAACACATTGGCCGGGATGGGGCGATTGGCCACCGCCGATGCGATGGAAAGGAGGGTGCCTAAATTGGCGGCGCCTTCTTTTAGTCGCAGATTCCCCGTGGTCTTCACCACGACGTTTTTGTCGTAGAGGCCCATGCCGCCCCGCTCTTCCAAAATGGAGAGGAGGACGCCGAGCTGTTCTCTGCGCAAACATTCGGAGATACGCTGGGGATAGGGGGTGAAGCTTTTCGACACCAGGCTTTCGACTTCCACGATCATGCTTCTGGTGCCTTCCCGTACGATGCACATGGCGCTGCCCGGCACTTCGCTCCCCGTCGCCCGCGCGGTCATAAAGTGGGCGGAGGGATTGTCGATGGAGACCATGCCCGCCTCGGTCATTTTGAAAAAGCCCATTTCTCCCGTGGAGCCGAAGCGATTTTTCGTGGCCTGAAGGATGCGCAGCTCGTCTTGCATTTCGTGGTCGATGAACAGCACCGTGTCCACTAAATGCTCCAAGGCCCGCACGCCGGCGAGAGAATCCTGCTTCGTGAGCTGGCCCACGATAAATACGGCCTTCGGGTTTTTCGCGTTTTTCGCCAGGTCCACCAGGCGATTGGCGCACTCCATTGTTTGGGTGGGGGTGCCGGCCCGGGCGGGAAATTCCTCCAAGGTGAAGGTCTGGATGCTGTCCAAAATAATGATGTCGGCGTCCACATCGTCGATCCAGTGGCACACATCGTCCATGGAGGTGCCGGAATAGATCCAGATGTTTTCGGCGATGGCCGGGGCGATGCGCTCCGCACGCATTTTGATCTGGCTCTCGCTCTCTTCCCCGGAGGCGTAGAGCACCCGGTGGCCCTCCTCGGCCAGGGCGTTTGCGATTTGAAAGAGGATGGTGGATTTTCCGGCGCCGGGTTTCGCCGCCAGTATGCTCACCCCGTCTTCCACGATGCCGCCGCCCATGACCCGGTCGAATTCTTCCATGCCGCTTTTCAGTCGCCGCTTGTTTTCGCCGGATACATCTTTCAGCCGCCGGGCTGTGCGATGGGCTTTCGTCCGCCCGCCGGATTTCTTTTCCTCCGACACTTCCTCGAAGGTGTTCCACTCGCCGCAGTTCGGGCACTTGCTGAAGTAGCCGGCGCTTTTGTAGCCGCAGCTCGTGCAGCAATAGGCCTTATGCTTCATTGCCTACGGTCTCCGCCACTTTTTCTTCTTCGAAGGTGAGTCCGCCCTCTTCCACGTCGATGTGAATGGCCTTTTCCTTATGCACCTTGCCGGAGAGGATCTCGTCGGCCAGACGATCTTCGATATTCTTGCGAATGGAGCGCACCAAGGGACGGGCGCCGTATTCTTCGTCGAAGCCCTCCTTGCCGATGTAGTCCACCACGGCGTCGGCGAAGGTGACGGAAAAGTCGTTATCTTCCAGGCGGGTTTGAAGGTCACGAAGCATAAGCTTCACGATTTCTTTCACCTGTTCTTTTTCCAGATACTTGAAGACGATGATTTCGTCGATGCGGTTCAAAAATTCCGGACGGAAGGTTTCCTTCAGGCGGCCCTGAATGGTTTCCACCATTTTGTCGTAGCCCTTCACGTTGCCTTCATCCGGCGCGCCGAAGCCCATGGTGTTTTGCTTTTTCAGCAAGGTGGCGCCCACATTGCTGGTCATAATCAAGACGGTGTTTTTGAAATCAACCGTGCGACCCTGACCGTCGGTGAGGCGGCCGTCGTCTAAAATTTGAAGGAGGATGTTAAACACGTCGGGATGGGCCTTTTCGATTTCATCGAAGAGCACGACGGAGTAGGGCTTTCTGCGCACAGCTTCCGTGAGCTGGCCCCCTTCGTCGTAGCCCACATAGCCCGGAGGCGAGCCGACCAATCGGGAGACGCTGTGTTTTTCCATGTACTCGCTCATGTCCACGCGAATCATGGCGCTCTCATCCCCGAAGAGGGACTTCGCCAAGCTCTTGGCCAAATAAGTCTTGCCCACGCCGGTGGGGCCGACGAAGATAAAGCTGCCGATGGGTTTGTCGGCGCTCTTCAACCCCACGCGGGCCCGCTTAATGGCCCGGGAGACGGCTTCCACCGCTTGGGGTTGGCCGATGACTTGGCCGTTTAACTCGTCTTCCAAATGCACCAGTCGTTCGCTTTCTTCCGCATTCATGGTGGTGACGGGCACGCCGCTCCACTTGCTCACGATTTCCGCAATTTCTTCCTCGTCCACGGTCATGTTTTGGCTGTGTTTTTCCTTGTCCCAATGCTTCTTTTCATCGTCCAGGGCTTCTTTTACCTTTTTCTCCTGATCCCGCACCTTCGCCGCTTCTTCGAAGTTTTGCGACGTGACCGCCTCTTCCTTTTCCTTGGAGAGCTTCTTCAGCTCGTCTTCCAATTCCTTTAAGGCGTTGGGGCTCTTGAAATTTTCCACCCTGAGTTTGCTCGCCGCTTCGTCGATTAAGTCGATGGCCTTGTCCGGCAGGAAGCGATCGTTAATGTAGCGATGGGAAAGTTCCGCGGCCGCCACCAGAGCTTCGTCGGTGATCTTCACATTGTGGTGGGCTTCGTACTTATCTCGAAGGCCCTTTAAAATCAGAATCGTGTCTTCCACCGAGGGCTCTTCCACCATTATGGGCATGAGCCGGCGCTCGAAGGCCGTGTCTTTTTCGATGTGCTTGCGGTACTCGTCGATGGTGGTGGCGCCGATGATTTGCAGCTCGCCCTTGGTGAGGGTGGGCTTTAAAATATTGGAGGCGTCCATGGCCCCTTCCGCGCCGCCGGCCCCGATGACCACGTGAATTTCGTCGATAAAGAGAATCACATCTTCCCGGTCTTCCACTTCGGCGATGACATCTTTCAGCCGCTCTTCGAAGTCGCCTCGGTACTTGGCCCCGGCGATTAAAGCGGAGACATCCAGGGTGTAGATCTCCTTGTCCTTAATAATCTCCGGCACATTGCCTTCCACGATGCGCTGGGCCAGGCCTTCGGCGATGGCGGTTTTCCCCACGCCGGGCTCCCCGATTAAGACAGGATTGTTTTTCGTGCGGCGCACCAAGACTTGAATGATGCGCTCGATTTCGTCTTTTCTTCCGATCACGGGATCGATATTTCCCTGGCGGGCCCGGTCGTTCAAATTGTAGCCGAACTCTTCCAAGGCGCTTTCCGTTTCCAAGGCCTCGGCGTCGGGGTTTTTCCCTTCCACCTTTCGAATGGCCATGTAGATGCTTCGCTCCAAGACCGTAATGTCGATGCCTAAATTTCTAAGGGCCAACACGGCCACGCCCTTACCTTCCCGCAAGATGGCGAGAAGCAAGTGTTCCGTGCCGATGTAATTGTGGCCGAGCTCGTTGGCGATCTCAAGGGCCAGCTCGAAGATTTTTTTCGTGCGTGGCGTGTAGGTGAGGGAGGTTACCGTCGTATCTTCCGGCGCCACGATTTCCGCAATGGCGTCTTTCGCCCGCTCGTAGTTGACGGCCACCTGGCCTAAAATGGACGAGGCGCCTCCCGGTTCTTTTAAAATGCCGAGCAAAATGTGCTCGCTTCCTATATATGAATGGCCTTGTTCCCTGGCTTCCGACTGGGCGAAAACCATGGCCCGTTGACTTTTTTCGGTGAATTTTCCGAACATCGCCATTAAAATACCTCCTTTATAAATCGACGCACCTTGTTAGCGCGGTAAATATTGCTGCTCCTGTCGTCGAGAAAACTTTCCCGCTCCATTTGCAAATGGGCCTTGCCCATGTGGATCACCGCATCGTAAAGATCGAAATCCTGCATGGGTTTTAAGACGGACAGATCGATCCCGAGCTTCATGTGGCTCAAGTGGAGCATGGTCTCTTCGAAGGTGATGATGCGGGCGTTGCGCAAAATGCCGTAGCTGCGCCGCGCCATGTCCTCCAGCTCGATTAAGTGATCCAGATACATTTCCTTGCGCTTAATGCGCTCGAGGGCCGCCACTTCCTGAGAAATGGACTTGGCCCGCTTTAAAAATTCCTCTTCGCTGAGGCCCAATGTGCGCTCGTTTGAAAGCTGATACATGTGCCCCACGATTTTCGAGCCTTCGCCGCGCATGCCCCGAAGGACAAAGCCCATGCGGGTAATGGAGCGCTCGATTTTATCCATGCCCAAGGTGTCCAGGGCCGGGAGATGCAACATGCATCCGGCCCTGAGGCCCGTGCCCACATTGCTCGGGCAGGCTGTCAGATAGCCCAGGGTCTCGTGAAAAGACACGGGGAGCTTTTCCTCGAAGAAGCGGGCCAGTGCGGCCACGGCGTCGTATTCTTCGTCTAAATGGAAGCCCTTTTTCATGGCCTGAATCCGCAGGTGATCTTCCTCCATCATCATGACGGAGCGGTGATCGTCTGCGAGGAAATAGGCGCCGCGGTCTCTGTTTTTTAATAGGGCCATGCTGATTAAATTTTCTTCCAAATCGTAGAGATTTTTCAGGGACCCGTCTTTTAATTCGTAAAGGGTCCAAAGATCCTCGTGTTCGTGAAGGGCGCCTGTGATCTTCTCCCGAAGGTCCTCGGCCTGATCCAAGGTCATGGCGCCGGGATAGGGATAGCCCTCGATGTTTCGCGCCAGGCGAATGCGGGATGTGAGTAAAATTTGATCTTTATCCATGGCGCTCATCCTTTATGGCCTTGATTTCATCGCGCAAGATAGCCGCATCTTCGTAGCGCTCTTCCGCCACGGCGGCCTCCAGGCGTTCTTTCAAAGCCTGTTCCTTTTGAGATGCTTCCCGATCTTTTCTGAAGGCTTCGGGCATGGCCCCCTCGTGGCGTTCGGCCCCCTGCATGCGGGGCAGGAGGGCCTTGAGTTCTTCGGCGAAGGTGTCGTAGCAGCTGTCGCAGCCGAACATCCCCGTCTTTCGAAACTCTTTTAAACTGCGTCCGCACACCGGGCAGCTCCGATCGTCTTCCGCGCCCTCGTTTTTTCCGTGAAACAGAGAGAGCAGCTCCTGAATCATGGGCTGAATGTCCATGGGCGGAATTTGCGAGGACGGAAATTGCTTCGCCAAAAATTCCTGGAAGCAAGAGGGGCACACGTGCTTTTGTCCCACGTCGTTTCCTTCCACCACGGTGTAGGTTATTTTCGCTTCATTTTCATGACAGTGTTCACAAAGCATGGTGCACCTCCTTATGAAAAGATACCCAATAGGATATTTTGTAAAAGATCGGCCCGCACGCCGTTGCGCTTGTCTCCGGCCGCTGCCAAGGCCCGGTCGGAAAGGGTGAGCCCCAAGAGGTGGCGCTCATTTTCCGTCACATAGTTCATCTCCTCCAGGGTGTCCAAAATCTGATTGGCTTTGGACTGGGTAATGCTTTTGCCCACGGCTTCCGTGAGCCGGTCGTAGAACTCGGCGTCGCTCTTGATTTCCACCTGGACGATGCGAATAAAACCGCCGCCGCCCCGCCGGGACTCCACAAAAAATCCCTGCACCGGCGTAAAGCGGGTGGTGAGGACGTAATTTATTTGGCTGGGGGCACAATTAAAATGCTCCGCCAAAACATTTCGCTTTATTTCGATCTGCCCTTCCCTTTCCAGCAAAAGGGCGCGCAGATAATCTTCGATATGATTGCTAAGACGTGCCATAACTGCCTCCTATCTGTTTTCAGTATACGTTTATAGTCAAAGAATGTCAAGATCAGGAGACGCGTCGCGTTTTCTTTCGGCTTACATAAAAACGCCCTCTCGGCGAGAGGGCGTCGCGTTTATTTGTTTAACTCAGGGTCACGTACCCACCCATCCTTCGACACGTCGTATTTGTAAATGACGCTCTCGTTTAAATCCAGGTGGTAGCGGTCAATGGTGACGATATGATCCGGATAATCTTCGATCAAATCGTAGGCGTAGATGTGTTTCTCCGCCAAACCGTTGCGTTTAGGCGATAAAGATTTGATCAATTTAAAGGGCGGCTTCTTGTATTCCGCCGGCAGTTTGTTATACAACCATGCCCCGGCAATTTCATCGTCGGTCTTGGCCACATCGCCTACGATAGATACCGTGGAGGTCGCGTCGTCCCAGGAAATGTTTTGATCGAAAAGTTCCACCACGGCCCGCAGAGGAATGAAGGTTCGGTCCTCTTTAATGATGGGCTTTAATTCCAAGTTCACAACCTTGGCCCGATTCAGATACCCGTCCACATCGGTCATGGTAAAAGTATCCTTCGTCGTCGCTTCATAGAAAGCGGACACGTCCTTTTTTTCGATGACCAGCGCCCGGGGCGCGTCCGTTTTCAAAACGAGGGCTTGCTCCGGCTTGTTTGTATCGAAATTCATCTTCGTCAGCAGAATGTCGCGGCTACCTTCATTCCACAGCACTTGATAGTCCAGGGCTTCGGCGACAAAGCGCACAGGCACCATGGTGCGATCGGAGGCAATAAAGGCAGCGGGCTTCGACACCACCGGCTTTCCGTTTACCGTGAGTTTCACATCTCTTTGGGCATAAGCCATAGAAGGCAGGACCATAAGGGCCAGAGCTAAAACCAACAGATTTCTCTTTTTCATCGTCCACCTCTTTCTTTATTCCTGCATTTATACTTATATTCGGTATACCCATCGCGCACCGTTTCACGCACAAAAAAACAACTCGCCGAAGCGAGTTGTCCAATAATTTGATCGAGTTGGATCGACTACATAAAGATGCCGCCGAATTGTACAAAGAGCGGTGCGAAGACCAAGGAAACGATGGTGATCAGTTTGATCAAGATGTTCAAACTCGGACCGGACGTATCCTTGAAGGGGTCGCCGACGGTGTCGCCGGTAACGGCCGCTTTGTGTGCATCGGAGCCTTTACCGCCGTGGGCGCCGCCTTCGATGAATTTCTTGGCATTGTCCCAAGCGCCGCCGGCATTACTCATAAAGATAGCCATTAAGACGCCGGTAACCAGTGCACCTGCTTGCAAGCCGCCTAAAGCTTCCGTACCTAAGAAGAAGCCGACGACTAAGGGAACGATAACGGCGATGATGCCGGGAACGATCATTTCTCTTAATGCGGCGGTGGTAGAAATGTCGACGCATTTTGCATATTCCGGAGTCGCTTTTCCTTCCATGATGCCGGGGATGTCTTTAAATTGACGACGGACTTCTTCGATCATGGCCGTAGCCGCGTTGCCGACTGCGCTCATGGTTAAAGCGGAGAAGGCGAAGGGCAACATGCCGCCGATGAAGGTCCCTGCGATGACGCCGGGCTTGGAAATGTCGATGCCTGCAAGGCCCGTGGCTTGAATGTAGGAAACGAACAGAGAAAGTGCCGTGAGGGCTGCGGAACCGATGGCGAAGCCCTTGCCGATGGCGGCCGTGGTGTTACCGACGGAGTCTAAGGAGTCGGTAATGTCGCGGACTTCTTCGGGGAGTTCGCACATTTCGGCGATACCGCCGGCGTTGTCGGCGATGGGGCCGTAAGCGTCGACGGCGATAGTGGATGCGGTGGTAGCCAACATACCCACAGCGGCCAGTGCAATACTATACAGGCCGAAGACCGGGTTGGTGTGGCCGCCGCCTAAAGCGTATGCGGCGATGATGCCGATAGCCAATACGATGATCGGGCCTACGGTGGACATCATGCCCACGGAGAGGCCGGCGATAATGTTTGTGGATGCGCCGGTTTCGGATTCGTGTGCGATCCGTTGAACGGGCTTATATTCGTCGGCGGTGTAGTATTCGGTGATCTTGGAAATAATCAAGCCGACGCAGACGCCGATGATGACGGGCCAGAACAAGGTGAATTCGCCGAAAATCATGTTTGCGATAATGCCGGAGACGACGATGGTGACGCCGGATGCAATATAGGTGCCCATGTTCAATGCTTTTTGCGGGTTCTTGTCCCCTTTTACGAAGAACATGGAAATAATCGATGCAATAATACCGATGACGGCGATGGAAAGGCCGTATTGGATCCCCTTGTCTTGAGCAGCCAAGAAGCCTAAGGTAATAACGGAAAGAAGTGCGCCGACATAGGATTCGAACAAGTCGGCACCCATACCTGCTACGTCGCCGACATTGTCGCCGACGTTATCGGCGATAACGGCCGGGTTTCTCGGGTCGTCTTCCGGAATACCCGCTTCGACTTTACCGACCAGGTCGGCACCGACGTCTGCGGCTTTGGTGTAGATACCGCCGCCGACACGGGCGAAGAGGGCGATGGACGATGCCCCCAAGGAGAAGCCGGTGATGATTTCAGCATCGCCGAACCACAGGTAGAAGACAGAAATCCCTAAAATACCTAAACCGACGACGACAAGGCCCATAACGGCACCGCCGGAGAAGGCGATATCCAGAGCTGCCGCCATGCCCTTTTTGTGGGCGGCGTTGGCGGTACGAACATTGGCTTTGGTGGCCGTGTTCATGCCGATGTAGCCGGCGGTTACGGAGAAGATGGCGCCGACGATAAAGCAGATCGCGGTGCGCCAACCGATAGCGAATGTTAAAACAGCGGCCAATACGACGACGAAGACGACCAGCGCCTTGTATTCCCGTTGTAAAAAGGCCATGGCTCCTTCGTGGATATAGCCGGAGATTTCTTTCATCCGATCGTTACCCGGATCTTGCTTTCCTACGTAGGAAGATTTCATAAGACCGAATAAAATAGCTATAATACCGACGATGGGAGCGATGAATAAAATATTAATATCCATGATTCCTCCTGATTATTTCGTAACTGCGACGAGTAAAATAGTGGCGACAAAAAAGATTGTCGACGAAACCATCGTAATGCGCTTGAGCATTTCCTTGCGGCTGGTCCCGCGATTGGATCCCCATTCCGACGACGGCGAGCTACCGTCTAAGGTACCCAGGCCCACTTGATTGGATTCCTGTACGACGATGGCGCAAATGGTTGCGATGGCCGACAGGGCGACTATAATGCTGATAAATGTAGTCAAACTAACACCTCCTCGATCCAAACTATCTATCAATAACATTACTATCCTAACATAATCCATTCTGTAATGCAATTAGAAGCTGCCGCGAAAAGGCTTGTTTTACGCATTTTACTGGTCAGTTTCGAATTAAAAGGCTATACTTTTCTTAAAGGAGTGAAGCCATTGAATCAAACCTATCCCTATACGTCGAAACGCAGTTTAACCTACGGCCGCGCCATGGCCCTGGCATCCAATCCCTCCGCTGCCGCGGCGGGCCGAAAGATTTTAGAAGCGGGGGGCAATGCCGTGGACGCCGCCATCGCCATGGCCGCCGCCCAGGTGGTGGTCGAGCCCACCTCCAACGGCCTCGGGAGCGATCTTTTCGCCATCGTCGCCATGAACGATGCGCTCTACGGCTACAACGGCAGCGGCAAAAGCCCCGCCGCCATTTCCCTCGCCGCCATGAAAGAAAAAGGCTACGACGCCATGCCGGATTTCGGCATCGAAGCCGCAGGGGTCCCCGGCGCCGTGCGCGCCTGGGCGAACATTCACAAAAAACACGGCCGCATGCCCTTTAAAGAGGTGCTTGCCCCTGCCATAGAATACGCCGAGAAGGGTTTCGTCCTCTCCCCCACCGTGGCGCGGCTATGGGCCATGGAGCTCGAAAAAAGAAAAGCCAATCGAGGTGCGCTTTACGACGGCTTTTGGGCGCAGTTTTCCTATGAAGGGGAGGCGCCGAAGGCGGGGGATGTGATTACTTTTCCGGACATGGCCCGCACATTAAAATCCATCGCAGAAGACGGTGGGCGCGATTTCTACGAAGGGCAAATCGCCGAAAAAATCGATGCCTTTATGAAAGCCCACGGGGGCTTTATGGGCAAAAGCGATCTCGCCGCACAGGAAACATTAGAGGTAACGCCCCTCTCCCTTTCTTTTGAAGGAGCGGAAGTGTGGGAGCTGCCCCCGAACGGCCAGGGCATTTCCGTTTTGATGGCTCTTGAGATCTTAAAGCATAAGCCCACGATCCCCGACGACGGAAAAAGCGCCCACCTCATCGCCGAGGCCATCAAGCGTGCCATGACCGATGCGGCGAAATACGTGGCCGATCCCGAATACATGTCCCTCTCTCCGGAGGATCTCTTAAATCCCGAATATCTGAAAAAATCGAGCGACGCAATCGGCGATGCGGCGGAAATCGTGCGCTACGGCAATCCATTGGACCACTCCACGGTCTATTTCTGCGCGGGCGACAAGGATGGCAACATGGTCTCCATGATTCAGTCCAATTACGACGGCTTCGGCGCGGGCATCGTCGTACCGGAGACGGGAATCTCTTTAAACAACCGCCTCTTAAACTTCACTTTCGAAGAAGGCCACGACAATTGTTTGGCCGGGAGCAAGCGCCCCTACCACACGATTATCCCGGGCTTTTTGACGAAAGAGGGCAAGCCCTACGGTGCCTTCGGCGTTATGGGCGGCTTTATGCAGCCTCAGGGCCACGTGCAAACTCTCCTTCAACTCTTGCGCTACGGCCGAAATCCTCAAGCGGCTCTCGACGCGCCCCGCTTTATGTGGACGGGAGATAAAGACCTCGTCGTGGAAGAGGACTACGACGGGGATGCCGTGGAGGAATTATTTCGCCGGGGCCACCGGGTGATTCGCCCGCCCCACGATCTGGACATGGGACGGGGCCAATACATGCTCTACGACCGCGAGCGAAAAATCTACATCGGCGGCACGGAAAAGCGCTGCGACGGCACCATTTCCGTGACAGATTAATTTCTTTACACGCCTTTGTTCTGCTAATATAATAAGGATGAGAGGTGATATCATGAAAGAATGGAAAACGACGCTTTTGCTCATTGCTGAATACTTTATCGTCCTTCTCGCGGTAAACTACTTCGTTTCCAAGTGGCTCTACGGCCATTGGCAATTCAGAGATTTTTATACGAATATCTATTATTGGATCTTTTTGGGAGCCGCCTTCTTTTTCAAAATCCTCTTTTCCGCTATCCGCAACCATTTTAAGAAAAGCGACACAGGGAAAAAAAGTTAATTTGACGCATTCAAAAACCGGAGACAGTTTTTAGAGTGACCCCATAAAGTTGGACTTAATCGAGTAAGCATTTCCCTTACTCGATTTTGTTTTACATAACATTCGTTCTATGCAGATTGCATCTGTTCACGGTACTCTTTCGGACTCAAGCCTCCTAACTTTTCTTTGATTCGATCACTGTTTTATTTCTAGAGCGCAATAACCCTTCATCGCCAAAATATCTGTAATTATTCACCCATAGTCTAAGAACAGATTTTCAATTTGGTATTTCATTGCCAAGTCACGGTAACTTGACTTCCCGGATAAATATTCCTCGACAATTTTCTTTTTCAACTCATAACTGTATTTTGGCATTAAAAGACCCCCAAAGGTTGGATTTCTTGGTCCCACTTTTGGGGGTCAGCGCAAAAAGCAATGCTAGGATCGTTCTATAGGTAGCTGAAGTTTGAAACACAATGGACAGTACAGGAAAGTTTACATGATTTGGTATAGAAAATAAAGAGTATTTTCATTGCTAGGAACGTAAAGGAAATAAACATTTCCATCTTTTTTGTATTTGTAGCAGCTGGGATGGGAATCTTTTTCTATTTGAGGACCAAGAATAGGTTGAATTTTTTCCTTATAGTCTCTAAGAAAAGGAGTTTCTATTACTTGAGTTACAAATTCTTCAGGGGAGACGGGCTGAACCTTGGGATCCAAGTGTTCCGGGGTCCATTTTTTTATCTCCTCTTCTTCGTAATGGAGAAGGCTAAATCCGCTAGGTTCCCCGCCTTCTGTCCTGAAAATAACTTCTTCCTGGAATCCCTTAGGAAAAGCAAAAAAAGGATAGTTTGTCTGATAATACCTGTTTTTAGCTATATCTGTTTTTGGCCATATAAAAATGGAAAATAGGCAAGCAAAAACCAAGAAGCAAAGGATAAAAATCCAAAATCGAGATAGTTTATGTTTAGTCATCATATAAGAACCCCTCTCTTTTATATTAGTAACTTTTCCACCAGATATTATCGCTTGAATATTATATACTAAATAGTAGAAAGTTACAAAAAATGTATTTAGTCATGAAAGGAGATTTATTATGGAAAAAGTCAGAAGAAGGATCTTATCAATTTTATTAACGCTGCTGATCTTATTCTCAAATTCTGTGGTTACGTTTGCATATTCTCAAGAGGTTCCAGAACCTTTTATCAATGTAGGCACTGACAATATGTCAAACCAAGAACTCGAAATTTTAATTAAGGATATTAGAAATAGCTATTTACAAGAAGGTAAGACGATTGAGCAGGAGTTTGAAAAATATAAAACTCAGGTATTTTCTAGTGAGGAATACCCGAAACAATTGAAACGACTTTCAGATTCAGACATTGTTGAGATGATCGAAATGATTGACATAGAATTAAGCCAAGATGGTACATCAGTTGAACAGGAGTTGCAAGAATTTAAGGTCAATCTTATAAATAATACGAACCTATCTAGTACATCTATTAATCACAATATGACTAATAGATATGCTGTTAGTGCTGCGACAAATGATAACAATAAAGTTTATTTTGCCAATCCTTCTTAGCTTGACTCTCTGAACAGGTATTCTTCGACGATTTTCCTTTTTCATTCATAACTGTATTTTGCCATTAAAAGACCCCCAAAGGTTGGATTTCTTGGCCCAACTTTTGGGGGTCAGTGCATTTGTCTCCGGTTCTTTCTTTGCTCTTACCAAGTGCAAAGGCCCGTGACCTCCTGAAATTTCCATAGGGGCCGAATGAAGAAGCGTTCGTCTTTGTGCGCTTCGAAGGGCAAGGTGTACTCCCCGCCCTCGTTGGTCCAAATGCGGCGGAAGTAATCCTCCACGGCCCGATGCATGGCGGAATTGCGCGCCATTTCCACGACCACGTCCGTTTCCAAATTGTAGTTATCCAAATTGCGGCGAGTGAAATTGCCGCTCCCTAAAATTGCGAGAGGCTTTTCATCTTTGAAATCGAAAACAATCATTTTTGTATGGTATTGCTCGCCTTGGGTGTTGTACCAGCGGATCTGTGCGCTTGGTGCCTTCTCCTTCAGCTCGCTCAGTGCCGGGCGATTGGGGGCGCCGTTTTTTTCCAGACCGAAGGCGTCTTTATTTAAGTCGGCGACGATCTTCACATCCACGCCGCGATTGGCCGCCGCCTCCAAGTCCTTCAGCAGGCGAAATTCCGACAAATAGAAAATGCCGATGTTTATCTTATCGCCCTTTTCGCACTTATTGATGTTCTCCGAAATGGCGTCGTAGATCTTTCCCTCGGTAATCACCTTCAGCCGATCCGGCGACGAGACCTCCTCGGCCCTAAAATCTTTCACGACAGGGGGAAGTTCTTTATAAAAGATGCTTTCCGAGCGGATCAAATCCTCCATGGCCTTCCCGCGAAAGATCGCGGCCACATTGGAGTGGTAGGCGCTGGGATCGTGGGGATTGGCGGAGGCCACCATGGCTTCTTTTTCGGAGATCACCACTTTTCGGTGATTGCCCTTGAAATTCATAAGCTTTAAGACGGAGCGCACCGTCACCTTCTCCCCTTCTTTGGCGAAGAAATTTTTCACGCGGCCATTCCCCGCCGTGCCGAACCACTGAATGTAGGCGCGGTAGATGCCGGAAAACAGGGGATTGGAATCCCGCATGCGATTTAGATCCGTGACCACCACCTCGATGCCGGCCTCTTTCAGCCGCTTTATGTTGGCCTCTTCGTAGGCGCCGTAGAAGTTGTTAATGGGATCCGTCACAAACAAAATGGGCATATCGGGATTTTCTCTCTTCTTTTCGATTAAGAGGTCCGTCATGGCCGCCACCTGTTTCGGGCAGTCCACGTCCTGATCGCAGGTGGCGTTAAAGAGGAAAAAATCCACCATAAGAAATTCCTTGGCCTCGCGGATTATTTCCATCTCCCGATCGAAAATTTTCTGCTCGTGCACTTTCTTGCCGTCTTTTACATAGCTCAAATCGTAAATAAATTCCGCCTCCGCCGGGGCAAATTTGCCGGACACATTGGTTCCCTCGGGATTTTTCGTCGTGAAGCTATAAGCCGTGGGGATCAACCACATAAGAAGAAGAATCCACAGGACACGTTTTTTTCTCGATAATTTCTTCAAGAGGCCCCTCCTTTTTCATCATTATAACAAAAATGCACCGGCCCTCGGCGAAACAGTTTCCGCGGGGAGTCGGTGCATTCATTTATTTGCAGTGGGGATCCATGGGCGGTACCGCCGAGAGGAGCTTTTTCGTGTAGTCGTCTTGAGGATTTTCCATAATGCTGTCCCGGTCGTTGATCTCCACCAGTTGGCCGCGGTACATGACGCCGATGCGATCGGCGATGTGTTCCACCACGGCGATGTCGTGGGAGATGAAGAGGTAGCTTAGATTTCGCTCCTCCTGCAGCTCTTCCAATAAATTGATGATTTGGGCCTGAATGGACACGTCCAGTGCCGAGGTGGGCTCGTCGGCCAAGATCAATGTGGGCTCAACCACCAGGGCTCTGGCCACGCCGATGCGCTGCCGCTGGCCCCCGGAAAACTCGTGAGGGAAGCGACCGAAGTGGGCTTTGGACAGGCCGCAGAGGCTCAAGGTCTCCCGGGCTTTTTCGCGAATGTTTTCGCCGCCCAAATTCCTCAAAGGCTCCATGACGATTTCCTCGGCGGTCATTTGAGGATTCAGGGAACTGTACGGATCCTGAAAAATCATCTGCACGTCCCGGCGAATGGCCTTCAGCTCTTTGGCATCGGCCTTCAGCACGTCCCGACCCTTGTAGAGGATCTCTCCTTCGGCGTCGGGATAGAGGCCCAAGATGCAGCGGGCCAAAGTGGATTTGCCGCTGCCGCTTTCCCCGACGATGCCCAGGGTTTCCTTTTCGCCTAAGGTAAAGGACACGTCGTCGATGGCGGTAAACATCTTTCGTTCTTTGGAGAACAGGGCTTTTCTGCCCAAGGGAAATTTCTTTACTACGTGATTTAATGTTAACAGATCAGTCACAGCACGCCTCCCCTTCGTAGAGGAAACAGGCGACGCATTGGCCCGGCCTGTGTTCCCTCAAGCGCGGCACTTCTCTGCCGCAGATGTCCATGCGCTTGTCGCAGCGGGAGTAGAAGGGGCAGTGCCCTTCCATTTCCGACGGCGGCGGCACATTGCCTGGAATGTTGTAGAGTTTTTCCCCGCGGTTTTCCAGCGTGGGCCGCGCCCGCAATAGCCCGATGGTGTAGGGGTGGAGGGGTAGGTCGAAAATCGTGCAGACGTCGGATTTTTCCATGACCCTGCCCCCGTACATGACCACCACGTCATCGGCCATTTGGGCCACAACGCCTAGATCGTGGGTAATGAGCATAATGGCCGTGCCCATTTCCCGCTGAAGGCTCTCCATAAGCTCCAGCACTTCTTTTTGAATGGTGACATCCAGGGCCGTGGTGGGCTCGTCGGCGATTAAAAGTTTCGGCGAAGAGGCCAGGGCCATGGCGATCATGACCCGCTGCCGTTGGCCGCCTGAAAGTTCGTGGGGATAGGCGCGCGCCTTGTTTTCCGCGTCTTTAATTTCCACCATCTCCAGCATTTCCACGGCTTTTTTCTTCGCTTCCGCCTTGGAAAGGCCCATGATGCGGCGGTAGACTTCCTCGATTTGAAAGCCGATTTTCAGCGCCGGATTCAAACTGGTCATGGGCTCTTGGAAGATCATAGCCAGATCCCGGCTGCGGAGCATGCGCCGCTCTTCCTTTTCCATGGATAAAATGCTTTCGCCCTTGTAGAGGATGTCGCCCTCTTCGATCTTCCCGTAAGGCCTCGGCAAAAGCCCCATAAGGGACAGGGCCGTGACGCTCTTTCCGCTGCCGCTTTCTCCCACCACGGCGGTGGTGGAGCCTTCTTCGATGGAAAAGGTGACGCCGTTTACGGCGTGCACCGGGCCGGAATCGGTGAAAAAGGTCGTATGCAGATTGTTAAATTCAATGAGTTTCGACATATTAGCCCCTTTGCGTTGCATCCAGCGCGTCTCGCAAGCCGTCGCCGAAAAGATTAAGAGAAAAAATCGTGAGGGCGATGGCGAGACCCGGGAAAATGGTCATGTGCGGATAGTCTTGAATGTAGCTTCTGCCTTGGGAAAGCATGCCGCCCCATTCCGGCGTCGGCGGTTGCACGCCCAAGCCGATAAAGCTCAAGCTCGCCGCCTGCAAAATGGAGGTGCCCACGCCCAGTGTGGCCTGAACGATGATGGGACCCAAGCAGTTGGGCAGAATGTGGCGGAAGATCAGGCGGAAGTTGGAAGCGCCGCCGATTTTCGCCGCCTCCACGTATTCCTGCTCCTTCACCGAGAGCACGCTGGCTCGAACGATGCGGGCGTAATTCGTAATCCCCGACAGGGACACGGCGAGAATCAAATTGCGAATCCCCGTGCCCAGTACGGTGGAAATGGCGATGGCTAAGATCAAGGACGGGATGGAGAGAATAATATCCACGAGGCGCATAAGCACATTGTCCACGCCGCCGCCGAAAAAGCCCGCCACGGCGCCGATGACGGTGCCGAAGATCACGGAGAGGATCGTTGCGAGAAAGCCGATAAAGAGAGAAATCCGCGCCCCGTAAACCACATTGGAAAAAATGTCCCGGCCGAAATTATCCGTGCCGAAGAAATGTTGGCTCGAGGGCGACTGGAAGCGGTTGGCGAGATTTTGTTCGTAGGGCACCTGGGTGGCGATGAGGGGCGCAAAAATTGCCACGGCAATCATCACCGCGATAATCACAAAGCCCATGACGGCCATTTTATTTTTCTTAAACAGGCGAAGGAGGTCGTAGAACCTGGATTGTTTGGAAATCATAGGGCCTCCTTATTGGTACTGGCTGCGCACGCGGGGATCTAAAAAGCCGTAGAGAATGTCCACGATGAGATTGAGCACGCAGTAGGAAAGGGAAATCAAAAGCACCGCCCCTAAAATCATGGGGTAGTCCATGGCGGAAATACTTTGCACCATGTGGCGGCCGATGCCCGGGATGGAGAAGATGGTTTCCGTTAGTACGCTGCCGCCGATCAGGGAGCCGGTCAAAAGCCCGGCGCTGGTGAGCACGGGAATCATGGCGTTTTTCAAGGCGTGAACGAAGAGAATGTAGCGTTCCCTGAGCCCCTTGGAGCGGGCCGTGCGAATGTAATCCCTGCTCAGCACCTCCAACATGGAGGAGCGGGTTTGACGCATGATGACGGCCATGGATTGAAAGCCGAGAGCGAAGCCCGGCAAAATCAAATGTTTAAAGGAGCGTAGCCCCGAGGAGGGCAGCCAACCTAATTTTACGGAAAACAGGAGAATGAATAGCATTCCCGACCAGAAGATGGGCATGGAGAGGCCGATCATGCCGAAAAACATGGAGATCTTGTCGATCCATGAATACTTATACACGGCGCTTAAGACGCCGAATAAAATCCCGAAGATCACGGCCACGGCCAGAGAAAAGACCGTGAGCTTTACCGTGGCGGGAAAGTATTCCCGCAAGGTATCTCCCACGTCGGCGCCGGAGAGGTAGCTCTTGCCCAAATCCCCGTGAAGGGCGCCTTTCATGTAGCGGCCGTACTGTACGATAAAGGGATCGTTCAGCCCGAGCTTTTCCCGGTAGGCCTCGATGGCTTCCGGCGGCGCCTGTTGTCCCAACTTTGCCACTGCCGCGTCGCCGGGGGTCAGGTACAGGAGGCCGAAGATGATGAAGCTGACGCCCAACATGGTGGGCACCATGAGTAGGAGTCGTCGAAGGATAAATTTGCTCATGCTCTCCTCTTTCCATTCATTTATGTAATAAAGACTCCCGAAGGAGCCTTTATCGTCGTGGTTTATTCAAACGTAATGTGGTAAAACTCGTTGCTGCCGCAGGGATCGGGCTCGAAGTTTTTAATATACTTTTGCGCGCCGATAATTTGCTCGCCGTAAAGGGCAAAGATGGCAGGATGTTCTTTAACAACCAGTTCTTGCGCTTCTTTGTAGACCGCCGCCCGTTCATTTTCAGGCGCCCGGAGACCCTTTTCGATTAAAGCGTCAAGTTCCGGATTGCCGTAGAACATAAAGTTCGGGCCCACGCCTTTTTTCGCCGTGGCGTAGGTGGCGTAGAGAGGATAGTGGGGATCCACAATGGAAGGCGACCAACTCATAATGAACATATCGTGTTCGTGATCGGCCTTGCCCAGAGCGGACATGTAGGCGTTCCATTCCATGGCGTTGATTTCGACCTTCAGGCCGACTTCAGCCAATTGCGATTGAATGATCGTGGCCATGTCCTTGCGATCTTGTTGGTCGTGAACGTAGAGTTTGATCGTATCCCCTTCCTTGACCCCGGCTTCTTTCAAGAGGGCCTTGGCCTTTTCGATGTCACGCTTTTCGGGCTTAATGGAATCAGAAATGGAGTAGGGAATGTTCGGGTTCACAGGTCCCGTAGCGATCTTGCCGTGGCCCATGTATACGGCGTCGATAATGGCCTGCATATCCAAGGCGTAGGTCATGGCTTCTCTGGCCTTCGGATCCTTGAAAATGCCCCGATCCATGGTGAGGCCGATAAAGTGAACGGAGTTGTCCAGCTTCGTGTAGAGGGCGAGATCTTCATTTTCTTCCACTTTGGATGCGTCGTTGGGAGCAACTTCCATGGCGATGTCCGCCTGGCCGCTGTCCAATTCGATGACGCGGTTGGCGTCTTCCGGAATAATGCGGAAGACCATTTTCGTGAAGGCCGGCTTTTCGCCCCAGTAGTTTTCATTGTAGCTGAGGGCGGTGTTGTCCAGCTTCTTCCAGTCGTCAAGCTTAAAGGGGCCGGTGCCCACGGGATTGGTTCCGAGCGCTTCCGGATCTTTTTCCGTGGTGGTCTTATCGACCATGGATGCAGCCGGGTGGGACAGAGCCGCCGTGAAGGTGGCATCCGGTGCCTTCAGTTTGAATTTAATGACGTGGGGATCCGATGTGTCGTAGCTGTTCGGATCGATTTGGCCGAAAATATAACCGTAGGCGTCCGATTGGGCCACGCGGTTTAAGGTGTAGGCCACGTCTTCGGAGGTGAAGTCCTCGCCGTTCGAAAACTTCACGCCTTCTTTCAGCTTGATCACGTAAGTGACGTCGTCGGGCTGTTCGATGGATTCCGCCAGGCGATTTTCCATGGTGCCGTCAGGCTTACGAACCACCAGAGGATCGTAAATTTGCTTAATAATGTTTTCGGCGTAAATACTGTTTTGAATGGTCGGATCCATGGACTCGGCATCGGAGGCTTGGGCGATGACCAAGGTATCTTTGTCTTTTTCCGCCGTCTTCGTGCCGCCGCTACCGCCGCCACAGGCCGTGAGCAGCATGGTCATAGCCAGGGCAACTGCCACAAATTTTTTCTTCATAAGCGATCACTTCCCTTTCATCATGGTTTCGTTAAGACTGTACATGGTTTGAGTGAAGTATACCCGAAAGAAAAGTTAGGGAATCAAAATTTCTATTATATCTCTTCACTTTCCACGCGGGAAATGACGGCGCCGAGGTTTCTGAATTTCTCTTCGATGTCTTCGTAGCCCCGATCGATGTGGTAGATGTCGTGAATATGGGTCTTGCCTTCCGCCACGAGGCCCACGAGGATCAGTGCCGCACCGGCGCGCAAATCGCTGGCGCGGACGTGGGCGCCGTGAAGACGCTTCGGACCGATGACCACGGCGCTTCGGCCGTCGATTTTTATATCGGCCCCCATTTTTTCAAATTCTTCCACGTGCATAAAGCGGTTTTCAAACACCGTTTCGATGGCCACATTGCTGCCCTTGCACTGAGTCATATAGGCCATAAACTGGGCCTGCATGTCCGTGGGAAAGCCGGGATAGGGCAGGGTCTTAATGTCGATGGCCTCGGGAAGGGACCGACCGATGACACGGACGTTCTCCCCTTCTTCGATGACTTGGGCGCCGGATTCCTTGAGCTTGGCGATGACGGGCTTAATGTGATTGGTAATGACATTTTCCACGAGCACATCGCCGCCGGTAATGGCCGCCGCCACCATAAAGGTGCCCGCTTCGATGCGGTCGGGAATAATGGCGTGGCGGGCGCCGCCCAAGCGGTCCACGCCGACGATGCGAATGGTGGAGGTGCCGGCGCCGGTAACTTTCGCCCCGAGCTTTCGAAGGAAATTGGAAAGATCCACGATCTCCGGCTCCTTGGCCGCATTGTCGATGATCGTTTCACCCTTGGCCAAGACCGCCGCCATCATAATATTTTCTGTAGCTCCCACGGAGGGGAAGTCCAGATAGATCTTTTCGCCGACGAGTTCGTCGCAGGAGGCCGTAATGTTTCCGATGTCTTCGTAAATCTCCGCCCCCAATGCGCGGAAGCCCTTTAAGTGGTAGTCGATGGGCCTCGCGCCGATGGAGCATCCCCCCGGGAGGGAGTTTTCCGTCTTGCCCATGCGGGCGAGCAGTGGCCCCATGACGAGAAAAGAGGCCCGCATTTTATTCATCAATTCAAAAGGCGTCTTGTATTCCTTCAGATGCGCGGAATTTATCTTGAGCTTGCCTTTGCCCAAGACCTCCACTTCGCTGCCCAGGGCCTCCAGCACCTGACACATAATGTGCACGTCCTGAAGCTCAGGCACTTCTTCTAAATAAATGTCCTCCGTACCCAAAAGGCAGGCGGCCAAAATAGGCAGAGCCGCATTTTTCGCTCCGCTGATGCGCACGCGCCCCTTGAGGGCGGGACTTTTTTCCACGACGATTTTTTCCAAAAATATTCTCCCCTTACTTCTGCTGATTTATTTATAGGACCTACGTCCTCTATATACAAATAGAACGCCGGGAGCATACACTCCGAGCGTTCTTATTGTATCATATTTAAAGCCGTCGCAAACCACGGTTTGCGGCTTTTGTCCTTAAATCCCTCGGCGAATCACTTCCGTCTTGTAGCCGTCGGGATCCGTGACGAAAAAGTAGCGGGGCGCTTCGCCGGGCAGGCCCATGAGTTCCGTGACATCGAAGCCTTCCGCCTTCATGCGGGCATGGTCCGCCTCCAGATCGTCGCTTTCCACGGCCACGTGGCCGTAGCCGTCGCCGATGTCGTAGGCGCCGTGGCCGATGTTGTAGGTGAGCTCAAGCTCCGCCTTGTCCCCTTCAAGGGCCAAATACACCAGCTTAAAGCCGTCGGCGGAGTGGTCTTTTTCCCGCATCACCTTATAGCCCAGGGCCTTTTCGTAAAAGGCGATGGAAGCCTCCAGATCCTTTACCCGTATGCAGGTATGGGCGTAATTCACGATCTCACCCTTTCGATTTTGTCCACGTAAACGCCCTTGTCCACGATGGGATCGTATTCGATTTTGTGGAGGCTCGCTTTTCGCACGGCCACCACTTCACCGGTGATCTCTTCGATGGTATAACCCAGAGAAGGTTGATGGGCGATAAATAAAATGGGCTCGTCGGTAATATAGGTCTTCATGTTTCTCCAGCGGGTGGCGTCTTTGTAGCTCACGATCTTCACGTCGTGAACGCCCAGTTTTTCCGCCATGACTTCCGCCGTTTGAACGGCGCGCTTGTATTCCGAGGCGATGATTTTTTGAGGCAGGGGCCATTCCCGTCTCAAAAAGGCTTCCGCCGTGTCTTCCGCTTGAAAAATCCCTTCTTTGGTCAAGGCGCGCTCTTCGTCGCGGGAAGCCACATCTTCCGCCTTGCCGTGTCGCATTAAATATAAAATCATAATGTCCTCTTATCTAAACAGATTTTTTCCCTCGTAGCGGGCCAGTTCGCCCAGTTCATCTTCGATGCGAAGGAGTTGATTGTACTTGGCGACGCGATCGGTTCTCGCCGGCGCGCCGGTTTTAATTTGTCCCGTGTTTAAAGCGACGGCCAAATCGGCAATGGTGGCATCTTCCGTTTCGCCGCTTCGGTGACTGATTATCGCCGTCATGGAAGCTCTGTGGGCCATGTTCACGGCGTCGATGGTTTCGCTCAGGCTGCCGATTTGATTGAGCTTGATCAAAATGGAATTGCCCACGCCTTCTTCGATGCCCCGCGCCAGGCGTTTCACATTGGTGACGAACAAGTCGTCGCCCACCAATTGAATCTTCTCGCCCAGACGTTCGGTGAGCATTTTCCAGCCCTCCCAATCGTCTTCGTCCAGCCCGTCTTCGATGCTCTTCACGGGGAAGCGGCTCGTTATATCTTCGTACCAGGCCACCATTTCTTCCGCCGTGAGCTCCTTGCCTTCGCCCTTTAAGACGTAGACCTTTTTGTCTTTATCGTACATTTCCGATGCAGCCACATCCAGGGCAAAGACGATGTCTTCTCCCGGCACGAGACCCGCTTCTTTTACGGCTTCGACGATGAGTTCCAAAGCTTCCACATTGCTCTTTAAGTCGGGGGCGAAGCCGCCTTCGTCGCCGACGCCGGTGGATAGGCCCTTGGATTTAATGACCTTTTTCAGGTGGTGGTACACTTCAGCGCCCATGCGCAGGCCTTCTTTAAAGCTTTCAGCGCCTACGGGCATAATCATAAATTCCTGAATGTCCACATTGTTATCGGCGTGTTCCCCGCCATTTAAAATATTCATCATGGGCACGGGCAAGGTGCGTGCGCCGACGCCGCCGATGTATTGATACAGGGGTAGGCCCAATTCGTCTGCGGCGGCCTTGGCCACGGCGAGAGACACGCCTAAAATGGCATTGGCCCCGAGATTCGCCTTGTTTTCCGTGCCGTCCAAGTCCAAGAGGGCTTCGTCGATGCCCAATTGATCCAAGACGTCGTAGTCGAGAATTTCCTGTGCGATGACTTCGTTCACGTGGGTCACGGCGTTTTCCACGCCCTTGCCCATGTAGCGATCGTCGCCGTCGCGCAATTCAATGGCTTCGTAGGCGCCGGTGCTGGCGCCGGAGGGAACGATGGCCCGGCCGAAACCGCCGGCCGCCGTGTACACTTCCACTTCCACCGTAGGGTTTCCGCGGCTGTCTAAAACTTCGCGACCATAAACTTCAATAATGCTGCTCATATTTGCTCCTTATTTCCATAAACTGCGGCCGGTCATGGCCTCGGGTTGTTTTATATTCAGCTCCTCCAACATGGTGGGGGCGATGTCGGCGAGGACGCCGTCATTCAGTTCGCGTTCAAATCCCACGGGAATGAGGAACACGGGATTGGTGGTGTGGGAGGTGACGGGATTTCCCGCCCCGTCCTTCATCACGTCGCAATTGCCGTGATCCGCCGTAATCAAAGCCCGCCCGCCTTTTTTGCCAATAGCTTCCACCACGGATTCCAGACATTTGTCCACCACGCCCACGGCTTGAATGGCCGCGTCGAGATTTCCCGTGTGGCCAACCATGTCGGGATTGGCGTAGTTTACGATGTAAACATCGGCCAAATCTTTTTCGATGGCGTTGATTAAATGAGTACTCACCAGCTCCGCCCGCATCCCCGGTTCCAGATCGTAGGTGGCGACTTTCGGCGAGGGAATTAAAATGCGGTACTCCCCTTTCAGGGGATTTTCCCTGCCGCCGTTTAAAAAGAAGGTGACGTGGGCGTATTTTTCCGTCTCGGCGATGCGCAGTTGCTTCAGCCCTTCCCGCGACAGAACTTCGCCGAAGGTGTCTTTAATTTCTTCCTTGGGATAGATCACGTGGGTGTTGGGGATCGTGTCGTCGTAGTCGATCATGGTGACCACGTGCATGTGAGGATAGATCTTTCGCTCGAATTGGTCGAAGGCCTCGTCGGCAAAGGTGCGCACGATTTCTCTGGCCCGGTCCGGGCGGAAATTGTAGAACAGGAACACGTCGCCGTCTTCCATGCGGCCCACGGCCTTGCCGTCCCGCTCAAGATAAGCGGGCTCGAAAAATTCGTCGGTGTTGTCCGCCGCGTAGGACAGGGCGAAGACCGAATCAACATCGGCATAGGCGCGGCCCGCGCCCGATGTAAAGAGGTCGTAGGCTTTTTCCACCCGTTCCCAGCGATTGTCTCGGTCCATGGCGTAGTAGCGGCCCACGAGGCTCACCAGCTCCCCGGCGCCCCATTCATCCAGCTTGGCCTGAAGGGCCTTTACTTCTTCCCACGCCGCCGTAGGGGCCACGTCACGGCCGTCTAAGATCGCGTGGATATAGATTTTTTCCACACCCGCCGCCTTCGCCAATTGAATCAGAGCGTAGAGATGGTCCCGATGGGAGTGCACGCCGCCGTCGGAAAGCAGGCCCACCAAATGCAGGGCGCCCGCCTTCGCCTTTTCAAAGGCTTCTTTCAGCACCACGTTTTCGGCCAAGGTGCCGTCCTTCGCATCTTTCGTAATGCGGGTGAGCTCCTGATACACGATGCGGCCGGCGCCGATGTTCGTGTGGCCCACTTCGGAATTGCCCATTTGCCCCGCGGGGAGCCCCACGGCTTCGCCGGATGCCTCGAGCTTGCCGTAGCCTTTTTCCATGAGGTCGTCTAAAAAGGGCGTCTCAGCCATGTAAAAAGCATTGTTCGGCCCCGCGTCGGCGAGGCCCAAGCCGTCCAATATGGCCAAAAGCATGGGCTTAGGCATGGGACGCCTCCCGAACGATGGCCTTAAATTCGTCGGCCTTTAAGCTGGCGCCGCCGACGAGAACGCCGTCGATGTTTTCCTTCGCCACGAAGCCCGCCACATTGGACGACTTCACGCTTCCGCCGTAGAGAATCCGCACATCGTCGCGAATGGCGGGATCCAGAGCGGCCCGCACCTCGCCGATCACTGCGTCGGCATCGGCGGCATCGGCGGTCTTGCCCGTGCCGATGGCCCAAATGGGCTCGTAGGCCATAGTAATTTTATCTAAATCTTTAATTCCCGCAAGAGAAGCTTGTACTTGTTTCTTCAAAAAGTCGATTCGCTCACCGGATCCGTAAACTTCTTCGCTTTCGCCGAAGCAGATAATAGGAAGAAGGCCCGCCTCCAATGCGCGGGCGGCTTTTTTCGCCACGGTGGCGTCTTCTTCGCCGCGGCCCCGGCATTCGCTGTGGCCCACGATGACGTAGTCCACGGAAAGATCCGCGAGCATTTCCGCCGCGATCTCCCCGGTGTGGGCGCCGTAAGTGTCTTCGGAGACATTTTGCGCGCCGATGAATACCTCGGTTCCATTAAGTGCCCTCGCCACCCGGTCGATGTGGGTAAAGGGCGGGGCCACGAGCACGTCAACGGAATTTGTGTCCACGTCCCGAAGGGCTTCGGCCAAAGCTTCGCCTTCGCTTACCGTGGTGTTCATTTTCCAGTTTCCCGCAATTAACAAGCGTCTCATCTTACACCTCTTCCATGACGGCGATGGCGGGAAGGATTTTTCCTTCCAAAAATTCCAAGCTGGCGCCGCCGCCGGAGGAAATGTGGCTCATCTTATCTTCCAGGCCCGCCTGCTTAATGGCCGCCGCGGAATCGCCGCCGCCGATGACCACTTCGGCATCCAGATCGCCGAGAATTTTCGCCAGGGCCACGGTTCCCTTGTCGAAGGGCGCCGTTTCAAAGACCCCGGCCGGCCCGTTCCACACGACGGACTTGGCGGTTTTCAATCCTTCGCCGTAGGCCTTCACCGTTTCTTCGCCGATATCCAAAGCCATTTCGTCGGCCTTAATATCATCTAAAGATGCGGTGCGGGCGGTCTTCGGTTGGTCGATGCCCTTGGCAACGACCAAATCCACGGGGAGATTCAACGCCACGCCTTTTTTCTCGGCCTTGGCCATGAGTTCCTTGGCGTGATCCACTTCGTCGGCTTCCACGAGGGATGCGCCCATGTCGTGGCCCTTCGCCAAGAGGAAGGTATTGGCCATGGCGCCGACGATAAAGATTTCGTCCACCACATTCATTAAATTGTCGATGACGGAAATCTTATCGCTCACCTTCGCGCCGCCTAAGATGGCCATAAAGGGACGCTTGGGTTTTTCGATTAAATCGGAAAGCACCCGCACTTCCTTGCCCATTAAAAAGCCCAGTGCGGCGGGCAATTTCTTCACGATGCCCACATTGGATGCGTGGGCGCGATGGGCCGTGCCGAAGGCGTCGTTGACGTAGCAGTCGGCGAGAGAGGCCAGCTCTTCGGAAAAGCCATCGTCGTTTTTCTTTTCTTCATTTCTGAAGCGCAGATTTTCCAAAAGACCGATCTCACCCGGCTTCAATTCCCGGGCCATGCGGTGCACATTTTCGTCCACCACGGCGCCGGAGAACATGGGAATGATCTTGTGATCCAACACTTTTTCCGCCGCCTTCAACACGGGCTCCATGGAAAAAGCTTCGTCGTAGGTGCCCTTGGGGCGGCCTCGGTGGCTCATTAAAATCACCGCTGCGCCATTTTCCAACAGGTAGTCGATGGTGGGGCGGGCCGCTTCGATGCGGGTCACGTCCGTCACCTTGCCGTCTTTTACCGGCACATTAAAATCCACGCGCACCAAGACGCGCTTGCCCTGAACGTCCAATTGTTTTAAGTCCATAATTCCTCCAAAAAAATCGAGCCCCCGAAGAGCTCGACTTCCTATTACATCTTTTCTGCAACTAAGCTTGCCAAGTCGATGACTCTTTGGCTATAACCCCATTCATTGTCGTACCAGGAGAAGAGCTTCACGAAATTGCCGTGGGCCAAGGTAAGGGACGCGTCGAAAATCGAAGCGTGGGGATTGGCGATAATGTCGGAGGAGACGATGGGCTCTTCCGTGTATTCCAAAATTCCCTTCATGGGGCCTTCCGCCGCCTTCTTAATGGCCGCGTTGATTTCTTCTACCGTGGCGGGTTTTTTCAGTTCAAAAACCATGTCCGTAATGGATCCCGTGGGCACGGGCACGCGAAGGGCGTGGCCGTCAAGTTTGCCTGCAAGTTCCGGCAAGACCTGTGCCACGGCTTTGGCCGCGCCGGTGGAGGTGGGAATGATATTTTCCGCCGCCGCACGGGCTCTGCGCCAGTCTTTTTTGTGTTTTGCGTCGTGGATCTTTTGGTCGTTGGTATAGGCGTGGACCGTGGTCATCATGCCCTTTTCAATGCCGAAGGTATCCAGTATAATCTTTGTCACCGGTGCCATGCAGTTGGTGGTGCAGGACGCGTTGGACAGGAAGTGGTGTTTTTCGTTGTCATACAGATCGCTGTTGACGCCCATGACGATGGTAATGTCTTCGCCCTTGGTCGGTGCCGAGACGACGACCTTCTTTGCGCCGGCCTTAAAGTGTTTTTCCGCGCCTTCGCGGTCTTTAAACGCGCCGGTGGTGTCGATGACGATGTCCACCTTGTTTTCTTTCCAAGGAATGTTTTCAGGATCCCGTTCGTCGGAAATAATAATGTCTTTGCCGTCGATGTTAAAGCCCTTGTCCGTGACCTTCACGGTGCCGGGGTAGTTGCGGTAAATGGTGTCGTGGCGGAACAGATGGGCCATGAGCTCCCAGTCCCCACTGGCATTTAATTGAACCAACTCGAAGGGCAGGTCGTCTCGTAAGCAAATTCCGCGAACCACGTCGCGGCCGATGCGGCCAAACCCATTAACACCTACACGAATAGTCATTTTATCCTCCTTGTATCGATTGTTACCGAATGTTATCTGTTTAAATGATACCCAAAGGCGGGGATAATCACCGCCTTCGGTCATAAAAATCCATCCGTTTCATCATATCAGAAACTGCTCTTCATTGCGATATGCAATGGAAAATAGAAAGGACAAATTATGCTCTTCGTCCTCCAGGGCCCCTCCGGATCGGGAAAAACCACCCAGGCCAAGCGGCTTGCCCGGGAAAAAAACTTTGAAAAGATCATTACCGCCACCACCCGCCCGCCTCGGGCGGGAGAAATCCACGGCCGGGACTACTATTTTCTCGACGAAAAAACCTACGATGCCCGCCTGAAAAAGGGCGAGCTCTTGGCCCCTACCGCCATTCACGGCGCACGCTACGGCATCCCGAAGGCGGATCTCCTTTCGATTATCGGGAGCCATATGCGTCACGCCGTCGTGGTGTTAGACGACAAGGGGGCGGAGGAGCTTCGCGCCGAAGGGGCTTATGTCATCGGCCTTCGCCTGGATGAGGCCACCCGTCACGCCCGCCTCGTGAAGCGCCGGGAAGAAGATCGCTTCGACAAAGAACACTTCGATCTTCAATGCGACGCCACCCTCGACGCCTCGGGAAGCGAGGAAGCGATGTTCAGCGAATTGGTCGGAATCATAGAAAAAGCCATTCGGGAAAGAAAAAAGTAGCGCCCTTTCGAAAAAATTTTCGTTTCACCGAATTTTTCTTCTTTTTTTCCTCCGCTTTATGAAATTTTTGATAGAATGGGCTGGGGTGACATTATGAATTACTTATACGTGTTCGCAGCTGCATTCTTGTTTTCGTCCATGGAGGTCGCCATTAAATTTACCGGCGGCGCCTTTAATCCCGTCCAATTAAATTTCATCCGCTTTCTGGTGGCGGGGATACTGCTTTATCCCATTAGCCGCAAAGAGCTTTCAACGCTTACATACAAATTGGTGAAGAAAGACTACCTCCACTTCGCCTTTACGGGCTTTTTGTGCATCGTCGTGTCCATGACCTTCTACACCTTGTCCGTTTCCTTCCTCGACGCCCACGTGGCCGGCGTGCTCTTTTGCGCCAACACCTTTTTCTCCATGCTCCTGGCCCATTTCTTTACGTCGGAGAAAATGAACCAGCCCATGCTCTTCGCCGTGGGCCTTTCCTTCGTGGGCTTTCTCGTGCTCGTTAATCCCGCCCACTTCAAGGGCTCCCTCCTGGGCGTCGTCATCGTGTTGATCTCCGCCCTGAGCTTTTCCTTCTACGCCTTGGTGGGAAAAATCCTCTACAAAGACGCCCCCTTTAAGGCGCCCACCATTACCTCCCGCTCCTTCCTCTTCGGCGTGGCGGAGCTTTTCATCTTGATCATGGTCTCTCGCACCGCCCCGGTGGCCGGCGCGCTGAAATCCGCGGGTCTCGATGTCTTTGCGAATATTCCCATTCTGAGCGGCATCGCCTCGGACAACATCCTGATCCTTCTCTACATTTCCGTCTTCGTTACGGGCCTGGGCTTTGCCAGCCACCTTTTCGCCGTGGAAACCAATCCCGTGGCCGTGTCCTCCCTGGTCTTTTTCGTAAAACCCGTTCTCTCCCCGATTATGGCGGCGATCTTTCTCGGAGACATTATTTACAAACACGAAATCTTCGGCATCCTCCTCATCGCCGCGGCATCGAGCCTGATTATTTACGAACAGCACCGCCGGGAGCAAAAAGTCCTCGCGGAAAAATAATTGCATACAGCCTTTCGGGGCACGAAAAAACGGAGGCGCGAACCTCCGCTTTTTATTGCCCTTATTTGGCGATTTCTACCGTGGAAAGAATTTCCGGCAATTGATTCCGTGCGTCATTGTAGGCCTTTTGTAATTCCTTGTTTTCCAAACTGGTTTGCACATCGGAAGCGCAGATAAAGATCAGATACTTATCCCCGATCCGTCCCACAACGTAAGAGGGAATATCGCCTTCCGGTCTGTCGGCGATGTCGAAGCAGCCTAGCCAACCGATGATCTCGTCGAAAGCGTGGTTCTTCTTTTCGTACAGGCTCTTTCTCAAAAAGCCGTCATCCATTTTTTCTTCCTTGTACATGAACACGTCTTTCTTGTCTTCGGGAATGGTAACAGTGACGTTTTTATAGACCTGAATTTTTTCGCCCTTCACCTTTTTGCCGATGTCCATGTCGCCGAAAAGAGCCGTGCGATTCTTTTCGTCCCATTGAACCTTCACACCGAGTGCTTCCGAGACGAAGCGCATGGGAAGATAGGTGCGGTTTTTAGAAATCCGCGGCACCGTGTCCATGGTCTTCTTCACGCCGTTGACCGTGTAGGCTTTCTTGCCGATGGTCATGACCACCACGTTCTTGCCGTGGGTCAAGGTGACTTCTCGGGTCTTTTCGTTCCAGTCCGCTTTTCCGCCGAGCCCTTCGGCGACGACGCGAACGGGAAGGGTCACGCGATTGTCCTTCATTTCCACGCCGGTGAAGCTTTCGTACATGGCGGCTTGTTTACCCTTAATGTACACGTCGATGGGATATTCGTCGTCGTCATCCGGCCCGTTGGCAAAGGCCAAGGCGGGAATAAAGCACAGAGCCAGCAAAATAAGTACAAATTTTTTCATATTTTCTCCTTTCTACAACTGCATCTACATTAGTATTGTACCCCCCCGATAAAAATACAACCGTTTGCCTTCTTTTCTACGCTAAATGAATGGTGGCCTCGCTGAAAAGGGCGGCCTTGCCACGCAGGGTGATGCGATCGCCTTTCAAGGTGGCGAAGATTTCTCCTCCCCGTTCCGACGCCTGATAAGCTTTTAATTCGTCTTTTTTCAATACATCGGACCAGTAGGGCAGAATGTGGCAGTGCCCGGAGCCGCAGACGGGATCTTCCGCCACCTTCAACTTTGGCGCAAAGCTGCGGGAAACGCAGTCGTAATCTTTTCCCCCTGCACTTACGTGAAGGAGCAAGCCGTCCAGTTCCATGATCTTTGCCTGATCCGGATCCATGGTGCGCACCAGATTTTCGTCTTCGATGACGCACAAAAGGTCGCGCCCCATAAAGGCGGCAATGGGCTTTGCACCGATGACATCGGCCATGGCGTCCGTGACCTCCACGGGTTTCATATCATAGGCAGGGAAATCCATGGCGTAAAGATCCCCTTCTTTCGTTACCGTCAGGGTGCCGCTTAAAGTTTCAAATGAAACCACGTCAAGTCCCGGCTCGATGAAATTCATAATGACATAGGCGGTGCCCAAGGTGGCGTGGCCGCAGAGGTCGATTTCGCCGCCGGGCGTAAACCAACGCAGGCGGTAATTTTCTCCTTCTTTCACCGCAAAGGCGGTTTCCGACAGATTATTTTCTTTCGTGATTTTTTGTAAGAGAGCGTCGTCAAGCCACTCGTCCATGACGCAAACGGCGGCGGGGTTTCCGCCAAACACCTGATCGGTGAATGCGTCGACGACGTATTGTTTTAATGTCTTTTTCATAAGGCTCCTTTCATTCATTTTCATACTGCATTTCTGTTTCATTGTACCAAATAATTTTATGCGATACGCAAAAAACAGATTGTCAACGGCCTTTCGTCGGCGTATAGTATTTCCCGGAGATCGTATTTTTTTAAACGATACTCGCCCTTTCGAGGGCAGGAAGACGCAGCGGATTTTCCGCCGACAATTTTATAAGGAGAATTATGCAAGTAGAAATGTTACAGGGGAAAATTCACCGGGCGACGGTGACCCAAGCTGAACTTAACTATGTGGGAAGCATTACCATCGATGAGGCGCTTCTGGAGGCCTCGGGCATTAGAGAGTATCAGAAGGTGCAAGTGGTGGACATCGACAACGGATCCCGTTTGGAGACCTACACCATTGCCGGCGAACGCAACAGCGGCGTGATTTGTTTAAACGGCGCCGCCGCGCGATTGGTCTCTGTGGGAGACAAGGTAATTATTATGAGTTACGCCGCCTACGAAGCGGAAGAGCTTACGGACTACGCGCCGAAAGTGGTCTTCGTGGACGAAAACAACGGCGTCAAGCAAATCGCGACCTACGAAAAACACGGCACCTTGTCTTAAAGGAATTGATAATAAGGGCGAATGATCTTTTGCCCACGAAAAAACCCGCCGCGAGGCGGGTTTCAATATAGTGATGAAGGAAGGCTTCCCCTTCCTTCTTTTTTTGTGCATATCCTTAGGACAGGATCAGGTTTTGAATGTCTTCTTCCACGGTCCCGTTGGGGGCGATGTTGAAGTTTTCAACCAACACCTTCACCACATTTTCGCTTAAGAAGGCGGGGAGCGTCGGCCCAAGGTGAATGTTTTTCACGCCCAGAGACAAGAGGGCCAGAAGGACGATGACGGCCTTTTGTTCATACCAGGCGATGTTATAGACGATGGGCAGTTCGTTAATGTCCGCGAGTCCGAAGATTTCCTGCAGCTTCATGGCGATGACGGCCAGGGAATAGGAGTCGTTGCATTGGCCGGCGTCCAGAACCCGGGGAATGCCGCCGATGTCGCCCATGTGCAATTTGTTGTAGCGGTACTTGGCGCAGCCCGCCGTTAAGATTACCGTATCTTCCGGCAGGGCCTTGGCAAATTCCTCGTAGTAATTGCGGTCTTTTTGCCGTCCGTCGCAGCCGCCCATGACCACGAATTTTTTAATGGCGCCGCTCTTTACCGCATCCACGACCTTATCCGCGAGGGCGAAGACTTGATTGTGGGCGAAGCCGCCGACGATGGTGCCTTCTTCGATTTTTTCAGGCGCTTTGCATCCCTTGGCCTGTTCGATGAGGGCGCTGAAATCCTTGTGGCCCTTGTCGTCTTCGTTGATAAATTTCGCGCCGGGATAGCTGGCCACGCCGGTGGTGTAGAGGCGATCCAAGTAGCTGTCGTCTTTCGGGGGCACGATGCAATTGGTGGTCATGAGAATCGGGCCGTTGAAGGAGGCGAATTCTTCTTTTTGATGCCACCAGCTGCCGCCGTAATTGCCCACGAAGTGATCGTATTTTTTAAATGCGGGATAGTAATTGGCCGGGAGCATTTCCGAATGGGTGTAGACGTCCACGCCGGTGCCCGAAGTTTGCTCCAGGAGCGCTTCCATGTCCTTTAAGTCGTGGCCGGAAATTAAAATCCCGGGATTGTTCCGCGGCTCCAGAGACACTTCCGTGATTTCCGGATGGCCGTACTTCGTCGTGTTGGCTTCATCCAATAAAGCCATGGCCTTTACGCCGTTTTCGCCGGTCTTTAAGGTGAGGGCCACGAGATCGTCCACCGTTAAGCTGTCGTCGGTGATCTTCTCCAGCGCCTCCGCCATAAATGCGTGGACCTCGTCGTCTCTGAAGCCCAGCACATTGGCGTGGCGGGTGTAGGCGGCGGTGCCCTTTAAGCCGTAGGTAATGAGCTCTCTTAAAGAGCGAATATCTTCGTCTTTCGTGGCGAGGACGCCGATGGCATCGGCCTTCGCCGCTTCCGTAAGTCCTTCCCGTACGTCGAATGCAGCTTCGGCGGGGAGATCACTCATCCCTTGGGCCAATTCCTTTTTCATATCCAGGGTCTTTACGATGTACTCTTCCACCGTCTTCGCATTGAAATTCGCGTTGGTAATGGTGGTAAAGAGATTGTCGGCGATGCGGTCTTGCACGGCGATTTTCTTATCGCCTAAATCCCCCTTGCGATTCGCCACTTGGGCCAGGCCCTTGGTGACGTAAATGAGCAGATCCTGCAGATCCGCTACGTCCTTGGTCTTTCCGCAAACCCCTTTGATCGTACAGCCTTTATTGCCGGCTGTTTCCTGACATTGAAAACAAAACATGTGCTACCTCCTGTTTCTTCTTTGCTTTATCGTAGTTTCAGTATAGACCTCGGCGGAATAAATAGACGTAACTTTTGTTACGCCTGAGCAATTAAAATAATAAACTTTCCAAATTTTCCGGATCGAAGGACACCTTCCTCCCATTCAAGTCGATCAAGCCCTCCCGGTGCATTTTCATGAGCGTGCGGGACAGAGACGGCCGGGGCACGGCCAGGTAATCGGCCAGGGCCTCCCGGTTCATGAGCTCGAAATCTTCGCCCGAGGGATTCACGAAGAGCAGGTGGCGGGCGATCTTTTTTTCCATGCTCCCCGCCGAAAGCACCACCATTTTTTGATTGAGAAAATAAGCCTTCTTCGCCAGCACCGCGAGCATATTGGCCACCAATTGCTGTGCCACGGCGCCCCTCGCGGGATCGAAGGCTTCTTTCGGCACAAAAAGCAGGCGGCTGTCCTCCACAGCGCGGCAGGCGAAATCGTAGGGCCTGTCCTCTAAAAAGAGATACACCTCGCCGAAGACCGTATCCTTTTCCCGAAAGCGATTCACCATTTGCCGCTTGCCGGAAAAATCGTTTTTCTCCACTTCCACGGCCCCGTCGAGGAGGATAAAAAGCCCCTTCGCCTCGTCGCCTTCGCGAAAAATATAGGATGTAGCGGGAATTTTTTTCTCCCTTGCGCCGCAATTTTTTAAAAAATCGCTGAGCGCCTTCTCATTTACGCCTAAAAAGAGATTGTTTTTATCGGCCACGCCCTTCACCTCGTCTCATCCGGCGCAGGCGAAAACTCGTATCGTGCACGGCTCGGGACAGATCGGCCCCGGTAAAAAAGCGCCGACGGGACGAAAGCCTCGCCCGTTGAATCCTTCGGGAAAGATACAGGGGTCTGCGCCTGTTTGAAAGGCTACGCAAAAAGGCCGCCGCCATGGCCGCCGACGCCTTTTTCCCGAGAAGAGGCAAGACCTTTTCCTGCTCCCGCTTCTTAAATCGGCGCACCGCTTCTTCCGCTTCGAAGGATTTTTTTAATCCCTTGTTATCATTTATACTACGGTTGTTCAATGAATGTTTTCTCATACAGCCCTCCCGGAACAGATATCTTTCTATAAAAATAACCGAAAACGCCAGTTCTTAAACTATTTGCCGAAAAAATAGATGTAATTTGCTAAATTGAAGTCACTCCTTTCGTAATTATCTTTTATATGGTATATTGTCTTTAGCAGAAAACGTTACCCGATTGATTAATGTTTTCTCGCTGCGATTCTTTAAGAAAGGAAGAAACTATGGATTGGAAGAAGCATCACAGGATTCTCATTATTACCGGCCATTTCGGCAGCGGTAAAACGGAAATGTCCATCAACTTGGCCCTCAAATTACGCGAGGACAACGAAGAGGTGGCGGTCGTGGATTTAGATATTATTAATACCTATTTCCGGATCAGAGACAAGGACGATCTCATGAATGAAAAGGGGATCCGCACCCTCTCGACCGGCGTCAAAGCAAGAGCCGTGGATATTCCCGCGCTGGATCCGGCGATCGACGCGATTCTTTTGGACAAAAGCACGCGGGTCATCGTCGACGTCGGCGGAAATCCCTCCGGTGCTCGCGCCCTCGCACGCTATCGCCCCACTTTGGAAGAAACGGGTTATGAACAAATCTTTGTCATTAACTCCAACCGCCCGGAAACGAAAACACCTGAGCAAGTCATCAAATTTATGGAAGACACCCAGGCGACGAGCGGAACACAAATTACCGGTTTGTTTAACACCACCCACTTCCTGAAACACACCACGGCCGACGACGTCATCGAAGGCCTGAAGTTGGCCGAAGCGGTCAGCGATCAAACGGGCTTGCCCCTCTTGGGCACGGTCTGCATGAGCAATTTGGTCGACGAGGTCAAAGCGCGTACGAACGATCTGTATATTCTTCCCATCGATCTCTATTTCCGAGATCAATGGATGCTATAAGGAGGAAAACCAATGGCAAAAGGAAAAGTCACTTTCGATCAAGAGTACTGCAAGGGTTGCGCCCTATGCGTCTCTGTCTGCCCCAAGGACGTCTTGGCTCTTAAAACCGACGAATTAAACCCGAAGGGCTACAGACCTGCCTACGCAAAAAACCCGGATGATTGTATCGCATGCACATCCTGTGCGATCATCTGCCCCGACTCTGTCATCAGCGTCTACCGCATCGAAGAGTGAAAGGAGTCTCACATGTCTGAAAAAATTCTAATCAAAGGTAACGAAGCTGTCGGCGCGGCACTTATCGCTGCCGGTTGCAAAACATATTTTGGCTACCCCATCACACCTCAATCCGAAGTTCCCGAATACTTAGCAAGAGAACTGCCGAAGATCGGCGGTACTTTCCTGCAAGCCGAATCGGAAGTTGCAGCTATTAACATGCTCTACGGCTCCGCCGGTACCGGTACCCGCGTAGCAACCAGTTCCTCTTCCCCCGGGGTATCCCTTATGCAAGAAGGCATCAGCTACATCGCTGCTTGCGAACTTCCCTGCATGATCATCAACATGATGCGTGGCGGCCCGGGCCTCGGCTCCATCCAACCGTCTCAAACCGACTATTTCCAATCCACACGCGGCGGTGGTAACGGCGACTATCGTACCTTAACCTTAGCACCGGCATCCATCCAAGAAATGGTCGACTTAATCCACTTAGGCTTCGACTTAGCTGACCAATACCGTACCCCGGTCATCATGTGCGGCGACGGTATGCTCGGCCAAATGATGGAACCCATCGAATTCAAAGAATTCGAAACCAAGACCTTCGACAAATCCGACTGGGCAGCCACCGGTACCGAAGGCAAACGGGAACCCCACATCATCAACTCCCTCTTCCTCTCTCCCGAAGAATTAGAGGCACAAAACATTAAGTTAATCAAAAAATACAAAACCATCGTTGAAAACGAAAAACGCGCCGAAGTCGTCGACGTCGAAGATGCTGACATCGTCTTCACCGCATTCGGTACTACCAGCCGTATTTGTAAGTCCGCAGGCGAACTCTTAAAAGCCAAAGGCTACAAAGTCGGTTACGTGCGCCCCATTACCCTCTGGCCTTTCCCCGATATGGCTTACGACAAGATCAACGACAAATGTAAGGTCATCTTAGACGTGGAATTAAACCAAGGTCAAATGGTCGAAGACGTACGTCTCGCCGTTCTCGGTAGAATCCCCGTTGAATTCTACGGACGCCAAGGCGGTATGATCCCCACGGCTGAAGAAATCGCAGACGTAGCTTTAAAGTTATTGGAGGCGTAAAATGGAAAAACTCATCTACACGAAAAGCAAAGCATTAACCGATGTCCCCACACACTACTGCCCCGGCTGTACCCACGGCGTCATCCACAAACTCGTGGCTGAATGCTTGGAAGAATTAGGCCTTACCGGCAACACCATCGGTATCGCACCGGTAGGTTGTGCCGTACTCGCATACAAATACTTCAACTGCGACATGTACGAAGCAGCCCACGGCCGTGCACCGGCTGTCGCTACCGGGATTAAACGCTCCACTCCGGACAAATTCGTCTTCACCTACCAAGGCGACGGCGACTTGGCATCCATCGGTTCCGGCGAAATCGTTCAAGCGGCTCACCGCGGCGAAAAGATTTCCACCATCTTCGTTAACAACGCCATCTACGGTATGACCGGCGGCCAAATGGCCCCCACGACCCTGATCGGCCAAAAGACCACCACTTCTCCCACCGGTCGTCAAGTTGACTGGTCCGGACGCCCCATTCGCATTGCCGAAATGCTCGCTACCATCGACGGCGCAAAATTCGTCGAACGTGTTGCAGTTAACACACCGGCAAACATCCGCAAAGCGAAAAAAGCCATCAAACGCTGCTTCGAAATTCAATTAGAAGGCAAAGGCTTCGGTATCGTCGAAGTACTTTCCGCTTGCCCGACCAACTGGGGTTACCCGCCGGCAGAAGCGTTGAAATGGTTAGAAGAAAACATGATTCCCTACTATCCTTTAGGAAATCTGCGTAACGGGGAGGATCTATAATGACTACAAACAGAGTAATTGTATCCGGCTTCGGCGGCCAAGGCGTTATGGGTATCGGCCAATTATTGACCTATGCCGGCATGTTCGATAACAAACACGTATCCTGGTTACCTTCCTACGGTCCCGCTATGCGTGGCGGCGCTGCAAACTGCTCCGTCATTATCTCCGACGAACCCATCGGCGCACCGAACATCTCTACCGCCGATGCAGCCATCGTTATGAACGAACCTTCTCTGGATAAATTCGAATCCTATGTCGCACCGGGCGGCCACATTTTCATTAACAGCTCCCTGGTCAGCAAGGACACCTCCAGAAAAGACATCACTTCTCACCACCTGCCCGTCAACCAACTGACCGAAGAATACGGCAACCCGAGAGTTCTGAACATGATCATGATCGGCGCATTTAACACGGTACTGAACATGGTTAGCCAAGAAGCCCTTGAAAAAGCCGTTGACAAACTCTACGGCAAAAAAGGCGAAAAGATCATGAAGATGAACTTAGACGCTCTGAAATTCGGCGAAAACAAAATGAAGGAGATCCTCAATGCGTAATGAAGTTGAAATCTTAAGACAAGCCATGCTCAACGAAGTGGAAGGCGCTGAATTCTACAAACTGTCTGCAGACAAATTCGCTCCCTCTTCGACGAAAGACGCACTTTTAGACTTGGCACGCCAAGAAGAAGATCACATCGAATATTTAAAGAGCCTTTCCGAAAAGCTCATCGACGACTCCAGAAGCATTAACTTCGATCCCGAAACCCTGAAAAAAGAAGTTCCCTCTCCGGGCATCTTCAAATGGGACAAGGTAGACGAAGACATGGTTCGCCTGGCAGTTACCGTCTTCTCCGTAGGCCTGAACATGGAAAAAGATTCCGTGAAGTTCTACACCGAAGCAAAAGAAAAAGTTGAAAGCGAAGAATCCAAAAAGCTTTTCGACATCTTAGCGAAATGGGAAGAAAGCCACGTCGAAACCCTTCAAAAACAATACGACATCTACCAACAAGAATGGTGGAACATGCAAAACTTTGAACCCTTCTAGAGAGAAGAGTTTCCTTACGAAAGAGCCCGCTTCGGCGGGCTTTTTTCGTGGGGAAAATCCCGAGCTCGTGCTTTTACGGAAGGGCCGACTTTTAACGGCGGCGGATTTTCGTGGTACAATACAAATAAGACCACTCGTTCATGTATTGAACGCACACCGAAGCCATTGAAACAAGCAAATGAGAGATGAACATGAATCAAAGAGACCCCATTCAAGCATTTATCGAAAACTATCCCGTCCCCGAAGCCTATACGAGCCGCATCCCCGACCCCCGCTTCCGCTACCACGGCGAGGAAATCCTCAAGGCCGCCACCGCCGCTATTTTATCCGGAAAAAATTTGCTCCTCGTCGGCGAAAAGTCCACGGGCAAAAACGTGCTGGCGGAAAATTTGGCCAAACTCTTTCAGCGGCCCCTGTGGAACGTATCCCTGCACATGAGCATCGACGCCGCGGCCCTCATCGGCGACGACAGCTTAAGAGACGGCAATGTCTTCTTTCGGGAAGGCCCCATTACCATGGCGTCGAAAGTCGGGGGCTTCGCCGTCCTCGATGAAATCAACATGGCGAAAAACGAAGCCCTGGCCGTGCTCCACTCCACCTTGGACTACCGCCGCATCATCGATATGCCCGGCTACGACCTCATTAAGATCCACCCGGCCACCCGCTTCATCGCCACCATGAACGAAGGCTACGAAGGCACCCGGGACTTAAACGAAGCCCTGCTCTCCCGCTTCGTCGTGTTGAAAATGCCCGCCATGGCCGAGAATGATCTCAAGCAACTGATCGAGGAGACCTACCCGAATCTGAAGCCCGCCTTCGTTCGCGACCTGGCCCGCCTCGTAGCGGATATGGACAAAAAAGCCGCCGCCAACGAAATCGCCCGCCACGCCGTGGACATTCGCGGCCTCTTCGATGCCCTGGATCTCGTAAAAGAAGGCCTGGAGCTGAACGACGCCCTCGCCATGACCTTGTCAAACAAGCTCTTCGATCCCTTCGAAGAAGCGCTCCTCGCCGATCTCTTCAAGGCCCGCTTCAAAGCCCCCTTGTATCTCGCCGATCTCACGGACTGACCCATGAAAAGCCACGGAAAAAACAGAATCGACAATCTCCAGTGGGCCGGGGCGGAAAACTACGGCTTCTCCCCCGTCCTCTACGGAGAAGATCTGGCGGGCAATCCGGATTTCTACTTAAACCTCATCCTGGGCCTCGCCGCAAAATACTTCGGCGCCGACACCTTGGAGCGCCTCTTCTCCTCTTGGTCCGGCCAAATGCAGCGGGAGAAATACGATCTCTTCGCCCTCTACCTTTTGGAAGAATGGGTTTATGGCCGCGAAGTCGATGAGCGCCCGGTGCTGTCGGATCTCAGGATCGACTTCGCCCGCCGCTTCTTAGACGACGCCCACGACCTGCGCCGGCGCACCCTGGCCCTTCGCGTGCCCCTTTTCTACGCCATGGAAATGAAGCGCACCCACGACATCCTGGGCCGCCCTTACAAAAAGCTCAACAAAAAAGAGGCGGCCATCTACGATGCTCTTCGCCTCCCCGAGGACACGACGGCGGAAAACCTCGTGGCCCGTGTGCCGGATCTCTTCGCCCGCTATCTGCACTACCGAGAACACACCCGGCGCCTGCCGCCTTGGCTTCCCGCCATCCATCTCTTTTCTATCCCCGGCTACATCTCCATCGAGCGCTCCAATGTGCCCGCCATGTTTCACAGAGAGGGCGAGGGCGGCGACATGCCCGTCGTCTTCAATTTCCTTCGCCGCATGAAAAAAGACCGGGAAGAGGAAATCGAAAAAACCTTCGGCAAAAACCTCTTCTCCGACGAAAAGAGCTTGGCACTGAACCGAGCCATTTGCACGGAAGGCCACAGAAAATCCCGCATCTACTTTACCCGGGGCATCGACGAGAAAGACAAGAGCGCGGATCAGGATTTAAACGCCCGCACCGTGCGCCGCCACCTCATGAAATTTCAGGAAAACAAAAACAGCTACAACCGCGCCATCAGCGACTTGACCCGGGCCTTTAAGTTGAAACTGGCCTCTGTCACCACCTTAGACGGCGAAGTAGCCCGCCGCGGCAAGCTCATTTCCCGCCGCGCCTTTCGCGCCGAAATCTCCAACCGCGCCGCCATCTTCGAGCGGAAAAACATGCACCCGGGGCCGAGCTTTCGCGTGGATCTCATCCTCGACGCCTCCGCCTCCCTCCTCGCTATCGAATCGACTATCGCCATCGAAGCCTACATTCTCTCCAAATCACTGGAAAACAACGGCATTCAAAACCGCATCCTCTGCTACCAAACGGTGGAGGACACCACCGTCATTACCATCTTGAAAGACTACGACGACGATGCCGACATGAAAAAAATCTTCCGCTACAAATCCATGGGCTGGAATCGGGACGGCCTCTTCTTCAAGGCCTACCCCGTCCTTCTCGACACCAAAGCGCCGCAGCTTTCCATCGTCCTCACCGACGCCAATCCCTGCGACTTTCATCCCCTTACGGGAAAGGGCCTGCGCCTGAACAAATCCTATTTCGAAGGGCCAGCCCTCGACGACACCGCCCGCTACCTGGACGCCCTGGCGCGAAAAAACGTGAAAATCCTCGCCCTCTTAAACAGCGATCACGTGGACAACGCGGAAAAACTCTATCGCCACCGCTTCGTGAAGATCCAAAAAATCGAACAGATCGCCCACGTGGCGGGCAAGTGGATCCAAAAAGAACTGGTGAAAATGAATTAGCAGATACGCAAAAAGGCGCCGAAATCGGCGCCTTCTTCCTATGGCGAAACAACCGAGTCCACGTCTCGGCTGCCTTCTTATTCTGTTATCGGATAATTAAATTCATACAATTGATCGCAAGGAGTTTCTATAATGATTCAATTGCTACTTCACTTCATTTTTACTTTTTACGCTCCAAAAGCCATCTTTTGCACTCCCTACATACTCAATTACATTCTCATCTGTTAATTTCTTCAGATCCCTTTTTATCGTAATTAATGAAACCGAAAACAGCTCCGACAACTCGAGAGAGGTGATTTCAGACTTATTCCTCATCATCTCAACGATTTTTTCACGCCGTTCGTCGGGTTTTAAGCGTTTGCTTCTGTTTTGAGTGTCATTTTGGGTGTCATTTTGGGTGTCATTTTCGGTATCATAATTTAAATTCTTTAGGATGGTTCTAAATGAGGATTCCGTCGATCGAAATAGCGGTATAAACTTGCTTTGATAGCCCTCCTCCAATTCATAGGCTTCCACAATCTTGCGAAGTCCGGAGCCGCGCCGTTCCATTAAGCCCATTCTCGAAAATAAATCCGCTAAGATTGGATTCCTTCGAATGGAAGATACATCCAAAGGGTCCAGCTCTTGAATAAAACTACCATCACACATTCCGCCCGGAGAATATATTTCTAATCTATCATCGTAAATATCCACGTGGACTTCACTTCCAACCACCGAATAATCCCTATGAATAAGGGCATTCACCAGCGCTTCTTGCACCGCCCTTTCAGGGTAATCGGGGTACTCAACACGATAAACGGGCCCCTTCTTCCACATCTTTTTTGAATTTCTTTTCACAAAATCCATCGACGCCTTTAAAAGGTAGATGATATTGCCTTCGAATTCTTCATCATCAAAAGCATCCATTCGTCCATTTGCCTTTGTAAGCCCGTTCCAACGTGTGCAAAATACCCTTGATTGATAAACTTGATATCCATCGGCAAACAACGCACCTGCGTTAGTAAGTTTGTCCTCATCATTGACTAAACCAAAAGATTTCAAATCTCTTTCGACAAGCTCCCGGTTCACCCTTTCTTTATACTCTAGAGAAAGCTCTCTAAAAGTCACATCATCTAATTTTTCTTTCGATTCTAAAGAGTCATAACTGATATGCTCGCCTTTCAACGAAAGATTAAATAAATCAATTCGATCCGCAGGGATACTTTGATTGCCCACCCTTTTGTAAGCTGTCCTCGTACCACCATCTAAAACAAAATAGGGCGTATTTTTTCCGGGAAAGATCGTTAGAACCAGAATAAATTTTCCATTTATCTCTTTTATTTCCATGTCAAAATCGGGAACAGAATCCATTTTAGTTTTAATAATCTCACTAATGTTTTCAGAGTCTTTTTTGTAGTCTTCAAGCCCGAGAACGACATTGTCTTCTTTAACTCCAAAGAATAATTTTCCTCCACGACTATTGGCGAAAGCTGATACAGATTTTAACCAAGACTTTGGTTTGTTCGTTTCCAACTTTTCTTTTTTATCATACAAATTTGTTTCTCCCGGATAATCTTTCAGATTCAAAGTAGTCCCCCTCTCAGCGATTATATTTTATTATATCATGTTCCTCGGTTTGCCATTCTCCCATAAATTCAACAAAAAAGCCCGCATCAGCGAGCTTTCGTGAGTCATTTACTTTGTGAAGAACCGCCTTCTTTAAAAAGATCCATCCCGTTCAGCACAATTGAAACTATGGTCAGAATCCACAGGGCGCGGCTCAAGGTGGGCATGGTGTCCATAAGCCCGCCCCAATCGCCACGGGCGACTCGGGCGGCGCCGTCACCGTAAAAAGCGCAGAGGGCCAGGGCCGTGAGGGACAAGCTCGCCCAACGAAAGATTTCCCGATGCTTGTCGAGCTTTACGAGATTGAATAGGGCGAACGCCGCGGCGCCGACGCCGAACACGAGCCACATCTTTTACTCCTTCCCTTCCGTCATCTGTGCCTTTGCCATTTTCTCCAGAGCATCCACATCCCCTTCCCGCACCACCGTCTGCGGTATATCCATTGCGAAAAATTCATCCTTCGGCTTTTGCGCCTCGCCCTTTTCGTTCACTCTATTTTCTGAAGTCAGGTCGACGGTATAGGCAGTCACATTCAAGCCTTCTTCATCCATAATCCCCTGAGCCCGTTGCAACACGGCCATGGCCGCTTTCGCCGCAACCTCGTCCCCCACGCCCTTTATCTGCGCTTGCAGCTTAAAGGGCAAATGCTTCATGTCCACGGGCTGATCCACCGTCAAATAGTCCCTGGGATCCACCTTGTCCCAAAAAGATAAGGTAATCTGATAGGGAAAGTCGTAGGCCTTCTCCAGCCCGCGTCCGTATTTGCGAATGGCATCGTCAAAGCGCATCATCGTGTTGTCGATGCGAAAGTCGTATGTATCCCTTTGCAGGCGGCCGAAGGAATCGAAACACAACTCAAAGGCCGAATCCACGCTGTTCTTATCTTGCAAATGCACGACGTACTCGGGAAGCTTAAAGTTATAAACCGCCTTTTCGCGAGACAAATCCAAATCGCCGTACTTTTCTGCGATCACTTTATCTGCCCCGCGCTCCGCCAAAGCCTTCGAAATAGGATTGCCGAAGATCGCGTTCACCGCCGCAAGAACAAGGAGAACAAAAATACCAATGGCGATCTTTTTACCACTTAATTTCATCGCAAGCCTCCCAAAAAACTTCCCAAAAGGGCCAAGGCGCCGTAAATCGCCACGTAAATCAAGGCCGATTCATTGTAAAAAATCCAAATCGACGGCAAGAAACACAAACACACCGCCAAAGGATAGAGCACATGAAAGCCCCGCATCCTGCCGTACGCAAAGGAAATGGCGAGGCAAAGGACGGGCATGGCGAAAAGCAAAACCATCATCGCCCCCGCCGTGTTCCTCATGCAAAGAGGCATAAGATAAAATACCGCGAGGATTCCCATAAGAAAGGGAACCATATTTTTAAAAACCTTCATAGCGCCTCCGAAACCTGAAAAAACTCTCTTTTCAACATTATACCCGCCGGAGAAAATCAATGGATCGATCCCACGCGATTCTTAGACGAAATACCCACATTGTAAAGGAATTGTCGCCCAAGGAAAAAGGCACCGCCTCCGGTGCCCTTTGCGAAATTGTTCGATAATTAGTTCTGCACAATATGTCTGATTGATTTCTCCGCTGAATCATATCTTCAAAATTTAACTTACGCCACATTGCCGTTTAAGGCTTTTACAATGTCCACGATGGAATTTAACTTCTCCCGCTCGTCTTTAAACAGCCGCGTGATGGATCCTAAGCTCTTAAAGGGTTCTTCGCTGAAGCCCATAAGACTCAAATATCCGTTGTGTTCGAAATATTCCATAATCATGCGCACAAACTGCCCTTGATCGAAACTAAGCTCGTATCGGTTCAGAAAATCGGCAAAGGCTCTTTGCACCGCTTCCGGAGACAAGCCGTTGATCTCTCGAATCAACTTTAAAATGGCCTTCTCGCCAAAGGTGTCGTCGTACTCCTTCTTCGTGCCCAAATCGTGCCATAGGATGGATTCCAAATGAGCCATGTCTTCGACGCTGAGCGGATCGTTGTTGTAGACCTTATTTAAAACAGCATCGTCCTTCACCCGGCTTCGAATGTGTTCCTCCACTCGGGCACGGTAATTTTCGAATTGGCCGACATTGCTAATAGAGCCGCCTTCATTCACAGTGAGAACATCGTCGGTGAAATCGCCGAACTTGCTACGAGTCGCCGGACGAGCCGGCAATAGGGACATCAGGTGTCGAAGCTCCGCCCGCATTTCTTCGATCATGAGCGGCGTGGCGTGAACCCAAAAATCTTCGGAGGCCAATTGATTTAGCTCAAAGGCCCGCGCCTCAATGGCAGGCAGATCCCGCTGCTTCTCCAACAGCGCCAAAGCCCAAGCCCGCACCTTTTCCATCGACCGTTCGTCGCTCTCACCCATGGCCCTCGCTCCGGCCAGTGTGTACATAGCCAAATCAAAGCGCTGAATTTTTTCGTCGTCGGTAATGGCATGAATAAGCGGAGCCAGTCGATCCTCCAACGTGTTTAAATCCCCGCGGGACATGCCCTTCCACGCCGCCTCATTTCCGAAGTAGTACACATAATTTAACTGCTCCCGCACCGCCACAAGCTCCGTGTTGAGCTTGCCGATGGCCGTTTTCCACTCGTCCGCCAACGCAACACGCCACCGACTGTACTCTTCGCCTTTGAAGGGCCCAGCCTCTAAAGCGTAAATCAAATGGGCCTTCGCCATGTAAATTCGCTCGGTGAGCGATCGGGTGATGGTCTCCGTCGAAGGCTTCGACGGCACACTAAATCGCTCCATATTTCCGCCGTAATCCAAAATCAAAAATGAAACCTTGTCCTCGCCCGGGCCGAACAAATCGGGGCAGAGCCGCGTTCCCCGCCCGACCATTTGCCAAAACATAGTCTTGGACAAGACCTTCTTGAAAAACACCAGATTCACCACTTCCGGCACATCGATTCCCGTGTCTAACATATTGACGGAAATCGCGATGCGCGGCATTTTTTCCTTGACGGAAAAGCGGTCGATGAGATCCTGGGCATACTGCACCGCGTGGGTGATCACATCGGCGTAGTCCGATCCCTTTTCCGGATAGAGCACATCGAATCGCTCCTTGATCAATTCCGCGTGGCGCTGATTGGCGGCGAAAATAATCGTCTTGCCGATTTCATTGCCCGTGCCGTCGCGAACGCCCCGCTCCATCAGCTCGTTAATCACAATATCCACGGTGTTTACATTAAAAAACCATTTGTTAATGGCACTTCCCGGCACCGTGTCCTCCCCGGCCTCCACGGCAAAGAGCTTTTCAAAACGCGCCTGCTCCTCCGGGCTCAGTTGATCGTAGTGAATCCCTTCTTCGGGAAATTTCAGCTTCACTTCCCGGGTGCGGTAATCCACCAAATAACCATTCTTTACCGCCTCGCCCATTTCGTAATAAAAGGTGGGATCTCCGACTTCCAAGCCGAAAATATCGTAGGTATTGCGGTCCAAATCCTCCCGCGGCGTGGCCGTCAGGCCCACGATCTTCGCGTCAAAGTAATCGAATATGGTCTTGTAGCGCTCGTAAATGGAGCGATGGGCTTCGTCGATAATAATCAAATCGAAATAGCCCACGGTGAAAAAGCGCTCCTTGCCCTCTAAGCGCATGCGGTCCATGGCGTTGATCATGGCGGGGTAAGTGGAAAAAAGCATGCGCGCCGTGGCGAGCTCCTCGGGGCGGGTTTTCCCCTCGCCCACCGATGCAATGGACAGATCCGGCAGCAATTGTCCGAAGGTCCTCATGGCCTGCTTCACCAAAGCCACGCGATCCGCCAAAAACAAAATCCGCGTCGCCCGATTGGCCCCCATCATCATGTCCACAATGCTCGCCGCCGTACGCGTTTTGCCCGTTCCCGTGGCCATGACCAAAAGCGCCGCCGGGTAATTGGCTTCGAAGCGCTCCATCACCGCCTTCACCGCCATAATCTGATACGGCCTGCCGGCAATGGAAGCCTTCGGCTGATCCACCGTCAAGGAGCGGGAAAGCCCCCGCCGATTCATGAGCCGCTCCAAATCCCGCCGACTGTAAAAGCCCGACACCCGCCGCTCGGCGCCGTCGTCGGTAAAGCGAATTTCAAAGCCGTTGGTCGTGAAGTAGAAAGGCCGGCGGCCGTAGCGCGCCTCCATGCACTCGGCGTAAAGACGGGCCTGATGCCTGCCATCGCCGGGGCTCTTCGCCGTTTTCTTCGCCTCAACCACGGCCAAAGGCTGCCCGTTTGTGCCATAAAGCACGTAATCCACATAGCCCTTGCCCGTGGAATTGGGCATCCCCGATACTTCCACCTCCGCTTCGGCATTTTTCCCTACGACCCAACCGGCCAGGGCCAGGTCCACGTCGATAAGCTCCTTGCGCGTCTGTGCCTCGGACACGTGATCCACCCGAAACGCTCCCTTGGCTTCGGCGGCAGCCCGCTTCTTCGTGAGGCGTGCCTGCATGGCGTCGTCAGTGGCTTCCCGCTGCTCGACAAGGGGCACATCGTCCTCTTCGGGGATGGGCTGCCCTTTTCCCTTCAGCACCACTTGATCCGCCGAAGGAATCAAATTTTCATCGAAAATCCGGGCCTCGTAGCGGGCGCCGTAGCAGTAATCGATCCACTGAATAAAGGCAAAAAGATTGCGCAGCGCCACCACGGCCTTGGTCTTTGAAATGATCTTGCCCGTGTGGGTGGCCAAGTTCCCCAACTTGATCACGTAAACGATTAAAGGCTCTAAATCCGCGTCGATGATGTTTAAAAAATCCACATGCCGCGTCAAGGTGCTTAAATTGTCCCGATAGGGAATGGATAGATCCCGATCCACCTTGTAAACCCACTTGACCGCAAGCTCCAGGGCGCGCCGAGTTGCCGCCGCGCAATTCACCGTGGAAATGAGCATGGAGCGCTCCGCATCCACCGCCGCCCGGGCGAAGTCGCTGTAATCCGATTGGGAAAGTAAAAAGTCGAAATTGCCGGCCATGGCCGCCTCCTTTCAATTAAGATTGGTTTAAATGCCCCGAAAAAGCCGCCTGCATGAGGGCGTCAAATAAAGTTTCCAGCTCCGAAAGGGATGCGCGGAGGGATTCCTTTTGCGCTTCGATGGTCGTGGCGACATCGGCGAAATGATTTTGCACGGCGATGGGGGGAAGGGTGATTTCGTAATCTTCCAAAAAACTTTTCGGAATCCGCTTTTGACCTGCCGAACCTGTCATCTGCATCTCGCCATAGGCGTTGAATCGCTTCGACCGCGTTACATAGAAAAGCCAGATCGGATTCAAATGAGATAAGTCTTTTGCTCTCAAAACATGGAATTCCGTTGTCCCGAATCCAATCCCATTGACCAGATCCTTCATCAATGCGCCCTTGCCGTTTTCAAAACAAGGCGTTATTTTTGCGACGACGACATCTCCATCTTTAAAGTAAGTAAAACCTTTATAGACCTCGCCCAGGGTTCTTTCTTGGGATAAATTTAGTTCGCCGGTCTCCGAAACATCTTCCATCGGCACGAAGGACACGGCGGTATTCGGGTCTAATTCTTTTACCTCTGATTTCTGAGGGTTAATTTTCGCCAGCTCCTTTAGCTTGACCTTTTCCCCTCCCGCTTTTTCTAATTCATTAAACACATTACCCACCAAGGCCTTCAGTTCCGCCAATCCCTCTTGGATTTCTCGCTCCAAGCCGTCGATTCGGGCCAGGATTTCTTCCGGGGGATCGTAGTCCACGGCTTCGTACTCAATTTCCTTGTACTTGTTAATGGAAAGGTCGTAGTCGTTTTCGGCGATTTCCTCTTTCGGCACCATAAAGGATTTGCCCGTGCGAGGCTTGTCTTTTTGATCCTCCATGGTTTTAAAGCATTGGATGATGTCGGGAATGTCGTTTTCTTCCACCGGGCTTCGATTGTCGTTTAAGCTGTAGCCGTCGGCGGTCATGTCGTAAAACCACACGTCCTCCGTGCCGCCAATGCCCGTTTTCGTAAAGAGCAGAATCCCCGTAGACACCCCGGCGTAGGGTTTAAATACGCCGCTGGGCATGGAGATCACGCCTTGAAGCCGGTGGTGCTCCACCAATTCTTTGCGCAGATTTTTGTGGGCCTTGGAGGAGCCGAAGAGCACGCCGTCGGGCACGATGACCGCCGCCCGTCCCCCGATTTGCAGCATTTCGAGAATCAGCTGCACAAAGAGTAGCTCGGTCTTTTTCGTTTTTATATTGGCCAAGAGATCCGGCGCCACGGATTCGCTGTCCAAGCTCCCTTTAAAGGGCGGGTTGGCAAGAATCAGGTTGTACACGCCTCGATCCGTGTTGTCCCGAGAAAGGGAATCCCGGTAGGCGATTTGAGGATCTTTCACGCGGTGGAGCATCATGTTCATGGCACCGATGCGAAGCATGGTGGTATCCATGTCATAGCCGTGAAACATACTGTGATGGTAGTGCCGCGCCTTGTCCTTGTCGTAAAAGAGTTCACGCTCATTCTTCCGCAGGTAGTTGGCGCAGGATGCCAAAAATCCCGCGGTGCCGGCGGCGGGATCGCAGATCACATCCGTGGGACGCGGCGCCATTAAATCCACCATCATGTCGATGATGTGGCGAGGCGTGCGGAATTGGCCGTTGGTGCCGGAGGTTTGTAGTTTCGATAAGAGGTATTCGTAAATATCGCCCTTCATGTCCGCGTTGTCTACGTCCAGCCGGTCCATGGCGTCCACCACCCGCTGCAAGGTGGCAGGTTTGTTAATGAGGAAGCGGGCATCTTTCATGTAGCGGGAAAAAGCCGTGTCGCCTTCGTCGCCCTGAAGGTTTTGAATAAAGGGGAAGATTTCTTCGCTGACGAGGCGAAACATATCTGCCGCCGGGAAATTTTTAAACTTATTCCAACGGTAGTGCTGTTTGTCGGCGGGAAAGATGCTGTGCACTTCCAGGCCCAGGAGCTCTCCGTCTTCTTCCTTTGCCAGTTCGATTTCGTCCAGATTTTTCATAAAGAGCAAATAAGTGATTTGTTCGATATTGGTTAAGGGATTGGTGGAACCTTCCGTCCAAAGGGTGGTCCAAATCCCGTCGATTCTGTTGCGCGTTTCGCCTGTGAGCATGGCTTTCTCCCCTTTCTTTATCTTTTTATCATATCATAGGATGAATACGTTTTTCCACGCTCTCGCCCCACAAAAAAAGTCCACCGGGTTTCCCCGATGGATGCTTATTCCTCCCTTACCCGGTAGATGAAATCGCCGCGGTAAAAGATGTCCATGTTGATTTCCAAAGCCTCGTCGTCGCGGCTCAGGTAGCCGGTGATGAAGCAGATTTTGTGGCCGTGGTAGGTGCTCATGATGTCTATGGCTTTGAATTTTGAATCAAAGGCGGTGAGGAAGGTTGTGAGGGTCATTTTTTCGCCGACGAAGCTGCCCACATTGCCCGCTAAGACGTTTTTGTATTCCAAAATCGTCACGTAGGAATCTTCGAAAGACACGCCGGTGATGACGACCTCTCCGTCCACCATGGTATCGGCCTGTATATCGACAAAGCCGTATTGGGGAAGGAGGCGCAGCTCTTCCATTTCGTAATCGTAGTCCATGGCGATGATGTGGGCGTCGTGGAGGCTGAAGCGATCGCCTGTTTCATGTTTTCTCTTGTAATCTATCATGTCATCTCCTTTATTGTCCATACCGCTCGGGCGAATAGGCGCATCGCCCACACAGGCCTTGTTTGCGCCCGTTGATTTCATCGGCTATGCCCGTGTCCCTCTTTTTCTTTCGCCACGTAAAACAGCCACAGAGGCGTTCTCCGTGGCTGTATTCCTTACAGATCTCTGATGCCCACCAGTTCCGATTTCACCAAGAGGCGCTTGTTGTTTTTCGGATAGGGGTGGCAGCTCATGAGGTAGAGCTTGGTCTTGTCTTCTTCGCGAATGAAGCGGCTCCAGTCGTCGGGCTCCACCACCTCGTCTCCGTAGACTTTATAGTAAAGGACCTGTTTGCGGGTGGTGATTTTTATTTCGTCGCCGGGCTCCAGTTTGTTGATGTGCAAAAAGAAATCCAGGCCCTTGCCCGATCCCCGATGGCCGGCCAGGACGGTGATGGTGTTTTTCTCCGTGCTCGGCGGATCCGTGGTTTTCACCACACCGGCCCCGAGGAGGAGATTTTTTTTGCTCGTGTTGTCGAAAATGGGGAGCACCACGTCGATTTTGTCGATGCGGATCACGCCCAAGGCGTTTTCGTAGGTGATGGCGTCTTCCTGAAGGGATTTCGCCGCGCCTTTCTCGGCTGCCGCCGGCTTTTTGGCGGCGGCTTTTTTCTTGCTCGCCTCTTTCAGCATGGCTTCTTCCATGGCCAGGGCGATTTTTTTCTGCTTTTCGTTTTTCAAATGCACCTTCACGGGAATCGCCGCCCCGATAAGGAGAAGGGAAATCCCCAGAAGTATCAGGAATTTCCCTTGTCTGTTTTTGTGTTTACTTGACTTCATCGACGGATTCTCTCCGCTTTTTAAGGCCGATGCCGAGGATTACCGCGCCCACTGCGGCGAGGCCCACGGCGTAGAACACGGGGCTGATGCCGTCGCCGGTCTTGGGCAGACGGCCGTTGCTCGGAGCGGCGGTGGTGGTGCCGGTCGTCGTGCGCGTGCCCGTGGCGGAGATGGGATCGCCGTAGACGACGATTCTGCCGTCTTTTGCGGTGACGGTGTCACCGGATTGGAGCTTGCCCAGGGTGATGCTGCCGTCGCGATTCACTCCAAAGTTAAAGTCGCGGGCCAGTTGATAGCCTTGGGGCGCCGTCTTCGTGTGGAAGCGGTAGCTGCCTTGTTGCAATTGGGTCTTGTAGCCCGTGGTGGAAGTGGTCCAGCTTTCCAGCAATTTGCCGTTTTGGTAAATTTCCACGACAGCGCCTTCGAGGAGGGTGCCGTCTTTTTTCGCCACGTCGAATTCTACCCAGTGGTTTTTGGCTTCGGGTTTCGTGTCGGTGGTCGGTTTCTTTTGATTGTTTTGTCCCGGTTTTTCCTCGGGCTTCTTGTTGGGATCTTCCTCGAGCTTGCCGCCCGATTCGCCGACGCAGATGTGGCCGCCTTCTTTCAGTTTCACGTTTTCGCCTAATTGAATGCCGCGAAGGACGATGGATCCGTCGGTTTTCACTTCGAATTCAAAGTCTTTGGCGATTTTGTGGCCCAAGACGACAGCGGCTTCGTGGTATCTGTAGACGCCGGCTTCCAGTTCCAGCTTGTGGTGATCGGATCCGCTCTTCCAGGAGGCGATTTTGGTTCCGTCTTTGTAGATTTCGATTTCGGCTCCGAGAAGGAGCTTGCCGAGGGAATCGACTCTCGAGAACGTGACGACGCGCTTAGCGCTTTTGCTGACCAAGGTCAGTTCTTGATAGGGCCCCAAGTTGGTAAGGCCAGATGATGGCGAAATGACTTTTCCGTCTTTCATCGTGAATTGAATTGGCTCTGCCGCCTCATAGCCGTAGCGCACATTGGTTTGGGAGAAAACATAGGCACCGTCGGGAAGCTCGGATAAATTCACCCCGATGGCCCTTTCGCCACTGACCAAACTGATGACTTTGCCGTTATTGCCTTGAATCTTTAGTTCCAGCCCGACAATGCCCTTGCCGTTGCTGTCTTTCAGGCCGAAGAAAACTTGAGGTTCCACGGGCTCTGCCTTTAAGAACAGGGTATAGTTGCCGTCTTTGGTTTCCAGATATTCTTTATCGGCTTCGGCAGGTACGACTTTACCATCATCTTTGATTTCAAATTTGATGGTGTCTTTTCCAAACTTATAGCCCTCGGGCAATTTGGTTACGGTCAGTTCATATTCGCCCTTATCCCGCGGCAATTCAACAGGCTGATCCTTCGTTACAAATGTTTTTTCAAACGTCTTGCCGTCTTGTTTTATTGTGACATTTGCTCCGGCCAAATCCTTGTTGTCGATGCCGCGAAGGCTGAAGAAGAGTTTACCCGTTTCTTTTTTAGCTTCAAGGAATAGACATTGGTCATTGCCAATCATCTTTAGTTGTTTGGGCTCGGGGTTGATTTTTCCGTGCTCATCAATCGTAAACTCAATGGGATCGGCTTTCTCGTAGCCTTCAGGTGCTTCACTTTGTAAAAGTACATAGTCTCCGGGACGCAATTCATAGAAACCGAATCCCGATTCGCTTGACCATTGATGTATAACTTTTTCACTGTCTTTATCCATGATTTGCAACACCGCACCGGTTACGTTGTTTCCGAGTTTCTCTTTTATACCGAAGAAAGTTTTACCATCCTGTCTTTCAGCTTCCAAAACCAGGACCTTTTTCTCGTCGATTACCTTCACATGATCATCGGCTCCTGTTATCGTTCCTTTGTCAGTAACTTCAAAATTAACAGGCTTTGCAGGCTTGTAGCCCGGAGTTACTGAACTATTTACAAATATATATTTCCCGGCGGGCAAGCTGACTTCGATTGCCGATTGTCCACTCGTCCAAGGAGCAACGATGTCATGATCCCCGCTTTCTTTAACGATGCGCAATCCTGCTCCGTCAATATTCTTGCCTGACTCGTCGAGGAGACTGAAAAGATTTTTGAACTTCTCTTTCTCTTTCGGGTCCGCGCCCTGTGCTGCGCCTTCACCAGAGCGTGCCTGTGCACTTCCCGCCGTTCTATTTTTTTCCCGGCTACCCTCTGTAGATCTCATCGATTTAGAGGGACGCAGGTTTTCAATAAACGCGACTATCCCGGACTTCTCTTTCTTCGACTCTTCCACGGACACAGCCGCCGTCTTATTTGGCGATGCCTTCGCCGGCTTGGCCGCCATCGTCGGGGCCACGGTGGCAAAAACAAAAGTCATGGCTAACAGTAGAGCTGTTAATTTTCTCTTCATTTCGTCACTCCTTCTAAAACAACTAAGGCTCGAGGTCGCAGGGTCGAAACGATTTCCACGCGCGCAGCGCTATGTATCGGTTTCCCTCCGGGTCCCTACCAATCGAAAAGGACTATCCTTCTATAATCAAATAAAGCCTTTTACCAAATTCATCTCGGTTTCTCCTATTATATCACGATTTATTTATCTTATGTGTATAAATGCCATATTCCCTCCCTAATCGGCGCACCATTTTCCGCTTCCCGGCGGCAATTTTTGCAATCGGCTCCCCTTTTCTTTTCGGGCATAAAAAAACGCACCTTTTCAGGTGCGCAATCTGGTGGACAGTACTGGACTTGAACCAGCGACCCCTACGATGTCAACGTAGTGCTCTACCAACTGAGCTAACTCTCCAAACCGTTTCGGTAACTATTAGTATACCAAGCTTTTACGAAAATGGCAAGAGAATTTTACAGGGCGCAGTTTTTCGTGGGCCGTTGCGGCGCGAAAGCACCGGCCTTTATTCGGCGGCGCCCACGCAGCGATCGTTGTCCATGATAAAAGGCGGCGCCACGTCGGGATCCCGATCTTCTTTGAATTTATCGGCTAAATAGGCGTAGCAGGCGGCTTTCGTAGGAAATTTCAGGGCTTGGTAGGGCTCTTCGAAGGAAATTTTTTCCACAAAGATGTAGCCGTCTCGGTCTTTTACGAGGACGCCGACGTGGCCGATAAACAGGTAATTGCCGTCCAGATTGTCGTGGAGCACCACGGACACCATGGAGGCGTCGGCGGGAAAGGTGATTTGAGACAGAAATTTTTCCATGACGCGGCCCTGATGGGCGGCATCTCGGCTGTCGTCGGTCTTCACGCGGCTGAACAGGCGCCTGAAGGCGGCGGTTTCCCCGTCGGCGAGCAGAGGACGGGCGGCCAGGGCTTCATTGTCCATAAAAAGCATGGCGTCGTCTACGGCGAGGCCCTCGGGTACGACCAGGCCGTCTTTTAAGAGGAGAAAGGCGTTGATCCGACAATTGGTGTCGGGTGCTTTCGCCTTGCTTTTGTCCCGCGCGTCGATGATTTTTCCCACGTCGTAGACCGGGGCGCCCTTATTGCCGAAAGCGGCGGGCAAAAGGGCTTCCCCTACGGAGGCGTTGTAGTCGCGAACCAGATCGAAAAAGCGGTCCACGTCCTTCGGGTTTAAAGGGCCCTTTAAGGCGTCTTGCACCTGTCGGGCATCCGCCGGCTCAACTAAATTGGATGTGGGCGCAAAGGCGGCCCGGCGCCCTTCGGGGGCGTCCGCCTTATTGCCGGCAGGCTGATTTCGGCAGGCGGCGAGGGCCACAAGGCACAGCCCCAACAAAATGATTTTTCTTCGCTTCATAATTCATTCCCTACTTTTCTTTTCGGTTTTTGTCGAGCCGAAGCGAGTTGCTCCGAACGGCTTCCGTTCTCCGCGCCTTCGCGGGCTCTTTTTCCACCCATGATCATACCCGTTTTTTCCCCACAAAAAAAGCCCCTACCCATGGGGTAAGAGCTTTTTGAAACGAAATGATTAGTCGATTTCTTCCTTGGCGGCTTTGACTTTTTTGTATTGTTCGATTAATTTCGGCAAAATCTTGTGTAAGTCGCCAACGATACCTAAGTCAGCTACATCAAAGATCGGTGCTGCGTCGCTCTTGTTAATAGCGATGATGAGGCCCGATTCTTCCATCCCTGCCAAGTGTTGGATGGCTCCGGAAATACCGAGAGCGAAGTAGATGTCGGGGCGAACGGTTTTACCCGTTTGACCGACTTGACGTGCTTTTTCGATCCAGCCTGCGTCGACGGAAGCACGAGAGGAGGAAATTTCACCTTCCATGGCTTCTGCCAATTCAGCCAACAAGTCGAAACCTTCCGGTCCACCGAGACCGCGACCGCCGGAAACCAGGATTCTGGCTTCGGTAATGTCGAGTTTCTTCTTTTCTTCTTTTGCTACTTCGATGATCTTGACGTTCATGTCGGCATCCGTTAAACCGACATCTTCCATAATGACTTCGCCCTTGCGATCGTTGTCGTTTTCCATGGGGGTCATAACGCCGGGGCGAACCGTAGCCATTTGAGGACGGAAGTTTTGGCATACGATGGTAGCCATTAAGTTACCGCCGAATGCGGGACGGGTCATGCGAAGCAATCTGGTTTCAGAGTCGATTTCAAGACCTGTACAGTCGGCCGTCAAACCGGTGTGGATACGAGCGGCCAAACGGGGTGCCAAGTCACGACCGATGGAGGTAGCGCCGAAGAGCACGATTTCCGGGTCGTATCTTTCAACGATGGTGTAAATGGACTTTGCGTAGGGCTCGGTCACATATTCCTTTACTAAGGGATGATCGACGACGATAACCTTGTCGGCACCGTGGTGGATCAAAACGTCGGCTTTTGCCTTGACGTTTTCGCCTAATAAGATGGCGTAAACTTCTTGGCCAAGGTCGTCGGCTAATTCTCTGGCCTTACCAATCAGTTCCGTCGATACTTTTTGTAATTCTCCATCTCGCTGTTCAGCGATGACAAATACATTTTTACTCATTTCTTTCACGCTCCTTGTTTGGCCAATGTTAAATCAAGTACTTTTCTTCCAACTTGGAGATGATGGCGTGTGCTGCCTCTTCGGGCGAGAGATCGCGGAGAACTTCGCCGGCGCCCTTGCCTTGTTTTGCTTCGGACTTAACAACCTTCGTCGGGGAGCCCTTCAAACCTAAGTTGGACACATCTACATTGTCTTTTACATCATCTAAAGACCAAACAGTTACGTCTTTTTCGTATGCATCATAGACGCCGGAAACGGTCATGTAGCGCGGTTCGGCAAGTTCAGCCAACGCGGTGATGACACAGGGAGTCTTGATTTCGATTAAGTGGTAGCGGTCTTCGAATTGACGTTTTACACGGATGGTGTTTTCGTCAACAACTTCTAAACCTTCGGCATAAGATACTTGAGGCAGACCCAAGTGTTCAGCCATTTGCGGACCGACTTGCGCCGTGTCGCCGTCGATTGCTTGACGTCCGGCGAGGATCAAGTCGAAGTCGCCGATGGTCTTTAAGCCGGCAGCGATGGTTTGGCTGGTAGCCCACGTATCGGCACCACCGAATGCGCGGTCGGATAAGAGGATCGCGTCATCGGCACCCATAGCTAAAGCTTCTCTTAAGAGATCTTCCGCTTGCGGGGGTCCCATGGAAAGAACCGTTACCGTGGTGCCCGGGTTTTCGTCCTTAATACGCAAAGCCATTTCGATGGCGGCCTTGTCGTCGGGGTTGATAATGCTCGGAACACCGTCTCTGATCAGTGTATTCGTCTTCGGATCCAAACGGACTTCCGTTGTATCCGGTACCTGTTTTGCACAGACAATAATTTTCATGGTAAACGCCTCCTGTTATTTAACACCCATCCAGCCAGCAATAACCATACGCATAACTTCCGAAGTACCTTCGTAGATTTCGGTAATCTTCGCGTCGCGCATCATACGTTCAACCGGGTAGTCCTTAATGTAGCCGTAACCGCCGAGAAGTTGAACCGCTCTGTTGGTAAGTTCCGATGCCGTTTCAGCAGCAAACAATTTTGCCATAGCTGCATAGTGGCCGTAGGGAATCTTCTTGCCTTTTGCATCGGCTGCGCGGTAAACCAAAAGTCTGGCTGCATCGGCCTTGGTTTGCATGTTGGCCAAGGTGAATTGCGTGTTTTGGAATTGAGATAACCGCTTACCGAATTGCGATCTTTCCTTCGTGTATTGAACCGCTTCGTCGATGGCGCCTTGAGCGATACCTGCTGCTTGGGAAGCGATACCGATACGGCCGCCGTCTAAGGTCTTCATAGCAACGGCAAAGCCCTTGCCTTCTTTACCTAAGAGATTTTCCTTGGGAATGCGGCAATCTTCCATAATCAATTCGCAAGTGGAAGAAGCGCGGATACCCATCTTGTTTTCAGCTTCACCGACGCGGAAGCCCGGTGCGTCGCGGTCAACGATAAAGGCGGAAATGCCGTGGTTGCCCTTGCTGCGGTCGGTCATCGCGAAAATAACGAATACATCGGCGATACCGGCGTTGGTGATAAAGATCTTGGTTCCGTTTAATACCCATTCGTCGCCGTCTAATACAGCAATGGTTTGTTGGCCCGAAGCATCGGTACCTGCGTTCGGTTCGGTCAAACCGAAAGCGCCCAATTTCTTCCCGCTCAATAAGTCGGGTAAGTATTTCATCTTTTGTTCTTCCGTACCGTTTTCGTAAATCGGTGCACAGCACAGAGAAGTATGTGCAGATACGATAACGCCCGTGCTCGCGCACTTCTTGGAAAGTTCTTCAACGAGCATGGAGTATGCGAGGTAATCGCCGCCTTGTCCGCCGTATTCCTTCGGGAACGGAACGCCGAAGAATCCGGCCTTTGCCATCTTCTTGATGTTTTCCATGGGCGGTTCGCCGGTCTCGTCAATGTCACCGGCGATGGGTTCTACTTCTGTTTCAGCAAACTCCCGATAGAGTTGGCGCAACAGTAGATGTTGTTTGTCCATAATAAAATCCATATTCAAATCCCCCTTGTTTCGACAAGATTTGTACAAGAACATCGTACATAGGCAGTGTGTGAACCATTTCGTTTGAAAGATGTCCTCGGACACCGCTTACCTCTATTATAAACGATATTTTAACAATGTTAAGCCCTTTTTGTCAGATTTTTCACTTTTATTTTTTTCTTCCCCTTCGAAAAACCGTGTAACCCTTGCAAATACAGGCTTTCCGCCGAAAAAATAATTTAAAAAAAGATTCGAAAATTTTACCGAAAAAACCGAAAGACTGCCCCCAACCCACTTTTCACTCCCGAAGAAGCCCTCTGAAAACATTTCGATGGACAAAAATTTTTCAAATTCACGGGCGAAAATAAAAGCATTTCCATGTGAAAAAACCATGAATGCCATCCACCGAAACCCATCCCCTTTCTTCATTAATAAAAGGCCGAAAACGCCCGGCGAAAATAAACTTATTTCGGCGGAAAAAAACGGAGCGGTCGGCATCTGTTCTTAGAAAAAACCCGCAACGAAATGCCCGCGGAAAAAAGCACACAAAAAAGGAACCGAGCCTGCGCTCGATTCCTTATGCTTCGAAAAACCGAATATCGCTTCATCGTTGATCAAGGAGACGAGAGAACACCGCCGACGCTTCTTCCGACCGGCCGACGTCCAAATCCCCGATCCCTTCTCTCAAGAGATCCAAAAGCGCCTCTTTCGATAAACTCGCCGCATCCGGCGAGGGCTCCGGCAATACAACCGAAAAAGGAAGCCCGCGCTTTAATATAATTTGCCGATAAAAAAGTTCGATGGCGGCAGAAGGCGCCAAGCCGATTTCCTTTAAAATGGCTTCCGCTTCGCTCTTTACTTCGGGCACCATGCGCACATTGACATTCGCCGATTTTGCCATAATCACCCCCCCTTATTTTCAGTATAGTCCCTGTGTATTTACAATGTCAACACAATCGTTTCTTATCCGTGCACCACCCGGGAGAAGAGCACACAAAAAAGGAACCGAGCCTGCGCTCGATTCCTTTTCAATGGCCTTAGCGATTTGCTGAAGCCTGTTTCCAGGTTTGATTCAACATAACCCATGTTTCGTCTACCTTGCCTTTTTCGGTGCGGTAGAAGGTGTGGGTGTTGGATGCTTCGATGATTTCGTAATATGCCCAGTGGCTTGCATTGACATCGCTGAAGGGAACGATGTGCGTCATGACATCGCGCAAGCCCGTAAGGCCGACACTGCGGTCATACAGCTTGTTAAATACCTTAACAGCTTCGGCGCGAGTGATGTGGTTGTTCGGGCGGAAGGTACCGTCCGGATAACCGTTGATGCGTCCGTTGGCATAGGCTTGGTTGATCGCCGCTTCGGCCCAGTGGCCTTTTGCATCGGCGAAGGGTGCCATGCCCATGTTTGCCTTGTCGATGGCCTTGATCATTTGTGCAAATTCCGCACGAGTGATCTTGCCGTCGGGGCGGAAGGTGCCGTCGGGATAACCCTTCATATAACCGGCGTTCACAACCGCGTTAATCACTGCGTTGTACCAGCCGCTGCGTACGTCGATGAAGCCGGGTCGTGCACTGTTGGAAAGATCCAAACCTTGCAAACGAGCCAGCATGGCTGCCGCTTCGGCACGGGTCATATTGCCTTCGGGCTTGAAGCTATTGTCTTCGTAGCCGTAGATATACAGCTTGTGAATCGCTGTTTCGTGTTTTTGATCCTTCGTGTCGACCTTGTTGTCAGTGGAAGACCAACCCGGATTCACCGGAACGAACCAGTGGCTGTTGCCGGAGTTGCCGGAGTTGCTTCCGTTGTCGTCTCTATTTGCTCTGTGGCCAACGACGGGAACTTCGATTACCTTCCGGCCGAACGGCAGGTCGGAATCCTTAATGGTCACGGTAATCGGACCGTCCACATTCGTGCCCGGCGTGACGAACACATTGCCGTTTTCGTCGATCTTAGCAGGTACATTCTTACCGTCTTCGTCCTTGGCGGTTACCTTCGTATCCTTATCGGGATTCTTGACGTCAATGCCCGTATCTTGGGAATCATTGGTCGGTTTGACGGGGTTAATCTTTCTGTCGTCAATAGTGGTCTTGCCGGTGGGCGGTTGACCTTCTTGGTTGACTAAATCGTCACCATCGATCGTATCCTTGGAACCGTCCGGGTAGGTGATGGTTGCGGTGCCGTCGTCGCCTACGGTGATTTCGGTGCCGGCGGGTAAGGTGCTCTTACCTTGATCGTCTTTGTTGGCATCTTCGATGGCTTTCTTAACGGCGTCTTTTTCGTCTTGCGTTAAGTTCTTTTTGTCTACAACCGGGGTCTTGTCTGCCGGGATCTTCGGATCGATGGTGTCGGCTTGCGTCGGTGTTTTTTCTTCGACGAGCTTATCGCCTGCGATCGTATCTTTGGATTTGTCCGGGTAGGTGATGGTTGCGGTGCCGTCGTCGCCTACGGTGATTTCGGTGCCGGCGGGTAAGGTGCTCTTACCTTGATCGTCTTTGTTGGCATCTTCGATGGCTTTCTTAACGGCGTCTTTTTCGTCTTGCGTTAAGTTCTTTTTGTCTACAACCGGGGTCTTGTCTGCCGGGATCTTCGGATCGATGGTGTCGGCTTGCGAAAGCTGTTCCTCTGTCCACACTGCGTAAACAACCAAATGTCTTTCTACCGGTGTTTCAGCAGTGAATTTTTCAGTATTTGCAGTCAGTTTATCAAAGTCAGCTGCTGTTGTAACAGTCTTATCTCCAAGTGCGGTTTTTCCTGCTTCGGTTACCCAGCCGAGGAATGTTTTTCCGGTGGCTGTCGGGTTCGCAGGGAATTCATCGCCGGTATTTTCAGCTACATTTGCGCCTTCGAAGCCGTTGGCTGTGTAGCCTTTTTCTTCGTAGAATCTGACGTTGTCCGGCACGATTTTAACTTCTTGCTTTTTGTCTCCTGCAAATGCACCGTCCGTTGCATTAAATAGGACTCTTGCTTTAACTCTGTTTTCTAACCAGTCTGATGCCACTGATGATCCATCAGATGTGTTAGCTAGGAATCTCATGTCCTTGTAAAGCTTGAATGTTTCCCCTGTAACCGGAGCTGATCTTTCCGGATTAAATTGCTTTAAGAATACTTCATATGGGAAGGCATTGTAATTTTTATCATATACTTTTACTTCTTTGGTAGCATCTTTTGTGAGGTTTCCATCTTTGCCGTATTCATTTTCAGCTGCATTTGCCTTAGCTACATAGCGATTACCGTCTTTGTCTACATAAAGTACCCTTACATTACCCCCGTCATATCTAGAAAAACCTTGGACACTTTCAGTATCGTGTTTGAAAGCTTCTTCTGTAGTTGGTAATGATCTTGGGTCTCTGTAGATTTGGTTGATCTTTTGATTGTCTTTTAGTCCTTCTTCAGACATAGCATAGTCATTTGTGAACATTTCTTGGTAAGGACGGTAGAGTGATTTCTTTAGAGTCAGTAAAGACATATTGTCCATTAAGTCAAGCCATGCCAAGTCTGTGTAGTTGTCAACTCTGTCGAACTTTTCAAATGTCATAGAGGCTGTTTCGCCTTCTTGAAGTTCGCCCTTAGAGTTGTAGGACTCGATAATTAAATTTGTACCCGGTTCTACCTTGCCTAGATCGATTTGGAAGTTACCTTGGGCGGGTGTAACAGCCGTGTTAGGAGCACCTGTAATCATATTTTTATCTGTTGCTTCCCAATTTACAATGCCCTTGCCAACTATTTTAAATTCAAAGGAAGTTTCTTCAGTTTTTCCTTTAGGAGTATATCTAACCTTGTAATATCCCCTATCTTTATTGTAGTCCTTATAGATATGGGTTGTTAATATTCTTCTTTTATTTGTTCCAAGGCCTCCTTCACCAAGACTTAGGACAGGCTTAGATTTATCTCTTTCTGTACCTGTTTCTAGGTTGTAGAAGTTTACAGATACATTTTCTTTTCCATAGTCTTGTAGAAGTATCCTAACCTTATCACCTTTTTTGATGGTGGCTCCTTCTCTTAGAGTATAGGTATATTGGCCTGTTATTGCTTCTTTGGTGATTTGGTCAAGTCCACCTATACCTGCAGCATCACCGTTGTAATAACCTTGAGGTCTTCTTACTAAGGCATCATTCGGGTCGCCTACTTGGAATAATACTCCGTCATTCTTAATATCTACTCCGGTATCTATTATTGGTGACTTGTATCCTTTTGGTAAGACCATGTCCTTATCAAAGGTTCTTTCGTAAACTGCCCAACCATTGGGGTTTGAGTCTACCCATCCGGACATAATAGGGAAGTCTACCTTGTTTTTGCCTGAGCTCTTGAAAGTATCGGCAAATTTATTCTTGTCTACCATATAATCTACAGTTGTTATATAACCTTCTGAATAATTTAGAATTGCCCAGAAGTTGTCGTTATGAACTCTAACAACTTTTTCAGTATTTTTGTTTTGATATTTAGATGATGCTAAAACGACATAGGCAAATTTCTTGTTGCCATTTTCGTCAAGCTTGTAGTTTATATTTTCTTTTTTGATACCAACATTTACGACTTTATCACCTGCTTTTTTTCTTGACCAATTAAGAACATTGGTATAGGCAATATTGCCATTCTTGTCAGGTTTTAGATAATCAACAAAGCTTGCATCAAAAATTTGAACATAAGCTGCCGGTTTTCCCTCTTGCTCATCTTTCGGATCTCCTACTGAACGTTGTGCTTGGTATTGAGTACTTAAGACAGCAAGTGATGCCAAGTCTTCTTCCTTATAATTGTTATAGATATACGCCAATTCCTTATTTTCAGTTGGATTAGCTACAAATGAAGAGAAGAATCCATTTTGAAGGGCATAAGGAAGGGATTGAGCCTTACCACCCTTGTAAAATGCCATATCAATGTCATTGGCTAATGGGATTGTCGTACTCTTTGTATAGGTAGTGTAGTCCATGGATGAGCCTTTTGGAGCCATGGCATAAATTCTTTTGAACTTATCGTCCATAAGTCTCATTTGTACAGAGTAGTTTTCTTCTCCCAAAGCTTTTATCGTTGTCCCGTCTTTTAAGACAAGATGGATTGGTAGGTTACGTCTAGATTGAGCCTTAGCACCTGTCATTAAGCCAAGGTCTAGCCATTTCTCATTTTTTCCCTTAGCATCAGAAAATTTGTATTGTTTTGCATCCATTCCTTCTGCGTAGGATGCATTCCAATCAATTTGATTGAAAAGTTTGCTGTCAAACTTCAGAACCATCCTGTACCATACACCTGAAACAGCTTGAGTTTTTTCTTTATAAAGAAGCTTGATAACATCTCTACCATTTGCATTGGTATAGGTGCCGTCATAGTTGAGGTCAGTGATTTGTGTCGGTTCAGTTGTTCTAACCCTAACAAGTCTTTGACCTCCTGCAATGTCTACAGGCCAGTTTCTTTCGTCACCTTTTCCTGCCTCTTCATCCCAGTTAGTTTTTGGTTTTCTATTTTCCGGAAGCGCTGCTTCTACACCGGTTTTTTCTGTCGGTGCAGGCGTCGGCTCCCCTTGTGCAAATGCGCCATAGGGGATCATGGTAAATACCATGACGAAGGCCAGTGCCCAAGCGATGGCTCGGGTAGCAAAGGTTTTCTTGCTCTGCATGATTTCTCCTTTCCACTTAATTTCTTCTCGTACCGTTTGTGAAGTCCGTCTTTCGACTTTTTACGCAACCGTTTTCTTTTTATGAACGCTTCGGCATGGGCCGAATCCTTCACAGCATTCTATTCACTCGGATTGCATCACTCCTTCTGACAAAAGGCTTTTGCCCTTTACTTGTGCACAGAATCTTACAACCTAAGTGTAACACTGTTGACATTTAATTTCCATAGAAAGGCTTCTTTCTTCTCGAATATTTCTGAGTTATTTTTAGTAATATAAGCTGCCCTCGAAATCTCTTTTCTTTAAATGGATACGACATGAACAGGGTTGCCGGCGTCTTCGATGAGCTTCACCAAGTCCTCGGCTTTAAGCCACACGGTGGCGGTGTTGTCGTTGGGGTGGATGCCGATGATGCCGCCGTTTTTGGTGAATTGTTTGTCCAGGTAGAAGTGCACGGCGTGTTCGGCGTCGTTTAGGAGGCCGAAGGGGCTCACGGCGCCGGGTTCCAGATCGAGTTTGTCTTTCAGGTCCTGTTCTTTTCCGAAGGAAAGGCGGCGGGTGTTGTGTTTTTCTTTAAATTGTTTCAGGTCCACGCGCTTGTCGCCGAAGACGGTGATGAGGTAGTAGTTTTTCTTTTTATCGTCGCGAACGAAGAGGTTTTTGGCGTCGCGGCCCGGGTAGAGGAGATCCACTTTGCTCAGCTCTTCCATGTTCATGACGGCTTCGTGTTCGGTGACTTCGTAGGGGATGTTTTTCTCGTCCAGGAAGTCGTAGATGGCTTGTTTGTTCATGATTTCCTCCTTTGTTTTTATATACCCGACTTCGGCCGGCACCACGTTTTTATTTCGCAGCGGCGGGAATCGGGTATAATTTGATTATATCTATAAAGGCAATTAAAGGAGGATGTATGGATAATTTTGTTTTTTCGGTACCGACGACGATTTTTTTCGGAACGGGTCAGGCCCGGGCTTTTGCCGAGGCGGTGAAGTCTTACGGGGAGAAGGCGCTGATTGTCTTCGGCGGCGGCTCGATTAAGAAGAACGGCATTTACGAGGAGATCACCACGGCCCTTCACGCCGCCGGGGTGAAGACGGTGGACCACGGAGGCATCGAGCCGAACCCCCGGGTTGAAAGTGTGCGTGCGGGGATCGACCTGGTGAAGAAGGAAGGGGTGGATGTGATCGTGCCCGTGGGCGGCGGCTCCACCATCGACGCGGCGAAGCTGATCGCGGCGGGGGCGCTGACTGCGGCGGATCCCTGGAAGATCGTGATCGGCGAGGCGAAGGTGACGGGTGCGCTTCCCATTTGCACGGTGCTCACGTTGGCGGCCACGGGTTCTGAAATGGATCAGGGATCGGTGATTACGAATCCCGAGACGAAGGAGAAGCTGGGCTGGGGCAGTCCGAAGGTGCTTCCCAAGGCGAGTATGTTGAATCCTGCCTACACGGTGTCGGTGAATGCTTACCACACGGCGGCGGGCACGGCGGACATTATGAGCCACACCATGGAAAATTATTTCACCGTGGACGACAGTGCCTTTGTGCAGGATTCCATGGCGGAAGGGGTATTGCGCACCTGCCGCCACGCCGGTCCCGCGGCGTTAAAGGACGGCGAGGATTTGGAGGCACGGGCCAATTTAATGTGGGCGTCGAGCTGGGCGATTAACGGGCTTCTTCGCAAGGGCAAGCCCCAGGCCTGGAGCGTGCACCCCATGGAACACGAGCTTTCGGCTTTCTACGACATTACCCACGGGGTGGGTCTCGCGATTTTAACGCCGCGCTGGCTTCGCCACGTGTTGAGTGCCAAGACGGCGCCGAAGATCGCCCGTTTCGGCCGCCGGGTCTTCGATATTCGTTCGGAAGACGATGTGGATGCGGCGAATGAGGCCATCGAGGCCCTCTACGATTTCTTCGTGTCCATGGGGATTCCCATGAGTTTGAAGGAAGTGGGCATCGGCGAGGAACATTTGGCGGAAATGGCCAAGGCCTGTGCCGACCATGCCGGCGGCGTGGTCCGCGGCTTTGTGGATCTACACGAGGACGATATTTTGGCCATTTACAAGGCTTGTTTATAAGCATAAAAAGAAAGCTGCTCGGGATGGGCAGCTTTTTTGGTGGGAATGGTGTTTCAGGCTTTATTTTTCAAGAGCCGCTTTTAATTCTTCGCCTAAAAATAAAAAGCCCTCTCCATGGTCCGCATGCAGGAAGTCTACATTAAGCGTGGAGAGGTTCTGTCAGGTTTATTATAGCAAAGTTTCGCGACCTCATGTTAAACTCTTGCATTTTTTCAATGGTTGGATTCCGTTCGCTATTTCTAAACCAAAAAGCGGTTATTTCCATTTTGGAAACAACCACTTTTATTTTTCAAGGTCGGCTTTCAATTCATCCACGGTCCTGTAAGCAGGGACGTCTTCGTCGGCGGCGATTCTTCTTCCCTCTTTTATTGCGGAAAGGGTCTCTTCATTTGTTCGATTTAAACTTCTATTGGAGGAATCAAAGCGATCGCCCGGGTGAATCGAGCGTTCGAATTCTTTTTTCTTTTCATCGTTTTGTTTTATCATCGTCTCACTCCTTTCAATTCTCCTTATTCATCGTATTTGCATTCGTATCTATTTTCAAAGCATTAAAGTTTAAAGGAGTATCCTATCGAGTAGATTTTGTTTTCAATAACATTTTTTGAACTATTGCATTTTTTGCAACAGTTGGATTTCTCGTCTGCGAACCAAAAAGCGGTTATTTCCATTTTGGAAACAACCACTTTTCCACATAAAAACCGCGGCTTTTTGCCGCGGCTTTTTATTTTCTGTAACTCTTTGCTTTTTCCAATCGCTTCAAGATTTCGTCTTTGCCTAAGAGGTAGATGATGTTGGAAAGTTCCGGGCCGTGGACGTTGCCGGTCATGGCGGCACGGGCGGGCATGTAGAGGTTTTTGCCTTTCACGCCGCTTTTCTTTTGCACTTGCTTCATGAGCTTGCCCGCATCTTCCAAGGAGATGGCGTCCATGTCATTCAGGATTTCTTCCAGGGCGTCGATGACCGCCGGGGCGGATTCGGAATTAATTTGTTCCAGGGCGTCTTCTTCGGTGACTTCGTAGTCGTCGTAGAGGAAGCCGCAGGCCTCGGGGACTTGTTCCAGGCGATCCAGACCGTCTTGAATGGTTTCCATTAAGACGCGGTAGTGTTCAGGGTCTTTTTCCGCGTCGGCTTTTGTAAAGAGGCCGGCTTTTTCGATGTAGGGCATGGCCATGTCGAGAAGTTCGTCGGCGGAAAGTTCTTTCATGTAGTGGCTGTTGATCCAGTCCAGTTTCTTCACGTCGAAGACGCCGCCGGTTCTCGCGATGCGCTTGGTGTCGAAGGCTTCGATGAGTTCGTCCATGGAGAAGATTTCCTGATTGTCTTCCGGGGACCAGCCCACGAGGGCCAGGTAGTTGACCAGGCCTTCGGGGAGGTAGCCGTGGCCTTTAAAGTCTTCCACGGACACGTCGCCTTGGCGCTTGGAGAGTTTTTTGTGGTCTTTGTTTAAGACGCCGGGGAGGTGAATGTAGGTGGGCACGTCCCAACCCAGGGCTTGGTACAGGTACACGTGCTTGGGCGTGGAGGGCAGCCATTCTTCTCCGCGGATGATGTGGGTGATGCCCATGAGGTGGTCGTCCACGACGACGGCCATGTGGTAGGTGGGGAAGCCGTCGCTTTTCATGAGGACCTGATCGTCCATTTCGTTGGTGTTAATGGTGATTTTTCCCCGGGCTTCGTCTTCGAAGGTGATGTCTTCGTCGTGGGGCAGCTTTAATCGCACGACGTATTCTTCGCCCTTGGCGATGCGCTCTTTGGCTTCATCCAGGGAAATGGAGCGGCAGAGGCCGTCGTAGCGGGGCACTTGGCCTTTGATTTTTTGGCCTTCGCGCAGATTGTCCAGCCGCTCTTTGGTGCAGAAGCAGTAGTAAGCGTGGCCGGATTCCAGGAGCTGATCCACGTACTTTTTGTAGATATCCAGTCGCTTGGATTGGATGTAGGGGCCGCAGTCGCCTTCTTCCATGACTTTTCCGTCTTTCATCATGACGCCTTCGTCGATTTCAAGGCCCGCCCAGTTCAGGGAGCGGATCAGGTTTTCGATGGCGCCTTCCACGAAGCGGGTTCTATCCGTGTCTTCGATGCGGAGCAGGAATTTTCCGCCTTTTTGTTTTGCGTAAAGGTAGTTGTAGACGGCGGTTCTCAGCCCGCCGATGTGCAAGTAGCCCGTGGGTGATGGGGCAAAGCGCACCCGTACATTGTCCATGGTTCCTCCTTATTTTTCCATTAGTTCAAATGCGTGAAGTATACGGTCGGTCTCCCAAGTGTTTACGATCAACTCTTCGGGATAGTCCAGCTCGTCTATAAGGGCTTTCGCCAAATCGAAATTGCCTACGTCCACGTCCATGTGGGCGTCGCTTCCCACGATGATTTTCATGTTTTTTTCTTTTCCGAGCCCCAGGAGCACGCGCAGGTTTTCCTCTGCGCCGATGCGAGGGCCGTTTTTCTTCAGCGACGAATTGTTCAGCTCACAAAACAGGTCCCGCTCCACGATAAAATCGCTGAGGCGCTCGTAATCCAAGGGGAAACGGGCGTCGTCGGGATGGCCGACGATTTTTACCTGCGGGTGTTTGCAGGCGTTGATCACGGCGTCGGTATTTTCTTCTTTACTCGACGGGGTGAAGCACTGTTTGTGCAGGCTCACGATGGCGTAGTCCAATTTTTTCCGGTCCGGATGGATGTCGATGGTGCCGTCGACGTCGACGATGTTGGCTTCGACGCCGCAAAGGACCACCACGCCGTCCAGCACGCGGGGCACGGCACGGTAGTTGTCGAATACGGCGTTGTTTTCCACGCCGGCCATGGCCATGGCGTGGTCGCTGGTGCCGATGATTCGAAGGCCTCGCGCCCGGGCCCAAGCGACGTTTTCTCTCAGCGTCGAATAGGCGTGTCCGGAGGCGATGGTATGGGTGTGGAGATCAATTGATAGTTCCATAGTGCCTCCTTTCTTAACGTTTCTATTATAGCACAGGGGATTCTCGGGAACAAAAAGCAAAAAAAGAAGCCCGCGGGCTTCTCTTTATTGAGGTTGGCCCGTGGCTTCCAGGATGTCGTAGTAGCTCCACATTTTTTTGTTGACATCTTTAAAGGGATTGTTGCCGTAGGTATCCAAAAAGTCTTTGTCGGGCTTGCGCTCCAGGGCTTTGTTCAGTGCCGCGCAGACTTCCTGGCGGGTGATTTTCGCCGAGGGATTGAAGCGGCCTTTTCCGTTTCCGTTCATGAGCCCCGCCTGCCCGACGGCGCCGATGTAGCCTTTGGCCCAATGGTTTTTCTTTACATCGGTAAAGGAATTGCCTTCCGTGGGTTCCAGGCCGGCGTAGGCGGCGAGGATGCGGGCGAATTCCGCCCGGGTAATGGATTGATGGGGCTTGAAGCTGCCATCTTGGTAGCCGGAGATGAAGCCGCGCTTTTCCATAAAGCCCACAGATGCGGCGAACCACTGGCTGTCGTCCACGTCTTTAAAGGACGTGTAGCCGGCCACGGGTTTGTTGCCGTTGGCGATGCGGGCGATGACGGATGACACTTCCGCCCGTGTCATGGCTTTTGTCGGCTTGAATGTGCCGTTGGGGTAGCCGGTGACAAAGGGAGGCCGGGCCACTTTCATGGCTTCGGAAAGACTGCTCTCCGCATTGGCGATGTCCGTCATGCCGGCATCTTCTTTGGCCAGGATAAATTGCCCGGTGGCCACGGCGGCGTTGACCTGGAGCTGATCCACTTTCTCACGCCCGTGCATGTTCACGGAGGTGAGGACGCGGAGGTAGTCGTCGATTTTTTTCTTGTCGCCTGTGTAGGGGGCGGCGTCTGCTCCGCCCGCACCTTCGCCGACGGTGGCCATGACTTCTTCCTCGCCTGCTTTGGTGGTGAAGAGAAAGCGCAGGGCCGTGCCCACGGGCTGGGGATTGATGACGACGCTGAAGCGGCCGTCGTTGTCTGCGAGGCCGCGGCCGATCAGGGTCTTGCCCCGATAGACGCGCACGCCGGCGCGGGCCGTGGCGGTGCCGGTCAGGGTGTTTGCGCCTTCGGCGATGGGATCCACCGTGGATTTTTTCCCGCTCGGCGCGACCGGGGCGCCTTTGCCCGTGTCGCTGGTGACGTCTTTTTGCACGCTATGGTTTTTGCCTTGTTTATCCACCGTGGCGATGACGTAGGACATGGTGACTTGGTCCACGTTTTTTACGCCTTTTTTAAATTTGCCGCTCATTTTCAGGGTGAAGTCGCGACTCGCCAAGGCCTTCACGTCGGGGATGACCAAGGTGACGATTTCTTGCTTGGAGCTGTCGGTTTTTGTGGACATGAGGCGGTAGTCGTTGTCGGTGAGGCCGCCGACGAAGGTGGCTTTGTCGATGTGGATGGTTTTATCCACGAGAAAAGACAGGGAAAATGTCTTTAGATTGCTCTGGTAGTCGCTCGGCAGGGTAATGTTCAGTTCCATGCCGTAGGGGTCCGATGCCTTTTGCTTATAGGTCGCCGGAAGGTTCAGTCGGCTCTGAATATCTTCCGCGGCGTAGACCGCCGTGGACGTAAAGATCAGCAATAGGGCCAAAAGGGTGCACATTCTGCGTTTCATAAAATCCCTCCTTCCGTCTATTATAAACGATACAAAGTTCCCTCGCCGTTACGTTTTCATAACAGTTTTCCTTATTTTCCGCAGAATTAGAAAAAACCCCGCGCTGCGAGGTTCGTTTCTAATGATTTAATGCATCGGCGATGCGCTCAAGGGCATCCTCGGCGGGAAGTTTTTCCATGTCGCCGCCTCGGCGCTTTAATTCCACCACGCCCTCTGCGGCATCTTTTCCCACGGTGAGTTGCAGGGGAATGCCCAAGAGGTCGCGGTCTTTAAATTTCACGCCGGCGCGCTCGTTGCGGTCGTCGAGAAGAACGGCGACGCCTTTTTCTCCAAGGGCGCGGTAAATTTCTTCCGCCAATTGCATCTGCTCTTCTTTTTTTACATTGGCCACGGTGACGGCCACGTCGTAGGGCCCCAGGTGAAGGGGGAAGTTCGGTCCGTCGTCGTCCCGATGGTTTTCCAAAACCGCCGCCATCAATGCGCCGGTGCGCCAGGTGACGCCACCTGAAATATAGGGGGCTTCCTTGCCTTCGTCGTTTAAAAAGCCCAGCTTCATGACGTCGGAAAAGGCCGCGCTCGGCTTTTTGATCCGCGCCACTTCAAAGGCCTCGCGGAAGGTGTAGGGCTCGCCGGCCGGGGAGACGTCGCCTTCCGCGACATCGAGAAGGTCGTCGGCCACTTCGCCTTCGAAGTCCCTGCCGTAGTTGATGTTTTTAATGTGGTAGTTTTCTTTGTTGGCGCCCACCACCACATTGTCCATGGCGGTGACGGCGCGGTCCACGATGATCCGCGCCTTTTCCCCGAGGCCCACGGGCCCGGTAAATCCGGGGAAGGTGCCCAGCGCGAGAATGGTCGCTTCATCGAGCATGTCGATTTTATCCCCGCTCACGCCTAAGTATTTTTCAAGCTTCTTTTGATTCAGCTCCCGGTCCCCGGGCACGAAAACAAAGACGGGCTCGCCGTCGACGCGAAGGTCCACGGCCTTGGTGCAGCGGGCAGGCTCGATCCCGAGCATGTCGCTTAAATCTTTTATGGTGCGGGCATCGGGGGTGTAGACATCCTCCGCTTCTTTCGGCGCTTCGCCTTCGGGCAGCCGATAGCGAATGGGGGCCTCACCCGCGATGTAAGCGGATTCGCCGTCGAGGGCCAGCACCTCTTTGTAGCCCTCCGCCAAAGCGTAGTACACGAGGGCGCCCGGCGTATCCACGGCCCGGTAGTCGATCCCCAGATCGTTTAAAATATTTTCGGCGCGCCTTTTTTCTTCGCCGAAAAAGTCCTCGGCTTCGTCCATGTCCCTATCGAAGCGCATGCCGTCCACGACAAAATAGGCCCGGGCATCGGCAAGGCCTGCTGCGGGCTTTTGCACGTCTTCGTAGCGCGTGGCCTTTTCGTAGAGAAAGAGAGGCAGCTGCTTGTAGCTTTTTAATTCGCCGCCTGCGAGGCCCAAAAAGGCTTCCTCCGATTCCGGGGAAAGGGCGGCCTGTCGATTGGTGCGATCCGCCACTTTGTACATGCCTGCGCCGTAGCTTTCCCAGCGGCCGCTTTCTTCCCACAGGGCGCGGGGTTGAAGGGGGCTCAGGAGAAGTTTTAGGCCATCTTTAAAAAAGTCTTTTTCAAGCCGCGCCTCCAGGGCCTCTTTCAGCTCGAGGCCGTAGGGCAAGAGAGTAAAAAGGCCCACGCCGATTTCTCGCGCCATGCCACTTCGCAGCATCCACTTGTGGGCTTCGGTGCGGGCGTCCGCCGGGGCTTCCCGCAAGGTGGGCAGGTAGTACTGTGACAGTTTCATGGGAGTCTCCTATTCCGCTTGGCGAATGCAGTTTCTCACGGCTTCCATAAAGCCGTAGGATGCCTCCGTGGCGCCGGAGACCGTGTCCACATCCGCCGATTGTTTCCGAATGACATTGCTTTCGAGTCGATCGAAGGCGTCTTCCACGACGCCGACATTTTCCTCGTGTTCCACGACGCTGACCCGGTCGATGAAGCCGTCGCGCACCCGCATTTCGACGGAAATATCCCCGACCATGCCCCGTCCCGTGGAGACGTAGCTGCCGTCTTTTAATAAATGTCTGCCTTCCTGCCTTAATTCCACCGGCTCCGATTTATTTTCTTCGGCGACGGGCTCTTCGGCGCTGTAACTGAGGGAGCTGCCGCAGCCGGTGAGCGCAAGGCAAAGGGCCAAACTCATGGCGAGTTTTTTCAATGGAAATGCTCCTTATCTATATGAATCAATCAAATTATCTACTATTTCCATTATAACCGATTTTCTACCATATATGGTGGTCAACAGACGACGAACCACTATTTTTTGTCATTTAAATCCACGACGCTTTGGCGCTTGATGATTTCCACGGGCAGAAGGATCATTTCCTCGCTCTTGTCCGTGTTTTTCTTATCCAGCATTTTGAAAAGCTTGCGAATGGCCACGGCGCCGATGTCGTAATAGGGCTCTTTGACCGTGGTGAGCTTGGGCCGATAGATATCCGACAAGGTGCTTCCGCCGAAGCCCGCGAAGGACATGTCTTCGGGGATCTTCATGCCGTGGTCCCGCATGACGTTCATCAGGTGAACGGCCATGAGATCCTGGCTGCAGAAGAGCACGGAATACTTGCCCTTTCTGAAGTCGTCTTCGTGTTCTTCGAAAAGCTCCAAGGCGTCGGCTTCGGTGAGGCCTTCACAGTAGAGGGTGGAGGGCTTCAGGCCCGCCGCCCGCATGGCGTCGCGGTAGCCGCGAATCTTGTATTTTTCGTTGGTGCGGTCCATGTCTCTTCGCATGGCCACGTAGCCGATGGACTTGTGGCCCATATTGATCAGGTAGTCGGTCATATTGTAGGAGGCGGCCTTGTTGTTAATGGTGACGGTGGGCGCCTCGTCTACATTGTAGAAGCGGTTGATGACCACGCAGGGAATTTTAAATTCGTCCAGCTTGTAGAGGAGCTTTTGATTTAAAATTTCCGAAATAATGATGATCCCTTCCACTTGTTTTTGGCTGAAGAGATTGGCAAATTTGATTTCCACTTCCGGATCGTCGTAGGACGATGAGAGCAGAATGTCGTAATTGTACATGCGGCCGATTTCTTCCACACCGCGCAACACTTGGGAGACGTATTGGTTCCCCACGTCGGAGACGATGACGCCGATGATGTTGCTCTTTTTCGTGACCAGGCTTCGGGCCACTTCGTTGGGCTTGTAATCCAATACGCTGATGGCGTGGAGCACCCGCCGGCGCGCCTCGGGACTCACGGGTTTGGAGTCGTTGATGACGCGGGATACGGTCGAGATGGACACGTCCGCCATTTTTGCTACGTCTTTAATGGTCGATGCCATACTTACCTCCTATTTGTAATCAGTTGAATGGCGCCCGGCACCACTTCGATGGTTTGCGGCAGTCGGGGGCCTTTTTCGCCGTCGATGTCCACGTGCATGGACTTATCCGCCTCGACGGTGATCTTTTTTCCGTGGCGATAGATGAAGTGATCGTGGTCGATGTGTTTTCCCAGGCCGATGGTGCGGAAAAGCTCCAAAAGTTTGGAGATGGTCATCTCTTCGATGACCGCGAGCTCCAGTAGGCCGTCGGTGACGTCGGCTTCCGGGGAGATCTTCGAAAAACCGCCGACGCTGTTGGAATTGGACACCATGACCATCATGGCCTTGGTGTCGATGCTCTCGCCGTCGCAGTCGATATGGACGTCGAAGCCGCTTTTTAAAAAGTCTTTCTCGCGAAACATGCGAAAGCCCTCGGCGTAGTAGGCGAGTCGGCCCACGGCGGACTTGGCCTCGTCGGGCACTTTGTAGCCGATTTCCGAAAATACGCCCACGGCGCAGACATTAATAAAGGCGCTGTCGCCGCAGAGGCCGATGTCCACGGCGCATGTTTCTCCATCCGCGATCATGGCGTAAAAATCGTAGGGATCTTTCGGCATGCCCATGGATTCGGCGAAGTCGTTGACCGTGCCCGCCGGATAAATGGCGAGAGGCGTGGTTCGCTTCGCTTCATACATTCCGGAGACCACTTCGTTCACCGTGCCGTCGCCGCCTACGGAGATGATGCAGTCTTCCCCGTCGTCGGTGGCGGCGAATGCCCGGGCGTCCCCTGCTTTTTGCGTAAAATTAAGTAACACGGACGTTCCCTTTGATGCAAAGGGGGCGATTAGTTTTTTTATAATTTCAATGGCCCCTTCCCGGCCGCTGGAAGGGTTGGCGATAATCTTGATTTTTTCCATTTAAACCTCCGCCTTTATTATACGCTATGGGGAACGATCTCACAAAGAGGAATCTTGCTTTTTCCTTCCCTTTTGTTCGGAAAATTTTCCCGAAGGGCGCGGGAAATAACGTGCTTTTTACCGAGAAACGGGCTTTTTTATCGGAATGGATTCCGTTTTTGCCGCAAATCCCTCGCCATGCAGGAAAAAGAGTTTATTTTTCCCCGCAAAATTCGCGGAACACATCGGCAAGCGTTTCTTTTCTTTCCCGGTCGATGATTTTTTAAGGGACGCTTTTTTACACAGCCTTTATTTTTTTCTAACGCCCTTCATTTATACTTGAGGCGTCGTTTCGGGCAAGAAAAAAGAAGCGGCATAAAACCGCTTCTCTCGTTTTGTCTTACCGCGTGCGCAACACGTCTCTCAATGCTTCCAATACTTCTCGCATAATATAGAAGTAATCCACCACATTGTTGGCGTTGAAGGAGATGGTCTTGGCCGTGTCCGAAATGGAATCGGAAACCACCTCGGCGGTGTTTTTCAGCTTCAGGGACGTTTGATCCACGGTGCGCGCCACATTGTCGACGGTGCCCGTGACATCCCCGACGGTGGAGGCGATCTTTTCCACTTCCGGTTTCACGACTTCCACCATTTCCGTGGCGTCGGTGGTGAGGCGGGAGGCGTTGGATGAGATAATGGTGACATTATCGGTGATCGTCGGGAGCTTTTGCATGGTGTCGTCGATGACGGCTTCGTGGGCCTCCAATTTGGTTTTGACGACCTTCAAAATGCCGGCGACGTTTTTCAGGGTGATCATTAAAAAGACCAGGGCCCCGATTCCCGCAAGGTAGAGTAGAAAGCGCAAGAGGTCGTGCAAATTAATCATGGTGTCCATTGTGACCTCCGTGTTCTACTTGTCTTTTTTTTCGTCTTTGATGACCTTTTTGGATTTCTTTTCTGCGTCTTCTGCCGCTTTGGCGATTTTATCGGCGCTTTCTTCCACTTGTTCTTTCGCTTCTTTCGCTTGTGCTTTGGTTTCTTCGCCGACTTCTTTGGCGGCGGCGCCGACGGCTTTAGCGGATTCTTTCAATTCGCCCTTCACATTGGCACCTTCTTCGCGAACGATTTGGCCGATGGCTTTTGCCTTGGCTTTTGCGATTTCAGCGTCGTCGCGCACTTCGTCGGCCTTGATAGCGGCGCGAAGTTTTAAATCGTCGTAGGTGTCTTGAACGGCTTGTTGGGCTTCGTAGGCGCGAATGGATAATTCATCGGCCGTGTCCAGAGCCATGTCTTTGGCGTTTTCAGCCAATTCTTTCGAGCGATCGGCGATGTCTTCGCGGGTCTTTTTGCCGCTTTGGGGAGCGAGCAAGAGGCCTGCTGCGGCGCCGACGGCGGCACCTAAGGCGAATTTCTTAGCCCGTTCTTCTCGTAAGTAGCGTTCACGTTCTCTTCTCATAAAATCAAAAATCATAGTCAACCTCCAGTTTTTAAGTTAGTATTGTAATGGTACCCATGCAGGGTGTAAAGTATGCAATTTATCGGAAATTTCTCATATAGACGGAAAGGAGACTCCCTTTGCTCATCGACTCCCACAGCCACTCCCGCTTTTCCTTCGACTCCGAAGCGGACTGCGAGGAAAATATTCTCGCCGCCATCCGATCGGGCCTCGGCGGCCTGGCCTTTACCGATCACATCGACCGGGTGGACGGCCCATTGGATTTTTGTTTCGACTTCGACGACTACATCCGCACCCTTCTTCCCTTAAAATCCCGCTACGAGGACCGGTTGCTCGTTTTAATCGGCGCGGAAATGGGATTGAACCTCGCGAAAAATGATTGGATCGAGCCGGCCATGGCGGACGATCGCTTCGATTACTTTATCGGCTCCCTCCACACGGTGGACAACGAGGACGTGGCCTCGACTTTATACACCTACAAGGGGGATCTGAAGCCTTTTTATAAAAACTACTACGACGCCATGGCGGAAGCCGCCGCGAACACGAAGGGCTATCACATTCTCGGCCACATGGATTACTTGGACCGCTACGTGCAGGACAAGGGAGCGATTCCGCCCTTCGCCTTTTACAGGAATCAGGTGGCGGCGGTGCTGGAGCATTTGATTCAAAAGGATTTGGTCCTCGAATACAATACGGCGGGCAAGTACAAGGGACTCTCCTACGGCAATCCCAAGGAAGAAATCCTCCGCCTCTACCGGGATCTCGGGGGCGAGCGGATCTGCCTTTCGTCCGACGGCCATAAATCGGCACACATCGGCCGGGATTTCGAATCGGCGAAAAATCTTCTGATTCATTTGGGCTTTACCTGCGCCACCTATTTCGAAAAGAAGGTGCCGAAGGAAGTGCCCCTGGCGGATTAAGTTTATCTCTTTTTTACAAAAAGGCCACGGCGAGGAAACATTTCTCCGTTATACTGGTTGTGGAAATCAGGAAAGACCGATGGCCTATTTCTAAGTTTTCATTTCTCACTCCCTTTATGAAGGCGGCGCGACGCGTCGCCTTTTTATTTGCCAATATGGACAATAAAATATACAATCTACTTTGAAAACGCTCTACCATTTTAAATCAGAAAAAGGTATACTGGTACTTAACGATTATATGGTTCGAGAAACGGCATTGTCGTTTTTGTAACGGAATAGAGGAGGTTGTATGAGTAGTATCGCGTATCAATTATTGGAAAGCCATTTGCTGGAAGGAACCCTTTCTCCCGGCGAAGAGATTAAATTGAAAATCGATCAAACCCTGACCCAAGACTCCACGGGCACCATGGTGTATTTGCAATTGGAAGCCATGGGCATCGACGACATTCAAACGGAGCTCTCCGTGGCCTACATCGACCACAATATGCTGCAAACGGGCTTTGAAAATCCCGACGATCACGAGTTTATTCAGTCGGCCGCGGCGAAATACGGCCTCGTCTTTTCAAAACCCGGCGGCGGCATTTGCCACCAAGTGCAACTGGAGCAGTTTGCCGCACCGGGCAAGACTTTGGTGGGCAGCGACTCCCACACGCCCACGGCCGGCGGCCTCGGGGCCCTCGCCATCGGTGCCGGGGGATTGGATGTGGCCGTGGCCATGGCCAGCGGCTTCTACTTCCTGAAAGTGCCCAAGGTGTTGAACGTGCGCCTCAGCGGAAAATTAAAGCCCGGCGTCAACGGCAAGGACGTAATCCTGGCCATTTTAGGGAAAAAGACCGTAAAGGGCGGCACGGGCTACATCGTGGAATACTCCGGCGACGGCGTAAAGAATCTTTCCGTCACGGATCGTGCCACCATTTGCAATATGGGGGCGGAACTCGGCGCCACCACTTCCGTCTTCCCCTCCGACGACGTGACCCGGGCCTTTTTGAAGCGCCACGGCCGCGAAGAAGCCTACGTGCCTCTCACCGCGTCGGATGATGCCGTCTACGACGAAGTGCTGGACATCGACCTTTCCGCCATCGAGCCCGCCGTGGCCAAGCCCCACTTGCCCGACCAATACGAAAAGGTGAAGGATCTGGGCAAAGTGAAGGTGGATCAAGTGGCCATCGGCAGCTGCACCAATTCCTCTTACACGGACATGATGAAGGTGGCGCAGATCTTAAAGGGCAAAAAAGTGCACGAAGACGTGAGTTTGGTCATCTCTCCGGGGAGCGCCACCATCTTAAACGCCCTGTCGAAAAACGGCGCACTGGCCATTATGATCGAAGCCGGCGCCCGCATTTTGGAAAGCGCCTGCGGCCCCTGCATCGGCATGGGCCAGGCACCGAAGTCCGGCGCCGTGAGCCTGCGGTCCTTTAACCGAAACTTTAAAGGGCGCAGCGGCACGAAGGATGCGAAGATCTATCTCACCGGCCCGGAAACCTGCGCCGCCTCCGCCATCGCCGGCTACATTACCACGCCGGATTCGGTGGATGCAGTTGAAGAACCGGATCACTACGAGCACGCCACCAATTACCTGATCTATCCCAAGGAAAAAGCCCTTCGCCCGAAAGACGTGAAGATGGGACCGAACATCAAGCCCTTCCCCATGGCACACCCCTTGGAAGACGGTTTTGAAAAGACCATTCTCTTGAAGGCCTCGGACAATGTGACCACCGACGACATCTGCCCCTCCACGGCAAAGCTTCTGCCCTACCGGAGCAATATTCCCGAGCTTTCCAAGCACGCCTTCTCCACTTTGGTGGACGACTTTAAGGCCCGGGCGGAAAAACACGGTGGCGGCATCGTCGTCGGCGGCGACAATTACGGCCAAGGCTCCAGCCGGGAACACGCGGCCCTCTTGCCCCTGTATTTAGGTGTGGAAGCCATCGTGGCGAAAAGCTTCGCCCGCATCCACCGCTCCAATTTAATCAATATGGGCATTCTTCCCCTGGTCTTTAAAGATCCCGCCGATTACGACAAATTAAAAGAGGGCGAGGTCATCTCCATGAAAGACTTAAAAGTCTCCGTGGAAAGCGGCGAATTTATCTTAACCGCCGGCGGCGAGGACATTCCCCTCGTCGGCGACTTCAGCGAACGGGAAAAGGCCATGCTCTTGGAAGGCGGCTATTTAAACTACACGAAAAACAGGAGGGCATAATGAAGACAGTAACCTTAATCCCCGGCGACGGCATCGGCCCGGAAATCGCCGCGGCGGTAAAGCAGGTGTTCGAGGCCCTGAAGGTGCCCGTGGTTTTTGAAGAGGTGAACGCGGGCAAGGCGGTCTTTGAAAAAGAAGGCACCTACCTGCCCGACGCCCTCTTCGAATCCCTCGAGCGAAATAAAATCGCATTAAAGGGCCCCATTACCACCCCCATCGGCCACGGCTTCAGAAGCCTGAATGTGGAGCTTCGGAAGAAATACGATCTCTACCAAAACATTCGCCCCATTAAGCCCGCCGCCGATCTTCCCATGAAGTTCGACGACGTGGACATGGTTCTCTTTCGTGAAAACACGGAAGATCTCTACGCCGGCGTGGAGGAAGTAATCTCCGAAAACGAGGCCCACTCCATTAAAATCATCACCCGGGACAAATCCGAGCGGATCATTCGCGCGGCCTTCGACTTCGCCGCGGCCAACGGACGCCGCTCCGTCACCGTCGTAACAAAGGCTAATATTATGAAGGCCACGGACGGTTTGTTCCTCGACGTGGCTCGGGAGGTGGCCAAGGACTACGACGTGCCCATGAAGGAAATCCTCGTGGACAATATGGCCATGCAGATGGTCATGAATCCCGGCCAGTTTGATGTTATCGTCACGGAAAACCTTTACGGCGACATTCTCTCCGACTTAGGCGCCGGCCTCATCGGCGGTTTGGGCATGATTCCCGGCATGAACAAGGGCAAGGACATTGCCATTTACGAATCCGTCCACGGCTCGGCACCGGACATTCAGGGCAAGGGCATCGCCAATCCCACGGCCATGCTCCTCACATCCTGTTTAATGCTCGACGACATGGGCGAAGGAGCGTCGGCTGAAAAGATTCGCCGCGCCGTTTACGACGTCTTATCCGATCCCGATACCCGCACGGCGGATCTCGGCGGCAAGCTGAGCACCGAAGACTATGTACGGGCTTTAATAGAAAGAGTAGGTGCGTGATGCTCAATCAAAAAATGGACCACCGCCTGGACGAATTGGCGGAAAAGATCACGAAACGGGACACGATCAATCGTGAGCTCTACGCCAAATACGATGTGAAACACGGCCTGCGTGACGCCGACGGCACCGGCGTCCTCGTGGGCATTACCCGCATCGGTTACGTCACGGGCTACGAAAAAGTCGACGGCAAAAAAGTCCCCATGGAAGGGGACCTGCTCTATCGGGGCTACTCCGTGAAGGACATGGTGAAGGATTTTAAAAATACCAATCGCTTCGGCTACGAAGAAGTGGCCTACACCTTGCTATTCGGCAATCTCCCCTCGAAAAAAGATTTGAATTTCTTTAAGGGCCTCCTTCGGGAAGAGCGGAATCTGCCGAGAAATTACTTAGAAGACACGATCCTGAAAGTGCCCGGCCGCGACGTCATGAATAAAATGATGCGCTCCACTTTGTGTCTGTATTCCTACGACGCGGACCCCGACGGCACCTCCACGGCCAATGTGCTCCGCCAAAGCGTGAGCCTTCTCGCCAAGACGCCGCTGATTATGGCCTACAATTACCAGGCCAAGAAACACTACATCGACGGGGACAGCTTGGTCATCCACTACCCGGACAGCGACATGTCCACGGCGGAAATGATTCTGTCTCTGATCCGAAAAAATTCCGACTACACCGACGCCGAGGCCAAAATTTTAGACTTGATGCTCGTGCTTCACGCGGAACACGGGGGCGGGAACAACTCCACCTTCGCCACCCACGTGGTCTCCTCTTCGGGGACGGACACGTACAGCGCCATCGTCACGGCCCTGGGCTCCTTGAAGGGGCCTCGCCACGGGGGCGCCAATCTCATGTGCTCCGCCATGCTCGATGACATCGCATCCAATGTGCGGGACATTCACAATGAAAACGACATCGAAGATTACCTGCGCCGGATTTTAGGCGGCCAGGCCTTCGACGAAAAGGGCCTGATCTACGGGATCGGACACGCCGTCTACACCTTGAGCGACCCGCGGGCCGAGCTCTTGAAGATTCAGGCTAAGGCCCTGGCCGAAGAAAAAGGCTACAGCGATCAATACAATTTCATTCGCCTGGTGGAAGACATCGGCGGCCGCCTTTTGCAGGAGCGAAACGGCACGAGCTATCCCCTCACCGCCAATATCGACTTGTACTCGGGCCTGGTGTATCAAATGCTGGGGATTCCACGGGATCTCTACACGCCCCTTTTCGCCACCGCCCGCATGGCCGGCTGGTGCGCCCACCGTTTGGAACAAGTCCAAGACAAGAAGATCATTCGCCCGGCCTACGTCCACTTAAATTCCAGGAAAAAATACCTGTCCATGGACGACCGCACAAATTGAACGCGTCCCCTCGCAACATCGAGGGGATTTTTTCTTTTCTTAAATAGTCAAATGACGTACAAAACAAATACATGAGCAGTCGAGAATTTTATAGACAAAAAAAGTCACGAGGCATACAATTGTTTTGATAAGACGTATCATTCAACGAAGGAGGTTCTCGTGATTACCATCAACCATCTACATAAAAGTTACGGCACGAAAAACCAGCGGCTCCATGTTTTAAAAGACCTGTCCTTTACCCTGCCCGAAGGCTGCCTGGCTTGCCTCTTGGGGCCCTCGGGCTCGGGCAAGTCCACCCTCCTAACTATTTTAGGCGGCATCGAAACCATGGACGAAGGGGAAATCATCGTCGACAACACGTCCCTCGCCCATTTAAACAAAAAAGAGCTGGAGCTCTACCGCAGAAAAAAGCTGGGCTTCGTCTTTCAATTTTATAATCTCGTCGACAATTTAACGGTGGGCGAAAACATCCGCACCGGGGCCTACCTTTCCGACGATCCCCTTAATGTGGAGGACTTGGCCGCGGATTTAGGCATCGCCGATCAGCTGCGAAAATTTCCCTCGGAGATTTCCGGCGGTCAGGCCCAGCGGGTGTCCATCGGCCGGGCCATGGCGAAAAAGCCCTCTCTTTTAATTTGCGACGAACCCACCGGCGCGCTGGATTACGAAAGCGCCGAGGCGGTGTTGCATTTAATCGAAGCGCTGAACCGAAAATACAAGACCACGGTGATTATCGCCACCCACAACGAGGCCATAGCCTCCATGTGCCACGTGATCTTGCGCCTTCACGACGGCAGCTTAAAATCTTACGAAGAGAATAAACACATACTCTCCGCCGAGGAGGTGCAGTGGTAATGAAAAATCCCCTTCACCGGCGGATTCTGCGCCTGTTTTTAAAAAAGCCCGGCACCTACTTGCCTCTTTTCTTCGTTTCCTTTCTGACCGTGGCCTTCACCTCCTCTTTTTTCATCAGCCAAAATTCCATTAAGCCTCTGTATTACAAGGGCTTAGCGGAAAACAAGGTGGAAGACGGGCAATTTCTCATGGCGGATCACCTGTCCCCCTCGGCGAAGGAATCTATTGAAAAAAGGGATTTGTTTCTCGCGGAAAACTTTTATAAAGAAGTGATCTTTCGCATTCCCGGCGACGGGGATCATCGAGAGAAAATTCTGCGCACCTTCGTCAATCGCGATGCGATCAACACCGCCGCCATTCACACCGGCCGCCTGCCGGAGAAAAAGGGCGAAATCGCCGTGGCTGCCAATTTAGCCAAGGCCAGCGCGCTTCACGTTGGCAATGTGCTAAAAATAAAGGGGGAGGATTACAAAATCACGGGCCTTGTGGCCACCCCGGATTACTCCACAATTTTAAAAAGCCAAGGAGATTTGGCCATGGACACGAAGCATTTTTCCATCGCTTTCGTCACCAAAGAGGCCTTTGATTCCCTGAATGAAAAGACCAACTACCTCTATTCTTACAGAAATCACCGGCGCCTTTCGGAACATGAGGCGCGGGACAAATTCGAAGACATTCTCGCCGACGCACAAACCTCCGGCCCCATTCTCGGCGCCACCACCACCTACGATAATCGTTGCGTGCAATACTTTATCGACGACATGGGCGGCGACGTGCCCATGATGGTGATTACCATGGTGCTTCTCTTTGTTTCTCTGGGATTTATCAGCGCCCTGCAAACCCGCGGCCTCTTGCAGGAAGAAGCCCCGGTGATCGGCACCCTCCTCGCCATGGGCTACGAGACAAAAAGCCTTATGCGTCACTACAGCCTGATTCCCACTTGCCTGATGATTTTGGCCGGTCTTTCGGGAAACGCGCTCGCCTACGTGAAAGGCTACACACTCTACGCCGATCTCTACTACACATCCTATAATCTGCCGCCCTTTGTGCCCGTTTTGTCCCTTCGGGCCTTCGCCCTCACCACCCTCATCCCCTTGGGCATTGTGTGGCTTGTGAATCGCCTGCTTCTGATGCGCTACTTCCGCCTGTCGCCGCTTCGCTTTCTGCGAAGGGAATTTCACCGCAAGAAGCGAAAAAGTGCGCCGACCCTCGAGGGTTTTTCCCTTAAGCGGGCGGCGCAGCTCCGAATCTTGGCGGAAAATCGCCTAAATATCCTCGCCCTCTTCTTCGGCATGTTCATCGGCAATGTGCTTCTGCTCTTTTCCATGGCCCTGGGCCCCATGTTTGACGACTACACGGATTCCATACGAAACGACTTGAAGTACAATTACACCTACATGGTGAAGGCGCCGGATCCCGACATTCACGCCGACAAGGGCCTAAGCCTTTCTGTGGATTACAAAAAGGGCAACGAAAAAAGTGATCTGAATCTGTTGGGCCCGGACAAGAACACGGCCTATAAAAAAGATCTGCCGACAACCATGGGGGCAAAAGACGTGGTGATCTCCACCGGCCTTGCCCACCGGGATAAGTTAAAACCGGGAGATAAAATCGCCGTCAAACTTCCCCAATGGAAAAACTACAAACAATTAAACGTCGTCGCCATTGCCCATGACATTCACTCGATTCAGGCACTGATGCCCATGGCAGCCATGAATGAATTGATCGACAAGGACGAGGAGAATTTCAATCTCTATTGGTCCCAAAAGCCCATCAAAGTAAAAGACGACCGCCTCATCACCACAATCGACCGGGCAAAAACCGGCGCCTACTTAGAGGCCTTTTTGGAAAACTTTGACGGATCCATGCGCTCCATTCGGGTCATGGCCATGATTTTCTACTTCACCTTGGTCTACACCGTAAGCAAATTAATTCTGGATAAATCCCAAAAAGACATTTGTTACCTAAAAATATTCGGCTACAATGACGGGGAAGTGGCGTCAATCTATCTCATGGGCATGGCAGTGGCCATGGCCCTCTTCTACCCTCTGAGCCTGCCTCTATTCGACCGCCTCATGCGCTACCTTTTCACCCTGGCGATTTCAAAGGTCTCCGTCTACATCGATCCCCACTTCGCCCCGAAAAGCTACGCCGCTATTTACGCCTTGGACCTCGCCGTCTTTGCTGCGGCCCAGGCCTTGGGGCGCCGAAAAATCAAGGCCTTGAATATGGTAAAGGAATTGAAAAAAGTAAGCGGCTGATGTGCTCGGCGTACCGGGAAGTTTTAACAAGAAAAAAGAAGGGAAAATCTAAGGATTGTCCCTTCTTCCATTGCTCCAAAGCCCCTGCGGGGGCTTTTTATTGTTTCACTTTTTCAGCCGACGAACGGAAATATTATTCGTCCCAGTCGATGACCTGATAGCCCTCGAGATCCGGCGCCTCTTTCATGGTCGTGCCGAAGGATGCGTCTTCATAGACATAGGCATCGTCGGGGATCTGCGCTTCTTCCTCGTCGCGCCACGCTTCGTAGGCCTTGATCTCATTATCCAGCTTTTTAAATACATACATCAACACGCCCACGTCGTCGGCAAAGCCGATGGCGAATAGAAAATCCGGCAGAATATCCATGGGATTCACCAGATACATGAGCCCTGCCACGATGAGAAAGAGGTTGCGCTTCTTCAGGCCTCGGTAGCGGCCGGTGACGGTGTCTTTTGCAAGCTTCCAGAGGAGCAGGCCCTCTCTTCGCACCTCGGCCATTTTGCCCTCGCCTTTTAAAATGGAAAAGCTTTCCTTGGCGAGCTTTTCCATGCGGTCGGGATCGGAGACGACTTTTTTTGCCCGGGGCAGGTATTTAAAAAGGACCTTGGCCCAATTCATTCCTTACACCAGCTTTCGTCATAGGGATCTTCGCGCCACAGGTTCAGACGGGCTTCTTCTTCTTCGCTTAAATCGCCGCGGGCCACGGCCACTTCCGCCAGTTCCGGGAAGGTGGCGAGGGAGGCGTGTTTAAAGCCCGATGCCGCGAAGTTTTCTTCCGCCGCCTTTAATTCGTAGCTGAAAATGGAAATAATGCCCACCACATCGAGCCCTTCGGCTTCGCAGGCCTTGGCGGCGTCGATGGAGCTGCCCCCTGTGGAGAAGAGATCTTCCACCACCACGACCTTCTCTCCTTCTTTAAAGGCCCCTTCGATTCGCTTGTTCTTGCCGTGATCCTTGGCCTTGGAGCGAATAAAGCCCGAAGGCATATCCAAGATCCAGGAAATGTAGGAGGCGTGGGGGATCCCCGCCGTGGCCGTGCCGAGAACGGCTTCCGCTTCGGGGAATTCGCGCTTCACCAAATCCGCCAGGGCTTCTTCGATGACCTTTCTCGCCTCGGGATAGGAGAGGATCAGGCGATTGTCGCAGTAAATGGGGCTCTTAATCCCCGATGCCCAGGTAAAGGGCGCGTTCGGCGACAAACTCACGGCGCCGATATCCAGTAAATGTTCGCATACGGCTTTCATTGGCTACCTCCTAAAAATTCTTCCTTAATGGCTTTGTATGCCGCCACGGGATCCTTGGCCTGTGTAATGGGCCGGCCCACGACGATGTAGTCGACGCCCATATCCCGGGCGTCGGCCGGGGTGACCACCCGCTTTTGATCCCCGACACTTGCTCCCGCCGGGCGAATCCCCGGGCAGACCAAGGGGAAGGATTGACGAATGTGTTCCCTTAAATACTTTCCTTCCATGGCCGAGGACACGACGCCGTCGGCGCCGCTCTGAAGGGCCAAATGGGCCAAGTGGTACACCGCATCTTCCGCCGAGCGGTTTTCACCTAAGAGGGCTTCTTTTCTGCCTACATCGGAAAAAGACGTGAGCACCGTCACCGCCAGGAGAATGGGCGGGCGCTTCATGTCCTTCACTGCTTCTCTCGCCCGCATAAACATTTCCCGGCCGCCGGAGGCGTGGAGGGTGAGCATGTCGGCCCCGAGGCCCTTCAACGAGCGCACGGCCCCCGCCACGGTGTTGGGAATGTCGTGGAGCTTTAAATCCAAAAAGATCTTATACCCTTTACTCTTCAGCTCCAGCACGAAATCCGGTCCGGCAGCGTAGAACAATTCCATGCCCACTTTCACGAAGGGCTTCCTGGCTTCGCCGTCGAAGCGGGCCAAAAATTCCCGTGCCACATTGGCCGAGGGAAAATCCAAGGCGACGATGACGTCTTTTTCCATAGTCAACTCCTTTATAGTCAATCCGTGCAATTTGTTTTCCAACATAGTATATACCGAAAAAGGGAAAAAAGAAATGAAAGCCCCCGCGGGAGCGGCTTTTCCTTAATCGCCGCCCTTTTCAATCCGAAGGAGGCACAGGGCCAAGGTCATGAGCCCGAGAAGGAGCCCGAAGGCGCCGTAAACGGGCGCGGCGCGGATCACGCCGAGGGACCATAGCCCGGCCAGGCAGTAGGCATACATGGCCGTCCAAAAAACAAAGAGCACCCAATCCTTCTCTCCCCGAAAGGAAAGATTTTTCCTCGCGCCCGCCAGGGTCATGATCAGCTTAATAAATACGCCGCACCAAATAATGATAAAGGCCACACAGCTGAACCACTCGTCGGTCAGGCCGTCAAGAAAGAGGGCTGCGGCGGAGAGGATTCCCACGACGGCCACGGCCGCCGCGCCGATGAGCAGGCTGATGAAAATTTCTTTTATGGCCGAGGAGGGCGCGCGCTTTCGGCGAAGCTCTGTCATGTAGACCAGTGCCGGGGTTTCGAACATGTAGCCGAGAAAATTCACCCACACGACGCTCATAAAGAGATGATGGGTGACGGCCAAATTAATCGGCCTGCCGTCCCAGATCCAGAAGCCGCCGTCCAGGCGAATGGCCGCCACGTCCAGCAAAAGGTCCATGGAGACCACGAGCCAGCCGGCGAAGAGGGCGGTCATGAAGGGGCCGAAGGGAAATTTTTTCGCGATGCGCCGGGCGCAGACGGCGACGCCGCCCCACATAAGGCCGCCGAAAAAGGGAAATTGATAGGGTGCGGGACCGACCTGAATGTAAAAGGCGTGGCTGTAATGGTAGATGTCCGTCAGGCGAACGGCCAAGAGCTCCAAGGCGAAGCCCGCCAAGGCGGCGGCGAGAAACAGGCCCCCTTCTTCCCTGTCTCTCTTGCGCACCATGTCGAAAACAAGCATGGCCGTAATGATGTAGCACATGATCTCAAAGCCGTGGATCCAAACCATGCTTCCCCCTTTCTAAACAGAGAGGAGCCCGAGATGCCGGACTCCTCACAGATTCACAGAAACCAATGCTTCCCTATTTGAATTTTTCGATTTCGTCTACGATGGCGCTCAAGGAATCCACCGTGTAGTCTTCGATGCGGCCCTTGTCGGCGCATTGGGCGAGCTTCGGATCGATGGGCAAAGCGCCCAGGTAGGGAATGCCCTTTTCCTCGGCGATGGCGGCGGTTTTGCTGACGCCGAAAATATCGTAGCGCACGCCGGTGTCCGGGGCGATGAAGTACTGCATGTTTTCCACAATGCCGATGACGGGCAGGCCCATCATCTTCGCCATTTTAATGGCCTTTTCCACGATCATGGACACCAAATCCTGTGGCGAGGTCACGATGACGATGCCGTCCACGGTCATGGTTTGAAAGACGGTGAGGGCCACGTCGCCGGTGCCCGGAGGCATGTCGATAAAGAGGTAATCTTTCTTGCCCCAGTTCACGTCGCTCCAGAAGGTGGTGAGCATATTGCCCACAACCGGAGCCCGCCACAAGACGGGGTCCGTGGGGCTTTCCAGAATGGAATTGACGCTCATAATGTCGATGCCCGTGGAGGTCCTCAAGGGGCGAATGCCCTTTTCCGTTTGAAAGACCGTGCCGTCGGTGCCGAAAATTTTCGGAACGGAGGGGCCCAAGATGTCCGCGTCCAAGACGCCGACTTCTTTGTTTCTGCGCTTCATTTCCGATGCCAAGAGGCCGGTGACCATGGATTTACCCACGCCGCCCTTGCCGCTTAAGACGGCGATGGTTTTTCCGATGGAGGAATGTGCGTTCAGCGGTTTTTTCAGTGATTGTTTCTTTTCCATGGGCTACACTAATTTCGACATGACGGAGTTGACTTTTTGATCCAAGCTGGCCTTTTTGTCTCTGCGGTCGTCGATTTTGACCACGGAGTAGACCCGGTCGGCCCCGGCTTCAAAGACGGCTTCCTGCATTTTCCGCACGCAGGCGAAGAGCTCGTCGATGTCCCCCTCCAGGACGGTGCCCATGGGGTTTAAGCGGATTTCCACTTTGTCGTTGTCTTTTACCGCATCGTAGGCCGCCGCAACAAAGGGGCTGCACGATGTCTTTTGGGTTCCGATGGGAACGAGGGTTAATTCTACTACTGCCATAATGACCTCCTGAAATAATTTTCGGCAATGGCGCAAAAAGTGCTCACGCCGTAAACCATGCTGTCTTCGTTAAATACTGCGTGTTGATTGTGGAGGGGATACGCTTCCCCGGAATCAGGCCTCGTGCCCGACATCATCATCGCCGCGGGCAATTCCCTCGCAATGTAGGAGAAGTCTTCCGACGCCTGCACGGGCTCGGCTTCTCTTACGGGAATGCCCGCCGCCTCTGCCGCTTCTTTTGCCAAAGCCGCCAGGTCGGGGTCGTTGTTTACGATGTAGGCTTGGGAGAGAAATTCCACTTCCGCCGCGCCCCGATAGGTTTCGGCTATACCTTTCACTACTTCCGCTAAGCGCTTTTTCACATAGGCGTGGGTGTCTTCGCTGAAGCTGCGCAAGGTGCCTTCGATGATGGCCACATCGGGAATGCTGTTGGGCGCATCCCCGGCCTCGAAGTGGCCCGTGGTAATGACCGCCGAGCGATCGAAGGCCACTTCTCTCGCCACGATCTCCGGCAGAGCCGTGACGATGGCGGCGCCGATGTAGGTGGCGTCCACGCCGAGTTGGGGCATGGCGCCGTGAGCGCTCTTTCCCCTGACGGTGATGCGGAAATTGTTGTTCGTCGTCGTCATAATGCCCGGCTTAATGTAGAGAGCCGGCGCGTCCATGGTGTTGACGTGAATCATAAAGGCCGCTTCCGGCGCGGGATTTTCCAAGAGGCCGACGTCGATTAGAGCCTTGGCCCCGGCGAGAATTTCCTCCGCCGGTTGAAAGACCAATTTCACCGTGCCCTTCAGTTCGCTTTCGCGGGCCTTTAAAAGCTTCGCCGCCCCGAGGAGCATGGCCGTGTGCATGTCGTGGCCGCACATGTGCATGTTTTCCTCGGATTGAAAGTCCACGCCGCTTGCTTCCTTGCCGGGAATGGCGTCCATGTCCGCCCGAAAGAGGATCACGGGCTCGCCCCGGCCCACGGTGGCGACGACGCCCACCTCCGCCAAGCGATAAGGCGCGTAGCCGAAGGATGTCAGCTTCTCTTCCACAAAGGCCGCCGTGTTTTCCACACAAAATCCCACCTCCGCATGGGCGTGAATGTGCCTGCGCCAGGCGACGATGTCTTTTTCAATGGCCTTTGCCTGTTCTAACCAATTCAAAGCATGAATCGCTTCCTTCCCTAACTTTTCAAAAATCGAATGATGTCCCAAATGACGATCTCGCTTGCACTTTCGTGGAGCAGGTCGTGTTTCATGTGAGGATAAATTTTGTTTTCGTAATCTTCATACCCTAATTTGTAGAAAGTTTTCGCCGTATCCGCCAATCCTTTGGCGCCGCCGGTGAGGGGATCTTCCGTGCCGTTTAGGGCCAGCACTTTCAGATCGGGATTTTTCACGGCGTAGCGGCCGTAATCTTTTAATCGGGAGGCGCTGTCCCAAATGGCCATGGCGCCGCCGTTTAAATAGTAATTCACCAATTTGTCGTCGCCTCTGAAGGCCTGCAAAAAGTCGGGATTGTTGCTGATGGTGTCCAGGGCCGCCTTGGTCTTTGAATCCATCATGCGGATCAGGGCGCCGCGGCGCTTGGGGCTGGTGTAGAAGCTTTCCACATTGCCGAAAAACAGGCCCACGCCGGCTTGTGGCGGGTAGCACACAAGGCCCGTTAAGATCAATTTGTCGATGGCATCGTCGTGGGCCATGATGTAGTTCCGCGCGATGAGGGAGCCGAAGGAGTGGCCGAACATGGCCAGGGGAAGGCCCGGGTAGCGATTTTTAAAAAACAGAGTGAGGGCGTATTGATCCGCCACGATGTCGTCGATGGATGAGATATAGGCCCGGGGGTGATCCGCCGAGACGGAATCGCCGTGGCCCCGATTGTCGGATAGGAGCACGGTAAAGCCCGCCCGCGCCAGGCGGTAGGCGAAGGCTTTGTAATAGCCGGAGTGCTCCTGAGCTCCGTGGACGATTTGCACGAGGCCCACGGGATTCTCGGCTTCGATAATGGTAAAGGCCAATGGCAGACCGTCCACGGGAGATTTGTACACGCCGGTGATGATGCCGTCTTCGTGATCGTAAAGGGCCAGGCGATGAATGGGCCCCGAGGCTTCCCACCGGGCCAGTTTGCGGGCAGTATTCTTCTCCCGAGCTTTGGCCGAAAGCTGGGGCACGATGGAGGCGCCCAAAAGAAGGCCTGCTGCCGCCGGCCAAGGGCTGCGTTTTTTCATGGAATCCTCCTTTATCTCTTACAGATCTTCCGTGGTAAAAAATGCGCTGACGGCGTCGTAGAAATCCGACACGTCGTCCACGTGCACCACTTCGTGGATGCCGTGCATGGCCCAGGTGGCGATGCCGATGTCGATGGCTTCCATGTCCACGTGGCGCAGGCTCAAGGGCCCGATGGTGGAGCCGCCCCGTTGGCCGTGGGGATTGGCGAAGGTCTGCACCTCGAGGCCCGCCCGCTTCATCATGCGCTTAAATCTGGCGCTGCTGTGGCCTTGGGTGGCGTAGCTTCTGCTGGCGGAAAGCTTCACCGTGACGCCGCCGCCTAATACAGGCGATGCGGAAGGATTGGCCTTGTCCCGATAGTTCGGATGATCTCCGTGGGCCATGTCGCAGGAGAGGAGGAAGCTTCTCGCCAGGGCGCGGAAGTAGGCCTCGTCGCCTAAATCGCCGACGATGCGGCGAAGCACATTGGGAAGGAAGCTGCTGTCGCCGCCGCTTTGGGTGAGGCTGCCGATTTCTTCCTGATCGGCCAAATAAACCACTTGGGTGAGGTTCTCGTTCACGTCGCCGGATAGAGCCATAAAGGCCGGGTAGGCCGTGGCTAAATTATCCAGCCGCGGCGAGGAAAGCCACTTTTTGTCGGCGCCCACGAGGGTGCTGTCCCCCCAGGGATAAAAGTATAAATCATAATCCAGCACATCTTCTTCATTCACATCGGCAAGGACCGCCAAATCCTTTAAGAAGCCGCCGTCGTCCCAGGATTTTGCGCCGAGGGGCACCAAATCCTTCCCCGCCTTAAAGATGTGGCCGTTGTTCACGTCCTTGTGCAGGTGGGGCGCCAGATGGGGAATGGTGGCCACGGGCTCGCGGAAATCCACGGGAATGCTCTTGACGCCCGCCTCCCTATCCACGATGACACGGCCCGCTAAAGACAGGGGGCGGTCGAACCAGTCGGCGTTAATGATGGCGCCGTAAGGTTCCACGTCCATTCGTACGCAGTCCTTTTCGCCGCGCACGCCGCCGGGCAAGAGGCGCAGGGCCGGGCTGTCCGTGTGGCTGATCACCGTGCGAAAGGCCATGGTCTCGGGATCTCTCTTTCCCATGGAAAAGAGGAGAATCGCTCCGTCTTCGTTCACCACGTAATACTTGCCGCCTTCTTTTAAATCCCAGGCGTCTTCGCGGTCGAGGCGCACAAAGCCCGCCGCCGCCATTTGTATATGCTCCACCACTTGGTAGGAAGTGGGGCTTAAATCCACGAAAGACTGTAAATCCTTACTATTCATAACTGCTCCTTTCAGTACAATTCACTCCTATTAGTATAACAGAATTCATTTCATCCCTTGTATCTTTCTTCTTCTCCGGGGTATATACTTATTAGAAAAGGAGGCATGTATTTTATGGATTCCGCTGGGCAGATCCTGCCCGAATTACTTCTCATTATCCTACTCACGGCGGCTAACGCTTTTTTCACCGCCACGGAAATCGCCCTGGTCTCCGCCAATCGGGAGCGCATAAGCAATTTGGCGGAAGAAGGCGACAAGCGGGCGCAAAAGGTTTTGGCCCTTACGAAAAATCAATCCCGCTTCCTCTCCACGGTGCAAACGGGAACGACATTGGCGAGCTTTTTCGCCGCGGCACTTGGCGCCAAGGCCTTTGTGCCTCTTCTTTCCGCGCTCTTTTTATCCGCCGAGATTTCTTTTTCCGACACCTTGGCCTTTGTTCTCGTGATCTTTCTTCTCTCCTACATCAGCCTGGTCTTCGGCGTCTTGGTGCCCAAGCGCATCGCCCTGCAAAAGGCCGAGCAAACGGCCCTGAAAAACGCCGGGGCCGCCACGGTATTTTCCAAACTCATGGCGCCTTTTGTGAAGCTCATCGCCTTTACCACCACCCTGATCTTAAAGGCCTCGGGCAATTACTCCAAGGATGTGGAGAAAAATATCAGCGAAGAGGAAATAAAATCCTACCTGCGCGTCGGCCAACAACACGGGGTCATTAACGAATCCGGCGAAGTCATGATGGTGAACATTATGGACTTCGACGACAAACTGGCCTACGAGATCATGACGCCACGCACGGCCCTCTATATGCTGGACTACGACGAATTCGACACGGGAAAAATCCGGGAAATGCTCGAGTCCGGTTACAGCCGCGTGCCCGTCTATCGGGACAGCCCCGACCACATCGTGGGCACCATCTACATTAAAGACCTCTTCGTGGAATACGCCAAGCGCAGCTACCGCTCCATCGACATCGAGTCGGTGATGAAAAAGCCCTACTTCGTTCCCGAAACAAAAAACATCGACCGCCTCTTGCAGGAGCTGCAGTCCACGAAAAATTATCTGGCCATATTAATCGACGAATACGGCGGCTTGTCGGGCATGGTCACCATCGAAGACATCGTGGAAGAGATCGTCGGCGAAATCGAAGACGAATACGACCACGATTTGAAGCAGATTTTAAAAATTAACGACTACACCTATGTGGCCGACGGCATGGCGGAATTGGATACGATTAACGAGCAGCTGGATCTTGAGCTGGAAAGCGAAAACCACGAAACCATCTCCGGCCTTACCATCGAGCTTTTGGGCTTTATTCCGGAAGCCGGGGACACGAAGAAACACAAGGTCCTCTACGGCAATTCCGTGAAGCTTACCACTTTGGGCGTGACGGACAAGCGCATCGCCCGGGTGGAAATACAACTCTTGGATCGAAAGGCGGAGAAAACTGAGGAGAAATAAAAGGAGGCCTGCATGAAGAAAAAAGCATTTGCGGCGCTGATTTTATCGGTCCTTCTCTTCCTGCCCCGAGCGGGTTTCGCCGAAGAAGAGCCGAAAAAGGACCCGAGCCCCGCGGAAAAAATTCAGACGCTCTGCGAAGCGGGCCTTATCGTCGGCGACGAAAAAGGCGATCTCGCCTTGGCCCGCCCCATTACCCGCGCCGAATTTTCCAAGGTCCTGGCCTGCGCTTTAAATCTTCAAGAGCAGGCGGCGTCCCTTGAAAAAGAAGCCTCGCCCTTTAAAGACGTGGCCGAGACCCACTGGGCCAAGGGCTACATCCACGCCCTCACCTTCGCCCAAGGAGAGCGACCCCTGCCCGTAATTCAAGGCTACCGAGACGGCAGCTTCCTGCCGGATAAGCCCGTAAGCGGCGCCGAAGCGTCGAAAATCGCCGTGATCCTCGCCGATAAATCCCTTACCGCCGAGGAAGCCGCCAACTTCGGCTGGCCGGACAGCTGGATCTACCGGGCCATGGCCTTTTCCCTTCCCGTGGCCGACGGCCCTTACAACGCCCCCGCCACCCGCGAAGCCGTGTTTCTCACCCTTTACGACATTCTCTACACCCGGCCCGATTACGATACGGAAATCGGCCGCTTCCTCTACTTAACCGACGGGTTCAATCGCCGCCGCACCTTCGATCACGGGGCCTTTCAACAGGCTTTCTTAAACCGCCTCAACGAGGCCCGCAGGAAAAATCATCTGCGGCCCTTGGTTCTCGACAAGAGCCTGGAGGCCGGCGCCTACGCCCGGGCCAAGGAGCTCGCCCTTTACGGCAATATGCGAATCGACGGCGAGCGCCACGTGCGGCCGGACAAGCGGCCTTACTACACGGCCTACGATTATTTGAGCCATAAAAAGCCCGCCTACTTCATCGGGGAAAACCTCATTCAATATCCCCTGCCGAAGACGGGCGCCGGCGGGGGCGCCGTCCTTCTTACGGATCCCGAAGTCCTAGCCGAGGAATGTTTCAAGGCCTGGGAGAAGAGCCCCGGCCATCGGGACAATATGCTCTCCCCCATGTACAGAAAGATGAACATTCAGGTCTACACCGGCCCCACCATTCGAGACGAAGACGATGCGGGCGCAGGCATCCTCGTCGGCGCCCTGGGACTGAGCCGCGGCAATTGATCGAAAGATTTTCGCGGCAAAATGACGGGAATAAATTTTGAAAAACGAACGAAAAAACCGATGCGTGAACGCAATTTCCGTTGCTCTTCCCGTAAAAAATATTGTATAATAGATAAGAGATATCACTCCCTATAATGAGGGACGCGGCATTTACAAGGAGGCTGTTATGAATAGTGTCGTTCTTTTGACGGGCTTTATCGCTGTCATCATTGTCATCTTCCTTATCGTCCTTCTCCTTCGCCGCCTCTAGGTAAATAAGGGAGATCGAAAAGAGCGGAGGGATAATTCTCGAAACTGTTCGACTCAATACAATTACTTATTTCATCTAAGGAGGAACAAGCATGTTACAAGGTCTCGGTTTGCTCGTGGTCATCGGCCAATTCGCCTTTGCCATCGCTCTTTTCGTTCTCATCGTCCTCTTGATTCGCCGCCTCTTGGCCGACGAACGGGACCGAAAAGAGCGCATCGAAAAAGAACATAGAGAAGACAAGTAATTTGCGAACAAACGCCTTTCGGGGCGTTTTTTCTTGCAAAAATTTCCACAAAAAAAATCGAGCAAGCTCAAGCTTACCCGATTTCTTTGAACGCGATAAAGGCTTAGTGGCCTTCGTTGTAATAGTCGTTGCGCTTCATGTCTTGGAACACCACGTGGACGTGTTCCCGGGGCGTGTCCGCCAATTCGTGAATCGTGTCCGTGATTTCCTTGGCGATCTTTGCCTTCACTTCGTCGGAACGACCTTCGATTAATTCGACGTGAACGATGGGCATGTGCTACCTCCTTTGTCCTCTGCAATCTGTCTTTAATTATTATAAAACTGCATGATCCGCCCTTCAAGTCGGGCAAATACATTTTTCCTCCACAACACATCGATCAAGTTGCCGGCAAGTTAATTTTTTCATGTGATTTTATCACAACCGCTTAATTCCAACACTTCCTGAACTTCGATCATTAATGTTTCTCAAAAAAGCAAGTTGCCGGCAAGTTAAACTTAACAGACAATACTACTTTTTTATCTTCTCAAATAAAAAAGTGCACCCGTAGGTGCACCCAGAGTGATGACAAAGGGAGGGAGAATCATCCGATTCACCCTTCCTTTTTTTGTGTCATCAAACAGCATTCGCCTCAATTATAGTAAAATAGAGAAAAAAGGAGGCCGCCATGCTACACAAAGAAGACAAGAAAAAAGTAGAACAAATTCAAATGATTGCTCTGGACCAACTCGTGCCGGCAGATCATCTTTTGCGAAAAATTGACCGTTACGTGGACTTCGACTTCATCTATGACCTGGTGGAAGACCTTTACTGTCTAGACAACGGCCGACCCAGCATCGACCCCGTGGTTCTCATTAAACTCGT
>NZ_OPYI01000010.1 GCF_900343085.1 Aedoeadaptatus coli | reverse complement strand
CAGAATACAAACAACGCAAAGAAACCATCGAACGGCAATTCGGCAGCGCCAAAGAATACCATGGCCTTCGCTACACCAACCAGCGTGGACGAAAGAAAATGGATCTAAAAGCGGTGCTGACCTTTGCGTGCATGAACATGAAAAAACTGGCACTGATGATGGATCGAAGAGAGCGGGAGAGGGGAGACTGCGGCCCTTCTTTTGCTGATTTATGGAAAAAATACATAAAAAAGAGACAAACCCCGAGATTTATTCGGAGTTTGTCTGCAGTCTGAGGACCGCATAGCGGTCCATTCATACGTTAAGATTCGTCGGTCTCGGCGATGATTTCAACGACTTCACTGACGCCGTTTCGTATGTCGACGCGAAAGGCCTTGTCGCAAATGTTCGTCAGATAATCGTTGTGGGTGACCATAATGATTTGCCTTGAAAAAAGACGGGAACATTCCTTTACAAATTCCCCCATATTGAAAATGTAATCGTCGCTGATGTGCTTTCCCGGTTCGTCGAGAAAGAGGGGCCCGTCCATTTTCGGCCGGTGGTTTTCCAAAAAGGCGATGCGCAAAGCGAGGCTCACGATGTCTACGACGCCACCGCCACGGCTCATCTCCGGCTTCGTCTTTACTTTGTATTCTCCGTAATCGGATTCCACGAAAAACTCGGCGATGGGAAGCCCTCGCTTTTCGGAGAGGTCTACGATGAAGCGCGAGCTGTTTTGCATAATGTAGGCGATGGATTGGGTGACGATATCTTCGATTTGGTGGGTGGCCTGGTTTCTGGAAAAGTCGGCGGCCTTTTGCAAGAGAAAGACCACGCCGCTCAGCTTCTTCTCTTCCGCTTCCACTTCTCTTATCCCCTGCCTCTTTTTTTCCACCTGATCCAGAATGGAATCGCGGATGCCTTCCCTGCGGCTAACCTCTTTTGAAAAGGCCTCAAACCGCTTATAGGCTTCTTCGTAGGTCATGCGTTATCCTCGGGGAGAAGTTTTTCCGCTTCGTCGAGCAGGCGTAGGATTTCGGATTCCATGCGATTAATTTCATCTTCCAGGGTCGCCGGATCGAAGCCCAGGGCTTGGATTTTTTCGTTTAATTCCTTTTCTTCCCGCTCCAGCTCTTCCATGCGCCACTCGGCGCGCTTGCGCGTGTCCTTTGCCTGCTCGTAGCGCTGATTTAATTCGCTGATCCGTTGTTCTAAATTCATCCTAATCCTCCAAACTATGCTTTATGGCGTGCAGGGCCCCGTCGTCAATGGGTTGCTTACACAAAGGGCAGGTGCCGGCCTCGGAAAGGCCGTTTAAGTACGCGTCCATGGCCCGTCGATCGTTGTCGACGAAGCGGGCGAGATCGGCCGAAAGCTTTGCTTTTTCATGATTGAGCCTTTTTTGTTCCTGTAAAAGGGCGCGAAGGGATCGATCTTTTTCCAGGCCTTCCGTCATTTGGCCGTTTAGCTTCTCCATTCCGTCCAATTGACTGAAGCGAGCCAAAAAGGCTTCCCCCATTTTTATTCGCGCATGTAGCTCCTGAAAAGCCGCCAGCAAACTCTTGTAATCGATGAGTTTATCGTACTTCGTTTGAACTTCCATGGACCGAACGGCGTCGAGGCCTTTAGTAGCATCCAAAATTTTCTGATTTGTCGTTTTCGCCTTTTGAGCCGCTGCGAGGGAAAGATGCAGGGGGAGAATCTTGTCGTAGGTATTTTTAACTTCCCTCATTTCGCGAACCTTCTCCCGAAGCGTCTCCACATTTTCGTAATTTGCCAGCACCGATGCGGTGGCCTCGCGATTGAATGCATTTTGTTTAAACAGATCCATAAGAAGGCGCTCCCTGCCGTATTGACTTACCTTGTTTTGAAGGGAGGAAATATTTTCACCCAGCCTATCCAGTACGGCGTAGCGCTTTAAGGTGTCTTCCGCTTTACGTCGATTTTCTCTGATTGAGATGCGTTCTTGCCGATATGCCTCTGCCAATTCCGCCTTTTCTCGAAGATCCGATACGGCAAAAAGGATGTCGCTCACTTTTTCCCGAACGGCGATTTCCTCGTCCAGATCCGAAAAGGCCTTGAGGGAATCTTCCGTTTCCTGTAAATCGGCCTCGAGCATCTCTCGGCGGATGGAGATTTGTTTTTTATCGCGAAGGGTGTCGCGCATGGTTTCGTCCAACAAATCCACGCCCACCATGCGGCCGATGGCCTGGGCCTTGTAGGCGTCAGTTTCCTGAAGGAGAAAGGGTCCGTCCAGTTGATCGGAAAAGTTCAGAGGCAGGGATTTTTTATCGTCCAGCATAACTTTTTTTATTCCGATGGCTTCTTCGATTTCAGCGGGCACATTTTTTCCGAAGCCCTCGAAAATCAACTCTTCTTCACCCGGTTGCCGCAAAATGTATTGATTCTTCGAGCGAGTGCGTTTGCGCTCCACTTCCACCTTGTTTTGAAAGCGGATGGTGACAGACACCTCCGATTCCCCTTCCCGCACGAATTCCACACCGGAGGGATCGTTAAACATGTTCCAGCGCAGGGCCCGCATAATGGCTGTCTTGCCGCTGTCTGAAGGGCCTACGATGACGTTGACGCCTTTAGAAAGGGAAAGTTCGGAGTACGTATGGGATTGAAAATTCACGAGAATGATTTTTTCGATGGAATTCAAAGGGTGCTCCTCCTCTCCTGGACTTGGGCGATGCGCTTCATGGCCTCTTTTTTTATGGCGGGATCCAATTTCTCGTTGGCGGAGATATCGGCCAGGAGATCAAAGAAGTTGATGCGGTCGTAATTTCCCGAGCGGTCGATGGATTCCTTAAATTCCGCCAATTCCTGCCTCTTAAATTTGTGCATTTCGATTTCCCTTCGGTCCAGGACCTCGGGTCCAGGCAAGGCGGATCTTAAATCCCGCACCTCGATGGCAGCCTTGTTCTTTTTTACGTCGATAAGGACGATCTTAGGCCGACGCTTCAGCTCTTTCATGGAATTGGAAATCCGAACCATGGCGCCGGGATTGAGAAAGGATTTTCCGTCCACTTCCGTTAGCGGAAAGCCGTCGTGTAAGTGGCCGCACAAAGTTAAATCGGCTTTTGTATCTTTAATGTCGTCGATGGTTGTGTGAGAAAACATAGCCCTTACTTCGCCGGCCATTAAAAAGCCGTGAACCAGGTGAATGGCATAGTCCGCATCGGGATCCCGTTCGTCGACGATGTAAAGATGCCGGTTTTCCTCCCGGTCCAGACCGTACATATAGGGAGATCCGCTTAACTGAACCGTGGTCTCCTCGTCTTTTAAAAGGATTCTCCGGTGGTTAATTAAGTGAATGATACCCAAGGTATCCAAAAGCCCCATCATGGTCCGGGGCAATGTCACGGGGTTGTGGCCGTAGATGTCGTGATTCCCGCTGATGGCATATATGGGCGCGGAGAAGCCCTTTAAAATGGGAATGATCTCGTTCATTACGGAAATGGAAACGTCTGGGCGATCGAAAAGATCGCCGCCGTGCAAAATATAATCCACCGATTCTTCCCGCGCGACGGATTGAATTTCCTGTAATTTAATTTTGACCGTATGGAAAAACGAATCCGTTCTGGATTTCGGATTCGTTCCTCGAATATGACTATCTGTGAAGTACAGGAATTTCAACGACTATTCCTCCTCGGAAGGTTCGCCTGCCTCGTTTTCGTTGCTGTGTTTGTCGCCAAGATTGTAGTGAATGCGGACTTTTTCGTCGATTTCGTCTAAGAGATCGGCATTTTCCTGTAAATAGGCCTTGGAATTTTCGCGGCCCTGACCGAGTTTGGTGTCGCCGTAGCTGAACCAGGAACCGGATTTTTCCACGATGCCCGCTTCCACGGCGGCATCCAAGACGGAGCCCACTTTGGAAATGCCCGTGCCGTACATAATATCGAATTCCGCCTTTTTAAAGGGGGGCGCTACTTTGTTTTTTACGACCTTCACGCGGACGCGATTGCCGATGATTTCATCGCCTTTTTTCAGGCTGTCGATACGGCGAATGTCCATGCGCACGGAAGTGAAGAATTTCAAGGCGCGGCCGCCGGTGGTGGTTTCCGGATTGCCGAACATGACGCCGATTTTTTCACGCAATTGGTTGATAAAAATAACGGATGCCTTGGATTTGCTGATGGCGCCGGTTAATTTTCTGAGGCCTTGACTCATGAGGCGCGCCTGCAGACCCATGTGGCTGTCCCCCATTTCGCCTTCGATTTCCGCTTTCGGCACCAGTGCCGCCACAGAGTCCACGACGATTAAATCCACGGCATTGCTTCTGACCAAGCTTTCCGTGATTTCCAGGGCCTGTTCCCCGGTATCCGGTTGAGAGATGATTAAATTTTCCGTATCGACGCCCAGATTCTTGCTGTATTGGGGATCCAAGGCGTGTTCCGCGTCGATAAAGGCCGCCGTGCCGCCGAGCTTTTGCGCTTCGGCGATCATGTGCAGGGCCAGCGTGGTCTTACCGGATGATTCGGGGCCGTAAATTTCGATGATGCGGCCTCGGGGAATGCCGCCGATTCCCAGGGCGATATCCAAACTTAAGGAGCCTGTGGGAATGGATTCGATGTTTAAATTGGCGTTTTCGCCGAGGCGCATAATGGCGCCCTTGCCGTATTCTTTTTCAATTTTCGCGATGGCATCGTCTAATGCTTTTTTTCTACTCTCGTCCATGTGCCTCTCCTAACTCGTGTAATAAAATCCTCGCCAAAATGTATTTCGAACTGCGATATTGAATCGTGGTGCGATCGCCTTTGTACATGCGGCTCTCCCGCAAAACTTCTTTTCCGTCTTTTCGAATGGAGTAAATAACCGTGCCCACATCTTTTCCCGTCGCCGATTCCGGGCCGGCCTCGCCGGTGGTGGCGACGCAGTAGGTGCTCTTCGTTTTTTCAAAAAGGCCCAAGCTCATTTCAGAAGCCACCGCTTCGGAAACCACGGTATCTCTAGAAATGGTGTCGGGATTGACTCCAAGCAATTTTTCCTTCACCTCGTCGCTGTAAGTGATGTAACTTTCATGAAGCACATTGCTTGCGCCTGCCACGGAGGTGATCATATGGGCCATGTTTCCTCCGGTCACCGATTCAGCAAAGCTGATGGTAAACTTCTCTTCCGTCAGGCAATCAACCAAAGTTTCGAAGACGTCTCTTTCTCCGTCGCCGTAGATAAATTCGGAAAAGAGTTCCCGAAGGGCGCGAAGGGCTTCCGCATATTCTTTTTCGATGATCTCGGCTTCGGCCTCGTCTTCCGCGTGGGCGATAACTTTTATCTCCACTTCGCCGGTTTTGGCAAAGGTGTTGATTTCCACGTTTTCCGTTTCGATCTTTGCCTCCCGGAACATGGACTCGCACTTGGATTCGCCGATATTCACCAGGCGCAAACTTGTAATGAAGTTCTTTCCGTGGACCAGATTGAGATAATTGGCCGCAATATCGTCCGCCATGGGCTCAAATTCCCGCGGCGGCCCGGGGAGCATAAAAAATTGCCTGCCTTCGTAGTTCAGCATGCATCCCGGCGCCGTTCCCTTGGGATTGGGAATGACCACGGCGCCCTCGGGAAATTCCGCTTGGCGCTTGTTGTTTTCCGTAATGTTTTTGGAAAAACTCATGGAGACATTGCGAATATAGTCCCACTGTTTTTCGTCGAAAATCAAGGGCAAGTCCAGCGCGTGGGCCAAGGCTTGTTTCGTCATATCGTCTTGCGTCGGCCCCAATCCGCCGCAGAGAAAGATCACATCGGATCTTTCAAGGGCCGTCTCGATGGCGTCGCGTATGGCTTCATACTTGTCCCTTACCGAGGCGTGGTACTCCACGTCGTAGCCGGCGTCGGTGAGCTTTTGGGACAGGTAGGGGCCATTGGTGTTTAAAATGGATCCGATCAGTATTTCCGTTCCGATGGTTATGATTTCTGCTTTCATAGGCGCTCCTATATATTTTCCAAATCCAGGACATCTTTATTCTTGATCAAGTAATCGACGCCGCTTAAAACCGTGAGCAGGACGGCGATGTAAAACAATACGACGCCGATGTTTTCGGGAATAGGCGGTGAGAATAACAGGGCGATTAAAGATGCCAATTGCGTAATGGTTTTGATCTTTCCGAAGGGGCTCGCGGCAATGGTTACATTGTCCGATGCGGCCAAGATGCGAAAGCCCGTAATGGCCAATTCCCTGGCGACGATAATTATGACGCCCCACGCGGGAATCATGCCTTCTTCCACCAGCATGATAAAGGCCGAGATCGTGAGCACTTTATCGGCCAAGGGATCGAGAAATTTTCCGAAGGTGGTTACGAGATTGTATTTTCGGGCCAAGTGGCCGTCGAGAAAATCCGTAAAGGCCGCCACGCAAAAGACGAGTGACGCCACCAGGCGCGTGGCCGGTGTATTTAATAAAAACAGAATGACAAAAACCGGCACCAAAAAGAGGCGCATAATCGTCAGCTTATTTGCAATGTTCAATATAATCACCACCTAAATCATATGCCGTGGACTCGGTAATTTCAACTTTTATAAAGTCGCCGACGACCAAATTTTCATCCGAGTAAATGAGTACCATGCCATCGATATCCGGCGCGTCTAAATAGCTCCTGCCGATGGCTCCGTCTTCGGTGATTTCCGTAACCAAGACTTCCAAAACGCGGCCGATTTGTTTTTCCATGAGTTGTTCCGACTGATCCATTTGGGCCGCCATAAAGGCCTCGACGCGGGCTTCTTTGATATCATCAGGGACTTGATCCGTCATGGCGGCAGCCGGCGTGCCCTCTTCGCGGGAATAGGCAAAGGCGCCGGCGCGCTCCAAGGGATAGTCGTTTAAGAAATCCAAGACCTCTTGAAAATCTTCCTCCGTCTCGCCGGGAAAGCCCAACAAGAAGGTAGAGCGTATGGCGATGTCGGGCATAGCGCGGCGAAGGCGCGTAATTAAGGATTCGATGGCGCGGCGATCGGTTTTTCGATTCATTCGCTTTAAGACGGGATCCGCCACATGTTGAATGGGAATGTCGATGTAGGGAAGAATTTTCGGATTGTCCCGCATTTCTTCAATCAGATCATCGTCGAAATGATCGGGATAGGCGTAAAGGATTCGCACCCAACGTAGGTCCTCGATGCTTCTTAATTCCTTTAACAAATCAACCAAAGCGTATCTGCCGTAGAGGTCGATGCCGTAGTCCGTGGTGTTTTGGCCGATAAGAATGACCTCGCGGGTGCCCTTATCAACGAGGTGGCGGACTTCATCCAATATATGCTCCATGGAGCGGCTGCGGTTGTTTCCCTTTAGATAAGGAATGATGCAGTAGGCGCAGCGATTGTTGCAACCTTCCGAAATTTTCACGTATTCGGTAACGCACACCTCTTCCCTGCGAGCGTCTTCGATATAGTCGTTTTCAAGGGAGGCGGCATAAATGGGCTTTTCGTGGTTTTCCGCCTTTAGAATGGCCTCATTGATGGAGCGAATATGCCCCGGACCGATGATGCCGTCGGCTTCGGGGATGGCTTCCAAAAGTTCATCGGGATAGCGCTGGGCCAGGCAGCCGGCGAGGAGCAGGGTTTCCAGTTTGCCCGATTCCTTTAGTTTGGCTAAATCCAAGATTGTGTCGATGGATTCTTCCTTTGCGGCATCGATAAAGCCGCAGGTGTTGACGACGATCACCTCGGCCTCCGTCACTTGATCCGTAAAGGCAAAGCGGGACTCGTCTAAGACGCCGCGCATTTGTCCGGAGTCGATGTCGTTTTTGGAACAGCCTAAGGTGACGATGGACACTTGTTTCATATATTCTCCTGATTTTCTTTCATATCTTCGATTTGTTCTTTTGTCATGAGTAATTTTCGCGGCTTCGTGCCTTCGTTGGGGCCGACGATTCCCATTTCTTCGATCTGATCCACGATTCGCGCCGCCCGTGCGTAGCCTATCTTCAACTTCCGTTGAATGAAAGAGATGGAGGCCTGCTCCTGAGTCAGGATAATGTCTACGGCGTCGTACAAGAGAGGATCTTCATCGGTAAAGGACTTTTGCACCTTCTTTTCCATGGTGTTCAAGGCTTCTTCGTCGTACTCCGCGTCATCCGTGTGCTTTTTCACGAACGCGAGCACATTTTCCACTTCCTGATCCGAGACGAATGCCCCTTGCAGCCGCTTCGGCTTCGGAAAACTCGAGGGATAAAAGAGCATGTCCCCTTTTCCGAGAAGCTTTTCCGCCCCGGACATATCTAAAATCGTGCGTGAGTCGATGGAAGAGGACACAGAAAAGGCGATTCGCGATGGAATATTCGCCTTGATGGTCCCGGTAATGACATCCACCGACGGGCGCTGAGTGGCGAGGATCAAATGGATACCGGCGGCTCTCGCCATTTGCGCCAGGCGGGTAATGTAGTCTTCCACTTCTTTTGCCGCCACCATCATTAAATCGCTTAATTCGTCGACGACGATGACGATTTTCGGCATGGTTTTTTCCCCTGCCGCCTTCATTTTTTCGTTGTAGCCCGACACGTCGCGTACGCCGGTTTCCGCAAAGGCCTTGTAGCGTTTTTCCATTTCGTCCACGGCCCAGGCAAGGGCGAAGGCCGCCTTCTTCGGATCCGTTACGACGGGGATCAAAAGGTGAGGAATGCCGTTGTAAATGCCCAGCTCCACGACTTTCGGGTCAATCAGAATCAGGCGCACGTCTTCCGGCGCGGATTTGTATAAAATACCCATTAAAATACCGTTAATGCACACGGATTTTCCCGAACCCGTCGCACCGGCGATTAAAAGGTGGGGCATTTTGTCGATGGCCGAAACGATGGCGTTTCCGCTAATATCTTTACCCAATGTGAGGGGCACCGATGAATCCAGGCTTTCGAATGCGTCGCTTTCGATGATTTCTCTTAAATGGACGCTGTCTTTCACTTTGTTGGGCACCTCGATGCCGATGGCGCTCTTCCCCGGAATCGGCGCTTCGATTCGTATTCCGGGGCTCGCCAAGGAGAGGCTCAGATTGTCGTGAAGGGAGACGATTTTTGAAATCTTCACTCCGGGAGAGGGCTCTAATTCGTAGGAGGTGATGGTGGGCCCGCGGTTAATGGCGCGTACCCGACAATCCACGTTGAAATTATCCATGACCTCTTGAATAATTTCGGCATTTTTCCGGATGTCGCCGTCTCCTGCAGCGGGGCCTGCACTGGGTTTTTTTAATAGTTTAATCGGCGGGAAATGATAGACGGATTCCTCGATTTCCGTCTGCATATCTTTTGCAAAGGACTCTTTTTCCGATTCGTTTAAGGCTTCCGCGCGCTTCGGTTGTTCCTCGGCGGAAGGGCGATAGTCGCGTATTTCAACAGGCTCTTCCCGTTTTTTTTCGGGAACGAATTCCTTAAATGCGTCGGCACCGGAAGTGATCTGCTTCTTCGCCTTTGCCTTTTTCGCCGAAGGCTTCTTCTCTTCTCGAGGCGCTGCCTTTTCTTTTTCGCTTTTCAGCTTTTCACGTTCCGCTTTCTTTTCGCGGAAAGAGGCAGCTATTTTTTCTTTCGTCATATCCCGCCGCTCTTTCGACGGCAGGTGATAAAGCATGAAGAAAGCAATTAAGGCCAAGACCGTACGGCTGCCCACGGGGCCTAAAAGGCCGACGAAGAGGCGTGCAAAATTTTCACCGAGAAAGCCCGGATCCACATAGGGCCCGGTGAGATTCATGCGCGCATCCCAGCTTATGCTCGGGCGGGTGGGGTCGTAGGTAAATAAAATGGCCATAAGAAAGACCGTAAGGCTCAAGCCCAAGACCTTCATCTTGGTCTTTACGTCCCAATCGGTAATGAAAAATAAACCGACGACGAAAAGAAGGGCGCAAAAAACCGGACCAACCTTTCCGAATAAAATTCCGATGGCGGAAGAGGTCAGGTCCCCAAAGACGCCCATTTGCTCGCTGTACAGGCTCAACATGGATAGTATGGCCAAAATGATGATGAGGCCTCCGATCATGTAGGCCCTTTGTTGGCTCTGAGCGGCGGTCTTTTTTTTCGTGGTTTTTCTTTTTGTCGGCAAGGAAATCCTCATTTCTCAAATATATGTTCGGATTTATTATAACATAATTCCCGCCTCTCTACCTAATTTTAACGCAGACCCGTGTGGCCGAATCCTCCTTCGCCGCGCTCGGTTTTAGAGAGCGCATCTAAGCTGTCGACCTGAACCCAATCCGCCACTTCATAGGCCATAAATACCATCTGTGCGATGCGGTCTCCGTCTTCGATGGTCACAGGTTCATTAGACAAATTGACCACGAGAATGCCAAGTTCGCCGCGATAGTCGCTGTCGATGGTTCCGATGCCGTTAATTAAGGTAATGCCTTTTTTCAGAGAAAGGCCGCTTCTCGCCCGCACCTGGCCCTCGATGCCCTTGGGGATCTCGAAGTAGAGGCCCGTGGGGATCATGGCGCGCTCCAGAGGCTCTAAAGTCTTCGGGGCGTCTAAATTGGCGCGCAAATCCATGCCGCAGGCGCCGTCGGTTTTGTAGGAAGGGAGGGGATGGTGGGATTTGTTTACTACTTTTACCTTCATAGAATCTCCTTTATGAAAAAAACCGCCGAAGCGGTTTTTCTGTATTATTTATTTTCTTTGTTTTCGTTCTTTTTTTCTCCGGAGCCTTGTTTCCGTTCCGGTTTCGGCAAAAGTGCTTTTCTGGAAAGGCCGATCTTACCCCGTTCCAGATTCATGACCTTGACTTTTACCTTATCTCCTTCTTTCAATACGTCGTCCACGTTCGCGATGCGCTTGTGGTCGATGTTTGAAATGTGGAGCAGACCTTCGCGGCCCCAAAGAATTTCAACAAAGGCGCCGAAGTCCACGACTTTGGTAACCGTGCCTTCGAAAATTTCGCCCACTTCCAATTCGTGTACGATGTCCTCAATAATTTTCTTTGCCACGAGGGCGCCCTCGTCGTTGGCGATGATGAATACGCGTCCGTCGTCTTCGATTTCGATTTGTGCGCCGGTTTGTTCCGTAATCTTGTGGATGACTTTTCCGCCGCTGCCGATGACTTCACCGATCTTATCGGGATCGATTTGAAGTCCCGTAATCTTCGGTGCGTAAGGAGAGAGCTCTTCTCTCGGCTCCTCAATGGTGCCTTTCATGTGGGCCAGAAGTTCCATGCGGGCGTCGTTGGCCTGTTTCAGTGCGCGGGCCAAGATTTCTCTGGATACGCCGTCGATTTTAATGTCCATTTGAAGGGCGGTAATGCCTTCGGAGGTGCCCGCCACTTTAAAGTCCATGTCCCCGTAGTGGTCTTCCAAGCCTTGGATGTCCGTTAAGATGACGGGATCGTCGCCGTTGTCGATAAGACCCATGGCGATGCCTGCCACCGGCGCGTGAATGGGTACCCCGGCGTCCATTAAGGCCAAAGTGGATCCGCAGATACTCGCTTGGGACGAGGAGCCGTTGGATTCCAAAATTTCGTTGACCACGCGAATGTAGTAGGGGAACTCGTCTTCCGAGGGAAGTACGGGAATTAAGGCGCGCTCAGCCAAATTGCCGTGGCCGATTTCGCGACGACCCGGGCTTCTCGGCGGGCGCGTTTCGCCGACGGAGTAAGACGGGAAGTTGTAGTGATGGACGTAGCGCTTCGTGTATTCGGGATCCAAACCGTCGATGATTTGGCCTTCCGTTAAGGCCGCCAGGGTGACGGATGTCAGGGCCTGGGTTTGACCGCGGGTAAAGAGGGCGCTGCCGTGGACGCGAGGCAAAAGGCTGACTTCTGAGGAGAGGGGGCGAATTTCTGTGAAGCTTCTGCCGTCGCTCCGCTTTCTGTCTACGAGAATTTGTTTTCTGAAGATTTCTTGGGTCAAGTTTTCGAAAATCGTATTGACCTGAACGTCTCTGTAATCCTCTTTTTCTTCCAAATCGGCGATAAGGGCGTCTTTGATCTTGGTCAGTTCGTGGCCCTGTTCCGTTTTGTCGGCGATCCAAAGGGCTTCTTCCACCTTGTCGTAGACCGCGCCGTAAATGGCCTTCTTGTAGTCTTCGTCGATGACGAGGCGTTCGTATTCCATGTTTTCTTTGCCTACCTCATCGACGATGCCGTCGATAAAGGCGACCAGCTTTTTGATTTCTTCGTGGGCATAGAAGATGGCGTCCAGAACGTCGCTTTCTTCCAGTAAATCCACTTCCGCTTCCACCATCATAATGGCATCGGCGGTGCCGGAAACGGCGAGATTTAAGCGGGAGCGCTTTTGATCCTCAACGGAGGGGTTCAAGACCATTTCCCCGTCGATGTGGCCGACGCGCACGGAACCCGTGGGCCCTTGGAAGGGAATGTCCGAAACGGACAGGGCGACGGAGGAGCCGATCATGGCTAAAATATCCGTGGGATAGTCGGGATCGTAGCTGAGTACCGTGGCCGTCACTTGAATGCTGTGATGGTAGTCCGAGGGAAACAGAGGGCGAATGGGGCGGTCGATGAGGCGACTGGTTAAAATGGCATTGGTGCCGGGGCGCCCTTCCCGCTTGTTAAAGCCGCCGGGAATTTTACCGGAGGAATAATACTTTTCTTCGTAGTCACAGCTTAAGGGAAGAAAGTCCGCGCCTTCGCGGGCTTTGGTCGATGCCGTGGCCGTTACGAGAACGACGCTTTCCCCTTGTCTCACCCAACAGGCGCCGTTGGCTTGTTTGGCGACTTTACCGATCTCTACATACAGAGGCTCGTTATTTAACATCGTCGTATATGTTTTATACATGTCACTCTCTTTTCTCTATAAAGAAAGAGCGGTCGCCCGCTCTTTAAAATCCTGTCTTAACCTCTGATTTCCAAACGTTCGATAAGGGATCTGTAACGTTCTACATCCTTGTTCTTTAAATAGCGGAGCAGGTTCCGTCTCTTACCGACCATTTTCAAAAGACCTCTACGAGAGTGGTGGTCTTTTTTATGTTCCTTTAAGTGTTCGTTCAGCGTATTAATGGTGTAGGTTAAAATAGCTACTTGAACTTCCGGAGAACCGGTGTCCCCTTCTTCTCTTTGATACGCTTTGATGATTTCTTGTTTCTTTTCTTTTGATAACATAATGTCCTCCTAATTAAAATTCGGTTTGACCAAGTAAGCGTCGAGGATCGACAAACTGAGCCAAACTAACAATACTCAAGTATTTTACCATTAATCGGCTATTTTGTAAATTCTTCTCGGGCAATTCGTTCGCGAATATCGGACAAATCCTTGTCCATGCGCGCCTTCAATGCTTCCACACCGTCGAAGGCTTCTTCGGGGCGAATGAAATCCAAGAGAGCCACGTCGATGATTTTTCCGTAAAGGCTGTCCCCTTCGTAATCGTAGAGATAGGTTTCCACCTTGATCCCCTGTTCATCAAAAGTTGGGTTGGTACCGATGTTTGTGGCGCCGTAGTAGTGTTTCCCGTCTACGGTGACGCCGGTAAGGTAGACGCCGTATTTCGGGACGACGTAATTGGCGTTATATAGAATATTTGCCGTGGGAATGCCGATGGTACGGCCCAGTTGCTTGCCGGGCACCACCTTGCCTCGAATGGTAAAGGGCCGCGTTAAAAGGGCTCGGGCAAGCTGCACATTGCCTTCTTTTACCGCAGAGCGGATCCGCGTGCTGGAAATGGCTTCATCATCATACGTGACAGCATTTTTTACGGAAAGGGCGATGCCGTTCGATTTGCAAAGCGCATCCAGCGTGTTCACATCTCCCGAGGCCTTAAAACCGAAGCGGTAATCGTAGCCGACGACGACGCCTTTGGCCTTTAAGTGGCCGACTAAAAAATCAGTAACGAAAGCTTCCGGACTCATGCGCATAATCCGCTTGGTAAATTCGATTTCGTAAATTATATCGATGCCCATTTCACGAAGAATGTCGTGTTTTTGAGAACGCGAGGTTAAAAGTTCCTGAGAAATGCCGTCGGTCGTGTTTTTCGTGTGGGTCTTAAACATAAGAACGGAAGATCGGCAATTTAATTTCTTCGCCATATCCACCACTTCTTCGATCAAAGCTTTGTGACCGCTGTGTAAACCGTCGAAATTCCCTAAAGCGATGGTCGCTTCTTGAGAAATTTCCGAGTCTAAGTCGACTTGTATAACCTCCATAAACACCTCAAACTAATACTTTTTTCATGCAAACATTCGTCGTGCCATCTTCTTCCTTCACGATGCCCAGGCCCACAAAGGCATCCCCGGCGTAGATCCGATAGATGGGGGCCTTTTCCACGGCAAAGGAAATTCGCGTGGACATGCCGTTGGTCATGGGCTTTAATCGCCTTGCTGGCAAATGAATCGGTGGAAGATGGTCGAGAAGCCGGTCCATGGGAAGCAATAGGCTTTTTCGCGCATCGAGGGCCATGGCTTCCAATGCCTCGATGGTGTAGGAACCGTCGACGGTGGTGTTTCCCACAGACACGCGCCGAAGATCCGACATTGTGAAATAGCAGCCCGCCGCCACGCCGATATCGTCTAAAAGCGTACGGATATAGGTGCCGGAAGACACTTCCGCCAAAAGGCTGATCTCCGTGTCGCCGCGTTCCAAGTAGGCCAGCTCCATCACGGTAATGGGCCGCTTTTTTCGAGGGACGCAGATGCCCATGCGGGCGTAGTCGTAGAGCTTTTTGCCCTTGTACTTCAGTGCCGAATGCATGGGCGGCAATTGAAGCTGCTCCCCCGTAAATGTCCGGAGCACGTCGTCGAGATTTTCGGGAATCGGCGCATCGCTTCGGGCATAGACCACGCCCGTCGTGTCTCCCGTGTCCGTACGAATGCCCTTCACCGCCCGGGCCACATAGGCTTTTCTGTCGTCGGAAATATACTCCGCCACCTTTGTGGCCTTGCCGATGCAAATCGGCAGAAGGCCCGTGGCCATGGGATCCAGTGTGCCCGTGTGTCCCACTTGCTTCGTTTCGTACAGACGGCGCATTTTCTGTACCACGTCGTGGGAAGTCCATCCTGCGGGCTTATCCACTAATAAAATACCGTTCATCGATCCCCGTCTTCTATCTTTTCCCGCACCAAGGCTTCCACCTTGGCCAGGACATTTTCGAGGTTGTCCCTTTGGGACGCGCCGGCTGCGCGGATGTGGCCGCCGCCGCCGAAAACAGAAGCAAATTCCGTGCAGTCCAAATAGCTTTTTGAGCGGAAGGACAGCTTCACTTCCTCGGCCTTTTCTTTCAGGAAAATCGCCATTTCAACGCCGTCGATGTTCCGCGCCTTTTCGACAATGCCTTCGGTGGCGTCCTTCGGCGCGCCGGTGCGTTCCATGTCCTCCAAGCGGCATATGGCGAGGGATACTTTTCCGCCTGCCATAAACTTCAGATCGGACAGGACGCGGGCGTGTAGAGCGAGCTTTTCTTTCGACATGGACTGATACACGGATCGAACCACGACATTGTGGTCACAGCCGGCGTCGTAGAGGGCGGCGATCATGCGGTGCGTGTCTCCCGTGACGCTGTCGTATTGAAAGCTTCCCGTGTCCGTGGAAATCGCCGTGTAAAGCCCGGTGGCCATGGCAGACGTGAGCTCAATGTCCATGGCTTCAAACACCTGAAAGAGCACTTCGCCCGTGGAGGTGGCCTTCGGCAAGACGCAGTTTAAATCGGCGTAAGCGTCGTTGCTCATGTGGTGATCGATGTTCACCGTATAGCCGGCCTTTTCGAAGAGCGCCTCGCCTTCATGGCCGAAACGATGGGCGTCCGACGAATCCAAGGCGATTAAAAGAGGCAGGGGCTCGTCGATTGAGTCGATGTCGACGCGCTCTTTTGTGGAGGGCAGGAAGGCAAAGTCTGCCGGTACGTCGTCATTTGAAACGTAGATCACCTTTTTACCCATGCCTTTTAAACAGCCCCACATGGCTTCCAAGCTGCCGAGATTGTCGCCGTCCGGACTCTTGTGGGAAATAATCCCCACGACCTCCGCGTCCTCAATTTTTTTCTTTAATTGCTCGGCGAATGCCTTGATCTCACTCACCGCGGTGCTCCGATTCCATCACCTTATTGATGGTTTCTTCCAGGGCCATACCCTTTTCGATGCTTTCGTCCAGCTCAAGAATCAGCTCCGGCATGGCTCTTAATTTCAAGCGGCTGCCCAGCTCTTTCTTCATAAAGCCTTTGGCGCTCTCAAGGCCTTCCATAGCATCTTTTTTCGCCTCGTCGTCACCGAAAATGGAAATCCCTACGGTGGCGTAGGAAAGATCCCGCGTGACGGAGACGAAGGAGACGCTGGTTAAGGGAGGGATCCGAGGATCTTTCAATTTGTTTTGAATGATGTCGGAGAGTTCCCTCTTCACTTCTTCTGAAATACGGTGAACTCGTTTATCCTTCATGTTAAATTTCCTTCTTAATTTCTTTTTCGATATAGCATTCCAGCAAGTCGTTGACTTGAATGTCGTTGAAGTTTTCCACCATGAGGCCGCCTTCGTAACCTTGAGCGATTTCCTTGGCGTCGTCTTGGAAGCGCTTCAACGAAGAGATGGGGCCTTCGTGAATAATCACGTCGTCGCGCAAAACTTTGACGAATGCTTTTCGTGCAATTTTCCCTTTAAGGACGTAAATACCGGCGACGATGTCATTGGAGGGAAGCTTAAAGGTTTCGCGAACCTCACAGCGGCCCAGAACTTCTTCGGTGATTTCCGGCGTCAACATGCCGCTAATGGCATTTTTCACGTCGTTTAAGATGTCGTAAATGACGCGGTAAGTGCGCACGTCCACTTCTTCTTGTTTAGCCAACTCGATGGCGTTAATGTTCGGGCGCACGTTAAAACCGATGACCAAGGCATTGGATGCAGAGGCCAGGTTAATGTCGCTTTCATTGATTCCACCGGTGCCGGAGTGAATGATGTTTACTTGCACTTCATCCACATCTTCGTTGTCGTTTAGTTTCAAGAGGGATTGAGTCAGTGCTTCCACGGTCCCCTTGACGTCGGCCTTGACGACCAGGTTCAAATCCTTGAGTTCGCCTTCTTTAATCTTGTCGAAGAGATTGTTCAGGGAGACCTTGTTCTTGGAGGCCAACTTTTCTTCCCGTTCGTGGGCGATGTTTCTCGCGGCAATTTCTCTTGCGGTTTTTTCATCTTGAACGGCATAGACCGTATCCCCTGCGTTGGGAACGCCGTCGAGCCCCAGGACAACAACCGGTGTGGCCGGTCCTGCCGTTTTCAGACGCTTCTTCTTATCGTCGGTCATGGCGCGAATGTGACCGTAGCAGGTGCCGCTGACGATAAAGCTGTCGCTGGTTAAAGTGCCCTTTTGAACGAGGATGGTGGCCATGGGGCCCTTGCCCTTGTCGAGGCGGGCTTCCACAATGGTGCCGATAGCCAGGCGATCGGGATTGGCCTTCAGTTCCAATACTTCCGCTACGAGAAGCACCATGTCGAGAAGCTCGGGAATCCCTTCCTTCGTCTTCGCAGAGACTTCGACCATAATGGTGTCGCCGCCCCAATCTTCGCAGACCAGGCCTTCTTCGGTTAATTCCTGGCGTACGCGATCGGGATTTGCGCCTTCTCTGTCGATTTTATTAATGGCGACGATAATGGGAACGCCGGCCGCCTTGGCGTGGTGAATCGCCTCTCTCGTTTGCGGCATGACGCCGTCATCGGCTGCAACGACGAGGATGGCGATATCCGTAATGGACGCCCCTCTGGAGCGCATGGCTGTGAAGGCTTCGTGACCGGGCGTATCCAAAAACGTAATCAACTTGCCGTTGGTCGAAACTTGGTAGGCGCCGATGTGTTGGGTAATGCCGCCGGCTTCCGATGCGGTGACGTGGCTCTTTTTAATGACGTCCAAAATCGAGGTTTTGCCGTGGTCGACGTGGCCCATAACCGTAACGACCGGCGGTCTTTCCACTAAACTGTCTTCGGGATCTTCCTGATCTAAATTGTAGATCTCTTCGATATTCGAATCCGATTCGGAAATAAACTCGATTTCGATGGAAAGTTCGTCGGCTAAAATTTCAATGACATCCCGATCGATGGATTCATTTTGTGTCGCCATAACACCTAATCCGATTAATTTTGTTATAACTTGTGCCAAGCTGATGCCGACCGTGTCGGCAAATTCCTTCACCGTTAAGGGTGCCTTGATCTTAATAGCCCCGTCCCCCTTTACATCTTCCTTCGCCATGCGCTCTTTGCGCTTTTGGCTTCTGGATTTTTTCTTCGGCGCCTTCGGTTTTTCAAAATCTTGAACCCGTTGGCCGCCTTCTTCCTTTTTGCGCGCTTTTTTCGCTTCTTTTTGTTTTTTCTTCTTGCTCTTCTTTTTATCCGAATGCTTGCCGCCCGTGCCGTCTGAAAATTGCTTTTCTTCGTGAACATTCACGTCCTCTACGCTCTTTTCAGGCTCTTTGCGTAAAGGCGCAGGCGTTTCTTTGGCCGTAGCCGGTTCCGCTTGTTTGCGAGGTTTTTTCGCCTTTTTTTCTTCGGATTTCTTCGGCATCTTCTCTTCTTTTTTCGGCTTCGACTCCTTGGTCTCAGGCGCAGGTTTTTTCACAGGTGCCGCTTCCTGTTTTTTCTTTTTCTTCGCCTTGGTTTCGGTATCTTTCTTTTCCGGTTCGTTTTCGCCCGTACTCTGGGCGCTTTGCGCCTTTCGGATATAATTCAAAAGATCCTTTTGCTGCTCTTCAGTTAAAGTACTCATGTGACTTTTCACGGTAATGTTCGCCCGGGCCAGAATTTCCATTAAGTCCTTGCTGGCCATGCCGTATTCCTTGGCTACCGTATAAACTCGTTTGTTCGACATGAGAACACCTCCTTAATATAAGGGGTTTATAGATCTGAAAGTGATTTGCGCAGCGATTCAATGGCCTCTTCGGACAAATCTTTGCCCAATGCCTTGTGGATGGCCTTCGATTTAATCGCCTTATTTAAACACTTTATATCTTTACAAACATAAGCACCTCTGCCGTTTGCTTTTCCCGTTTCATCTATAAAAACCTCTTGTTCTTTATTTTTTACGATTCGTGTGAGCTCTTTTTTCGGTTTCGATTCTGAACACCCGACGCATTTGCGCAAGGGCACTTTTTTAGGCTTGTTCATGGATGAATCCTCTTACTCATCTTCTTCTGCTTTCTCCGCTTCTTCTTCGTAATCTTCCCTCGAGGACGAATCTGCGTCTTTAAATAGATCCGATAAGTCCATGCCCGTTAAACCGCCGATGCTGGCGAAATTATCGGCCTCATTGGATTCGATCTTTTCTTCGACGGGAGAATATTCATCTGCCGCCGACACGTCCGGCCCATCGGCTTGGGTATTCTCGAAGTAGGTTCTGAAGTCGTCTGCATCCATTCCCAAAGAATCCAGGTATTCGTCAAATTGGGTTTCGGATTTAATGTCAATCTTCCAATTGGTCAATTTCGCTGCCAGACGTGCGTTTTGGCCTTCCTTGCCGATGGCCAAGGACAGTTGATAGTCCGGAACCACGACCATGGCCGACTTTTCCCGTTGATTGATGAAAACTTCCACTACTTTCGACGGACTTAAAGCGTTGCCGATAAAGGCGGCAATGTCTTTTTCCCAAATAACGATGTCGATTTTTTCATCGTGGAGCTCGTCGACGATGGTCTTTACGCGGCTTCCTTTAAATCCGACGCAGGCGCCCAGGGGATCCACGTCCTCATCCTTGCTGAACACGGCGATCTTCGTGCGGCTTCCGGCTTCTCTTGCAATGGAGAAGATTTCGACGATGCCGTCGTGAATTTCCGGTACCTCCAGCTCGAACAGACGGCGCACCAGATTAGGATGGCTTCTGGAGAGCACGATTTGCGGCCCTTTGGGCTGCTTGTTTACTTCCAGTACCAACATTTTGTAGCGATCGCCTTGGTGGTAGGACTCCCCTTGAATTTGCTCCGATACGGGCAAAATGGCTTCGGTTTTTCCCAAATCCACAAAGACATTGCCCTTGGTCACTCTTTGCACGTCACAAGTAATGATTTCATTTTCCCGATCGGCGTAATCGTCATAAATCACGTCGCGCTCGGCGTCTTTGATTCGTTGAATGACGACCTGTCTCGCCGTTTGTGCGGCGATGCGACCGAATTTTTCCGGATCGATTTTCTCGTAATAGATGTCGCCGATTTCGAGTCTCGGGTTTTCTCTTCGCGCGTCTTCCACGGCGATTTCCGTGTTCTCGTCAAAGACTTCTTCCACGACTTCTTTTTCGGCGGCCAGGGAAATTTCTCCCGTATCCCGATTGATTTCCACAATAACATTTTGAGAAGTTCCGAAATTTTTCTTGTAGCTTGACACAAGAGCCGTTTCCAGGGCCTCGATAATCACGTCTTCCGGGATTCCTTTTTCGCTTTCCAATTGCTTCAGAGCTAAAATAAACTCTTCGTTCATCGTTTTTTCTTTGCCTCCTAAAATTCAATGACCTGTCGCATTAATGAGATGGATTTTGAATCAAAGGTGACAATATTTCCATCTTCTGTGCGGATATCCACGGTGTCGTCGCCGTAGTCCGCTAAAATACCTACAAATTCTTTTTGGTCGTTTACTTTTTTGTACAGGTGAACCTCGACCTTTTTTCCCATGTTCCTGCGGTAATCATCTTTCGTTCGAATGGGCCGATCCAATCCGGGGGACTGAACCTCCAGAGTATACTTGCCTTCAAACAAATCCTTGTCGTCGATCATGTCTCCTACGGCACGGGATATATCGGCACAGTCGTCGATTTGCACCCCATCGGGATGATACACCGTAATTATAATGCGCGACGGATTTTTGTTGGTGATGGCAATTTCCACCACCTCGTACTCTCGTTCGGCGGCCGCTTTTTCTGCCGCCTCCGAAACAATCGCGCGTACTTGAGAATGTTTCAAGAACTCACCTCCCATAAAAAACTAGAGTGGTGGACCCACTCTAGTTCTACTCGTCTATCTTTTCTTTAGTATATCACATTTTGGCACTGTCGCCAATAAGATCCATCATGCTTAACTGGTTATCTTTCGGGATTCCTTGAAGGGCGCCGTGGGCTTTCAGGGTCTCCACGACGGTTTTCGACGCGCCGCTTCGATTCACCATGTCTTCAACGGAAAGGAAGGGCTGTTCGTTCATGGCCTCATAAATTTCCTTCGCTACTGTATGGCCGATCCCCTGAAGGGAACTGATGGGCAGAAGCACCTTGCCTTCGTAGACGGAAAATTTCTCGTAATGAGAAGCACCTAAGTGAATTGACTCAAATTCATAGCCCCGCGCCATCATTTCCAATACGACTTTTAAAATAGGGATTTCAGACTGTTCCGCTTTCGTCGCCTCATCGTTTCCTTCGATCCATTCAACACGCTGCTTAACGGCATCATAACCCTGAACCAAAAGGTCGCCGTTTAAGTCGGAAAGCTTCGTCGTAAAATAGGCAGCGTAAAATGCCAAGGGGTAATGGACCTTGTACCAGGCGATGCGAAGACTGGTCATGACGTAGGCCACCGCGTGGGCCCGCGGGAACATGTACTTGATTTTTTCGCAACTTTCAAAGTACCAGCTCGGCACGTCCAGTGTCTTCAATACGTCCATGTATTTTTCAGGAAGGCCGCGCCCTTTTCGCACGGCTTCCATGGTGTCGAAGGCCACTTTATTTTCCGCTCCGGCAATAATCAGGTAGTTCATAATATCTTCCCGCGTACTGATGACTTCGGAGATCGTCGCTTTGTTTGAGTGCACGAGATCCTGTGCATTTCCCGTCCACACGTCGGTGCCGTGGGAAAGGCCTGAAATATTGACCAACTCGCCAAAGGTGGCGGGCTTCGTGTCCATGAGCATGCGCACGACGAAGTCTGTGCCGAACTCGGGAATCCCCAGGGTGCCCGTAGGCGACGAGAATAGGGATTCATCGACTTTTAGCGCCTCGGCGGATGTAAACAGGCTCATGACTTCGGGATCGTCCATGGAAATCTCTTCCATGGCCACGCCGGTTAAGTCTTCCAGCATGCGGAGAATGGTGGGCGCATCGTGGCCGAGGATGTCCAGTTTTAAAATATTTTCGCTAATGGAGTGGTAGTCGAAGTGCGTGGTAATGACGTTTTTCTTCTTCTCATCCGCTGGATACTGAATGGGCGTGAAGTGATGAATGTCTTCGTCTTTCGGCACGACCATAATGCCGCCCGGGTGTTGACCGCTTGTCCGCTTCACCCCTTCGATGCCCTTTGCCAAACGCAGGATCTCCACGGGGTTTTTCTGAAGATTGTTTTCTTCGGTAAATTTCTTTACCAGGCCGAAGGCGGTCTTTTCCGCCAAAGTACCGATGGTGCCGGCGCGGAAGACGAAGCCCTCGCCGAAGTAATCTTCGATGAATTTGTGGGCGGTGGGCTGATACTCCCCGGCGAAGTTTAAGTCGATGTCCGGTTCTTTGTCGCCGTAGAAACCTAAAAAGACTTCAAAGGGAATTTTATGGCCGTCGCGAATCAATGGTTCGCCACAGATCGGACAGTTTTTCCTCGGCAAATCGAAGCCAGTGCTCACTTTTCCGTCGTCGATAAATTCGCTGTGTTTGCACTTGTTGCAAACGTAGTGGGGCATAAGGGGATTGACTTCCGTGATTCCCGTCATGGTAGCGACAAAGGAGGATCCGACGGAGCCGCGGGAGCCGACATAATAGCCGTCGGCATTGGATTTTTCGACGAGCTGTTGGGCGATTTTGTACATGACCGCGTAACCGTTTCCGATAATGCTTTCAAGCTCCGTGTTCAGGCGATCTTCCACGATTTTCGGAAGGGGATCGCCATAGATTTCCCGCGCCCTTCTAAAGGCGTCGGTTTTGAGATCCACGTCGGCGTTTTTGATTTTCGGCGGATACTTGCCCGAGGGAATGGGCGGAAATACCTCGATGGCATCGGCGATCTTTTTGGGATTGTCGATGACGACGGCTTCGGCATCGTCACCGAAAAAAGAAAAGGCTTCGAGCATTTCGTCGGTGGTCATAAAATAGGCGCCGCCGTTTGTAAAGGGTCGGCCGCGGAATTTCGAGTATTCCAATATTTCGAGAAACTCGGCATTCTCCTTGTTCATATAGCGCACGTCGGAGGAGGCGATGACGGGAATGTTCATGCTTCGGCCTAAATCGATCATGTCACGAATCATGACCTTTCCGTCTTCTTCGCTCCGCAACAGACCGTCGGCATAGGCTCGCTCGTAGCGAAAGATGGGCGCCACCTCAATGTAATCCAGAATTGACGCGATCCTCTTGAGTTCATCCTCCGACGCGCCGCGCAAGTAGGCGTCGATTAGTTCGCCCCCTTCTCCCCCGGAGCCGAGAATAAAGTTATCCTTCGATTTCAGTACTTCCGATTTCAACATGCGGGCCGTTCGGAAGAAGTGGTCCATGTGCGAGGCGGAGATCAAGTGGTACATGGCCGTAAGTCCGTCGAGATTTTTCGGGAAAATCGTGAGCTTCGTCGGAAATGATTTTTCCGGCGCCTTCGGTTTTAGGCGATTGAGATCCTCAGGATTCTCGATGCCGATCTTCGCCGCCATGACCTGAAGCTGAATAAAGAGCTCCGCCGTGGCCTCGGCGTCGTTGACGGCGCGGTGGGCGCCCTGCAAATTGATGCCGAAGCGCTTCGCCAGGGTGCCTAATTTATAATTTTTCACCTGAATGTCCAGAGAACGTGCCAAAAGCAAGGTGTCGATGGTGGCATAGGGGACTTTTCCCTTCCGCCTGAATTCGATAAACCGCGAGTCGAAGGAAGCGTTGTGTGCGACCAAAATGCTGTCGTCGATAAATTCCTCAAAGCGAGGAAGCACCACGTCGATGGGATCGGCATCGGCCACCATGTCGTTTGTAATATGGGTTAATTCAACCACCTTCGGCGGAATGGGCTGCATGGGATTGACGAAAGTGGAGAAACGATCGATGATGCGGCCGTCTCGAATTTTTACGGCGCCGATTTCCGTTACCTCGTCGAAGCGCGGTGAAAAGCCCGTGGTCTCCAAGTCAAAGACGACGAAACTTGCCCCGTATTGAGCGCTCCCGGGGTTTTTAAAGATAAGCTCCCCGTCATCCACCACATCGGCATCCACGCCGTAGAGAATGCGAATGTCGTGTTTTTTTGCCGCACTCATGGCATCGGGATAACCCTGCACCACATTGTCGTCGGTAATGGCAATGGCCTCGTGGCCCCAGGCCTTGGCCTGCTTCGCGAAATCGTCGATGGTATTGGTGCCGTCCATATTGCTCATTTTCGTGTGGACGTGTAGCTCGATGCGCTTTTTCGCGCTTATGTCCTCCCGTTTTTTCGTGGGAACCACCTTCATATTTCGCGCCACGACGCTTTCCCTACGGTCGAAACTGTCGAAATCGTATTTCCCGTGAACGGAGACGGTCTTTCCCTTGGAAAAAGTTTGGGCAAAGGCGTCAGCTTCCTGATTTTTTACAAAAGCCTTCACATTGGTGCTGTCCGTCCCGTCGTAAAGGGAGAGGATAAATAGGGTTTTGTCGTTTTTTATGGGCCGCTCGTCGAAGCCGAAGACGGATCCCGTAATGGTGACGGTCTCACCGACGCGACAGTCGCCTATGGGCGTCGGGGGTTCAAATTTATTTTTTCCGAACCGGTAAGCTTCGTCGCTCTTCGCCTTTTCCTTCGCCACAGGCACATCGGTCTTTATGCCGTCGCTGAACACCGATTCTTCGCTCTCGATCAACTCGTCCAAAGCCTTTAATTCGCAGTCCCCGTCCGGACAGGCGCATTCCAGGAAATAGCGCCGGCCTGTGATTTCTTCGAGGCGCGTTTCGATGTGCATGGAGAGGACGGTCTTTTCCACTGTGGCATTGGGCACATGAAGCGTAATGCGGCTTTCTTTCACGGCAAAACAGTCTCGTTCGAGCCAAGCATCGGACGCGGTAATGGAGGCCTTCAAAAAATTATAGATTTCATCTTCCGTGTATGCCGCCCGCTCCGCTTGCTTTTCCCGGTAATTTGCCTTGACTGCAAGGGTTGGGTAGCATTTTTTCAGAAGCGTTTCAAATTCATCGCGCCAATCCCCTTCTTCGCAATCCATTTCCAGTGTCAAACCGGCCAGCTCCCGATTATAGATCACTTTTTTTATGGGTAGGGATTTATTTAAAATAAAATCCATCAAAGCGCGCTCTGATGGATGGGTATCTTTGTCGATCAACGGTGATCCCTTTCTATTAAGTCGATAAGAGCGTCTAATAGTTTCGCTTCGTCAACGGTTTCCACGACTTCGCCTTTTTTAAAGATGACGCCGCGACCGTTTCCACCGGTAATTCCGTAATCCGCCTCGCGGGCTTCGCCGGGTCCGTTGACGCGACAGCCCATAATGGCGATTTTACCTTCGAACCCCAAATTCTTAAAGCGCTCTTGTGCTTCTTCGACCAAATGAATCAAGTCGATTTCCGTGCGTCCGCAGGTGGGGCAGGCGACAATGTCGATGCCCTCGCGTCTGAGGCCCAAACTCTTAAGTATAGCCTTGGCGCAGTGTACTTCATCGACGGGATCTCCCGTTAAGGAGACCCGCATGGTGTCGCCAATGCCCTCTTCAAGTAAGGTGCCCATGCCCACCGCCGATTTCACGATGCCGTTCATGCCGGCGCCGGCCTCAGTAATGCCCAGATGAAGGGGATAATCGCTGACGCGGGAAAATTCCCGGTAGCTTTCGATGGATTGACGCACGTCCGAGGATTTTAAAGAGACTTTAATGGCGTCGAAACCGAATTTTTCCAGGGTGGCGATTTCATCCAGTGCTGATTCCACGATGGACTTGGGGTTCACGCCACGGTACTTCTCGATGAAGGCCGGCTTCACGGAGCCCGAGTTGACGCCGATGCGGATGGATACGTTCCGCGCCTTTGCCGCATCCGCTACTTCTTTCACCTTCCAGGCCTCGCCGATGTTTCCCGGATTGATGCGCAAACCGTGGACGCCGTGTTCTAATGCGTAAAGGGCCAGGCGATAATCGAATTGAATGTCGGCGATGACCGGAATGGAAATGGCGGGAATGATTTGATCCAAGGCTTCTGCATCCTCGAGATCATTGACCGCTACGCGGATAATGTCGCAGCCTGCATTTTCCAGTCGATGAATTTGATCGATGGTGGACACCGCATCTTTCGTCTTCGTGTTGGTCATGGACTGAATGCTAATGGGAGCGCCGCCGCCGATTAATACGTCGCCGACAGCGATTTGTCTCGTGTGTTTAGACAAGTTCATCGTCCTTTCTATTGGATGAATCGGGCAATATCGCCGAAAATCGTCACGTAAATCATGAGAGCAAAGAGCAAGACAAAGCTTGCCACGGAAAGCCCCTGTTCGATTCGTTCGTTTACCGGTTTGCCCGTGATTCCTTCGATTAGGATAAACACGAGCTTGCCTCCGTCGAGGGCGGGAATGGGCAGCAGGTTCATAAAGCCTAGATTCGCCGAAATGTAGGCCGTGATAAACATCAAAGAGCCGAACCCGTACTTTGCCGAGTCGCCGATCACTTTCACCACGCCTACGGGGCCGGACAGATTATCTACGCCCAGGCCCCCCGTAAATAATTTCCCTAAGACGTCGAAAATGGTGACGATAACTTTCCCCGTCATCTTGAATCCGTCGCCGATGGCTTTTACCGGATGCTTTTCGCTGGTGGGTTGAATGCCCACGATGGGGCGACCGTCTTTTTCCACGGGCTTTACGGTAAAATCGAGAATTTTCCCTTCCCGATCAATGCCGATGGTAATGGGATTTTTTGAAGCCGCCACGGTTTTGGAAAAAGCGTCCCAATCATTTATTTCCTTTCCGTCGACGGTGCGAATGGCGTCCCCTTTTTGAATTCCCGCCACAGCCGCCGGGGAATTCGGAAGCACTTCGTCCACGATTTTCGTCGGATAGCCGGTGATTAAGAGAAAAAGGGAAAAGGTCACGATGGCCAGGACGAAATTCATGCCGGCGCCGCTGACGATGACCGCCGCCCGCTTTAACAGGCTCGCGTTATTAAACGATCGCGGGTCGTCTGATGCCGACTCTTCCCCTTCCATAGCCACATAGCCGCCGATGGGCAACGCCCGAAGGCTGTATTGGGTTTCCTCCGTTTGTTTTTTATAGATTAAAGGCCCCATGCCGATGGCGTACTCATTCACGCGAATACCGACGGCCTTTGCCACGGCAAAATGGCCGAATTCGTGTATGGCGATAATCAGAATAAAGACAAAAAGTGAACCGAAAAGGGTCGTCATATAACCTCCTAAAGTGAAAAGCGGAACAGAATATAGACCATGGGGATGATTAAGAGCATGCTGTCGAAGCGGTCCATGAATCCGCCGTGGCCCGGTAAAAAGTGGCCGAAGTCCTTTATCCCCGTGGCGCGTTTAATTTTCGATGCAAACAGATCTCCCAGCTGCGCCGTAACGGAAGCGAGACCAATAAAGAGCACGTGGGTCAGCGTAATGTGAATGTCGAAAATCATGCAGTAGATCAAACCGCATAGCATGGTGCCCGCGACGCCGCCCAACGCGCCCTCCACGGTTTTGTTCGGGCTGATGGTGGGACACAGCTTGTGTTTTCCGAAAGCCATGCCCGTCAAATAGGCGAAAGTATCCGTGGCAATGGATATGACGAAGACCAGATAAAGGTAACGCGTCTTGTCCAAAGCCATGATAGGGAACAAAAAGGTGGGCACATAGATCAGTATGAGGGCAGAGATACCCATATCTTCGATCGTAAAATCATCCTCTTTTAAATAATACAGGATGAGGAAAAACAAAGGGATGGTAAATGCCACAAACCACGGCCAGCCCCGCTCGTACACCACAAAGTGAAAGGCGCAGGCAAGAAGAATGTAGTGCTCGGGAATGTTGTTGCCCTTGTGTTTAAAGGCGGAAATCAGTTCGTGACACAGAGCCAGGGAAAAGAAGAGAACGGCACATTGCAACACCATTCCGCCGAAATAGAGAATCGCCACTAAAAGAGCGATGAGAACCAAGGCCGTCGTCGTCCGTTTTAATAGATTACTCAATTATACGCCTCCAAATCGCCTGTCCCTCGTTTGATAATCGTCTATGGCTTTCTTTAATGTGTCTTCCGTAAAGTCCGGCCAAAGAATATCCGAGAACCAAAATTCCGCATAGGCCAATTGCCAGAGCATAAAATTGCTGACCCGCAGCTCGCCGCTCGGGCGGATCAACAGATCCAAAGGCGGTTGATTTTTCGTGTAAAGCTCCCTTTCGAAATCTTCTTTATCGATGGCATCGACGGAAATCTCGCCGTCTACGGCTTTTTGCGCCAGCGCTTTTGCCGCACGAAGGATTTCGTCCTGTCCGCCGTAGTTCAAGCCGATATTTAAGATGAGATCGCCGTTGGATTCGGTGCGCTCGACGGCGCCTAAGACCATCTTTCGGGTCTTTTCGCCTAAAGCGGACAGGTCGCCCATAATGTTCAGCTTCACGCCGTTTTCGTCCAATTCGTCAATGTATTGATCGATAAAGGTGTGCAAGAGATACATAAGGTTTGACACTTCCTGCTCCGGGCGCTTCCAATTTTCCGTGGAAAAGGCGTAGAGAGACAGATAGGGGATATTCAATTTATAGCAGGCCCTTACGATTTCCAAAACCCGCTTCACGCCCTCTTTGTGGCCGTAGGTGCGCGGCATGTTGCGCGCCTTTGCCCAGCGACCGTTGCCGTCCATGATAATGCCCAGGTGTTTGGGCATGGCTTTTTTTTCAGAATCCATGATTTCTCCTAAAAAGAAAGAACCCCCTTAGGGGGCCCTATTCAGTTGTATTTAAATTTCAAGTAATTCGTCTTCCTTTGCCTTCGCAATGGCGTCGATGTTTTTAATGGCGGCGTCGATGATCTTTTGAATTTCTTCTTCGTAATCTTTTTGATCATCTTCGGAAATTTCCTTGTTCTTTTCCGCTTTTTTAATCAAGTCGATGGCGTCGCGACGAACGTTTCTGATGGCAACTTTCGATTGTTCAGCATCTTTTCCTACGACTTTGATCATTTCCTTGCGTCGTTCTTCCGTCAACGCGGGAATCGCCAAGCGAATCAATTTGCCGTCGTTGGATGGATTCAAGCCCAGATCCGATTTCAAAATTTCTTTTTCAATGGCGGGGATCAAGGATGCGTCCCAAGGTTGAATGGTCAACAGACGCGCTTCCGGTGCCGTAATGCCGGCAACTTGATTTAACGGCGTTTGTTGGCCGTAGGCTTCCACGGTAATCCGGTCCAAGAGGGACGGATTGGCGCGGCCGGCGCGAATGGATGCCAATTCTTCCTTTAAGCGATCGGCAGTCTTTTGCGTTTTGGTTTGAACTTCTTTTTTGACTTCGCTAAAATCCATACAAAATCCTCCTTATTCCACACGGGTCCCCAATTCCTTGCCCATGGCCGCGTCGAAAAGATTGCTCGATTCGTCGATGCCGAAGACAAGCAGGGGGATTTCATTATCCATGCATAGAGAAGTGGCTGTCGAATCCATAATTTTTAAATTCTTGCTGAGAATATCGAAATAAGACAAATTGTCGAATTTCACGGCGTCGTCATAGACATTGGGATCGGAATCGTAAATGCCGTCGACGCCTTTTTTCGCCAGCAGAATGACTTCCGCGTCGATTTCCGCTGCGCGAAGGGCTGCCGTGGTATCCGTGGAAAAATAGGGATTGCCGATGCCTCCGGAGAAAATGACCACGCGGCCTTTTTCCAGGTGGCGAATGGCCCGGCGACGAATGTAGGGCTCGGCCACTTGTTTCATTTCGATGGCCGTCATGACCCGCGTCACAACCTCCATTTGCTCCAGAGCATCCTGAAGGGCCAGGGCGTTCATTACCGTGCCGAGCATGCCCATGTAATCGGATGTGGCACGGTCCATTTCCTTGCTGTCCCGGCCGCGCCAGAAATTGCCGCCGCCGACGACGATGCAGGTTTCCACGCCGGCTTCGGAGATGCGCTTGATCTCACGAGCGAAGAGCCTGACCACAGAAGAATCGATGCCGATTCCTTTTTCTCCCGCCATGGCTTCCCCGCTGAGTTTTAAGACGATCCTCTTGTATTTAGGTTCCATGGTCCGGGTCCGCTTATTTCATTTGTTTTGCAACTTCTTCGGCAAAGTCTTCGGAGCGTTTTTCCATGCCTTCACCGACTTCGTAGCGGCAGAAGCGACGGATGCTGATCTTTTCGCCGATCTTTGCGATAAGTTCGGTTAACAATTCGTTCACGGTCTTGTCGCCGTCTTTAATGAAGGGTTGATCCAAAAGGACGATTTCTTTGTAGAATTTTTCCAAACGGCCTTCGACCATTTTTTCTACAATGTGTTCCGGTTTGCCTTCGTTTAAGGCTTGTTCCTTTAAGACGGAACGTTCGTGATCCAATTCGTCTTGGGGAACTTCGTCGCGGGTAACGTATTTCGGGTTGACGGCAGCCACTTGCATGGCCATGTCGCGAACGAATTCTCTGAAGTCTTCGTTTTTGGCGACAAAGTCGGTTTCTGTGTTGACTTCGATCAAAACGCCGATGCGGTTGTTGTGGATGTAGCTTTCTACAATCCCTTCTGCTGCGATGCGATCGCTCTTCTTAGCGACCTTGCTCAGGCCTTGTTCTCTGAGGATGTCGGCAGCACGATCAATGTCGCCGTTGGATTCCTTTAAGGCCTTCTTGCAGTCCATCATGCCTGCGCCGGATTTGTCTCTTAATTCTTTTACCATTTTTGCAGAAATTTCCATTTTAAGTCCCCTTTCAGATACGAGTTGCACTCTCAAAAAAATAAGAGTTCCATTGGCCAGAACTCTTATAATTTGCCTTATTCTTGTTCTTTTGTATCAGCCGCACTATCCGTGATTTGATTTTCAGTTTCTTCAGATGCTTCAGGTGCTTCAGCTTCTTCTTCAGCGTGGTCTTGTGCCCCTTGTTTTCCTTCGAGAACGGCGTTAGCCATGGTTTCCGTAATTAATTTTACGGCACGAATGGCATCGTCATTGCCGGGGATGGGGTAATCCAATTCATCGGGATCGCAGTTGGTATCGAGAATACCGACGATGGGAATGCCGAGCTTTTGCGCTTCTTTAACGGCGATATTTTCTTTCTTCGGATCGACGACGTACATGACATCGGGCAGACCGTTCATGTCCTTAATGCCGCCTAAGAATTTTTCAAGACGTTCTCTTTCGTGACGAAGGCCGATAACTTCCTTCTTGGGAAGAACGTCGAAGCGACCGTCTGTTTCCATTTCTTCCAAATCTTTCAGACGAGCGATTCTCTTCTTTATGGTTTGATAGTTGGTGAGAAGACCGCCTAACCAACGTTGGTTAATGTAGAATTCTCCGCAACGCTTAGCTTCTTTTTCGATGGCATCTTGCGCTTGCTTTTTGGTACCGACAAATAAAACTTGTCCGCCGTTTTGAGCGGTTTCGCGAACGAAATCGTAGGCTTCTTCGATTTTGCCGACGGTTTTTTGTAAGTCGATAATGTAAATACCGTTGCGTTCGGTGAAGATGTATTTCTTCATCTTCGGGTTCCATCTTCTGGTTTGGTGACCAAAGTGTACGCCGGCTTCAAGCAGGCTCTTCATAGATACTACAGACATATTACCTCCAAATGTTTTTTCCTCCACAGCCCGTATGAACAAAGCGACCCTCAGGCAACGGCCAGGTTCTGAGGCTGTGTGCGTATTTGTACCGATATATTATAACACGCGCACCCTACCCTTGCAAGAATCCTTTCTCTTTTTTCGACGCCGGATTGTGGTATACTTTCAGAAAAAGGAGGAACTATGAATTTCAACGAACAATTAGATGCTTATGCTGAATTACTGATAAACACCGGCCTTTCTCTGCAAAAAGGACAGGATCTTGTGATCCGAAGTCCCATCGAGGGAAGGGACTTGGTCGTCGCCTGCGCCGAAGCGGCCTACGCCCAGGGCGCCGCCGACGTGCGCGTCATTTGGTCGGACGATGCCCTTACCCTTTTAAAATACGAACATGCACCGGAAGAGGTGCTTAACACGGTTCATGATTTCGATACGGAATTGTATCGCCACTACATTGAAAACGGCGCCGCCTTTTTATCCTTTACGGGATCGGATCCGGATTTGTTAAAACAAATCGATGCCCACAAGCTTCAGGAAGCGTCCATGAGCCGCTCCAAGGCCATGCGCTTTTACTCCGAGGCCATAATGAAGGACGAAAACCCATGGACCGTCGCAGGAATCGCTACGGAGGCCTGGGCGAAGAAAGTCTATCCCGAAGATGACACAGACGTTGCCGTGAAAAAGTTGTGGCAGGCGATTTTCGATATGTGCCGCGTCTCTGAAAACACCATCGCCGATTGGAAAAAGCATACGACGACGGTGGACGGGCAGGCGAAGAAGCTCACCGAAGCCGCATACAAATCCCTTCACTACAAAAACAGCTTGGGAACGGACCTGACGATCACCCTCCCCGAAGGTCACATTTGGGCCGGCGGCGGATCCACCTTGCCCGACGGCCGCTACTTCGTGGCAAATATTCCCACGGAAGAAGTCTTTACCCTTCCCCACCGGAGCGGGGTCGACGGCATCGTCTACGCCTCCATGCCCCTCGCCTACAACGGCAATGTGATCGATCACTTTTGGCTTCGCTTTAAAGACGGGAAGGTCGTCGATTTCGACGCCGAAAAGGGAAAAGACGTTCTCGCCCGTTTGCTCGACACCGACGAAGGCGCCCGTCGCTTAGGCGAGGTGGCTCTCGTTCCCTACGATTCGCCGATTTCCAATCGCAATCAACTTTTCTACAACACCCTTTACGACGAAAACGCCTCTTGCCACTTGGCTCTCGGAAAGGCCTATCCCACCAATTTAACCGGCGGCGGCGATTTAAATGAAGATGCGCTTTTAGAACGAGGCGCAAACGACAGCTTGATCCACGTGGACTTTATGGTGGGCACGGCGGATCTCTCCATTATTGCGACCACGGAAGATGGCGCTGAAGTGCCGATTTTTGTAAACGGCAATTGGGCAGAATAAAAGGACACTGAAGGGTGCCCGAAAAGAGAACCCCCGGTTAAACCGGGGGTTTTCTAATGCAAAAAGAGCTTCCGAAAAATCGGAAGCTCTTTTCTTATACTTCTTCAGAAGTTGCGATAACTTCTTTGCCATCGTAGTAGCCGCAGCTCGGGCAAATACGGTGGGGTAACTTCGCTTCGTGGCAATTGGGGCACTCAGCGACAGTCGTTTTATTCAGACGATAAGAAGATGCACGTCTCTTGTTTTTACGTTGTTTCGAAGTTTTACTCTTAGGTACTGCCATGTCTACACCTCCCTATCTCTTATGCTTTTTCATCAAATAGATTTTTCAAGGATTCAAAGGGGCTGATGCCTTCCGATTCACAATGGTGATCGGGATGTTCGTTTAAATCCTCACCACAGACCGGGCAAAGTCCCTTGCAATCATCATCGCACAAAACTTTGATCGGTACGGATGTTATCACTTGCGAGAATACTATTTCCGCCAACGGAAATTCATCCAATGTTTCGACGAGAAGCACGTTCGCCTCGTCGTCCTCTTCCTCATCGGTGGTTACGACCACATGGGATTCGCTGTCGATGGTTTCTTCCACCGTCTTCAAGCAGCGATCACACGGGGTTTTGATGTCGTAGGTCACGTGAACGTCGACTTCCAAGTCCCCATCGACTTTGTAGATGTCCATATCGTAGTCAACGGGATCGAGAAGATCGAGACCTTCTAAATCCAAGGGACTGTCTTCTTTCATCAGCTGACCTTCGACGTGTTTGTGGATGTCACTTCCTTGTAAAAAATCAGAAAATTCTCTACGCAAAGGTATCACCTCTAAAACTGCTGCAAGCTATTATATGATAAGAAACGGTCTCCTGTCAAGGAATTTAAACGAGTTTAGCCGTTTCCATGGCGATTTTTAATTCTTCGTTGGTGGGAATGACCAATACGGGAATGGAAGAATCGTCGGCACTGATGACGGCTTCTTTGCCGCGCATGTCGTTTTTGTCGCGATCGATCTTAATGCCTAAGGAAGCTAAGCCGTCGATGACGCGTTCTCTCGTGGAAATAGAGTTTTCGCCGACGCCGGCCGTAAAGATAATGCCGTCGCAGTGATCCATTTCGGTTAAATAGGCGCCGATGAATTTGCGGACGCGGTTTTCGAAAATATCCAGAGCCAGTTGTGCCCGTTCGTTGCCCTTTTCAGCTGCTTCTTCCAAGTCTCTGAAGTCGCTGGAAACGCCGCTGATGCCCAAGACGCCGCTCTTTTTGTTCATGACATTGGACATTTCTTCGGTAGAGAGGTTTTCTTTGTCCATGATGAAGGGAACGATGGCAGGGTCCATGTCGCCGGTACGGGTACCCATGGCCAGGCCTTCGAGAGGCGTAAAGCCCATGGTGGTGTCGTAGCATTTACCGCCGACGACGGCGCTGATACTGGAGCCGTTACCTAAGTGGCAGGTAATTAAGTTTACATCGTCGAGGTCCTTGCCGAGCATTTCAGCGGCACGTCCCGTAATGTATTGGTGGCTGGTGCCGTGGAAGCCGTAGCGACGAACTTTGTATTTTTCGTAGTATTCGTAGGGAAGGGCATAGATGTAGTTTAATGCCGGAATGGTTTGGTGGAAAGCCGTGTCGAATACAGCGACCATGGGGATGTCGCCCATGATTTCCTTGCAGGCTTCGATACCGATAATGTTCGGCGGATTGTGCAGGGGTGCAATTTCAACATTGTCGTTAATGGCTTTCATGACCTCGTCGTCGATAATCACCGATTCGGCAAAGGCTTCGCCGCCGTGAACGACGCGGTGGCCGACGGCATCGATTTCGTCTAAGCTCTTAACGGCGCCGTATTCAGCGTGTTGCAGAGAATCCAAGACGATTTTAAGAGCTGCCTTGTGATCGGCGAGCATTTCTTCGATGACGATTTCGTCTTTGCCGGCTGCTTCGTATTTTACGCGGCCGCCTTCGATGCCGATCCGTTCTGCTAAACCTTTGGCGAGAACTTTCTTATCTTCCATATCGATTAACTGGTATTTCAGAGAAGAGCTGCCACAGTTAATGACTAAAATTTTCATGTATTTCCTCCTTAAGCATTTTCATTTTGACCGCAGTTATTATATCATATAATCGTTCCTTGTCGAAGAAAAGAGATGAAAAGGATTGAAATCATGCCCTATGCACTCATCGTGGCGGAGACCAACCCTCTGCATTACGGCCATACATACCTAATCCGACGCGCCAAAGAATGCGGCTATGGCGTCGTCGTTTTAATGAGCGCCTCTTTTACGCAGCGGGGCCTGCCCGTTGTCACAGACAAGTTTACACGGGCGAATGACCTTGTGAAAAACGGTGCCGATGTGGTGATTACCCATCCGGTGCAGTCGGCCACCTCCGGCGGCGAGTATTTTTCCCGAGGCGCCATGGCTGTCGCGAGTCGATTGCCTTTCATCGACGCCGTCTTTTGCGGCACGGAATTCGGCGACAACGCGACTTTCGATGCCATTTATCGCTACGAAAAGACCGAAGAATTTCATTCCCGCCTCAGAACGGCCATGGAAAGCGGCGCATCCTATGCCGCGGCGTACAAACAGGCTTTGGAGGCGGAGGATAAATCTTGGGCTCAGGTGTTTCAGTCTAACGCCCTCTTGGCTTACGGCTACTATAAAAGCCTGAAGCAATTGGCGCCGGCGATTCCTCTCGTGATGGTGGAGCGAGCCCAAGACAACGAGAAGACATGCTCCGCATCGGCCATTCGCGCCATGATCGACCCGCATCAAATCGAGCATTTCTGCGCGGGATCAGCGCCTCAATACAAGGAATCGGATTTGGTCGAATCCCTCTACCGCTTCTACCGCGGCCTGTGGCTTTCTTCTCCCCCGGATCTCACATCCTTTGCCGGCTACGAAATCGGACTGGACAAGCGAATCCGCGCCTGTTTGCGCGAGGCCAAGACCTATGATGAATTCACGGAGCTGGCGAAGACTCGGCGCTATTCCCGCTGGCGCATCGCCCGCCTCATGTTCCACGCATCTCTCGGAATGGATAAGGCGTCCGTCGAGGCGGCCATGGCCCGTCAGCATACTTTTCAGGTCTTGGCATTTTCCGAGAAAGGGAAAGACTATCTACGCAAGGCGAAGGATTCGTCCGTTACCTTACTTACCAATTACAAACAAGTGAAAAAATGCTCTCTCGATGAAAAACGGTTCTTGGCTTTCGAAGAAAAGGCCACGGACCTTTGGAGCGTGCTCACCTCCGGGGAAATGGGACGGGATTATCGAGGCTTCTGAGCAATGAAAAAACGGCGCGAGGCCGTTTTTTAAAGCTCTTTTCTGTTTTCGTTGATGGTTTTAATCATGTCGGACAAGTGGACTTGGGTGTTTTCCAACATATTGTCCACGTAATCACGAGCCGAAAGGCGAATTTGATCCGATTCAATTTCGGCGCGGTTCATGATTTCTCTGGCCTGTTCTTGAGCGGCAAGAGTGATTTCGTCTTCATTGACGAGCTTTTGTGCTTCCACATGGGCCGCTTGAATGATTTGCTTTGCCTGCATATTGGCTTCATTGACGATTTCATCTTTGCGGTCGCGAATGCTTTGCGCTTCGGCTAAATCTTGAGGAAATTGAGATTCGATTTGGTTCAGAAGTTCGTTGACTTCTTCCTTGTCGACCATCACTTTTCCCGTCAAGGGGATCGTGGAACTCACTTCCAGTAAATCTTTTAAATCTTCGATGTAACGCATAACTTCCATAAGCTACCTTCCTCTCACTTTCCTCTTCATTGCTTCTCCCACCACTTCGGGCACAAACAGCGACGTATCGCCGTCAAACATAGCCACTTCCCTTGCAAGGGACGAGCTGATAAACAAATGCTCCTGGGTCGTCAACAGAAAGACGGTTTCCAAATTGGTTCCGTAATTTTTGTTGGCCATGGCCACGGTATACTCGTTTTCGAAATCCGAATTGGAGCGCAAACCGCGAACCACCGTAGAAACATTTCTTTTTTTCGCGTAATCCACGAGGAGCCCTTCGAAGTGATCCACTTCGACGTCTTCATCCTCTTTTAAGGTCTCCCGCAAAAGGGCCAGCCGCTCTTCTACGGTAAAGAAGCCGGGCTTTTTCTTGTTGTCCAACACGGCGACGATGACTTCGCCGAAAATAGCTTTCGCCCGGCGAATAATGTCCAAGTGACCGTAAGTGACCGGATCGAAACTGCCGGCGTAAATGACTTTCAAACTCTAATCACAACTTTCATAAATCCAAATTTTCTTCTTTCCATAGGACTTTTCCCGAACCAATGCCAGGTGTTCATAATTGGAAAAAGTATACTCCTTCGGCGCTTCAAACAGCATGCGGCCGCCCGGTGTAAGCAGGCGGCTCTCGCCGACGGCGTGGGCCGTGCGATCGTAAAAATCACGATTCGCGTAAGGAGGATCGACGTATATGTAGTCGAATGCCGTATGTTCATTCCGGGCAAGCTCGAGGCAGTGCTCGAAAGATCCTTCCACGACCCTGCTCTTGTCATTATACCCTGTTATCTTTATATTTTCACGGGTAATTCGAATACTTTCCCGGTGATTGTCGCAAAACCACGCGGATTCGGCGCCGCGACTCAAAAACTCGATGCCCATATGACCGGTTCCGGAAAATAAATCCAATACCAGGACCCCGCTAAAGGGGCCGTAGAGCAGATTAAATACATTTTCCTTAATGCGATCTTCCGTGGGGCGAATGCGATCGCCTTTCGGCGTCTTTAATCGCTGCCCCTTTTTTTCTCCCGCAATGACGCGCATGGCCACTTCCCTTCAAATTTTAGCATAATCTCTTTATCGAAACAATCAAATCCCGCTTCTCCGCGCTTCGTAGGCTTCCACTGCCTTTAATAGATCCGGCTCCTCGTCTTCGTTCAGATGCCCGCCCTGTAAAATGGCGTCGGCCTCCACCTTGGCGTAGCGCATAATGTCCATGTTTTCGAACAGATCACCGACGCGAAATTCCACGGTGCCGGATTGGCGGGTGCCGAAGAAATCGCCGCCGCCGCGAAGCTTCATGTCTTCTTCGGCGATGTAGAAGCCGTCGCCTGAGCGTTCCATAATGCGAAGGCGCTCATCGGCCTTCAGGCTGTCGTTGGCGCTGTGCAAAATGCAGTAAGCCGCCTGATCCCCGCGGCCCACGCGGCCCCGTAGCTGATGCAAGGTGGCGAGGCCAAAGCGATCGGCGTCGTACACGAAGAGCAGATTGGCATTCACCACATTGACGCCCACTTCGATGACCGTGGTGGAAATCAAAATCTGCACCTCGTTCTTTTGAAAGGCTTCCATGACCGCGTTTTTTTCTTCCGATGATAGGGCCCCGTGCATAAGGCCCACGGTGTAGTTTTTAAACCGATCCTCAGAAAAATATTTATATACGGCCTCCGCCGCGTGGAGTGGAAAATCGAGATTTTCTTCGATAAGCGGGCAGACCACATAAATCTGTTGGCCGCTCTTTAAAAACCGCTCCATAAAATCGTAGGCACCTTTCAGGCCAGATTCGTTGATCACCGTGGTCTGAACGGCTTTTCGTCCCTTTGGCATGGTTCGAATGGAGGAAATCTTCGTGTTGCCGTACATGACGATGCCGAGGCTTCTCGGAATCGGCGTCGCCGTCATAATCAAGCGGTCGCTTTTCGACTGCTTTTCCTGAAGGGCTTCCCGCTGCATGACGCCAAAGCGGTGTTGCTCGTCGGTAATGGTCAGGCCGATGCGATCGCTCTTTAAATCTTCGTTGAACAGAGCGTGGGTGCCGATAATCACGTCGCAGATGCCGCTTTCGAAATTTTCCCGAATGATTTTTTTCTTGCTTTCCTTCGTACTCCCGGTCAAGAGCTCCACCCGCACGCCGAGAGGCATAAATAAATCGAAGGCCTCTTCGTAATGCTGCTTGGCGAGGATTTCCGTCGGCGCCATGAAGAGGGCCTGATGACCCGAGGCCACGCAGGTAGCGATGGCGAGAAAAGCGAGCACGGTCTTCCCGCTGCCCACATCCCCTTGCACCAAGCGCTCCATGCGGTTGGGTGAGGCCATGTCGCGCTGAATGTCTTTCCACGCCTCTTTTTGGCCTTCCGTCAACTCAAAGGGCAGATTGGATAAAATCACTTCCGCTAAATCGGTTTTTGCCATGGAAAAGCCCGCCTCGCTCTTGCTACGATGAAAGCGGCCGAGAGCCAGTTGAAAGCGGAGAAATTCCGAAAAGATCAAGGACTGAAGGGCGACTTTTGCATCATCCAATTGCTTCGGTCCGTGGAGCACCTTCAGGGCTTCCGCCTCCGTCATAAGACCGTAGCGCACCCTGAGATACTCAGGCACCACCGGCGGAATAAACACATCCCTCAGCGCCTCTTGAATAAATTTTGCCGTGGCCTTTTGTCCCACGCCGCCTAAGATGGGATAGACGGGCGAGACGGCCAAGGCTTCTTTTCGCTTCGCCTCGTCGAAAAATTTCGGCGCGGAAAAAGACAGACGGTTTCTGAAAAATTTCGGCTTTCCGAAAATATAATAGTCTTTTCCCACCTTCAGGCTCTTGTCCAAATAGGGCATGTTGAAGAAGGTCATTTCCCCTTCCCGCGCCCCGTCGGAAATCACAAAGGTCTGCATGCTCAGGCCCTTTTTTAAGTAGCGGCGGGGCTTTTTTTCCACGAGACGAACGAAATAAGTGGCGGGCTTGTCGAAATCCGCGTGGGCAAAGTCTTTGAGCGCGCTGCCGTCTTCGTAGCGAATCGGCAACGTATACAACAGATCTTCCACGGTAAACACGGAGGCCTTATTTAGTTTTTCCGCAATTTTCTTGCCGATTCCTTTGATCTCTAAAATACTTGAACTGAGGTCCATGGCTCCTCCAATGAAAAAGCAGGCCTGCGCCTGCTTCTCACTCGACTGAAATTAAATAATAGTAAATGGGCTGATCGCCGCGCAAGATCTCCACATCCATGTCGGGGAAGGCTTCTTCCAGGCTTTCCTCGAGAGCTTCGGCATCGGCTTCGCTCACGTCCTCTCCGGCGTAGAGAGAGACGAATGTCGCGTCTTCATCCACCATCTTTTCGATCATTTCGACGGTGGTTTCATTAATGGATTGGCCCTTTGCCAAAATCTTCTTGCCGGAAATGCCGATGTAGTCGCCTTTTTTAATGGCGATGCCGTCCATTTCCGTATCCCGCACGGCATAGGTGACCTGGCCGGTGGTTAAATCGCCTACGGCTTCCATCATGGATTCCACATTTTCCTCGACGCCCTTGTCCGGCATAAAGTGGACGCATGCATTGATTCCTTCGGGAATGGATCGGGTCTTTAAGACCGTCACCTCTTTATCGGAAATCTTTGCCGCCGCTTCCGCCGCGAGGAAAATATTGCTGTTGTTGGGAAGCACGAAAATGTGTTCCGCATTGACGCGGTCGATGCCGGCCAAAATATCTTCCGTACTGGGATTCATGGTTTGTCCGCCGGTGACCAGATAGTCCACGCCGACTTGACGGAAAATTTCTTCGATGCCTTTTCCGGCGCAAATAGAGACAAAACCGTAGGGTTTCTTCTCTTCGGGCACTTCGGCATTGGAGGCTTCCACCTCGTAGTCGGTGAACAGGCGCTCGGAGTGTTGCAGGCGCATATTATCGACTTTAATGTCTTTTAAGAAGCCGTAGTTCAGCGCACTTTGAATGGCGAGCCCCGGATCGTTGGTGTGGACGTGGACCTTAATCATGCTGTCGTCGCCGACGACGATCAGGCTGTCGCCTCGGGGAATCAAATCCGCCTTCAGGTCTTCCACGTGATTGGATTTCGTGTTGACGATAAATTCCGTGCAGTAGCCGAATTTAATGTCATCTGTGGAAATTTCTTTCCGCTCGATTTTTTCCTTGCCGTGTTCGGATGCTTCCTCCGCCTCACCTAAGACGGCCTCGCCTTTCAGGGCCTTCAGCGCCCCTTCCATAATGGTTACGAGCCCTTGGCCCCCGGCATCCACGACGCCGGCTTCTTTTAATACGGGCAAGAGATTCGGCGTGTTGGCCAAAGATTCTTTCGCCCTTTCCAACACGGCTTCCGAGAACAAGATCAAATCGCTGTATTTCTTCGCGTGTTTCACGGCGAAGTCGGCGCTTTCACGGCCCACGGTGAGAATCGTGCCTTCTGTCGGCTTCATGACGGCGAGATACGTCATCTCCGATGCGCTCTTCATGGCCTGAGCGAGAACCGGCACGGTGAGCTTCTCCTGCCCCTTGAGGCCTTCTGCAAAGCCTCTGAACAGTTGAGAAAGAATGACGCCGCTATTGCCCCGGGCGCCCATGAGCGCGCCGCGGCTCATTTCGCCGGCCAAGGCGCCGAGCTCCGTGGCGTCGGATGCGAGAACCTGTTTCACGGCACTTTTTATGGTCTTCGACATATTCGTGCCCGTGTCCCCGTCGGGAACGGGAAAGACATTGAGATCGTTGACGTGTTCTTTATTTATTTCTAAAAAATTCGAAGCACTGATCAGTGCTTCCTTAAATTCTGTAATCGTAATCTGATCCATAACCTACCTCTAGTTCATTCGTATGCCTTCGACCAAAACCTCGATTTGATCGACTTCCAATCCGGTTAGCGACTCGATATTAAATTGAACCGTGTCAATAATATTTTGCCCGACGGTAGAAATGCGAATGCCGTATTCGATGATGACGTGTAAAAGAATGTGCACCCGTTCATTATCCGTGTACACCTCGATGCCTCTGGTGAGATTTTCAAATTTCAGCAATTGAAAAATTCCGTCCGTGGCATTTTTGCTGGCCATGCCCACGACGCCGTAACTTTCCATGGCGGAAACGCCCGCGATGGTGGCGATCACTTGATTATCTATGGTAATATTGCCCTTTTCGTTGGGGATCGTTATTTGCATGATTCGTCTCCTTTCCGCTTTTGGGAATTACCGTCATTATATCACATAAACATCACGGAAAAAACCGAGGGCCGATTGCAATTTATTTTTCTCTGTGGTAAAATAATCCGAGTTGAAAAAATGTCGGAGGAGGTGTAAGTATGGCAAAAAGATGTGAAATCTGCGGAAAAGAAAAAAAATTCGGTAACTCGGTTTCCTTCTCCCACAAAAGAGGAAATAGATCTTGGTCTCCGAACCTTCAACGCGTCCGCGCCGTTGTTAACGGATCGAAAAAGAGAATTTACGTATGTACGCGTTGCCTGAGATCCGGCAAGGTTGAACGCGCCCTTTAATCACGAGTCGATTCTTGAGGAATCGGCTTTTTTTATTATATTTTCAAGGAGGATAGTATGAAACTTTTTATTTCCAGTCGTGTACCCGAAGAAATCATCAAACGCTTAGAAGGCGTGGATTACAGCTACAACGACAGCAATGTTCCCATGACGAAAGAAGAAATTATCGCGGGCCTTCAGGGAAAAGACGCCCTGATCTGTCCCCTGTCGGATAAGATCGACAAAGAAGTCATTGATGCTGCAAAGGATTTAAAACTGATTTTAAATTACGGCGCCGGCTTCGATAACATCGACATCGCCTATGCCCGCGAAAAAGGCATCGTCGTCTGCAACGCACCGGCTCCCTCCTCCGCCGTTTCCACCGCCGAATTGGCCTTTACCTTAATGCTGGCACAAGCGCGGCAATTGATTCGCGGCGAAAAGGATCTTCGTGAAGGCGGCTTCCACGGATGGCGCCCCACCTACTTCCTTGGCCAACAATTAAAGGGAAAGACCCTGGGTATTTTCGGCATGGGAAATATCGGTCAAAACTTGGCGAAGCGCGCCCTTGCTTTCGACATGAAGGTTATTTACAATTCGAGAAATCGCAAAGAAGCCATCGAAGAATTAGGTGCCACCTATGTATCCTTTGAAGAACTGTTGAAGGAATCGGACTTCATCAGCCTTCACTCCGCCTTCGTTCCCGAATTGAAGCACAAATTCGACGCCGACGCTTTTAAGGCCATGAAGAAATCCGCCACCTTCATCAATGCGGCTCGCGGCCCGTTAATCGACGAACAGGCTCTGGCCGATGCGTTAAAAGACGGCACCATCGCCGGCGCCGCCTTGGACGTCTATGAATTCGAACCGAAGGTCACGGAAGATCTTTTGCATCTCGACAATGTGACCTTGGCGCCTCACCTGGGCAATGCCACGGTGGAAGCACGCCTTGAGATGGGCAATGCCTGCGTCGACAATCTGGAAGATTTCATCGCCGGAAAGAAGCCGAGAAATCAAGTGAATTAAGCGCAACAAAAAAAGCCCTTCGGGGCCTTTTTTGATTGGCGGAAATGCTATTCATCTTTCGAATGGATGATGAGCATCTTTCCCTCGTGCAGTGTCACCTTGCCCGCGTCCTTCAGCAATTCGTTGCTGACGCCGCGGGTTTTTTTTCTGGAAAGCTTTAAGTGGTCCACTTCGTATTTAAATCCTTCGGTGGAAATGGTGATGGCGTCGGTAACGGGAACAAAACTTACATAGTGAAATCCTAGCTTTTCGATGGCGTAGGTACCGGGGCCGACCATGCGCAGGCGATTGTTTTCGTCGATCATGGTGATCTTTGCCTTTTCGTCAAGATAGGCTTCCATGGAAAAAATCGTCGCCACGCTGTGATCCCAACGGCTGCCCGTACCGCCTAAAATATGAATTTCATCGGGCTCGTATTCCAACATGCGCGTCATGGCCATTTCCGTGTCCGTCTCATCTTTCATCGGCGGAAGCACTTCGATGGGAAGTTGCTTTTCTTTCAGTTCAGCCAGGCGATGGGAGCTGTCGAAATCGCCGATCACGAGCTTCAATTTTTCCGGCACATGAGCCAGCGCGTCGTAGCCGCCGTCGGCACAGATAATGCCGTCGGCCCAGCGAATTTCGCTTTCAAGCAGTTCCCTTGACGGACGCCGCCCGCCGGTAACGATCAATCCCCGCTTCATAGGCGTTTCAATGCGTCGATGGCAGCTGTGGGATCGTCGTGTTTAAAGATGTAGGATCCCGCCACCAAGCTGTCGCAGCCCGCTTCCACCATGGATGCGCCGGTGGTTTCGTTGATTCCGCCGTCCACCATGATTTCCAAATCTTCGCGATGGGTCATGGCCCGTAATTGCTTCGCCTTTTCGATGGTGGAGGAGATAAAGGATTGACCGCCGAAGCCGGGATTGACGCTCATTAAAAGCACGAGATCCACATCGTCGAGCAGGTAGCGAACGGATTCGGGATTTTGAGACGGGTTTAAGCTGATGCCGGCCTTGATCCCCGCTTCTTTTATGCGGTGAATCAGTCGATGGGCGTGAATGGTGGCGTCGGTGTGAAACGTAATTCGATCGGCGCCGGCGGCGATGTAGTCATCCACGGAATCTTCCGGCTTCTCGATCATCAAATGGACGTCGAAGGGAATGGCGGTGAAGGGGCGAATGGCCTTGATGACCGGCGGGCCGAAGGTCAGATTCGGCACATACTTGCCGTCCATTACGTCGATGTGAATGTAATCCACCACTCTCTCGTCCAAGAAGGTGATGGCTTCACCTAATTTCGCAAAATCTGCCGATAATATCGACGGTGCCACTAACGCCATTTTCCATTCTCCTTTTCTACTAATTCCTCGTAAAAACGCAAATAATTTTCATAGCGACTGCTCGCCAAATCGCCGCTTTCGTAGGCCTCACGCACGGCACAGCCGGGCTCTTTCACGTGGCGACAATCCAGAAATTTGCAGTCTTGAATAAAAGGCACAAAGTCTCTGAAATGCACGTCCAAATCCACTGATGCGATGGAGTCGATTTCGATGCTGGAAAACCCGGGTGTATCGAAGAGATACATGCCCTTCTCTCCGGTAAAGATCTCCGTATGCCGCGTCGTGTGCTTGCCGCGATTGGTCTTTTCGCTCACCGTGCCCGTTTCCAAATCCAAATTCAAGATACGGTTTAAGAACGTGGTCTTCCCCGAGCCGGAGACGCCGCTTAAGACCGTGGTCTTTTCATAGAGCATCTCCCTCAGCCGATTCACCGACTCCTCGTCGGCTTCCGACAAGCCCATGACTCGGTAGCCGCAGCCTTCGTAAAGGGTGCGCAGGCGATCCGCTTCTTCGGGATCCATGTCTTGTTTCGATACGACGGGGACGACGCTGACGTTTTTCTGTTCGTAGTAAGCCAGCATTTTATCCACCAAATACAAATTGTATTTGGGATTCGCCGTGGGGATGAAAAGCAAAATTTGATCCACATTGGCCACCGGCGGGCGGAGCAGACTGTTTTTTCTCGGCAAAATTTCTTCAACCGAATTCAGCCTGTCTCCCTCGTCGATTAAAAGCTCCACGTAATCGCCTACCACGGGTTTTCGATTCTGATGGCGAAAAATGCCTCGGGCCCGCGTTTCGTACACTTCGCCGTCTTCGGCGGCCACGTAGTAAAAGCCGCCGAGCAGCTTCGTGATTCTACCCTTCTTTTTCATTAAAAGTTCACCGATTTAACCACATTGCCGTCTACGCGCATATAGGCTTTGTCGCCGGGGCTTCCCTGCACCGGATAGGATACGGAGGAGCCACCCATGACTTCTTCGTGATTGACCACACGCTCGCTTCCGCCGGACTCTACCACGACTTCGATTTCGTGGGTTTCGCCGTCGTCCGGAATGCGGTGGGAAATGTTCTTGTGGCTCACTTGGCCTTCGTTTTCGTCACCGGACTCGCCGCTGCCTGCGCGTTTGCTCACGATAATGTCCACGGTGGAACCTTGTTTGATTTGATTGCCGCTATTGTATTGTTGCCATACGACTTCGCCGGGGCCGACGGAAATATCTTCCCGCTCTTCCACATTGCCCAGCTTCAAACCCTGTTCTTTAAGAAGGGCTCTCGCTTTGTCGATGGAAACGCCTTTTAAATTGGGAACGATGGTCGTCTTGTCGTCTTGGCCCTTGCTCATGACCACGTGGACGCTGTCGCCCTTGGGAAGTTCTTCTTGGGACTTCGGCTTTTGACTGATGATTCGATCCGCCGGAACGGAATCGCTATATTCCGTTTTATCCACGACTAAATTGAGTCCCGCAGTCTTTAAAGTGGACTGCGCTTCGGAGATGGTCATGTTCTCCAGATCGGGAACCTTTACTTTTTCCGTCTCCTTGGCGATGACAACAGAGAATTGGTCTCCTCGCTTCAGGACTTCCCCTTCGTCCACGGATTGCGACAATATGGTGCCGGGTTTTATCCCCTCGTCCGATTCCTTCTCGTCAATTTCCAACTTCAAGTCATTTGAAGCGGCGAAGTCCTTGGCTTCGGAAACATCTTTTCCGATTAAGTCGATCATTTCCACCGCCGCATCTTTCTGATTGGAAATCAGCATGTCTTTGATCTTCGATCCGCCGAAAGCCAGGCCGAAGAGAAGCAACAGAGCCAGCAAGACCCCGCCGATGGTGGCCAGGGGATTGCTCTTTTTCTTGGGTTTTTTCACCGGGATCGGCCGAGTGTTTCGCTTCGTCGGTCCCACCGCATCTCTCGGCGCCGTCGCATCGTTTTGAAGGCGGTTTGCACTCGGCGGAATCACCACCGTGGTTCCGGTAGCCGTTTGGCCGCGGTCGCCGTACACTTTGCCAAGCAAAATGGCCTTCACATCTTCGATGATCAAACTCACATTGGCATAGCGATCCGACGGTTTTTTCTCCGTCATGTGTTTAAAGACACGGTCCACTTCCGGACTCACCCTGGGGTTTCGCTCCGACGGCATGGGAATGTCGTTTTGAACGTGCATTAAGGCAACGGTAATGGGATTTTCCGAATCAAAGGGCACGTCGCCTGTGAGCATTTCGAATAAGACGATGCCCATGGAGTAGATATCGCTTCTGGCATCGACTTTTTGGCCGCGAGCCTGCTCCGGCGAAAAGTAATGGACGCTTCCCATGACCGCATTGGTGACGGTGACCGTGGCGTTTCCCGCCATGCGGGCGATGCCGAAGTCCGTGACCTTTACGCGATTGTCTCGGGTCACCATAATGTTTTGAGACTTAATGTCCCGATGGATAATGTTTTTATTGTGGGCGATTTTTAAAGCCTCGGCGATTTGAATCAGGTAATTCAACGCCTGATTCTGGCTCAACATGCCCTCTTCTTTAATTAATTCCTTTAACGTCTTTCCGTCGATGTATTCCATGACGATGTAGTAGACGTCTTCGTCGCCCACGGTTTCCATGCCCACGTCGTAGATACTTACGATATTCGGGTGAGAAATACTGGCGGCAGCCAAAGATTCTCGGCGGAATTTGCGAATGAAGTTTTCGTCTTCGTTGTATTCGCTCTTTAAGACTTTGATGGCAACGATTCTGTCCAGCCTGCGGTCGTGGGCCTTGTAGACATCGCCCATGCCGCCGCTTCCGATTCGTTTCAGGCATTCGTACCTGTCAGCTAAAATCATTCCTTGCATACCTTCACCTGCTCTTATCTAGTACAATGACGGTGATATTGTCTTTTCCGCCACCATCCAGGGCTTTTTTCACCAGTTTCTTCGAGATATCGCCCTTTTCCGTTTCCAATACATTTTGAATCTCGGCGCTCTCCACCACGTCGGAGAGGCCGTCGGAACAGAGGATGATAAATTTTAAATCCGCATCCAGGCTTCGAATTTGAAAATCCACGCCTTGAGTCGTGCCTAAAGCCTTTGTCAGGACATTTTTCTTCGGATGGACGCGGGCCTCTTCTTCGGAGATATCGCCGATATCCAAGAGATAATTGACGAAGCTATCGTCTTTTGAAATTTGAAAGAGGGCGTCGTCGTAACCGTAGATTCTGGAATCGCCGATGTTAATGTAGTAAAGCTTGCCATCAAGCAGATAAATCAAACTCAACGTGGTTCCCATGCCCCGGTACTTTAAATGGGCCGCGGACTGATCGAAAATCTCTTGATTCACGTCCCGCACGCCGTTGTTTAAAAGGTCTAAAAGTTCCCGTTCACTTTCCACGGGAACGGAGAGAACTTCTTTTAAGCGGTTCACGGCCAAGGCGCTGGCCTTTTCCCCCGCCGCGTGGCCGCCCATGCCGTCGGCTAAAATGGCAAAGCGCTTTTTCGGATCCACGTAGTAACTGTCTTCATTGTTTTCTCTGCCACCGATATGGGTGTATGCAGAAATTATCATAGTATCACCTTGTCTTTATGGCTTCAGAACCCGCTTTTAATTGTCCACAGCTGGCCTGTATGTCACTGCCTAATTCTCTACGTATTGTACATGATACGCCGCTTTGAGACAACTCTCGTTGAAAGCGCAGGATGTGTTCTTTGGACGGTTTTTTCTCTGCGAAATGGGCCGTGTCGTTCAGGGCGATTAAGTTCACGTGACAGGGAAGGCCCTTGGTAAGGGCTTTCATCTCGCGAATGTTTCTCGGTTGATCGTTTTTCCCCTGAATCAATGTGTATTCCAAGGTGATCCGCTGTTTTGTCTCGTCGCAGTAATCCCTGAGGGCGGAAAAAAGTTCGTCTAAATTATAGCTGTTGGCGACGGGCATCAGTGCCTCCCTGGCCGATTGATCCGTCTCGTGAAGGCTGACGGCCAAATTAACGGGCAGGCCCTCCTTCGCCAAACGGCCGATGCCGTCGACGAGGCCGCAAGTGGAAATGGTCATGGAGCGGTAGCTCTTGTTCTTTCCCTTGGGTTCGTGGAGAAGTTTCAAAAAGCGCAACACATTGTCGTAATTGTCCAAGGGCTCGCCGCTCCCCATAAGGATGATGTTTCCCACGGAGATCTCTTCATTTTCTTCCACGGCGTAGATCTGTGAAAGCATTTCATAAGGCGTGAGATCGCGGATGCGGCCCTTGAGTGTGGACACGCAAAAGCTACACCCCATGCGGCAACCGACTTGCGTCGATACACACAGGCTGTAGCCGTAATGGTATTTCATCAAAACCCCTTCGACGATCTCCCCGTCTTCCATTTCGTAGAGGTACTTCTTCGTCTCGTCCAGCTTCGACGCCAGACGCTTCACGATTTTGGCGCCGCGAAGAGGCGCGGGAAGACTCTTCTTCAAGGAATCCGGCACATTCGAAAGCTCCTCGAGGGCCTTTCGTTGACCGTGAATGCCTTCGAAGAGTTGCGTTGCGCGAAAACTTTTTTCGCCGAAGCCGGCGACGTAGGCCTTTAGTTCCTCAGGCGTCATTTCCATCCAATGCATTAGGCATCCTTTCTTACGATACAAGCCATGGTAAACCCGTCGGTACCGTGGCGATGGGGCCAGTAGCGCGTTCCCTTTTCCTTTAATCGACACTCCGGATGATCCGACAAGAAGGAATGAAGCACGCCTTCATTTTCTTCCACGGTGACGCTGCAGGTGCTGTACACCAGCTCGCCGCCGTCGTTTAACGCGTCGTAGGCATTTTCCAGCAAGAGCCGTTGCACCCGGGCCAGCTGGAGCACGTCGTCGTATCCGACGCGGTACTTGATCTCGGGTTTTCTTCGGATCAGGCCCAGGCCCGTACAGGGCGCGTCCACCAAAATGCGATCGTATTTTTTCTTCGGCAGGGGCGTTTTTCCGTCCCGTACCGCCGTGGTGATGTTCTTATATCCCAAACGGCGGATGTTTTCTTCCATGCGCACCAGGCGCTCGGCTGAAGCATCGAAGGCGTCCACGTGGGCAAATTGTTCCGCCATTTGAAAGCTCTTTCCGCCGGGTGCTGCGCAAAGATCCATGGCCTGCGCCTCTTTATCCGGCGTAAATAATGAAACCACCGCCTGAGACGCCGCGTCTTGAACGTAAAAGCGCCCTTCTTTGTAGGCCTCGGTTTCAAAAAGGCCTCGGGGATGTTTTACGACCACGGCGGATTTGGGCTTCGTTCTTTCGCAGGTAAAACCTTCATCCTCAAGCTCTCCGATCAGCGCCTCGGCACTCACGGAGACCGGGCGCAGAGTTAAGGGCGCAGGATCGAAGGTGGATTTTAAAAATTCTTCCGTTTCGTCTTTTAAAAGGCGCTGAAAATAGCGCACCCATTCTTCAGGGAAGCTGTAAGTGACGGCGAGACGGCGCACTTCGTCGTCGACATGGACCTTAAAGGCCTCGTCTCCTTCCCGAATCACTTGCCTCAACACGCCGTTGACAAGCCCGGAGGCGCCGACATTCGAGATGATCTTTGCCATTTTCACAGTTTCGTTGACCACCGCGTGGTCCGGCACCCGATCCAGAAAGTGCATTTGATAGAGGGCCATGCGCAGGAATTGGCGGATGTTTTGATCCAGGTTTTCCGGCTTTTTCACGAAGCGATGGATCACGTAATCTAAAAACAGCTTGTTTTGCACCGTGCCGTAGACGATGGTCTCCGCCAGGTTGCGGTCCGCCTCTTTGAGTCCCTTGGGATCAAAGGCGTCTTGAATAAAGGCGCCGTTCTCCACTTTTTCCAGCGTGGTGAGGGCGAGAAAACGGGGATTTCGCATCAGTCCCGTCTCCTTCCCAGAGAAATAAATCGCAGCAAGGTGCCGATGGCCGTGAGCAGGCTCGCAACATAAGTGAGGGCCGCCGCGGAAAGAATGCGCTCCACGCCCACCATTTCTTCGCCGGATAGGACGCCGTCGGCTAATATGGCTTTAGCTCGGCGGCTGGCGTCGTATTCCACGGGCAACGTCATCAGTTGAAACAAAACGGTAATGGCAAAGAGGGCAATGCCCAATTTCATCAAAGGCTCGAAGGCAAAGAGGCCGATAAAGATCAATAAAAAGGACAGATTCGATCCCAAGTTTGCCGCAGGCACGATGGCGTTTCTGAATTTAAGGGGCGCGTAGGATTCGTTATGTTGAATGGCGTGGCCGCATTCGTGGGCGGCGATGCCCAGGGCCGCGATGGATGTGGAGTCATAGACGGGATCGGACAGGCGCAACACCTTTTGCGTCGGATCGTAGTGGTCGGTTAAGCTCCCCCGCACGCGGTCCACTCGCACGTCGTAAATGCCGTGGCCTCTCAAGATCATTTCCGCCACGGAGCGGCCGGTAAGGCCTTCGCCATTGGTGACGCGACTGTATTTATCGAAATTTGTCTTGATTTTCGATTGGGCGTAAAGGGCCAAGAGAAAGCCGGGAAGAATATAAATCAAGTAATCCCAATTGTAGTACATGCCGTACATCAGATTTCTCCCTTCTCATCCAAGTGGGCACCGGCAAGGTACGAGCCGATGGCCATGCGTTTTTTGCCGGGACGTTGGATTTCCTTTAATAAGACGGAGCCGTCTTTGGTTCCGATCCACAGCTTCTTTTTCGTCGCTTTATAATGACCTGTCGGTACTTTTTCGTCGCTTACTTCGCCGTCGTAGACTTTCAGGCGCTCGTCCCGAAAGAGGAAATGGGCGCCGGGCTCCGGCGAAAAGGCGCGAATCTTTCGTACAAATTCCTTCGCCGTCAGCTCGTCGGCGCGAAGGGCCAGAAGCTCGTCGTCGATTTTTGCCGCATAGGTGGCCCCATCGTGTTCCTGTTCCGTGAAGCTGACGGTGTTTTTTTCAAGATCTGTGACAAATTCTCGGATTAAATCCGCGCCGAAATCCGCTAATTCGTCGTGAATGGCGCCGAAGTTTTTGTCGCCGATCGTGGTTTTCTTCATGGCGTAGACCGGTCCGCTGTCCAGTCCCGCTTCCACTTTCATGAGGCTTACGCCGGTTTCTTCATCGCCGTTCAGAATGGCCCACTGCATGGGCGCCGCGCCCCGATACTTCGGGAGCAGGGAGCTGTGGACGTTTACGATGTGTTTCTTCGGCAGGGCCAGCACGTCTTCCGAGAGAATTTGTCCGTAGGCCACGACGACGAATAGATCCGCATCCTGTGCTCTCAGTTTTTCCAGCGATTCTTCCGTGTTGCAGCTATGGGGCTGATAGACCTCGATCCCCAAGACTTCAGCGCGGGTCTTCACCGGCGTGGGCAAGAGCTTTTTCCCGCGGCCTTTTTTCTTGTCTTCCCGGGTCACGACCAAGGTGACGTCGCAGATTTCGTTTAAGGCATTCAGTGTGGGCACGGCAAAATCAGGCGTGCCGAAAAAGACCGCTTTCATCATTCCGCCTCGCTCTCGTTCGACCCGTCGACATCGTACATTTCATCGGTCAGATCCGTGTAGAGAATCCCCTCTAAATGATCCATTTCGTGTTGGATGATTCGGGCGAGAAAATCTTCGGCTTCCAGGGTCTTCGCTTCCCCGTCGCGGTCGGTGTAGTTGATTTTGATCTTTTCAAAGCGTTTCACCTTGCCGACGCGTTCGGGGACGCTTAAACAGCCTTCCAAGGCCTCAGACGACCCTTCTTCCGCCACGCGCTCGGGATTGATGAGCACGATCTTCGTTCCTTCGTAATCGTCGATGACGATGAGTTGTTTTAATTTTCCGATTTGCACGGCGGCCAGGCCCACGCCCTGTGCCTCGTACATGGTTTCGTACATATCGTCGATGAGGCGGTGGAGATCCTCGTCGATGACCTCTACCTTTCGGGACTTTTTGCGCAATATGGGATCGCCGTCGATGCGAATTTGTAATTTAGCCATTCTTCACTTCCTTCTCTTTCACTTTATCCGTCTATTTCTAAGCTTATGGTAATATCTTTTTCCGCTTGCGTACGATAGTAATACATCAATACCCGTTTTAAAGCCTTTAATAGAGGCTGAAACTCCTTTGGCCAGACTTTTGCTAAAATCGACACATGTCTTTTATTTTTAATCTTCGGCTGTTCCACGGGATTGGCCACGAGCATGTCGAACTGTTCGTGCTTGTTGATGGCTTCCAGGGTTTTTTTCCAGTTCAATGCCACCTGATCCACGTCCCTGGTGCCGCGAATGTGAATCTTCACTAAGTGCACATAGGGCGGATACAAGAAGCGCTTGCGCTCTTCCATCTCCCGGTGGAAAAAGGGCTCGTAGCTTCGCTCTTTCGCGTATTGAATGCTGTAATTTTCAGGATTGTAGGTTTGGATCACGGCGCGGCCTTTGTGTTTGCCCCGGCCGGCCCTGCCCGCCACTTGGGTCAGGAGCTGGTAGGTTTTTTCCTGGGCCTTGTAGTCGGAAACGAAGAGAGACAAATCCGCCGCCACGACGCCGACAAAGACCACATTTTCAAAATCGAAGCCCTTGGCGAGCATTTGCGTTCCCACGAGAATGTCCACCTTTTTTTCGTTCATGGCTTCGTAGACCTTTTCGTAATTTCCCTTTTGCGCCATGGTGTCTTTGTCCATGCGATAGACCCGCGCCTCGGGGAATTTATTCTTTATCCAGGACTCCACCTGTTCAGTGCCGATGCCGAACTGTTTTAAGTATTCGCTGCCGCAGACGGGGCAGGTTCTCGGCATGGGCTTGGTTCTGCCGCAGTAGTGGCAATGGAGGCGGTGGGTCCGCCGGTGATAGACCATGGAAATATCGCAGGCATCGCATTCGATGACGTGGCCGCAGCTTCTGCAGCTCACGAATTGACTGTAGCCCCGACGATTTATAAAGAGGATAGCCTGCTTCTTCTCCTTTAAGGCTTCCTCAAGGCCTTCCACCATGCGTTCGGAGAGGATTTCCACATTGCCCTTAAAGAGCTCTTCCCGCATGTCCACGATCTCCACCGGCGACGCCTCCGTTTTTTTCGGATCCCCCACCAGTCGATGAAGCTCCACATCCTCGCCGCAACGGGCGTAGGTAATCACCGAAGGGGTCGCCGAGCCGTAGATGACCTTGCCGCCTTCAAAGCGCACGCGCATTTCCGCCACGTCCCGCACATTGTAGCGCAGACCTTCCCGGTAATCGTAGCTTTCTTCCTGTTCCTCGTCGATAAAAATATAGCCCACCTCGGGCACAGGAGAAAACACCGCCGAGCGGGCGCCGACGACGATGCGCCCCGGCTCTTCTTTCAGTCGTATCCAGGCTGCGGCCTTTTCACCTTCGGAGCGGCGGGAGTGAAGGATGTCTACCTTCCCGGGAAAGCGGGCCGACAATCGGTGCACCATTTGGGTGGCCAGGCCGATTTCCGGAACGATGATCAGAGACGACTTCCCCTCGTCCATGGCGCGCCGGGCCAATTGCATGTAGACTTCCGTCTTGCCGCTTCCCGTCTTGCCGTAGAGGAGATGGACGGGCCGCTTGGACTCGGCAATGCCTTCAATGGCCGCGACCTGATCCTCCCGGAGATCCGGCGCCTTGTCGGGAGGAAGGGCCTTGGGATCCGCCGGGGCGACGGCGCCTCGCTTGATTAAGCTGTCAACAGGACTCGCGGAGAGCCCGGTCCTTTTGGTGATTTCGGCCTTTGAAAGAGGCGGGGAATTTTTCAAAAGATCGAAGACAATGGCCTGTTTCTCGGTCATGGGGCCGTCGTAATCGCCGCAGACAACGTATTTTTCCACCACTCGTTTCTTCACGGGCTGTGTGCCGCGAAAGCGGACGGCGACTTTCTTCGCCTCGATCAGCCGGTCCAGTTCGTCCGCAGGAATTTTCTCCGTGGAAAGGGCATCCGCGCCTTGAAAAATACCCGCCACTTCCTCGTCGTCAATTAATTTTACCGCCACCTCTTCCACGCCGCCTAAGACGTATTTCGGAAGGAGGGGTTGAAAGGCCTGCACATAGGATGTGACGAAGATCTCCCGCATCTTCATACCCAAGGCAATGGCGGATTCCGTCAGTATGGGTCGCCTGTCCAGAACCTGGATCACGGATTTTAATTTCTTGCCTTCGTCCCTCCCGATTCTTAAAACCACCGCCGTCTCCGGCTTGTTTCCGCGACCGAAGGGAACGATGACGCGCTTGCCCACAATGGCCGCATCCTCGCCGCCGTAGGCATAGGAATAGAGTTGATCGATTTGCGGCAAGGCCTTGTCTAAATACACATCTACAATCATAGTCGCTCCCTATAATACAAAAAAAGCTAGAATGTTCTAGCTTTTCAGGTCTCTTTCTACCCGGTCCAATATGGCGGCGGCCAAATCACTTTTATCCATCATGGGCAATTCTTCGTCGGTGCCGTCGGCGGAAAAAATGTGCACGTGGTTCGTGTCGCTGCCGAAACCGGCCTTGGCTTCGGTAATGTTATTGGCCACGATAAAATTAAAGTTCTTCTCTTTCAATTTCTTTTTCGCATAGTCGGCCATGTTATGGCTTTCCGCGGCAAAGCCCACGATGACCCGATCACCCTTCATGCCGCCGAAGTGTTTGGCGATGTCAGGATTCGGCGAAAATTCCACGGCCATGAGGCCGCCTTCCCGCTTCTTGATCTTTTCCGCGGCATAGGTTTTGGGCTTGTAGTCGCTGGGTGCCGCCGATTTAATCAACACGTCAGTGGCGTCAAACTTCGCTTCCACGGCTTTAAACATATCCTCGGTGGATTCCACGGGAATAAAGTCCACGCCCTTGGGCACCTTTAAATTGCTCGGGCCCGAAATTAAATGCACCTTCGCGCCCCTGGCTGCCGCCTCCGCGGCAATGGCATAGCCCATTTTCCCTGTGCTGTGATTGCTGATAAAGCGCACGGGATCCATGCGTTCCTTCGTGGGACCCGCCGTTACGGTAAGATCCACGCCGGCCATGGTCTTTTCCGTTAAGGCCATAAGGATGTAATCCACGATATCTTCCGGCTCGAGCATCTTCCCTTCGCCTACGTCTTGACAGGCCAGGAGCCCTTCCGCCGTGGGAAGAATCTCATACTGCTTGCGGTTTTTTAAAACCTTCAGAGCCTCTTGGGTGGCATCGGCGCGAAGCATTTGCGTGTTCATGGCCGGGGCGATGAGAATCGGCGCCGTCGTGGCCAAGGCCACGGTGGTGAGCATGTTGTCGGCGATGCCGTAGGCCAATTTGGCCATGGTGTTTGCCGTCGCCGGCGCAATGACCATGACATCGGCCCATTTAGCCAAGGCAATGTGTTCCACATCCATATTGTTCAATTGATCGAACATATCCACATGAACGACTTCATTGCTCATGGTCTGAAAGGTAAGGGGCGTGACGAATTTTGTAGCGGCCTCCGTCATCACCACCTTGACTTCCATGCCAAGTTTTTTTAATCGGCTGACGATGGCCGGCGCCTTGTAGGCAGCGATGCCGCCGGTGACGCCGAGAAGAACGTGTTTATTCTTCATCGACCACTTCCTCCTCTTCGACCATGGCAAGCTCTCTCTGAAGGGCCTCTTCGCGGCGAGCTTTTTCTTCCATGATCGCTTCAAAGCGTTCTTTGCTCGTAAATTTCACGGCGCCTTGGTTAATTTCTTCCAGAGAAACGGACACGGGGTTTTCCAGATCCGTGTCGATCAAAGCCTCTTCGCCGTCCACCAGCTCCCTGGCGCGGTTGGAAACCAAGGTCGCCAGCGCGTAGCGGCTCTTGGTAATTTTCGAAATTTCGCCAAATGATAAAATATTCATCGTATCGCCTTTCTGTCTACTATGTCCTTTTTAATGTTCTTGTATCGTTTCACCCGAAGTTTTTCCGCCGCTATAATGTTTTCGATGTCCTTTACCGCCTGATCCACCTTGTCGTTGACGACGAAATAGTCGTATTTTCCGACAAAGTCCAGTTCCTTAAAGGCATTGGCAAAGCGGGTTTCAATGTCTTTTTCACTTTCGGTGCCGCGGCTGACGATTCGGTGTTTCAACTCTTCCATGGTGGGAGGAAGGAGGAAAATAAACACGGCTTCTTTGTATTTGTCCTTGATTTGAAGGGCGCCTTGCACGTCGATTTCCAATAAGACGATTTCGCCCTTTTCAATTTCCTGAAATACAAACTCCTTCGGCGTGCCGTAGTAATTCGTGTGCACATGGGCGTACTCCAAGAGTTCGTCGTTTTTCACCATGTCCTTAAATTCTTCTTCCGTCTTAAAGAAGTAGTTTTCTCCGTCGACTTCCATTGATCTCGGTTTTCTCGTGGTCACCGAGGTGGAAAATTTCACTTCGTGATTTTTCGCCATTAAGGCTTCGCTGACGGTACCTTTTCCGCTGCCCGATGGACCGGAAAGTACCAATAAAAATCCTTTTGACACCTGACACCCGCCTTGTCTTTTTACTCTATATTTGCAACTTGTTCCCGTAAATGATCGATGAGGGTTTTTACTTCCACAATGTCGTGTAAAATCCCCAAATGTCTTGATTTGCTGGCGATCGTATTGGCTTCCCTGAACATTTCCTGCAGGAGAAAATCCAAACGTCGACCGACAGAACCTTTACCGTTCATTATAACATTAAATTGGTCTATGTGAGAAATCAGACGCGCAATTTCTTCTTCGATGGACATTTTTTCGTAGAGCAGAGCAAGTTCCGTGGAAAATCGAGGAAGGTCCAATTCATATTCCGCCATGATCTCCTTGACCCTGCGGCTGAACGCCTCTTTTTCTTCCGCCTTTTCATCCGCGGCCGCCGATTGAATCTCTTCGACGTAGGCAGAGAGCTTTGCCAGATTCGTTTCCAAAACCTGCTTTAAATTCGCGCCTTCTTTTTCGCGCATGGCACAGAGATCCGAAAAGGCCCCATCGAATGCCTCTTTTAAAAAGGCCTCGTCCAAATCAAGGGCCTCCTCTGTTCCCTGCTTAATGACGCCGGGTCGCTCCAGAAGCCAAGCCACTTCCGCGGGCCGGGCCGCGCCCTTTTCCCTCAATATTTGCTCGTAAAAGGCGTAGGCCTCCGCATCGAAACGAAGATCCGTATTCGACTCTCCTTCCGTGCGCACAAACACGTCGAAGTGGCCGCGCTTCGCCCCTTTGGCAATGGCGGATTTCACCATTTGCTCCAAGGCCGGAGCTTCCGCCAATCCCTTGATCCGAATATCCAAATTTTTATGATTCACCGATTTTACCGTCACGTTCAGCTTCACGCCGTCTTTGACGATTTCACTTGAGCCGAAGCCCGTCATACTGTTCATAGACGCCTCCTCTATGGTATTATACATGATACGACCCGAAGACAGAAAGGGAGGTATTCATTGAGTTACGACGGAACCATGACAAAGGCGGTGGCCGAGGAATTAAACAGTCGCTTCACCGGCGGCAAGATCGACAAGATCTACCAGCCCCAAGACGACACCTTGGTATTAAATCTCAGGAGCAAGACGGACCGGGGGAGCCTCTTGCTCTCCGCCTCGGCGAACAATCCCTGCGCCTACATTACGGAGAAAAAATTCAAAAATCCTCAAACGCCGCCGGCTTTTTGCATGCTCCTCAGAAAGCATTTGGAATCGGCCACCATTACGGCCATCGAGCAGGTGGAAATGGACCGCATTATAAAAATCAAAGTCGACGGTTTCAACGAGCTTTTCGACCGCGTGGAAAAGACGCTGGTCATCGAAATGATGGGCCGCTACTCCAATATTATTCTTCTCGACGAAAACAATACTATCCTCGACGCCTTAAAGCGGATCAATCGCTCCATGAGCCGCGTGCGGGAAGTGCTGCCGGGGGGAAGCTACACCTTGGAGGGCATTGTAGACCGGACCAATCCCCTGAAGGAAACGGAGGAGGATTTTATGGCGCGGCTTCACGAAAGCGAAGGCACGTCTCTGAAAAACTTTTTTATCCGCAGCTATTTAGGCGTCTCGCCTCTTGTCGCCAGAGAAATCGCCTATCGAGCCGGGGGAAGCGACAAAGATCCGGTGAAGCTTTTTTCGTCTGAAGATTTGTACGGCGCCTTTCACTCCCTTTTTTCGGAAATCGCCGCATCGGAATTCAGACCCCAAAGCATTTCGGACGCCGGCCACATTATCGCCTTTTCCGCCGTGAATTTAACCCACTACCCGGAGGAGAGCAAGACCTTTTACGACGGGCCTTCGGCGCTTTTGGATCACACCTTTTCCGCCCGGGTCTTGGAAGACCGGGTGCGGCAAAAGAGCCAGAATCTGAATAAGCAGATCAAAAATCATTTAGAGCGGGCCCTTCATAAACAGGAAAAAATGGAATTTGAACTGCGGGATGCGAAAGACCGCCAAAAATACAAGGTCTACGGCGATTTAATCTCTTCCAACGCGTGGAAAATCCAGCGCGGCGCCGGGGAAGTCACTTTGGAAAATTTTTACGACGATATGAATCCCCTGACGATTCCCCTGGACGAGACGAAAGACGGCATTCAAAATGCGGCCCGCTACTATAAAAAGTACACGAAATTAAAACACGCGGAAAAGCTTTTGGCCGGCCGCATCGATAAAAACAGAAACACCATTCGCTATTTGGATGCCATGCTCTACAATCTCGACGATGCCGAATCCATTGATGAGGTGGACGCCATACAGGAAGAATTTCGTGAAGATTTCCTGAAGAAAAAGTATAAGGGCCGCGGGGAAAACAAAAAAAAGAAAAAGAAAGAACCCGAGTACCTGACCTTCACTTCCTCCGAGGGCTTCGCCATGTACGTGGGCAGGAACAATCGCCAGAATCAGGAACTCACCCTGAAATTTGCGCGAAAAGACGATCTGTGGTTCCACGTGAAAAACGGCCCGGGCAGTCACGTCATCGTAAAAACCGAAGGCGAAGATGTGGGCGAGGCCACGATTTACGAGGGGGCCGCCCTGGCCGCCTACTACAGCCGCGCCCGTCAATCCGCCCACGTGGACGTGGACTACACGAAGCGGCAATTTATACGCCGCCATCCTTCCAATCAGCCGGGCCTCGTCCTCTACACGGACTTTTCCACGGTGGCGGTGACACCGGAAAAAGAAATCGTCGACAAATTGAAAACGAAATAAGTCTCTTCATGAAAAAATCGGACCCCGCGGGATCCGATTTTTTATTTCTCTTCTTCTTCGTCTTTCTTCTCGTCTAAATAGCCCAGTCGTTTCAAGACCAAATGGTAGCCGTCGGCGCCGTAGTTTAGGGCGCGATTGATTCGGCTGATCGTCGCCGTAGAAGCGCCGGTCTGCTTTTCAATGGCGTGATAGGTTTGGTCGGAAACCAAGAGTTTCACCACTTCCAGGCGTTGGGAAATGGCTTTTAATTCCTTGATGGTGCAAATGTCTTCGAAAAAACGGTAGCACTCTTCTTTATTTTCTAAGGATAAAATGGCTTCAAACAGCGCATCCATGCTATCATTTTGTATTTTTGAAGAATAACTCATAGTCACCCCTTATGAAAGGCCTGTAATGACGCCGTGGGCGTCGATGTCCATGCCGTTGGCGGCGGGAACTTTCGGCAGACCCGGCATGGTCATAACCGCGCCGGTAAGGGCCACGATAAAGCCCGCGCCGTTGGACAGGCGAATGTCTCGAATGTGAATGGTAAAGTCTTCCGGAGCGCCCAGCTTTGTGGGATCGTCGGTAAAGGACATTTGGGTCTTTGCCATGCAGACGGGGAGTTTGTCCCGGCCGAGCTTCTTAATGCGCTCGATCATGGCGAGGGCGTCGTCGGAATAGACGACGTCTTTCGCGCCGTAAATCTTCTTCGAAATCATTTCGATTTTTTCCTCTACGGGCAGGTTTGTGTCGTAGAGGGGCGCGTAGCTGTTGGGCGCTTCGCAAAGAGCCACGACCTTTTCGGCAAGCTCCATGCCGCCTTGAGATCCCTTGCTGAATACATCGGAAAGGGCCACGTCGACGCCCAGGCCAACCGCCAATTCGTCGATTGTCTTAAGCTCAGCTTCCGTATCCGTGGGGAATTTATTGATGGCGATAACCACGGGCACGCCATAGCTCTTCATGTTTTCAACGTGGCGCTTTAAGTTCACAAAGCCCGTTTTCAATGCGTCCACGTCTTCTTCGCCCAAATCCTTCACGGCCACGCCGCCATTGTATTTCAGAGCGCGCACCGTGGCGACGACCACGATGCAGTCCGGCGTAAAGCCAGCTTCAGGCGCCGCGATATCCAAAAACTTTTCCGCACCGAGATCGGCACCGAAGCCCGCTTCCGTAATGGTGTAATCAGCCAGATGCAGGGCCGTTTCCGTGGCGATAATGGAGTTGCACCCGTGGGCAATGTTGGCAAAGGGCCCGCCGTGAATAATCGCCGGCGTATTTTCGATGGTTTGCACCAAATTCGGCAAGATCGCATCTTTCATAAGCATGGTGACGGCGCCTGCCACTTCAAGGTCTTTGACGTAAACGGGCTTGTCGTCGTAGGTATAACCGATGATGATCCGGCCGACGCGGGCTTTGAAATCTTCCAAATCACGAGCCAGGCACAGAATCGCCATGATTTCCGAGGCCACGGTAATGTCGAAGCCGTCTTGACGGATGACGCCGTTTTTCTTCGGACCCATGGCCACGATCACTTCCCGGAGGGCGCGGTCGTTCATATCCAATACGCGCTTAAAGGAGATTTTTTTCGGATCGATGCCCAGTTCGTTTCCTTGGTGAATGTGGTTGTCAATGGCCGCGGCGATTAAATTGTTGGCGCTGGTAATGGCGTGAAAGTCGCCTGTAAAGTGGAGGTTAATGTCGTCCATGGGAAGGACCTGTGCATAGCCGCCGCCGGCCGCGCCGCCCTTAATGCCGAAGACCGGTCCCAGGCTCGGCTCCCGCAAGGTGCTGATGGTAGACTTGCCCATCTTGTCCATGGCCATGGCGAGGCCGATGTTTGTGGTGGTCTTTCCTTCTCCCGCCGGCGTCGGGTTAATGGCGGTGACTAGGACGAGCTTGCCCCGCGCTTCGTCGTGATCTTCAAAGGCGCGCCCTTCGATCTTTGCCATGTAGCGGCCGTAGGGTTTTAATTTATCTTTCGGAATATTCAGGCGTTCGGCAATCACTTGGATTTCATCCAAATGGGCCTCCCGTGCAATTTCTACATCGCTTTTCATTTTAGGCACGAAGATCAGCCTCCAATTTTTTGTTCATTTCCGCCACTTCGTCTTGTAATTGCTTTTTGTAGGCCAGGAGTCGTTGCTTAATGGCCGGATCGCCGACGGAAAGAATTTGCGCCGCTAAAATACCGGCATTCTTTCCCCCGTTAATGGCAACGGTTGCCACGGGCACGCCGGAGGGCATTTGTACCGTGGAAAGAAGGGAATCCATCCCGCCTGCGACAGAGGTTTTTCCCGGCACGCCGATCACCGGACGCGTCGTGTGCGCGGCGATGACCCCGCCTAAGTGGGCGGCTTTTCCCGCAATAGAAATAAATACTTCCGTGCCCTCTTCTTCTTGTTTTTTCACGTGGTCCACCACGTCGTTGGGCGTTCTGTGCGCGCTGTAAACGACCACGTCATAGGGAATTTCGAGCATTTTTAAGGCGCCGATCACGTCAAAGGCGATGTCTTTGTCGCTGTAGCTGCCCATGATTATAGAAACTTTCATTTATCCGTACCTCCTTAAATCCTTTACCATGTTATCAAGAGTGAGTAAAGCTGTCAATATAGGCAGGCCCCTCATTCGCCCGCCCGCTTCGGAAAAGAAAAGTCCACCCGAAAACCGCCGTCTTTATTTGTCGCCGTCATTACGCCTCTATGCAACCTGCAAATCTGCTTCGAAATCAAAAGCCCCATGCCATGAACGTAAACGGAAGTCGAATCCGAAGCTTCCAAACGATCCAGCACCTCTTTTTTTACGCCGCCGCCTTGGTCCCGGATGGTCATACGGACATTATCCTCTTTTTCACAACATTCCACGTGAATGTCTCCCGATTGATACATGATGCTGTTTCTGATCACATTGTCGATCATGCGGGCGAAGAGGTGGCTGTCCATATGGATCTTCGTGTCTTCACTTAACTGATTGTCGAATAAAATGCTTCGATCCTCGTGTTCGTTCAGATGAGCGACGATGATTTTCCTGAGAATAGGCGCAGGATTTTGAAAAGTGAATCGGTCGTCTCTTAAGCTTTGAAGGCGCGTGGTGTCGTTCAGGTCCTGAATGGTTTTGCTGATGCGCATGATCTCTTCTTCCATGGTCGCCACCGCATCCTTATTGGACTCGTCCTTTAAATCATTCAGCCCCCAGCTAAGTTTAGAAAGAGGCGTGCGCACGTCATGGCTGATGCCTCGAATCCATTGGCTCTGGCTTTTGCTCAGCTGCACATAGCGGGCATTGGCGTCGTTGACCGCGTGGGACACTTCCTTTAATTGCCCGGTCTCCTCCAAAGGTACATAGTCGTCGGCATAGATATTATCCAAGGCATCTTGCAGCGGATTCAGGTTTTTATAAAGATTGGCCCGCTCTTTGCGGTACATAAAAAAGACGAAAACGAGATAACCAAAAAGAAACAGAAGAGCCAAGTCCACGTTTAAGAGCAATTGTTCCACACTGTAATAATTAAAGGGCAACTTGTCCAGGGAACCCTTGGGATAGCCGAAGACCAACAGCTCGTCCCCCACCACATAGGTGAGCACCGGATAATCCTTTAAATAAAATCGCGTGAAGCGGGCCACATCCGTCATCTTGTAGTATTCGGGCACTTCAGGCGGCTTTCTCCAAGACTCCGCCACTTTTCCCTCTTCGTCGATGCGTATGGCCCACAAGCCGTTTTCTTCTAGAAAGCGGCGATTCTTTTCGCCAAAAAAAAGGTCGTCACTTTTATTTTCCATAATGTAGTCGTAGGCAACGCTTGGGGTGGTGTACTGCTTTCTCATATTGTAGTTGATGTAGAGAATAATTAGGATGAGAAAGACGAGGACGAAGAACAGTGCCACGGTAAACAAAAAGAAGCGGCGTAATTTTTTTAAAATAAACTGAAACATAATGAAGCCTCTACTGCTTTCCGACGAGCTTATAGCCCAAGCCCTTTACCGTCACCAGGCGGGTGGGATTGGAAGGATCGTCTTCCAATTTTTCCCGCAGGCGGTAGATATGGGTGATAAGGGTGTTTTCGTAACCGAAGGATTCCTCCCACACGGCGTCGATAATTTGGTCGATGGAGACGATTCGGTTTAAGTTCTCGGCGAGAAGGGCCAAGATTTTGTACTGCTTCGCCGTGAGTTTCTCTTCCCCGCCTTCTTTTGTAATCGTGCCTTTCGCCGGATCGAAGAGGGCGCCGTTTAAATCCACGGGGCCTTTTCGCTCCTCGCGAAAGCTTCTGCGGAGCACAGCCTCTACCCGCCACAAAAGGTCTTCCGCGAGAAAGGGCTTCACGATGTAGTCGTCCGCCTCCGACTCAAAGCCTTCCCGCCTGTCGTCGATGCCATCTAAAGCCGATAGAATAATCACCGGCAGATGGGATCTTTTGCGCAGGGATTTCAACAGGTCCATGCCGCTTCCGTCGGGCAACATGAGATCTAAAATCATGAGATCCACGTGGTGATTGGCCAGTTGAAACCGCGCCTGTGCAAGATTCGACGCCGTTTTTACGGAAGAATAGCCCGCCTTACGCAGGTAGGCTTCCAAATGATCCAGGAGGGATTTTTCATCGTCTACGATTAAAATGACCGGTTCTTTTTTATTCATCTCTACTGCCCCTTTCGCCCTTATTTTATCATAGGGGGCGGCTGCTTCCTCTTTTGTGATGTAAAAGTGATGGTGCTTCCATGCTTGTGTGAGCTATAGCTTTTATCATGAAATCAAAAGGAGGCTTACATGAGTAAACTACTAACCATCGACCATCTTATAAAAACCTACGGCGGCAAAAAAGTATTGGACATCGATCACTTCGATCTACCCTCCGGCGCCATTTACGGCTTAATCGGCCCCAACGGCGCCGGGAAATCCACATTGATGAAGGCCATTTTGGGCCTCATCGAACCGGAGGTTGGCGACATGATGCTTTTCGGCGAAAAGGTAGTGCCGAAAAATCAAAAGATGCTCAATCGCAAGCTGGGCGCATTGATCGAGCGCCCCGCCTATTACGATCATCTCACGGGATATGAGAATCTTTCCATTCTCTGCACCTTAAAGGGCATCGACAAAAAGCATATTCTCCCGGCCTTGGAAGCCGTGGGCCTAGAGACAAAGGCAAACGAAAAGGTGCGAACTTATTCTCTTGGCATGAAGCAGCGTTTGGGCATCGCCATGGCCATCATCGGCGAACCGAAGCTTTTAATTCTGGACGAACCCATTAACGGCCTGGATCCCGTGGGCACCCTGGACATGCGCCACCTCTTTCAGCGATTGGCGGTGGAGAAGAATACGACGATTTTAATTTCTTCTCACATTCTCGACGAAGTGGAAAAAATCGCCACCCATATCGCCATGCTTCAAAAGGGTCACTTGATCTACGACGGCACCTTGGAAAATTATCGTCGCCTTCATCCGCCGATTCTTTCCATTCGCACTTCGGACAATGAAAAGGCGGCGGAGGTCCTTTCTTCCCTGGAATGCAAAATTCGCAGCGACCGACTGATCTTAAACCACCCTACCGATCGCGATGTGGCGAAGACGGTTCGCGCCCTAAGCCCTTATGTGGACATTTACCGCATCGAAGAGGAGCGAGAAAGTTTGGAAGCATTATTTATTCAGGATACGCAGAGGGGAGGCGCCGTCATTGATTAATACGGAATCGAAAAAATACAAAGGCTTGAGACTCTATCTGCTGCTTTTCCTTATGCTATGCGTTCACGTCCCCATCTTAGGCGTCATTGGCTTTACAAATTCTTTTACAGAGGAAATCTATCCCCTTTTCTCCCTTTTAGACGCCTACTTTTTGTTTCAGTTGATCTTCAACCCGGTGCTTCTTTCTTCATTAGTGAAAAAAGTGGTGGAAATCGAAGAGAAAAACAATATGTTTCAGCTCCAGGAAATGCTCGGCGTGGAGCCGTCGACCCTTCTCATGAGAAAATGGTCGTGGCTCAGTTTGCGCCTCTTCATTCTGCAATTGATCGAGTGGGCATTGATTCTTCATATGGCCGCCCGTTCCGATCATTTCCATCTATCCCAAGTGGCGAGCGCCCACGTGGCCGTAGTGTTTTTCAGCCAGTGGCTTACTACCTCGGCTTTTGTCGCCCTCTTTCTTCTATTGGATACGCGGGCCAAAAGCCCTTACTTTACCCTCTTCTTTTCCATGGGCGGGGCTCTTTTTGGTATTCTCTCCATGCTGACTTCAAGGGTGCTCACGCTCATCAATCCCTTCGCGTGGTACAGCTCCCTTTTGAGCATTTCCTTCGTCAAGGGAAGCGAAGGATTTGACCGCGTGATTAATCCCGTTCCTTGGCCATCCTTGGCCGCATCCCTCACGGGTTTATTAATCTGCCTATTCATTATTAAAAAACACACGCGCATCCGCCGCGACAAAACCATTTAGGAGGCATTATGTTTTCTGTTTTTTCAATTGAGGTCAAGAAAATAAGATGGCTACCCCTTCTCTTGGCCATTCTCGTCGTGCCATTGTTGGCGACAAGTTTCGGTACCTTTAATTACATGGGCAATCGCGCCATGCTCACCCATGAATGGGAGAGCTTATTTACCCAGATCGCCCTATTCTATTTCTCTTTTTTCTATGTGCCCCTCATCGCCATCATCGTCGCCCTGTTGTGGCAAGTGGAGCACAAGGCGGGATTAAATTTTATCCGACTCAGCAGCGCAAAACACAGCCAATTTATTTTTGCGAAATGTTTCCTGGCGCTGGCTCTCATCCTCATCGCTCAAATTTTCTTCTTTTCCTGTTTCTTCCTGGCCGGCCGCTTCGTCTGCGGCTTCGGTGGCCTTAATTTTTCTCTTTATTTCTACTACTTCTTCGCGAGCATTCTTTTGGCCATACCCGCCGTCTTTGTTTTTTCCGCTTTAAGCATTCGTATGAAATCCCTCGGCGGCGTAACCCTGCTTTCCGTGGCATTGACCATGGTCGGTTTTTTAACCTGTGCCCAGCAAATCATCCCCATGATCGAAAATGCTTTTGCTTTGAATACCTTGGCCTATGAAATGAATCACTTCGCCCGATTTACAATGCAGGATTCCCTCGTCGTCATCGGTTTTGCCGCCGCCGAGAGTATTCTCGGCTACGGTTTTGCCCAACGACGCTTAAAATATGAATAAATGAAAAAGCCGCCCCTGTGTTTCCACGGGAGCGGCCATTTTTGTGTCTATTTTCGAGAACTGATGTAGTTCGGACTTTCTCTTGTAATCGTAATGTTGTGAGGATGGTTTTCTTGCAGGGTAGCGGGAGTGATCTTCATGTACTCCGTATTGGTCTTGAGTTCATAAATATCTTTTGCCCCGACATAACCCATACCGGATTTTAAACCGCCAATCAGTTGATAGATGACATCGCCGACTTTTCCCTTAAAGGGCACGCGTCCTTCCACACCTTCGGGTACGTATTTCTTCGTTTCCGATTGGAAATAGCGGTCGCTGGATCCGCTGCTCATGGCACCTAAGGAGCCCATGCCGCGGTAGGTCTTGAAGCGACGACCTTCCACGTAGATTTCTTCGCCGGGACTTTCGTCGGTACCGGCAAACATGGAGCCCATCATAACCACGTCGGCGCCCGCCGCAATGGCCTTGGTCACGTCGCCGGAATACTTGATCCCGCCGTCGCCGATAATGGGGATGCCCTTTTCTCTGCCTGCTTTCGAACAATTTAAGATCGCCGTCACTTGGGGCACGCCGATCCCGGTGACCACGCGAGTGGTACAAATGGAACCGGGGCCTATACCGACTTTGACGCAGTCGGCGCCGGCTTCGATTAAGTCCATGGTGCCTTGATAGGTGGCCACGTTCCCGGCAACCAGTTGAATGTCGGGGAAGGCTTTTTTAATTTCGCGGATGGTTTTCAAAACGCCCCTCGATTGTCCGTGGGCCGTGTCGATGACGAATAAGTCTGTACCTGCCGCACGAAGGGCTTCCACCCGTTCGTATACGTCGTGGGTGACGCCGATGGCGGCTCCGGCAAGGAGGCGACCGCCTGCATCTCTGGCGGAATTCGGGTATTGAATGGCTTTTTCAATGTCCTTAATCGTAATTAAACCCATGAGATGGTGACTGTCGTCGATGAGAGGCAGTTTTTCGATCTTGTATTGCTTCATCACCTTCAGGGCATCGTCCATGGAAATGCCTTGCTTGCCCGTGACTAAATTGTCGCTGGTCATGACGCTGGCGATTTTTTTGTTTAAATCGTCTTCGAAGCGAATGTCGCGGTTGGTAATAATGCCTTCCAAAATATTATTTTCGTCGACAATGGGCACGCCGCTAATGCGGTAGTGGCTCATTAATTCCATGGCATCTTTAATTTCATGCTCTTTGGATAAGGAGAAGGGGTCGGTGATGACGCCGTGTTCCGAACGTTTGACGCGGTCCACTTCCTTTACCTGTTCTTCCAAGGGCATGCTCTTGTGAATAATGCCGATGCCCCCTTCGCGGGCCATGGCAATGGCCATTTGCGATTCCGTAACCGTATCCATACCGGCACTCATCAGGGGAATGTTCAGTTCGATGCCTTCGGTGATCTTCGTCTTTAAATCCACTTCGTTGGGCAACACTTCAGAATACCCGGGCATGAGCAAAATGTCGTCGAAAGTTAAACCGTCTCCTAAAAATTTCATCAAAGCCTCCTCTTTTTTCTCATTCTACGATAGACATTTATTTTAGCAAAAGACCGGCCGCCAATCAAGACGAGGATGAGAGACGTTTCGGCGTAATGCGAATAATCTCTAAATCCTTCGGCCCCTTGGCGATCACCTTGCCTTCGCGATCGACACTTAGTTGAATGTCCGTCTCCCTGAGGGCATCCACCAAAGAGGCGTCGCCGTAAATTTCCACGTCGATCTTCTTCGGCACGTTAAAATCGCTGAGATTGACATCTTTCATGGACGTCATGTGCTCTGTGGAGACTTCCATGGTGCGCCGCGCCGATTCCTTTTTCATGTAACGTAAAATCACGGATTCGTCGGGATTGACGAGATGGATCCCCTCCGGCACGTTTAACTGCACGGGCACGGCATTGGTGCTCATGAGCTCTTTCGCATCCACCGGCCGGGTAGGAATGCTCTCGATGCGATCAATGACGTCGGTCTCACCGGTAATGGTCACGGTGGCCGGCGTAAGGATGGCTCGATCCCGATTAAAGTCGCCACCCTCGACGTCGACGAAGTTCACTTCCACGGGCACACTTTTCGCCTTCGATATGGTCGCCTGAACGCCGACGGTATTCGGCGTCACCTCGATGCCTGCAATCACGTTTTTATTTTTATCCAAGGGCGAAAGCTCCACAGAGGATAACACCGTATCTTTCGCACCGGATATGGCGATGTGGCCGGCCACGGAATGCACTTTGTCGACGGCTTTTTGCGGGCCCTTGACGGTGACTTCTTCTTGATTAACGATGATTCTGTCCAGCACCATGCCGTCGGCGGGCTTGCCTTTGGCCGTCACCGTCACCGGTTTTTGCATCGTCACCATTTCATCCACGGCGATGGTAATGGCCGAGGGATTGGATTTTTTAATTTTTATACTCTCGTCGGAGAGGCGGAAGTGAATGGGCAGCCGTTGGGAGCCCGGTTGCACTTCGCCTAAATCCACATAGGCGGAAATATCTTCTTCTTTTAATCCGACGATGGCGCTGCGGTTTCCGGAGACGACGATATTGGTGGTGTAATCATCGTTTTGCAAAAGCTCCATTCCCGCTTCCCGCATGGTGGATTGGTTCCGAAGCTCCACTTCCACATTGGTGAAGTCCTTGGTGATCACCGGATCGATTTCCGTAATGATGAAAAACCAAAGCAAAATTGCCAGGACCAGGGAGAATATTTTCGTAATCGTGTCCCGATTGTTCGCTATAAAATTTACATATTTATCGCGCATCAAATTTCCTCCTCGTCACTCTTTGGGAAGTAGATCCCCCGCAGCATTTGTTCCAGGGTGGAAAGATCCAAATGGCGGTTAATGTTTCCGAATTCGGCGACAGAGATGGATCCCGTTTCTTCGCTGACCACGATGGCGAAGGCGTCGCTTTTTTCGCTGATGCCGATGGCCGCACGGTGGCGCGTGCCCAATTCCTTGGAAAGGCCCTTTTCCTCCGTTAAGGGCAGAAAACAGGCGGCGGAAACGATCTGATCCCCGTTGATGATGACGGCGCCGTCGTGAAGGGGCGTGTTGGGGATGAAGATGTTGATCAACAGACCTGAAGACAAGTCGCCGTAAATGCTCGTCCCTGTTTCGATAATTTCATTTAAGCCCGTCTTGCGCTCGATCACCATTAAGGCGCCGATCTTCTGGCGGGACAGAGAGGCCACGGCGCTGATGATTTCATTAATGGTGGATTCATCCCGGGTTCCCGACAAGACGAAGCCTTTTCGAATGGAGCTGTTTCGGCCGATAAATTCCAGGCCCCGTCGGATTTCCGGCTGAAACACGATAAACAGGCCCAAAAATCCCCAAGTCAACATGCTTTTTAAGAGGTAATTGAGCATGTAGATCTGCAGGATTTCGCTGAGCTTCGTAAGGATCAGGACCACGACGATCCCCTTGCTTAACTGCTCGGCGCGGGTGCCCTTGATTAATTTAAAGAGCCAATAGATGATCACCGCGACGATGGCGATGTCGATGACGTCTTGAATCCGAAGCATCGATAAAGTTTCACTTATCCATTGCATGGTGATCCGCCTTTCCGAATAAATAAGACGTAGCGCTTGCTACAAATAAAAACAAACCGAAGGCGATGAAGCCGTCGCCGATGCTCATGACCTTTGCACTTGAGACTGCCGAGGAAAAACAGAAGCGGTCGCCTAAAAAGCGAAGCCGCGTCGCCTCGTTGGCCAAGCTGTGGGTCAGAACCCGCCCCTCGGTGATTAAGGTAAGGGCGCGACTGTCGCCGATCTTTAACAGGGCATTTGCTTCCACGGGCATGGCACCGTTTAAGGCGACGACCGCACCATTTAAGGCGAGTCCCACGCCGGATAGGGTGTAACCCAAATGGCGACCGATCACACAGCCCACGGCCATGATAAAAAGCGCAAGGGCGTGGATGGCCGAAAAGTGCGCCGCAAGGAAAGTCACCGAAGGCGCCGCCTTGAGTGCAATGAGAAAGAGGACGGCGCCGGTGCCTGCGACGATTAAATTTTTAAAGCGGGGTTCCTGCAAAAACGTCTTGTCTTTCCACGCCATAAGAAGCCCCAGGCATACGCCTAAGATAATCCCTTCAGTTGTCATTCTTCACCTACAAAAAATGCGCTCTCCTTAGAAAGCGCATTTGTTTTATTATTCTTCGTCTTGGGATTCTTCCGCATCGACGGTTTCAAGTTGATCGAAGTTGATCAGATCGCCGATTGCCATGGAGAAGCTTTCTTCTTCAGGTTTCGCTTCTACTTGCGGTTGTTCTCTGCGACGAGGTTTTTGCTCTTTCTTTCTTTCGCGAGGAGCTTGTTCGTCTTCGCCGCCCGGTTGAAGGGCCTTCATGGAAAGAGAAATCTTCTTGTCTTCGAAGTTGATATCGGTGACGCGAACGTCGATTTCTTGACCGATTTCTAAGACATCAGACGGTTTTTCGACGTGTTGTCTGGAAATTTGAGAAACGTGCAGTAAGCCGTCTACACCGGATTCCAGGCGAACGAATGCGCCGAAGTCCAGAATGTTTACGACGGTACCTTTTACGTCATCGCCGACTTGTACGGTTTCAACAAAGGTATCCCAGGGTTTTTGGGTGGTTTGTTTTAAGCCGAGGGCAATGCGGTTCTTTTCTTCGTCGATTTTCAGAACCAGCACCTTTACCTTTTCGCCGGGGCTTACGACATCGCTGGGATGTTTCACGCGGTTCCAGGAAAGTTCAGAGATGTGAATCAATCCGTCTACGCCGCCGACATCGACGAATGCGCCGAAGTTGGTAAGGCGTTGAACCGTACCTTCGATGAATTCGCCTTCTTGAAGGGTGCTGTACACTTCTTTGCGTTTTTCTTCGATTTCCTTGGATTCGATGTTTTTGCGGGAGAGAACGAATTTTCTTCTGCCCTTATCGAAATCGATGATTTCGCATTCTAAGTCTTCATCGACGTATTTGCTTAAATCTCTTTGGAAACGTACGGAAACGTGGGATGCGGGAATGAATCCGTTTAATCCGTCGACGTCACAGGTCAAGCCGCCTTTGACGACATTGGTGACGTGAGCCGTAACCGTTTCGCCGTTTTCAAATTTTTCTTCCATTTCATCCCAAACTTTCATGTTTTCCACGCGTTTGAAGGATAAAACGACATTACCGTCTCCATCGTCCATTTTCATTACGTAAACCTGAATTTGATCTCCTTGGTTGAAGATTTCACTCGGTTTTACATTGGGATCGTTGGACAATTCATCTCTGGAGATGATACCGTCTGCGCGGTAGCCGATATTAACCATAACCTCGTCGTCGGTTACGTATAATACCTCGCCATCGACAATTTCACCGCGGCGTACGCGCGTGAAAGAGTTTTCAATGGCCTCCATCATTTCATTGTTCATTTCGTCCCTGTTCATATTATCCATTCTACTAACAGCCTCCTTGATTACCGAATCCGGAGTGGATGCCCCGGCGGTAATACCAATTTTATTGAATTTTTTAAATGGACGTAGATCGAGTTGATTTATGGTTTGAATATGGTAGACATTATCGCAATGTTCTGACGCAATCTTTACGAGCTTCTTCGTATTTGCACTATTCTTACCACCTATAACGAGCATACAATCCACATGAGTAGCCAACATGCGACAGGCATCCTGACGGTCGTTTGTGGCTTTACATATGGTATTATACCTTAAAATCTCCCCGGTGAAAACACCTTTTAGCCTTTCTTCCACAGAATCAACCAATTTATTGGGATTTGTCGTCTGGGAAACAAGGGCAATTTGATCTTTCTCACTTAAAGGCAAGGCGTCCGCCTCATCGGCGTCTGCAACGATGTAAACATCGTCGCCGTAAGAGGCGATGCCCTTTACTTCCGGATGGCCTTTGTCGCCGACGATGACCACGGGAATGCCCTTGGCGTTGTTTTCCTCGACGATGGTGTAAATCCTCGAGACAAAGGGGCAGGTCGTGTCTACCACGCGGTTGCCTTTCGCGCTCAACTCTTCCTTTAAGGCTTTCGTCGTGCCGTGGCTTCTCGTAATGACCGTGGCATTTTCAGGCAGATGGGCTTCGTCGATGAGCTCTACGCCTTTTTCCCGCAGGTCTTCGTTTACTTGGGCGTTATGCACCAGCTCCCCTAAGATCTTCACGTCGTCGTAGGTCTGAGCCGTCTGAAAGGCGCTTTCCACGGCGCGCTTCACGCCGCCGCAAAAGCCGTAGCATTCACTCAACAGTATTTCCAAGGTAGTTTCTCCCTTCGTAAATGGTGGCCATTAAGGCGCGCATGCGTTTTTGGTATTCCTCTTCGGTGAGCTTTTCCTTTTCGAAGGGGATCGGCGCACGGAATATGTAGCGCCGTTTGCGAAAAAGTTTGTAGTCCCCTTCGATGTATAGGGGCAGAACTTCGGTCCCGGTGCGGGAAGCGAGAAGAATGGTGCCGGGCTTGGCCCGATCGTAGTCCACGTCCTTGACCCGGGTTCCCTCCGGAAAAATGCCCACGATCTCATTCTTTTTTAATGCACGCATGGCGATAATGGTGCTCTTCGCATCGCCGTGGTCCCGGTCGACGGAGATGGCGCCGACACCCTGAAGGATTTGCTTTAAAACCGGCTTTTCAAAGAGCTCCCGCTTCGCCATCCAGCGCACCTGTTTGGGAAATAAAATCGAAACGAAGAGGGGATCCCAATTGCTCTTGTGATTGGCCACCAAAAGATAGGCCTTGTCCTCCAGCTCGGGCATGTTCACCACTTCGTAGGGATAGAGGATTTTTAAAAGCCACCCGGTAATGCCTTTCACGAAATTATAAAACATGGCCGTTCTCCACGTAATTCACCATGGTGTCCAAGACTTCTTCTTCGCTCATGGCGGTGGAATCCACGAGAATTGCATCCGCCGCTTGCTTCAAGGGAGCCACGGTGCGATTTTTATCCCGCTCGTCTCGGGCATGAATGTCGGCCTTGATCTTTTCCATATCCACGGCTTCGCCAAAGGCCAGGCGCTGTTCGTAGCGTCGTCTCGCCCGCTCTTCTTCCGACGCCGTGAGGAAAAATTTCACATCCGCCGAGGGCAGCACCACCGTGCCGATGTCCCGCCCTTCCATGACGACGCCACCGTCTTCAGCGAGCCGCCGTTGCAGAGACAGAAGGTAATCCCGCACCGCTGGTTCTTTCGACAGTTGCGAGGTCTTTTGGGAGATGGCCTCCGTGCGAATAACATCGCCCAGGGCCTGGCCGTTTAATTGCACGGCGCCGTCTTTGTAGTCGATGGACTGAGCGTCCACGCGCTTCAGAAGCTCCACAGTGGAAAGATCCCCGCCTTCTTTTACGGCGATGTAGGCGATGGTGCGATAGAGAGCGCCGGTGTCGATGTATTCGTAGCCCAGACGCTTTGCCAGGGCGCTTGCAATGGCGCTTTTCCCCGCGCCGGAGGGTCCGTCAATGGCGATGGTTTTCATTTATTCCTCCTCACCGGAACACATGCCGGCTAAGTATCCGGTAGAAAATGCGATCTGTAAATTAAAGCCCCCGGTGGGTCCGTCCACGTCCAAAACTTCTCCGCAGAAGTAGAGACCCTTGGCCTTTTTGCTTTCCATAGTCGAAGGATCCACGTCCTTTACGTCCACGCCGCCGGTGGTAATGATTCCGGTGTTTTCGTTAAACAGCCCGGCGTAGTGAAGGCGGAATTTTTTCAGCGACCCAATCAATGCGCGGCGCATTTCCGCCGAGAGCTGATGGGCCGGCAGATCCTGAGGCACCTGCGCCTGATCCAACACCGGCGCGATCAACGATTTGGGCAGCAGGTTCTTCATCAGATTGTGCATGGCCCGATTGGAATTGTCCTTTACTTCGCGCAATAGCCGCTTATCGAGCACCTCTTCTGTAAGGGCGGGCTTTAAGTCGAGAGACAAGTCCACTTTATCGGAGCGATTGATTTTCGAAGAGAGACTCAGGACGATGGGCCCGCTGATGCCGAAGTGGGTAAAGAGCATTTCGCCGAAATCGGAATAGCTTCCCTCTCTCGTCGTCGCCGTGAGCGCCACGTTTTTTAAAGACAGACCGGACAGTTCCTCTAAGTAGCTTTCCTTGAGCTTTAAGCCCACGAGGCCTGCCACGGGCCTCACCACGCCCATGCCGAAATCTTCGGCAAAGCCGTAGCCGTCGCCGGTGGAGCCGGTGAGGCGATAGGTCATGCCTCCCGTGGCGACGATCACCTTGTCTCCGCGGAACGTGCCTTTGTTCGTCCTTAGGGTATAGCCGTCTTCTTCTCTTTCAACGGATTCTACCGTCGTGTTCAGACGAATGGCCACCTTCTTTTTCACCAGCTCCCGCTCTAAGGTTTTAATGATGTCCGAAGACTTGTCGCTTTTCGGAAAGACTCGATCGCCCCGCTCCACCTTTAAGGGGGTGCCGCGGCTTTCGAAGAAATCTTTCAGCATGGCGGCGGTAAAACTGTAATAGGACGAGTACATAAAGCTTGCATTGCGATTCAGGACCTCAAAGAAAAAGGGATCGTCGCAGTCGTTACAGAGATTGCACCGTCCCTTGCCCGTAATAAACAGCTTCTTTCCCAATTTTTCATTTTTTTCGATTAAGGTGACCTCCGCCGTCTCCGCCGCTTTTATGGCGGCCATCATGCCGGCGGGTCCGCCTCCTATGACCAGTATCATCTAACACCTCGCGATGCCTACCCAATAGGGCGGGCAATGATTTTGATTGGGAAAGGTGATTTTTACCACCTTATACTCTTTTTGATCCAACGCGCCGATCAACGCTTCCATACCCTCGCTCTCAACTTTTCCCGCCTCGTGTCCCGGATAGATCGCGAGACTGATTAGGGCGCCGGATTTCATGGCGGCCAGGATTTCATTTAAGGTCCGCTTCGTGGCGGGCCAGGTCGTGGTGATCGTCTTGTCGCCGCCGGGCAAATAGCCCAGATTCATGACAAAGGCGTCGACCTCTTTGAGATCCACATAGTTCGATACATTCTCAAAGCTGTCGTGAATCAGCTCCGCGTTTTCTATCTCTTCTTTTTTTAACAGGGCCTCCGTCTTGTCCATGGCGGCCTGCTGAATGTCCATGGCCAGGACGCGACTCGCCCGTCGGGCGAGAAACAAGGTGTCTTTTCCGTTTCCCGCCGTGAGATCCACAGCGAGATGGTCCTTCTTCAAAAAGTTTTCCAGGACGGCATGGGACCAGTCCACGGCCGATGTAGGCATTACTTCCATGATTTCAACGCCCGAATTTCTTTATCCCGAAGGGGACGGTACTCCCCTTTTCCCAATTGGCCCAGCTTTAAGGGGCCCATTTGAATCCGCTCAAGCTCAACCACTTCAGCGCCTACGGCCTCAAACATGCGGCGAATTTGGCGATTACGGCCCTCGTGTATGGTCACTTCCATGCGGGTCTTTGCGTTTCTGTGTTCCAAAATTTTAAAGGTCGCAGGCGCCGTCATGCCGTCACTAAGTTCGATGCCGGAGGACAATTTTTTTGCCGTCGCCTCGTCCACCACGCCTTTCACCGTGACGCGATAGGTCTTTTCCAGTTCATATTTCGGATGGAGCAAGCGCTGGGTCAACTCCCCGTCGTCCGTTAAGAGCAAGAGACCGGAGGAATCCATGTCAAGCCGCCCCACGGGATAGAGCCGCTGCCCTTTGCCCGTGGGCACCAAATCCAGCACGGTCTTGCGCCCCTTGTTGTCGTCTACGGTGGAGACGACGCCGCGGGGTTTGTTCAATAAGACGTAGCGATTCGTCTTCGGCAGGCGCAGAAGCTTTCCGTCGACGGTGACTTTGTCACTTTCCTCCACCTTCATGCCCTGTTCCGTCACGATTTCGCCGTTTACTTTGACGCGTCCGGCGTCGATGATTTCTTCGCATTTTCTGCGGCTGGCGACGCCGGCGTGGGCCATGTATTTTTGAAGTCTCATGATTCCGTCTCCTCTATTGCTTCTTCTTTCGGCAAATCTTCCAAACCGGACAGGCCGAATTTTCGTAAAAAGGTCTCCGTGGTGCCGTACACTTTCGGACGGCCGGGAATTTCCATGCGGCCGAGGACGGCGATTAAGTCGATGCGCTCCAGGCTTTTCAGCACCTGATCGCAGCGCACGCCGCGTATCTCCTCGATCTCTGATTTCAGCACCGGCTGCTTGTAAGCGATGATGGAAAGGGTCTCGAGGGCGGCATTGGAGAGGCTCTTCGTCCGCGTCTTTTTTGCAAATTCGCTAATGGCTTCGAAAAGCTCCGGCTTCGTGGAAAGTTGATAGCTGTCGTTGACACACACGAGGCGCAGGCCGCGGTCGTCTGCGGAAAGATCCTCTTTTAAGGCATTGACGGCGTGACGCAGCTCCAAGGCCGTGACCTTGAGGGCGTCTGCCATCTCTTTTTCCGTAATGGGATCGCCCCAGGCAAATAACAGGGCTTCAACTTTCGCTTTCAGTTCCATGGATCCTTCCTTTTTTTATCAGTACAATGTCTTTTCCTTCTTGAACGCAGCTGATCTTCTCAAGCTTCATAAGCTCCAGGAGGGTGAGAAAAACCGTGACGATTTCGATTCGACTCTGTGCGTCTTCCATCATTTGAAGGAATCGCGGCTTCTCCCACTTCCTGAAAGCGGCGTCGATTTTATCCGCGGCTTGTTTGAAGCTGAATTCCGCGGCGGGGATTTTTTCCAAAGACTGCCGAGCCGCTTCGTGGATCTCAAAGCGCACCATGACGTCGCGAAAGGCTTTCGCTAAACGGGATGCGTCGCCATCGGCCAAGAGCTCCTCTTCGGAAAAATCCGAAAAATCCTCCTGCTTTTTGTAGACGGCGCCGTCTTCGTAGGCGGCCATTTCATCCAAAAGAAGGCCCGCCGCCTTCATGCGTTTGTATTCCACAATCCGCTCCACGAGGCCGGCGCGGGGATCTTCTTCTTCCTCTTCCTCTTCCGTCACAGGCTTGGGCAAAAGCATGCGGCTTTTAATGGCGAGAAGGTAGCTGGCCATGGCGAGAAAATCCACCATGGAATCCAATACCGGGCCCGTGATGCCGTCAAGGTAAGCGAGAAAATCGTCGACGAGGACGTGGATTTGAATGTCGTAAATATCCATCTCCCGCTTTTTGATCAGATCCAAAAGCACGTCCATGGGGCCGGAAAAGGATCCGTACACGAATTCATAACTCATGAGAGAAGCATCATGGCCAGGCCCACGCAGACTTGGATCAAGCCTTCAACGACAGGCCCGATAATGCGGGGAATGAATCCGGTGACCACGCCTAAAAACAAGATCCAGTAGAAGTATTTTTCGTATTGGTAGAAGTAAAACTCCGTCTTCGAAGGGAGAAGTGAGGCCAATACTTTCGATCCGTCCAGTGGCGGCAGGGGCACGAGGTTAAAGACGCCGAGCATGGCATTGTACCAGAGGAAGTGCAGAAAGAAATTGCTGATCACGAATTGATGCTTCGACGTCCACACGAAGAAAAAGGCGCCGAGAATGGCGAAAATAAAATTCACCGTCACCCCGGCCAGGGACACGAGGATCGTGCCTTTTTTGCGGTTTTTGTAATAGGACGGGTTAATGGGCACGGCCTTCGCCCAGCCGAAGCGAAAGACGATCATAAACAAAAGCCCGACGGGATCGATGTGATCCAGTGGATTTAAGCTCAATCGGCCGTCCCGCTTCGCCGTGTCGTCGCCGAGGAGATAAGAGACGTAGCCGTGGCCGATTTCGTGGCCGACGATGGCGATGATCAGGGCGGGAATGGACCATATATAGGTACTAATGTCCATGATAAACCTCGTCGATAATTAAGGGCGCCGCGGGAACAGGTTCTTCGGAAAAAGACGCGATGGCCAGGAAGCGACGGGCCAGCTCTTCCATAGGGCGATTTTTCCCGCCGTAGAATGTGGCGAGGACGTCGCCTTTTTTCACATAATCGCCGCGTTTTTTGTGCAGATAAACGCCGGCGGCCATATCAAGTTCATCGTCCATGGTTACGCGCCCCGCCCCTAAATCTCTCGAGATAATTCCGACTTCGTGGGCAGGCAAATGGTTCAAATAGCCTTCGGATTCGCTGATCACGTCGTAGGTTTTCTCAGCTTGGGGGAAAACAGAAAAATCATCGATGACTCTGTCGTCGCCGCCTTGGTTTTTAATAAAGGCTCTGAGCTTGTCCAGGGCCTTTCCGCTTTCGATCAGCTCTTTCACCTTTTTTTCAAGGGCCTTTTCGTCGCCGCCTTCGGCCAGGTGAATCAGTTTCGTGGATAAAAACACGCAAAGCTCCGTTAAATCCTCGGGACCTTCGCCCTTTAATGTGGCAATGGCTTCTTCCACTTCCAGTGCATTGCCCACGGCGCGGCCCAGGGGTTCTTCCATGGCCGTTAAAATGGCCAGGGTCTTTCGTCCGAAGGTCTCACCGATGTGCACCATGGTTTCCGCCAATTCGCGGGCCGATTCTTTATCTTTCATAAAGGCGCCGTCGCCCACCTTCACATCCAAGAGCAAACAGTCGCCGTGAATGGCGAGCTTCTTGCTCATAATGCTCGATGCAATCAGGGGAATGGAATCCACCGTGGCCGTGGCGTCCCGCAGGGCGTAAAGCTTTTTGTCCGCCGGCGTAATGTTTGCCGTCTGTCCCGCAACGGCCATGCCGATGGCATTGGTGGATGCCACGATTTCTTCCATGCTCAGGTCCACACCCATGCCGGGAATGGATTCCAGCTTGTCCAAGGTGCCGCCGGTGTGGCCCAGGCCGCGGCCGCTCATTTTGCCGAAGGGCAGTCCGTAGGCCGAGAGAATGGGCCCGATAATCAGGGTGGTCGTATCGCCTACGCCGCCTGTGGAGTGCTTGTCCACCACCGTGCCCTTAATGGATGAAAGATCCACGGTCTCGCCGGATTCGATGATGGTGCGAGTCAGATGGGCGATTTCGTCGCCGTCCATGCCGGAAAAGTAAATGGCCATTAAGAGGGCGCTCATTTGATACTCTTTTACTGCGCCGGAAAGGTAGCCGGCAATGGTGCTTTCGATTTCTTCTTTCGACAAGGCCTCGCCGTGCTTTTTCTTTTCGATAACTTCCAATACGCTCATATTAAATCGCCTCGATGGTCTTCGTAACCAATGCCTTAAAATCGTCGGCAACGCGTGCGGAAATCTCGATCACTTCCTCGTGTTCCAAGGGTTGATCCAAAATACCCGCCGCCATATTGGTAATGCAGGAAATGCCGATGACCTTCACGCCTCGGTGGTTGGCGACGATCACTTCGGGCACCGTGCTCATGCCCACGGCATCGGCACCTAAAATGCGGGCCATGCGCACTTCCGCCGGCGTTTCGTAGCTGGGGCCGGTCATGTACATGTAGACACCCGATTGATGCTTGATCTTTAATGCTTCGGCCGTGGATTTCGCCAGCGCCGCAAGCTTCGGATCGTAGGCATAGGACATGTCCGGGAAGCGCTCGCCCTTGCCGTCGTTGGGACCGATCAAGGGATTCTTTCCGTTGAAATTAATGTGATCGGTAATAATCATTAAATCGCCGGGTTCAAAACCTTCGTTGACGCCGCCGGCGGCGTTGGTCACGATTAAGGTTTTAATGCCCAGTTCGCAGAGAATCTTCGTTGGAAAGACCACGTCGGCCATATCCACGCCTTCGTAAAAGTGGATGCGGCCTTTCATGGCGACGATATTTTTTCCAGCCAAGGTGCCGAAAATCAGCTCGCCGCTGTGGCCCTGAACCGTGGATTGTTTAAATCCGGGAATGTCTTTGTAGGGAATGGACACGGCGTTTTCGATGGTTTCGGCGAAATCACCTAAGCCGCTTCCCAAAATAATGCCGATCTCCGGAGGTCGGTCGGTTTGTTTATTTAAGTATTCAATGGTTTTGTTCATTAGCATCTCTCATTTCTTTTACGGCGTAGAGCCCGATAATGGTTTTTGCGTCGATAATTTCGCCTAATTTAATCATGCGCAGGGCTTCGTCCAGATCCATGTAGACCACTTCCAAATCCTCCGTGTCGTCCAAATGCATTTCACCGGGCGTGGGATTTTCGCAATAGAAGATGTGGATCTTTTCGTTGGTAAATCCCGGGGACGTATAGGCTTCAAGGAGAAACTCGGCGGATTCCGCCACGAGTCCCGTTTCCTCGGCCAGTTCCCGAATGGCGGCCTTCATGGGATTTTCGTTGTGCTCGATAAGCCCGGCGGGAAGCTCCAGAAGACATTTTTTCGTGGCGATACGATACTGCTTCACGAAGGGGATTTTACCGTCTTCACACAGAGCCACCATGGTGCAGCCGCCGGCGTGTTCTACCACTTCCCGCTTGCCGTAACGTTGACCGTCCAGCTCTACGGTGTGGCAGCTCAAAGTGACGACCTTGCCTTCGTATATTTTTTCGCTGCGTATAATGCGCTCTTCAGAAATCATAAAACCTCCTAGATTCGGTTTCGTAACATTTCGCGTGCTGTCTCTCGCGTCTTTTCCGTGTCCTCGCCGCTGATCATGGTGGCCAGCATGGCGATGCGTTCCTCGTCGTTTAATTTTTGAACGAAGGAAACGGTGCGTCCCGCTTCCATCCGCTTTTGAATGCGGTATTGGCGATCGGCCCGCGCCACCACTTGGGGCAAGTGGCTCACGACGATGAGCTGCCTGTCTTCGGACAGGCGCTTCATTTTCTCCGCCACTACTTTCGCGGTCTTGCCGCTCATGCCCGTGTCCACTTCGTCGAGGATGAGAATTTCCCGCTCGTCCAATTCGGAAAAGATACTGATAAAGGCTAAAAAGATGCGGCTGATTTCGCCGCCCGAGGCGATGTCCGCCATGGGAAGCAAATCTTCGCCCCTGTTTGTGGCGACGAGGAAGCGGACGCCGTCCATCCCGTCTGCGGCCAAGGGCTTTTCGGAAAAATCCACCTGAAAGGCCGCGCCCTGAATGTCCAGCTCTTCCATTTCCCGAGCCATGCGTCCTTCAAGAATTTTTGCCGCATCCTTCCTGCGTTTTCTCAGCCGAAGGGAAAGGGCCGTAGCCGCTTCCTTTTTTTCCTCGCAGGCTTTTTTCATGGTTTCGACCACGTGTTCGTAATCGTCGATAAAGTCCAGCCGCTTTCGGCTTTCTTCCAAAAAAGCCTGAATCTTTTCGTAGCTGTCGCCGTATTTTCTCTTCATGGAATTGATCGTATCCAGGCGATCCGTCACTTCCTGCAAACGGCCGGGACCGTCGTCGAAATTTTCGCCCTTGTCCCGAAGGGTTTGCGCCAAGTCCTGAAAACCGTAGCGAATGTCTTCAAAGGATTCAAAGAGCTCGGCGAAATGGCTGTCATTTTGCGCCACCTTCTCGAGGGCGGCGCCGTAGCGATCCAGGAGGGAGCGAATGCCCCCCTCTTCAAAGGCCAGCTGATTCATTTCATTGAGAAGTTCCAAGGTTTCCGTGTGGCTGTTTCTCGCGCGAAATTCTTCAGCCAAGGCCTCGTCTTCCCCTTCTTCGAGAGCCAGGGTTTCGATCTCCTCGATTTGGTAGCGCAAGAGATCCCCTTCGCGAGCCAAGGCCTCGGGATCTTTCACCTCGTCCTTGAGGCGTTCGATGAGCGCACGGTACGCGCCGTAGATATCTTTTAACTCGGCGAGATCCCTCTTGTGCTCCTCACCGCAGAAACGATCCAAAAGCTCCAGCTGAAAATCCGGTTTCATGAGAAAACTGTTTTCGCCTTGCACTTCCGACAGGGCGAGAATGGAGCCGAAGTCTTTCAAAACCCCGTTCGTCACGATTTTTCCGTTGATTTCCGACAGCGACGGCCGATCGCGGTCGATGCTTCGCTCCACAATAATCACGTCTTCAAAGGGAATGTTGTGGTCCGCGAGAAAATCCTGGGCCTTTTTGTTTTTTGTCATAAAAACGCCCTGAACCGACGCCTTTTCCGCGCCTTTTCGAATCATATTTTTTTGAGCCCGCCCGCCGAGAATCAATCCGATGGCGTCCATAATAATGGATTTTCCCGCGCCGGTCTCCCCGGTCAATACGGAAAAGCCGTCGTGAAATTCCATGGACGAGTGATCGATAATGGCGAAGTCATCGATTTGAAGGCGTAAAAACATATTAGCGAAACTCCTCCCCGGACGCCCGCACCACGCCGTCGATGTCGACGGGCTTCGACGCGGCGGCGTCCTTCGTCATAAGCATTAAAAATTCCGTGTTTCCCGTCGCGCCTTGAATCGGCGAGAAGGTCAGTACCTCGGGATACATACCCAAATCTGCGACGAGATCCTGTATTTTATTTAAAACTTCCCGGTGGATCTCCGGGTCGGAGACGATGCCGCCCTTGCCCACCTTGCCTTTACCCGCCTCAAATTGGGGCTTGATCAATGCGGCAATTTTCCCCGTCTCGGACAAGTAGCTCACGGCTTTGGGAAGCACCAATTCGAGGGAGATGAAGGACACGTCGATGGAAATAAAATCCATGGCATCGTCAAGATCTTCCGCATCGAGATAGCGCACATTGGTCCGCTCCATAACCACGACTCTTGGATCCACCCTCAGGGAATAGGCCAGCTGATTGTAGCCCACATCCACGGCGTAGACTTTCCTAGCGCCGTGGGAAAGCATGCAATCGGTAAAGCCTCCCGTGGAGGAACCGATGTCCATGCACACCTTGTCCGTCAAGTCGATCCCGCAATTTTCAATGATTTTTTCCAGCTTAAATCCCCCGCGGGAGACGTATTTCAGGCTGTGTCCCTTTACTCTGATTTCCGCATCGGCATCGATCATTTGCCCCGCCTTGGCGATGCGCTCCGTGCCGATAAAGGCTTCGCCGGCCATAATCATGGTCTTCGCCTTTTCCCGGGAAGGCGCCAAATTCTTTTTTACCAAAAGGACATCTGCACGCTCTTTCACGCCATCACCTGTCTCGCTTTAAAATCATAGTAATCAGCGCTTCCGTTTCCTTAAATCGGCCAATGGAAGCAAGGAGGCTTAAACATTCCTCCGTGTATTCACGGGCCTTGGTGAGATAATCCTCGGGATTCACTTCCGCACCGTCTTCTTCCAAATCGAAGTAGTCGTCTTGAAATTGATAGCTCAGGCCCAAGGTTTCACCTACGCGGTACAAGGTGTCGTTCACTTCTTTGGGTTTACCCGCCAGTGCACCGGCCATGGCGAAGCAAGCGCCTAATAAGGCACCGGTTTTACGCTTGTAGATCACTTCGTCGCCGGAGGATGCGCCGGCGCGTATATCCAGGACCTGGCCGTCCACCATACCCGTGGTTCCCGCGGCTTTAAATAAGTATTTCATGGCCTCGATTCCGCCCGCGGGATCCAACGACGCTCCTTCGGCGGCAAGCTCCGCCGCTTGGGACAGGAGCCCGTCCCCTGCGAGAATGGCCAAGGCCTCCCCGTAGGCCTTGTGGCAAGAGGGCTTTCCCCGCCTGAAATCGTCGTCGTCCATGGCGGGCAAGTCGTCGTGAATCAAGCTGTACGTGTGGATGGATTCCATGGCAGCGGCAAAGTAAAAGGCGGCGTCGCCTTTGTAGTTCAGGTCATATAACACGGTGCAAAAAAGCGTGGGCCGCACCCGTTTGCCTCCCGTAAACAAGGAGTAGAGCATGGCTTCTTTTAACTCGTCGGCCGCCGAGGGGATGGCCTCGTAATATTCCTTTAATCGCTTATCAAAGTTCATTGTCGCCCTCCTCTTCCATGCCTTCGGTGAGCACGCGAACCTTTTGTTCCAGGCCCTTTAAATCTTTTTCCAGTTCCTTGTAAAGGGACGTGGCCACTTCGTAGAGCTTCACCATTTCCTCCAAGGAAAGGTCTTCATTTTCCATGCGCTCCACGATTTTTTCCAGTTGCTCCGACTTTTCTTTATAATTCATGACCGTTCCTTTCTATGGAAAGCACGCGGGCTTCGACGGACCCGTCAATGAGATCGATAGTTAATACGTCGCCCACGTCGACGTCGTTTGCCGAGCGTATGTAGCGATCCGAGACGCGCACCCGTGGCTTCACCCGCTCCTTGCCCATGGCCTTCATGCGATTGTCGAGCTCGGCTAAATCCCGCTGTGCATTTTTCACCGCCAGTGCCGATTGACGCACCATGCGCCGCTTAAGCGCAGCGAGCTGCTCCATGTCCCTCTCCGCCCGGGCCGGAAGGTTCACGGCCCTTATGCGTATACCGTGACTATTAAGGGATTGTGCGTGGAGATTCAACACTTCTTTCATGCGAAAGTCCATGCGCTCTTTCACGGCTTTTTGGGCCAGACGCTTGTTTAAAATGGCCTCCATGGACACGGCTTGATGCAGGCGGTGGCCCAAGGCGTCATTTTGCCGTCTCGCCTCGTGAAGATTCAAGGCGATGGCGTGTTCCATGGTGCGAAGGCGCGCCCTCGAGGCGGAGAGAATGTCTTCCCGCGGGCTGACGATGATTTCCGCGCCGTGAGTCGGCGTCGCCGCCCGAACATCGGCAACGTAATCGCAAAGGGTGGTGTCCACTTCGTGGCCCACGGCAGATACGACGGGATGGCGCCTTTCGGCCAAGGTGCGAATCAAGGTTTCGTCGTTAAAGCAAAACAAATCTTCCATGCTGCCGCCGCCGCGGGTAATGAGAATCACATCCACATCATCCCGCCCGTCCAGCCGCTTGAAGGCACGGGCGATGGAGGCTCCGGCCCCTTCCCCCTGCACGAGGGTGGGCGACACGATGACGGAGACGGCGGGATTTCTGTTGGCCGCCACCTGCAAAAAATCGTGAAGGGCCGCACCGACGGTGCTGGTGACCACGCCCACGGTTTTCGGCATCTGAGGCAAAGGCATCTTTTTTTCCATATCAAATAGACCTTCTTTGCTCAGAAGGTCTTTTAATTTTAAGAAAAGTTTGTAAAGGGCGCCTTCTCCGGTGAGCTCCATGGTCTTCGCCACAAATTGCAACCGTCCGGAGGGGGCGTAAATGGCCACGGAACCGTTCATTTCCACTTCCATGCCCACGCTGAATTCCATATCCGACGCTTCGGCGTCGTCACGGTACATAATGCAGTCCATGCGGGCCCTATCGTCTTTCACGGTGAAATACACGTGGCCGCTGGCCGCGGTTTTGATTTCGGAGAGCTCCCCTTTTATCAAGACGTGATTCAGCATGTAATCGGTCTTGAGTACTTTTTTCGCATAGGCGAGAAGCTCCGATACACTAATGGGATTCATAGCCGCCTTCTCGAACGATATGGCCTAAAACGCCGTTGACGAAGCGGGCGCTGTCGGAAGAACTGTACATCTTCGCCAAATCCACGGCTTCGTTTACGGAGACCGGCGGCGCAATGTCTTCGTGGTACATGATTTCCGCCACGGCGACGCGCAAAATAGACAGATCCACAGCGGAAATGCGGCGAATGGATCCGTCTTTTAAGTGATCGGCGATCATTTTGTCGATGGCGTCTTTGTTTTCAACAATGGTTTCGACACAGTCGATAATGTAGGCCTTTTCATCGGGCGCAAAGGGACTGTCCGCTGCGGATTCCATACGCATGGCCGCTTTCTTTTCGCTGAAAACGTGGCGATACATTTCCTCCACCTCGTGGGCTTCCCACACGCTTTCGAAAAATGATTCCGCCACGTCCATGGAAAAATCGCCTCTGTGTTCCATCGCAAATACAACCTGCATGGTTCCGATTCTTGAAAGTTTTCTGCTCAACTTGTTGTCCAACGAAATTCCTTCCCTTTAAACGGATTCTTTTTCTTGGGCGCGCACGCCGTTGACGTGAACATTTACTGCCGTAATGTCCAAATCCGTCATGTTTTCAAGGCTGATCTTGACGGCGTCTTGCACTTCTTCCGCCACTTCCACGATGTTGCGTCCGTATTCCACGACGATGGAAATATCCACGACGCTTTTTTCTTCGTCGGCGGTGACTTTGGTCTTCGACTGGCCTCGTCCGGGCAAGAAGTCGCCGATATCTCTCTTCGTCGTGTAGCTATTATAAACGCCTTCGACTCGCGTGGCCGCTTCCTGAGCGATGCGCGTAATCACGTCGTCGGCAATTTTTACATTGGTGTTCCCCGAAGGGTCAACAAAATATTTTTCAACCATTTCTGCCTCCTATTTTACCTATTATACCATAAACCACAGACAGGCAAAAACAGGCCCGACGGCTCTTTCGGTCTCTATTTGTTTAAAATTTTCGTTAAAAAACTCATGCGATGCCCTGCCGAGGGACCGAGGGCGCGAATGGCTTCCCGGTGCTGTTTCGTGCCGTAGCCCTTGTGTTTTTCTATGCCGTAGCCGGGATAGGCTTCGCCCCATTGAATGCAGAGCCTGTCGCGATACTCCTTCGCCAAAATGGACGCACAGGCGATGGTGTAAGACAAATCGTCGCCGTGGATAATCGCCGACTGATGGCAGTCCAGGTCCATGGTTTCCGCATCGACTAAAAACAGGATGTCCTTGTCCGGAAAACGGTCCATGGCCTTTTCCGCCGCCGCCTTCATGGCGCGCCGCGTGGCCTGTTTTATATTGACGGCGTCGATGACTTCGGGACTTTCGTTGGCGTAGGCATAGAAAACCGCCCGCTCTTTAATGGCCGCTTCCAGCAGGCCACGTTTTTTTGGCGAGAGCTTTTTTGAATCCGTCACGCCTTCAATGGCCTTATCCAAAGGCATGATGACGCAGGCCGCCACCACGTCGCCGAAGAGGCAACCGCGACCCACCTCGTCGATGCCGGCGATGTAGTCGTAGCCTTCTTTCAATCGCTCCAGATCAAAATTCAGATCGGTCATCTGCCCGCTCCAAGGTAATCGCGCCCCACTTGCCGGCGCGAAATTCGTCCAGAATTAAGTGGGAGACTTTCGTGTAGTCGATTTCGCCGCCGCGAATCAAACAGCCCCGGCGCTTGCCGATGGCGTCCATAACCGCCACGGGATCGTCGAAGGTTTCCGTAAGATTGTAGCGGGCCATCATAGGGGCTTCGAAATGCTTCATGGCTTCTTTAACGAGCTCAAAGGCCAGGGTTTCCACGTCCATGATTTCGTCTTTAATGGAGCCGGTGTAGGCCAAATGGCGGCCGCGAATGGGCGGATCCAGCTTGGGCCACAGGACCCCGGGCGTATCCAAAAGATCGAAGGCTTTGTGGTGGCGAATCCACTGATTGGTCTTCGTGATCCCCGGGCGATTGCCGATGGCGGCGGATTTTTTCCCCGCCAGCTGATTGATGAAGGTGGACTTCCCCACATTGGGAATCCCCGCCACCATGACGCGCAGCTTGCGCTTCTCCATGCCCTTTTCCGCTTCCCTTTCCCGCAAATCCTTTACGGAATTTTCTAACGCTTCGGTGAGCTTTTTTTCATTGAGCTTCGATGTGGCGGACCAGGCGATGGCCGAGGTGTCCGCCTGCCCGTTGAAGTAGTCGATCCAGCGCTGTGTTTCCTTCGGATCCGCCAAATCCGATTTATTTAAGAGCATAAGCACGGGAATGGAGGTGAGCACCTCGTCCAGAAGCGGATTGTAGCTGCTCACGGGAATGCGGGCATCGAGAAGGACCACCGCCACGTCGCACTGCGCCTTCATGCTCTTTAAAGACTCGATGGTCTTTTTCATGTGCCCGGGATACCAATTAATGTTCATCCTCCGCCTCCTTTCTCACAATGGCATCGACGCAGCGAAAGGCGCCGTAATTTTCAGGCGTTTCTTCGCAAATGCTATCCGCCACTTCTTTTACATCCTCCGGCGCCGAAGCCATGGCGATGCCCACGCCTCCGTGGGCGATCATGGCCCCGTCGTTTCGGTCGTCGCCGACGACGATCATCTCTTCCGGAGCGATGCCTTTCATCTTGCCGTAGGTGCTCAGGCCCCGCCACTTGTCGCTGCCCTTGCCGATGATTTCAAAAAGGGAAAGTTTCGGATCCCTGCTCTTCAGCAAATGGGCCGTCAGTCCACCTTCTTTAATCACCGGCTCCTCGATTAATCCTTCGAAGACATCGGGGGTGGTGTAGCCGGCCACGGCCAAGACATCTTCTTTTAAAAGATCATCCAAGGACATTTCTCTGTACATGTTTTCGTAAAAAACAATGTAGGAGGCTTCCCGCTCCGTTTGCTCGTGGAGGGTGACCAAATCGTAGCCCTTGGCGTAGCTGTCCACGTGAAAAATCGGATGGAGCCCCCGAGCTTCGATGGCCGCCGTTAAGGGGCGAATGGCGTCCTTGTCGAAGACGAAGCGGTCCAGAGTCTCTTCCGAATTTTTACGGCGAATTAAATTGCCGTTGTTGCTGATCAGGACCATTTCATCCTTGTAAGGAGCGAGTTCCCGCTTCAACGAACGAAAGGGGCGGCCGCTGGCCACCACCGTTTCGATGCCCATTTCTTTCCACCGGTGCACGTACTCGATCATGGTTTCATCGAAAGGTTGTTTTCTCGCGGCGATGGTGCCGTCGAAATCCAGTGCAATTAATCGAATCATATTCCCTCCGAATAAAAGAGCGACTCCATGAGCCGCTCATCTTGGTTTAAAATTTTAGTTCTTTTCCTTTGTAGATAATACAGCCCAATCCCCAGAAGATCAATCCGAGCACGATGTTTGCCACCATGCCGATCCATTGGAAATCGCCGCTTCCCGCCATGCTCAGCGGGTTCAATGCAGAGAAGGGGAAGAATGCCGCAATGGCTTGTGTCCCGCTTCCCATAAAGATGAGTGCGGCCCACAGGAGGGCGATGGCGATAAACAAGAGCAGGCTCCCTCCTTCCGCGTGGGATGCGCGAGAAGAGATCGAGGAATAGAAAAAGCCGACGCACAGAAATTCAAAGCCCAAAAGGAGCAGACAAATGAATACCTGAAGCAGCACGAGGGCCAGGTTTCGAACGTCGTGGATGCCGAAGACGTAGGCGCTTGCAAAGGCGACCAGCAATACACAGAGAAGCACGAGGCCGTAATGCAACATATTGGCCGTGAACTTGCCGCTGTAAATTTCCGTCCGCGTAATGGGATTGGCGTAAAGGTATTCGATGGTACCGGCGCTTTGTTCCCGAGACAAGCTCTTCGCCCCCAATTGAATGGCGAAAATCCCGAACAAGATTCCCAGATATTGGAAGATAAAGGGAATGTAGTCCGTGAATTTGTCGAAGGCAATTTCGCTGCCGAAACCTAAAATCGGCTGCATGTTTTCGGAAAAGCCGTCGCGAAAACCGTTGGCCAGGGATAGGAGATTGTCGTCTTGAAGAAGCGGGAAAAAGGCCATTAACAGGCCGGTTAAAATCCCGAGAACCAAGAACCAAGCAAAGGCCTTGCCCCGATTGTTTTTCATTTCGAGATTAAAAACCATCACTCATCCCCCTTTTTCGGCTTAAAGCTGTATTTTTCCACGAGCACATCGTCGGAATCCACCGGTTCGATGGGCTGCGTCTTGCGGCTGTCCAAAATCATGGAATCGGAATCGTAGGCTGCCGTCTTTTCTTCGACAAGCGCTTGTTCCTCTTTCGGTGCGGCGACTTCTTCGGCTGCGTTCTCTTTTGCCGCATCCGTCGATTGCGCCTCATCTTTTAGAGGCGCTTCGCTTAAAATCACCGTATCGTCTTCCATAGGCGCCGACGTCTCGATCGCTTCGGCTTCAAAGGCCTTGTCGTCGTAGGCGATGATCGTGTCCTCTTCCGAGGTATCGTCAAGAGAGGTCTTCGCCTCTTGTGCCGGCGGAACCGGGCGCTCGCTGACACTGCGGCCGGATTTAAAGATTTCCACTTTATTTTCCAGTACCGCGTCTTCCAAGACGTAGTTCTTCACTTTTTGTTGATGCAATACGGTGGTCAGCGTGGGCAAGTAGCCGTCGTAGAAAAACTCCACGTCGCCGGATTCATCTTTTAATAAGGTCGCGCCGATTTCTTCAAAGGCCCCCACGTCGATCAGCTCGTCGAAAATGCGAAGCACCTTGTCGTTGTTCTTTTTATCCTTCAAATATTCGATGCCCGTTAAGCGGCCGCCGGACAAATAGGCGCCGCGATCGCCGTAGCGTTGGCCGATGGCCAAATCGTCCGTCAAGAGCAAGACGGAAAGGCCTTCGGAACTTTGAAGGCGCTCAATGTGGGTAAAAAGTTTATCCAACATGGCGCGGGACAAATCCTTCGACGGATTGTCCAAAACCAACAACTTCGGTTTCGCAATCAGGGCATTAATAATCGCCACGCGCTTGCGTTCCGAATCCGTTAAATCGGCGAATTTGTGCCGATTGTCCAATTCAAAATATTCCATTAACGACTGGATGTCGTCCGTATTCTTTAATCCATGGAATGCCAAGGTATGATTAAATATCGCCATGGGTTTTAAATTGTCGTACATCCAAACCTCTTCCGGGATGTAGCCGGTAAATTCCTTTACGGATTTGGATTCCTTTTGGCCGTCCATATCGAAAATACGGATCGTTCCCTTATTCGGTTTTAAAAAATGGAACAAAATGCGGGCCAAGGTCGTCTTGCCGGCACCTTCCATCCCCATGATCGAAAAAATCTCACCATCGAACACTTCCAAGTTAAAATCGTTGAAAACTAAATTCCGACGAAATTTTTTGGTCAGTTCATTTACTACAATAGCACTCATGTGTCACCTCGCTTTACCTTCATATTATACATGAATGCCCCATAAAATGAAATCCAATCCCATAAAAGAGCGGCAAAAACTATGGTATAATGAGCTGGATTAGGATTAGGGGGAAGTATTTATGAAATTAGGAATTATCGGATTGCCCAATGTAGGCAAGTCCACATTATTTAACGCCATCACACAAGCCGGTGCCGAAGCGGCAAATTATCCCTTCGCCACCATCGAGCCCAATGTGGGCATGGTGGAAGTGAAAGACCGTCGACTGGACGTGTTGAGCGAAATGAGCCACTCCAAGCAAATCATTTATGCCACCATCGAATTCGCCGACATCGCCGGACTCGTAAAGGGCGCAAGCAAAGGCGAAGGCCTGGGCAATCAATTCTTGTCCCACATTCGCGAAGTAGACGCTTTGGTCCACGTGGTACGCTGTTTCGACGACGGCAACATTATCCACGTGGAAGGCAGCATCGATCCCGTGCGAGACATCGACACCATTAATCTCGAGCTGATCTTTTCCGATTTGGAACTTTTGGAAAAGCGCCGGGATCGGGTCAAAAAACAAATGAAGGGCGACAAGAGCCTGCAAGCGGAACACGATTTAATCGAAAAAATCATCGCCGCATTGGAAGCCGAAAAACCGGCCCGCTCCTTGGACTACTCGGAAGAGGATTTAAAACTCTTATCCTCCTTCAGCCTCTTGACCATGAAGCCCGTGATCTACGCGGCCAATGTCAGCGAAGACGACGTCGTCAGCGGCAACGCCTACGTGGATCAGGTGAGAGCCTTTGCCGATCAAAGCGGCGATGAGACCATTATTATCTCCGCCGCCATCGAAGAAGAAATTTCCGCCCTGGACGACGAAAGCAAAGCGGAATTTCTCGACGCCATGGGCCTCGCCGATTCCGGTTTGGACCGCCTGGTAAAAGCATCCTACACCCTTTTGGGCTTAATCAGCTTCCTTACCACCGGCGAAATGGAAAGCCGCGCCTGGACTGTAAAAAAAGGCGCCAAGGCACCGGAAGCCGCCGGGAAAATCCACACCGACATCGAACGCGGCTTCATTAAAGCCGACACCATTTCTTACGAGAAACTGGTGGAAGCCGGTTCAATAGCACAGGCCCGTGAAAAAGGTTGGATCCGAAGTGAAGGCAAGGATTATGTCATGGAAGACGGCGATGTCGTCAATTTTAAGTTTAATGTGTAAAGCAAGCCGTGCGTTTCTACGAAAAAACGACCGGCCGCATTCCATCCGAAAAGTTATAATTTAGCATAGAAAGGACTCTGATTTGCAAAGAAAAATTCTATCTGTATTGTTGGCCGTGGCCATGCTGATCGGCTTCATCCCGCAACCGGCATCTGCCCGCGACGCAAGACTTTGGGTCGAGGGCCGTTACATTACAGGCGATGTATCGCCTTATATCCACAAGAACCGAACCCTGGTTCCTCTACGTCAAGTAGCTGAAGCTTTAGGACTCGACATTCAGTGGAACACAAAGGAACGTCAGGTACACATCAAAATCAACGACGAGGACTTTATCTTTTCGCCCGGTGAATCCCATTATCGCGCCGGGGACAAAATGGTCAAAATGGATACGGAGACCGTCATTCGCGACAATCGCACCTTCTTGCCGCTTCGAGTTATCGCCGAAGCCATGGGTAAGCCGGTTTCCTGGGATCAGGCCACCTATACGGCCGTAGTCGGCACAGGGTACAGCCCCGAAACGCCATCAAGCAACGAAAAGACGGATGAAAAGAACGAGCAAAATATTCCCGTCACGCCAATTGTTCAAAACAATAAAAATAATCGGGCAATCGGCGCTCCACAGGGAAAAGGACATATTCGCGGAAATCGAAATTCGCGCATTTACCACCTTCCTCAGGATGCAAGCTACCAAAAAATCGCACCGAGAAATATTGTTTTATTTGAAAGTGAAGCACAGGCCCAAGCTGCGGGTTACAGACGCGCGAAAAGATAAGGACTATGTACAGATGGTTGAAGCCGTTGGTTGTAATGACCAACGGCTTTTTTTGCGTCCATGCATATGCAATCTTCTTCGACCTTTCCCGGCATCCGATGGCCATCGACCTTGCTTCTCTCCCGCCGTACTATTAATTTTACGTCCATCTCTTATTTATTTATAATCGAGTCGATAAGCCCTTTATTTTTCAGTTCATCGATCCATTCCTTCGGGATGCTGTCGTAGCCGTACAAAATTCCCGCCAGGCTGCCCACCACCGCCGCGGTGGTGTCCGTATCGTCGCCGAGGTTCACCGCCGTAAGCACGGCTTCTGCGTAGGATGTAGTATTTAACAAGCACCAAATCGAGGCTTCCAATGTGTGCAAAACGAAGCCGGTGGATTGAATGTCGTCCACGCTTTTGTTTTTGATTTCATCCCGCGTGACTGGTTCTTTGCGTATTAATTGCCGCGCCAGATGTACGTAGTCGACGCAGGCGTCCGTGGAAATTTTATGGGCGTGGGTAATGGCGGAGACGGCTCTGATCTCATCGTCTGTCGCCTCAGTAAATGCCAAGGGCAAAATGCGCATCAAGGAACCGTTGCCGTTGGCGTTGTAATCGTCGAACCCTTGCCCTCGTTCCAAGGCGAGGCGCGTCGTGGTGCCGACATCGAAGGTCTCGCCGTTGGCGGTGTAGGCATCTCTATGGAGCCAATCGCAAAACCGCCTCCGCATATCCTCGCAGTCGATGCGGCCCGTCTCTTTAATCGAATCCAATGTGGCCAGAGTCATGCTCGTGTCGTCGGACCAGGTGCCCGGTGCCTGATTCCACGTGCCGTAGCCGGTCATTTCTTTGCAGGTGAAGGTGCCCCGTTTTTTAAATTCGAAAGGCACGCCTAACGCATCCCCCACGGCCAAGCCGTAAATCGCCGATTTCAACATTTTTTCCACTCCTCTGTTTATGCATCGCTCATTTTCGCTGACTCTATTATTAGTTTATCATTTTTTCAGCCGATGTCCTATGGACGGCGGTTTCTTATCTAATCACGGCAAATGACCTGATCATCTGTATAAAGCAAATTTCGTAAATTTCCCCACAAAAAAACCGCCCGCAGGCGGTTCCAGACTGCAGACAAACTCCGAACAAAACTCGGGGTTTGTCTCTTTTTTGTGTATTTTTTCCATAAATCAGCAAAAGAAGGGCCGTCGCCTCCTCCGTCCCGCTCTTTTCGATCCATCATTAGTGCCAGTTTTTTCATGTTCATGCATGCAAAGGTCAGCACCGCTTTCAGGTCCAT
>NZ_OPYI01000023.1 GCF_900343085.1 Aedoeadaptatus coli | reverse complement strand
ATGGACCTGAAAGCGGTGCTGACCTTTGCATGCATGAACATGAAAAAACTGGCACTAATGATGGATCGAAAAGAGCGGGACGGAGGAGGCGACGGCCCTTCTTTTGCTGATTTATGGAAAAAATACACAAAAAAGAGACAAACCCCGAGTTTTGTTCGGAGTTTGTCTGCAGTCTGAGAGAGACGACTAAGTCTCTCTCTTTTCTTATTACATGAAAAAGCCCATCAGGCCATGAATGACGATGACGACGATAAAGGCCGGCAGCATATTGGCGACTTTCAGATCTTTGATTTCCAAAATGCCGAAGCCGATGGCGAAAATCATAATGCCCCCGACGGAGGTTAAATCGGCGAGCAAAACATCGCTGATATAAGGTTCTAGAAAACCGGACATAAGGACCAGGGCGCCTTCATATAAAAAGGTGGGAATCGCCGAGAGGGCGACGCCGATGCCCAGGGTGGAGCCGAAAACCAAAGAGGTCATGCCGTCCAACACGCTCTTGACCATGAGGGTTTCGGGATTTCCGTTCATGCCCGCCTCGATGGCGCCGATAATGGCCATGGAGCCGACGCAAAATAATATCGACGATTGGATGGCGGCGGCCATGGGGCCCTGACCCGTGGTCTCGCCGCCGGATCGCGCCGCCAGGCGACTGTCGACTTTTTCGCCGAAGCGATTCAGTGCGCCGTCGATATCTATGGCGGCGCCGATGCCCGTGCCGATGGCGAGGGACATCATGACGATGATAAATTCATTGGCCTTCAAGGCCATTTGAATACCCATGGTCATGACACTTAGGGGAAGCACCATTAAGACCTGCTCCTGAACGCGGGTGGGGATTCGATTGCCTATGAATTTACCCAATACCGCCAAGATGGCAATGGCCAGGGCATTGGTAATGACACCGATCATAAATTCCTCTTTTCTCTTTCCCTTAAAAATAACAACTGCTGAATGTAGCCGGCGTCTTCGCCGAAGCGGCTCGCGGCGTAATTCGATGCGACCTCTCTGCTTTTAAATTCGCCGAAGCGGGCCATGGCACGTTTGATCCACACGTCCACGGGAAAGGCGTCTTTTTTTCCGTAGCCGAAGAGCAAAATGCAATCGGCCACTTTTGGTCCCACCCCGGGAAGCTGCATCAGATACTTCTTCGCTTCATTATACGCTAAATCATCGGGCCGGTGTAAGTCCCATTTTCCCGCGGCCACCATGCGAGCCGTCTCGATTAAATACTTGTCCCTGTATCCCGCCCCGAGGGCGCGCAGCTGCTCTGTCGAAAGCTCGGCCATAATCTCCGGTGCCGGCAAACCGTAAGCCGCAAGCCCTTCGGCCTCGGCCAGTTTGTTTCCGTAGTTTTTCGAAAGATCCAAGACGGTCTTTCGAATGCGAAAGAGATTGTTGTTGGATGAGAGGATAAAGCCCACGACGGCTTCCCAGGGATCCTGCTTTAAGATCCGAAGGGATAAATAGGGCGCGAGATCCTTTAAATCCTCGGAATTTCGCACGAGCTCGGCGGCCCGGGCGTAATCGTGGACTGCATCGAAAAACACATCGGCGGCGGCCCTGTCTCCTGAAATGCACTCGCCTGATTTGAGAAAAAAGGCGTCACTTCCGTTTACGGCGCAGATCACGTCTTTCTCCTCTTCCCAGTGGTGAAACTGGCCGCTTTTTATGGTCATCACCGGATCGAACACGTGCTCCTCCTTCCAAAAAAATAAGAGCGAGGCATTTGCCCGCTCGTAAATCCTATCGGCTTAGCGATCCCGCTCCGTTAAGTAATAGCTCAATGTCAGAAGGCTGTCCGTGAGACGAATATTTTCCACGATGACCCCTTCCGGCGCCTCCAAATCTTCCGGCGCGAAGTTCCAAATGCCGCGAATGCCCGCTTCGACCAGGCGATCGGCAATAGCCTGAGCCCCTTCTTTCGGCACGGTTAAAATGGCCACTTCCACTTCTTCATGGTCCTTCATAAATTGTTCCAATTCGTCCACGGAACGGACCACTTGATTGCCCACGGTGGTGCCGATGACCCGCTCGTCTCGGTCGAACATGGCGACGATTTCAAAGCCGCTGTCCAAAAAGCCCTTGTAGTTGCAAATGACCGTCCCCAAGCGACCGGCGCCGATTAATATGGTTTTATAAATGGTCGGAATACCCAATATGTTTTCTAATTCGGCCTTTAATACGGCCACCTTGTATCCGTAGCCCTGTTGGCCGAAGCCGCCGAAATTATTTAAATCCTGACGAATTTGTGACGCCGTAAATCCCGTTAAATCACTTAATTCCTGGGAAGAGATGCGGTCTTCGCCTCGATCGTCCAATTCGATTAAATATCTATAATATTTCGGAAGCCTTCTTATTACGGTTTCTGAAACTTTCCCTTTACGCATAGCCAAATTTATCACCTTTCACTGTCTCTATTCGGAAGAGTGTTATGAATTTATCTAACTCTAAGAACTAGTATACAAAAAAAATCATCAATTGAAAAGCTTTTTCCGCTATTTCGCCGACTTTTTCTCCCCGCCCTTTTCTGCTATGATATTTTTAGCAAGGAGGAGAGGCATTTGGCAATCGTATCGGCACAAGGCTTAGAAAAGACTTTTTACATCGACCCCATATTAAAGGACGTGGGTTTTTTAATCGAAGCGGGGGAAAAGATCGGGCTCATCGGAAACAACGGCAGCGGCAAAACCACCCTTATGGCCATGTTGGCCGGGGAGCTCACCCCGGACGGGGGAAGCATTTCCACCACCAAGGATTTGGAGGTGGGCTATTTGGCCCAACACGTGGCCGTCACCGAAGGGGCCAGCATCTACGACGAGTGCATGGCGTCGTTTCAGGCGGTCATCGAGCTTGAAGAAAAGCTCCGCGCCATGGAAATGGAAATGGCCCACCTCGAGGGCGAGGCCCTGGAAGAACACATCGCCCGCTACCAGGTGTTGGTGGATCGCTACGAAAAGAGCGGCGGCTACAGCCGGGAAAGTGCCGTCACCGGCGCCCTTCGGGGCCTGGGCTTTTCCGAAGAGGAAATGGCGATGCCGGCGGAAAATCTCTCCGGAGGCCAAAAATCCCGCCTGGCCCTGGCCAAGCTCCTTCTCCACGAGCCGGATCTCCTCCTCTTGGATGAGCCCACCAACCACTTGGACATGGATTCCATCGCCTGGCTGGAAAAGTTTTTAAAGGCCTTTAAGGGCGCCGTGGTGGTCATCAGCCACGACCGCTACTTCTTAGACGCCATTGTGGATCGCATTCTCTATTTAAGAGACGGGGTAGTGAAAAGCTATCAGGGAGATTACACCAATTTCGTCCGCCGCAGGCAGGAAGAGGAAGAGCAGATGCGCCACGCCTATGTGATGCAGCAAAAGGAAATTAAGCGCCAAGAGGAAATGATCAAGCGCTTCGCCTCCTGGAACCGGGAAAAAAGCGTGCGGGCCGCGAGAAGCAAGCAGAAACAATTGGACAAGATGGAGCGACTGGAAGATGTGAAGGGCGAAAAAAATCTGCTCCTTTCCTTCGCGCCGGCCACGGAAAGCGGCCGCGATGTGCTCCACGCGGAGCATCTCTCGAAGGCCTTTCCCACGAAGCAACTCTTCGACGACGTGACCTTTCCCATTTACAAAGGGGAGCGGGTGGGGCTTATCGGGCCCAACGGCATCGGAAAAAGTACCCTGTTTAAAATCATCATGAACGAAATCGCCCCCACATCCGGCGAGGTGCAATTGGGAAAAGGCGTCACCATCGCCTATTTCGATCAGGAAATGAAGACCCTGGACGAAAATAAAACCGTGGCGGAAGAGTTGTGGGACCGCTACCCGAAGCTGGACCGCTTTCAAATTCACGCCTACCTGGCCCGCTTCCTCTTTACCGGCGACGATTTGGACAAGCGCATCGGCGATCTCTCCGGTGGGGAAAAGGGGCGGCTGTCTCTTTTAATCATTATGCTCTCAGGCGCCAATTTCCTCCTCTTGGACGAGCCCACCAATCACCTGGACATCGAGAGCAAGGAATCCTTGGAGGCGGCTTTAAAGGACTACACGGGCACCATTCTCACCATTAGCCACGACCGCTACTTCCTGGATCGGGTGGCCACGAAGATCGTCTGCCTATCCGAGGAGGGCACCTTTATGGTGGACGGAGACTACACCTACTTCTTGAAGAAATGGGAAGACGCCCACACCGTGGAGGAAGAGGAAGAAGAGATCACGAAGACGCAAATCGTAAAGGAAAAGAAAAAATCCCGAGAGGAACAAAAGGAAGCCCGCCGGCGAAAAAAAGCCCTGCGGGATACGGAGGCCGAGATCCACGCCCTGGAGGCGGAGATCGAAGCCATGGATGAAACCCTGGCGGATCCCGCCACCTACGAAGACCATCGGGCGGCACTGGAGCTTTCCCAAAAGCGAGACGCCACCCAAGAAAAATTGGACGCCCTCTACGACGAATGGTTCGCTCTTTCGGCGGAAGAAGAATAAAAACGGCACCGACGTGTCGTTTTTTTATTGGAAGAAAGGGCCTGAATTCTCTTCGAAGATTTCGCGGGCGCAGTGGATGCCCGCCGATTCATAGACAAAGGGAAATAAAGGCGCAGCCTCCGGGAAGGCAAGAATATAATACGGGGAAAAGAAAAAAGGAAAAAACGCCTTCCCTTTGTTAATCTTCCCTTTCTTCCCCTTTTTGCCTCGTTCTCATTTTCAGTCTCCCTTTATTTTCACGTTTTGATTTTTTAATCCACATGTTCTTCACAGTATACACAGATCTGTCCACAGCTCACGGCCCTTATTCACCGAATTTAAAAAAGTTATCCACCTTATCCACAGGCTTATACACGTTTTCCCGAATCCCCTCCATCGGCCGGTGCAATCTCTAAGATCCGTCCATTTCTCGGGGATTGTCGCCTTTTTGCCCGCTCGTGCACTATTTTCCCGCATCTTCGCCTATTCTCATTCTCAGCTTAACATGGGCAAAACAAAACCGCAGCCTTTTCGCTGCGGCAATTTTCTTTTATTCCAGACCCAGATTCGGATCGGCATAGACCGAGCCCGCCTCGCCCTTTAAGTGGCTGTAATAGCCCACAGAGGCGATCATGGCGGCGTTATCGGTGCAGAGGATGGGATCCGGGTAGTAGATGGCCACGCCTTCTTTTTCGCCACGGCTTTCCATGGCGGCGCGAAGGCCGGAATTGGCACTGACCCCGCCGGCGAGGACGATGGTCTTCTCCCCGAGCTCCTTCGCCAGGCGGAAGGATTTTTCCACGAGGACGTCGATGACGGCGACCTGAAAGGATGCGGCCATGTCCGCCACGCGAATTTCCTCGCCCTTTTGCTTCGCCTGATTCAACTCGTTTAATACGGCAGTTTTGAGGCCCGAGAAACTGAAGTCGTAGCTGTCCGCCTCGAGCATGACCCGAGGCAGGTCGTAGGTCTTCTCGCCTTCTTTGGCCAGCTTGTCGATCACCGGCCCGCCGGGGTAGCCGATGCCCATGGCCCGGGCCACTTTGTCGAAGGCCTCGCCGGCGGCGTCGTCTCGGGTCTTGCCGTAGAGGGTGAAGTCCACGTAGTCGGTGACGTGAATCAAATAGCTGTGGCCCCCGGAGACGATGAGCCCGATAAAGGGCGGCTCGAGATCTTTGTGGGTCAGGTAATTGGCGCAGATGTGGCCGCGAATGTGGTTGACCCCCACAAAAGGCTTGTGGGTCGCCAGAGCCAGTCCCCGGGCCGCCGTAAGGCCCACGAGGAGGGCGCCGATGAGCCCCGGGCCGCGAGTTGCGCAGATAAGATCCACATCCTCCATGGTAACCCCCGCCTCTTCCAAGGCCAGATCCAACATGGGCAAAATGGCGGAGACGTGTTTGCGAGATGCGATCTCCGGCACCACGCCGCCGAAAAGCCTGTGAATTTCGATTTGTGATGAAATCATATTGGACAAAATCTCCCGGCCGTCTCGTACGACAGCCACGGAGGTTTCGTCGCAGGACGATTCCACGCCCAGTGTCAACATACTACCACCTCTTCCAATAAATCAGCCCGTCGCGCTTCACGTGGGCGTAGTAATTTTTTCGTACCCCTTCCAATTGAAAGCCCAGGGATTCATAGAGATTAATGGCCGGGACATTGTCGTCCCGCACTTCCAATGTGGCGGAGGTCATGCCCTTTTCGTAGACGGCGAAAAGGTAATGGTTCATCATGTAGCGGCCGTAGCCGTTTCCGCGAAATTCGCCGCCAATGGCCACATTGCCGATGTGGGCCTGATCCCCTAATAGCCACGCCCCCACGTAGCCGATGACCACGTCCAAGTAAAGGAGCACTTCGTAATAGGTGAGGGGATTGTTAAGCTCCCGCTCCCAGCTGTCTCGGGACCAGGGCGCGGTGAAACTTTCCTCTTCAATGGCAATAATGTCGTCTAAATCCTCAACCGTCGCTTCTCGCGTCGAGAGATTCTCCATGTTTCCTCCTGTATTCTCGCATGGCCTGTGTGGGCCGTAGGTAATTGGGCTCCAGGGCGTAGGGATTAGACGGTCCTTCTTCTTCAAACTGCTGAGCGCCTTCAAAGGCGATGGCCGCCGCCGACACCCGGGACAGGTGATCGGAATAGAGAATGAAATCTTCCCGCACGGAAAACGCGTCCCGATACTTCTTCAGGCCGTCGCCGATTAAGATGGCGCCCTCGGGGGCCTCTTTCAGAATGGATTCCACCGGGTAGGCGTCGTCTTTTTTCAGACGCACAAGCCCCTCGCCCTTTTTTTCAAAGAATGCGGCGTACACCCGCTCCCTCCGTGCGTCGAAAAGGGGAATCACCACGCCGTCGGTCGCCACTTCCCGGGCCAGGGCCTTTAAGGTGGAGACGCCGACGACGGGAATATCCAGCGTGCGGCCGAATACTTTGGCGAGGACCACAGAGATCCTGAGCCCCGTAAAGGAGCCCGGGCCCACACCGGTGGCGATAAGATCCACATCTTCCATGGCCCAACCCGCCCCGTCCAGCATGTTTTGAATCATGGCGATAAGCCCTTCCGAGTGGCTCGCACGGCTGTTGACCGACGCTTCCGCCACGACCTTTCCGTCTTCCGTGAGGGCGCAGGTGGTCTCCATGGTGGCCGTATCAAAGGCGAGAATTTTCATAGGCCAGCACCTCCTCTTCAAGTTCCTTCCCTCGAGGGCCGAAGCCTGTGGCCACGACATCCCTCGTGTCTTCGTCGATGCGCCTAAATTCCAGGCGCAACACATCCTCCGGGAGGCTCTCCGCGATAATATCCGCCCACTCCACGGCACAGACGGCGCCGGAATCCAGCATGTCTTCCCCGCCCATGTCGAAAAATTCATCTTCGTCTTTCAGTCGGTACACGTCGAAATGGTAAAGGGGCATCTCCCCTTCGTATATATTTAAAATGGCAAAGGTGGCGCTGGTCACCTCCGAGGAAAGGCCCATGCCCTTGGCCAAGGCCTTGACGAAAGTGGTCTTTCCCGTGCCTAAATCCCCGACGAGGGCGAGGACGTCGTAGGCTTTTAATTTTTTTCCTAAATACAAACCGAATGCCTCGGTTTGTGCGGTGCTTTTCAGTATCATAGCTTCCTCCTGCTTCTTATTATAGTCAAAATATGGTAAAGAGAAAAGCGACCATGGCCTCAGACCTCTTGGAATCAAATAATGTTCTTCTTGTTTTTCAATTTGTTCATACTCAATTGCACGAAAAATCGAGTAAGCAAAATGCTTACTCGATTTTCTAAATGCTGATTCCGCTTTCGTGAGATTCAATGTCAATTTTTGTGCCAAGTCAATAAAGACTAGCGCCGTGTGATAATGACATCTTCGTCAAAGCTTCCATACCAAGATCCTTCCGAAATCACAGTATGAGACGGTAATTCCACGCTTTTCAATCTCTTATTTAACTGAAAGGCCCCATCCCCAATTTTTGTTACAGAATCGGGAATTCGTACAACCCTCAAGTCATTATCATAAAATGCTGTTTCACCAATCACAGTTACCGTATTCGGTATGGTTAATTCACTTAATTTGTTATTGCCGAATGCACTTCTCTCAATAACTTCGAGATTGCTCGACAATCTTAGTTGGATAAGGCCATTCCGCCAGAAGGCACTATCCCCTATACGGGTAACAGAATCTGAGATCTCCAGCCTTCTCATGTTTTCATTCCGGGCAAAGGCCCCCTCCCCAATCGTTACGATTGATCTGGGAATATACAACTCTGTAAGATCATTCGAATCGAATGCGCTGGTACCAATCGCGAGCTCTTTCCCTTCCGTCTCCGCATCGTAGTCAGGTAGCGTCAACTTCGTTATTCCGCTCTTCATAAATGCCTCCGACTCAATTCTTTCAACGGAATCAGGAATGATTAGTTCTCCTATTTTCGTATCAGAGTAATCATCTCCCTTAAAGGTGAATTTTTCAATCACCGTCATCCGATTTGAAATTTTTACCTTTCTTAACGGGTTATAACCGAAGGCAACCTCACCTACCCTTTCGACGGAATCAGGAAGAATCGCCTGCGCCAGTTTATTTCGTCGGAACGCACCGTCTTCAATCTCAATAACCGATTCGGGGATATTAACCCGTATCAATTGATTCAATGCAAAGGCATCGTCTCCAATGGTATGCAGACCATCCGGCAATGCGACTGATTGCAACTTATTCTGCATAAATGATCCCTTTTTAATTTCTTCAACTGTCTTAGGTATGCTCACAGATGTCAATTCCGGCCTTTCCGTATGCGACGGCCTAAAAGCATAATCGCCGATAACTCTGACCTCTACCCCTGCTATTTCATTCGGGATATTCACCCTTGTCTTTTCGCCTATATATTCAACGATGGTTCCCGTTGAGCGATCAAATCTATAATCGCCTACAGTGACCACGTCCGGCTCTTTCGGTTCGCCCGGATCAGGTACAGGCGGTGTCGGCGGCTTAGGTTTGTCCGGATCAGGTACAGGCGGTGTCGGTGGGTTCGGCGGCGTGGGTTCGTCTTCTTGTTTCTCTTGAATTTTTTTAATGATACTTTCCAGACTTTCGATCCACGTATTGACCTTTTTATTTGATGCTGCCGCCTTTTCGTCGTTTGACCAATCCCCATAGTTGTTTCCTAAGGCATACACGCGAGACTGCTTTTCTATTTCTTTTAAAGCATCCTTATCCTTCTGATCAATTTTTCGGTATGCAGCCGTCTGTTTCAGCGCCTTTGCTTGCTCTAACAGCTGAACAAGTTCATTTAGCTTTGAAGTTAGCTGATTATATAATCCCTTTACTTGATCCAGAGATACGTCCAGTTTTTTCATGGTCGCTTGGTATTTGCTCGGCGTTCTGTTTGCCTTGTCCTTTGCATAAAGCACGGTGTCTTTTGCTCTGGCTTTTAACGTATCGATTTGCATGATCGACGGAGACTTTTGTGTCTGTTTAAAATCCGCTCTCTCTTCAATCGCCTCGATTTTAGCCAGATATTCTTCTATCGCCTTGATCTTCTTGTCCAGTTGTTCTGCCTTATCGGCCGTTAACGCCGTTTCTCTTTTTAGCTCATAGATTTGTTCTTCCAACAATGTGTGGTGACCCTGATAAATTTCTGCAAGATCGAAATCCGCGTACATGTAAACCCAAGCCCCGTGGCTTATCATTCCATACATATCAAGATCATTCAATTTTTCTTTTCCATTTTGGTAGCTTTGTTTTATATCGATGTGTCCACGATAGATGGCTTTATGACGTAAGCCACCATCAAGCCATACCGGACGTGTGCCTAGTAATAATAGGGAGAATTCCGCACCGAGATCAGCGTTCGTTTCAAATTGACCCTCTAATCTTTTGTGCTTCTTTTCCTCTAAATCCTTTTTTGTAATAGCGATCATTTTAAATCGCTTGCCGACATCCCGATTGCTTATATGCACATCTTTTTCTTGTTGAACCTGTTGAATTAGATAGACTGTCTCGTTCTCGAACTTTTTATCGAAAACATTGACATTTACAGATGAATTGTCCGTTAACTGACTTTCACTAATCAGTTCCACTTCTAATTCGCCGTAAACATTGATATAAACTGCAGCCAATAGCGCCAGCATATCGCTAACTTCGCCAATAGAACCTTTTTGAGATTGCTCAATTACCACCGGACCTCCGGGATACAAGGGAATTTTGGCATAACCTAAAAAGTATTTGTCCTTAGAAAAATTATTCGTTTGCTTTAATTTTTTCGCTATAAAGTCATTTGATTTTTCTTGACCCAAGCTTCTGAGAAAGCGTGTAAAATTAATCTTTTCATTGAACTTTAGATTCAAGCTCATGTCCATTTGTTGTCGTTCTGCCAAACCGGCATGAAGTAATTTTAGTCCTTCCCTCGAATGCTGAATTTTTACATCGGCAAGTGTTTGCGCCAAATAGTTGTAAAAGATATCCCCATTTAAAGTCGTTTGGGCTGAGTCTCCGTTCATCGCGTTGTTGATGTTTGCGCCGGCGGCTACATTCAGCGCCACCTCGGAATAAGCATCATGGCTAACATCTTTTCCCAGCACCCAATTGAATGCCTTTTGTGCCCATTCCCAGTATTCCTTTGGCAATTCTTTTAATTTTACCGAATTGTCCATTCCACCATGGATCGATCCCCAGTAGCTAACTCGGATGTCATTCAGGTTTTTCTCGTGTTCAAAACCTTTTCCTTTTAATTGCAGTTTGCCACCGTGCAGAGAATTGACATCAATAGTTTCTTTTCCCTTAGGAGACGGCGGTAATTGGATGAAATCTTCTGCGTTGCTCTTTTCCACGAAGCTTTCTGTCTTTTGACCTTCCGCATCCATTAGCTTGTTACTAGGGCTACCCACTAGCTGATTGCTTGCAAAATCAACATGTGCCAAGGCTTCCTGAATACCTTCTTGATCGACAAAAAACTCAATCTCGCCTGCATTAGCATTGGAGGTTGCGCTAATATTTAGCGCTTTATCCGCTAACAACTCGTCAAACTTGGCGTCCGTCACCGCATAAAATACTTTGTCAGCTTGGATCGGATCGTTGTACTTATTATCGTTCTTAACATCCCGGTGCGCGACAGTATTTTTATCCGCGATCTTAAATGACTGTTTTACGCCAAAATCTACCATAACGATGGGATGCTCATCTGTTTTCAAGGATTCCTGAATCTTCTTAAAAACATCTGATGTTTGGTTGACACCCAAATAATACTTTCCTTTTGTGTTAGAAAATATCATCTGAATATCTTTCGGTTGACTGCTTCCTTCTTCTTTTGGCACAGCAATCAAACTATCTTTTACCGTAATTTTTTTCGATTCTTTATCTAAAAAGAAGGTTTTCCGAACAAGTTCATTTCTATTTGTGACGGCATAAACATCGACTTTGTTTGAACCGATGGCGTAATCCTTAAGATTCAACGTAAAGTTTTTTCCGTTGACCGTCACATCGACCTCTTTAGCTTCTTTTTTTGACGGATCAATCACTCTTGCTCGAACTGATTTGAGTTCGTCTCTGGAAATTAACTTCCCTTTTGCCTGAACGACATCTTCTTGCGTCTTCAAAGTGTATGAAGTATCAAGATTTTCAATAACTATCTGCGACTCATTCAGTTTTTTTCCTATGTCTTTCAAGTTGTCGGGTTCTTTTTCCCGTTTGATTTCTTCATCAATCTTTTCTTCCGGTGAAGCCGGTTTTACATTAGGGTTCGGCTGAGGTCTTGAAGTATTCCCGCCACCGGATTCATCACCCGGAGTAATTGTGACGCTTGGTACCAAATTGGGAACCTTCGATGTGCCCTTTCCGTAACGACTCAAAGCATTGTAAAGTGCCACAAAAGCATCTTGTCTTGTTGCCGGCGCATTAGGAAGTATGCTCTTGTTGATTCCACTATTATCTCCAATGATTTTTAACTCTAGTGCCCATCGAATCCAATCGAGAGGCCATTGCGCCTTGGCAACATCATCGGATTTTAGATCTTCCTTCGTTAAAGCAACCAACATCTTCAATACTTCAGCGTTGGATATGTTCTTTTCAGGCTTGAATGTTTTATCCGGATACCCGTTCACCATGGTAACATCATTTTTTGCATTCTTATTTTTAGCTGCAAATTGAATGACACCTTTTGCCCAATGGTTTTCAATATCACTGAAGAGAGCAGGTTCTTGCTCCATGAGCTTGGCCGCATCTTTTTTTCCTAAGCTATAAACGATGATCTTAGTAATTTCGCTCCGTTTAATCGGACGCTCCAAGGCCAAATCGCCATTGCCATAGCCCTCAATAATCCCTTCCTGTTTCAAATAATCAATTTTTTCCTGAGCGCTTTTCTCCTCCCTATCCGAAGGAAAAGCTAAAGCCAGCGCATTGCTTGACGAAACCGCAAGCATCAGAAAAGCTAAAAACAATGACAGCGTTTTCTTCATTTCATGCTCCTTTCTTGAAATTAGATAACGAAAATACCCACGCCCTATTGAAATCCTCATTAACTTTTTCAGTCGATCACTGGATAAAGAGCGCTTTCTATTCCCTCTTCCGCCTAGCTTAGCACATTACCCCCCCCGTCAATATTTTAACGCAAAATAGCAATATTCTTTTTTACTCGTCTTTTTATTCTTACGATCGCAAGAAAAAAGACCTTGCCGAAACAAGGTCTCTCTCTTAATTATGGCTCTATGTCAACCATTGGGGAGTCTAGTGAAAACTAGGCTCCTTTTTGTTTTCCCAAATGCCATCTATCACCGATCTTTTGAACAGACAAAAAGCAGTTTCGTTCGGAAATGATGAAAGTTTTGCATCCCAAAGGCCACGCGCTTCACTGTCTTGATCTTGTTGTGCGTTCCTTCCACGTAGCCGTTACTCCACGGGTAATCAAAGCTGTTGGTGATCTCCTCAAACCAGTTGGTGTAGGCCCGTAAGCAGTAGCGCCACTCCCTTTGTCCGCCTT
>NZ_OPYI01000027.1 GCF_900343085.1 Aedoeadaptatus coli | reverse complement strand
TCGAACGGCAATTCGGCAGCGCGAAAGAATACCATGGCCTTCGCTACACCAACCAGCGTGGACGAAAGAAAATGGATCTAAAAGCGGTGCTGACCTTTGCGTGCATGAACATGAAAAAACTGGCACTGATGATGGATCGAAGAGAGCGGGAGAGGGGAGACTGCGGCCCTTCTTTTGCTGATTTATGGAAAAAATACATAAAAAAGAGACAAACCCCGAGATTTATTCGGAGTTTGTCTGCAGTCTGAGGACGGTTTCCCGTCCTTAAGCCAAATGCATTTTTTCCGGCGCGAAGATCCGCGGATCCATTTCCTTCACATCCTCCGCCACCTTCGGGCGAAAGGCCATGTGGGCCATAATGTCTTTCTCGATGTCCACCCCCGGCGCCACTTCCGTAATGAGGAAGCCCGCATCCGTGAGTTTCATGACGCAGCGGTCCGTAATGAAGGTGATCGCATGTCCCTGCTTCAAGGCGTAGGCGCCGTTAAAGGTCCTTTGAGGCAGGGCGTCGATAAATTTCATGCGGCTGCCCTCCTTGTCGATGACGAGCTTGCCGCCTTCCACGCGTTCTTCCAGACCTCCCGTGGTGAGGGTGCCTACGAAGAAGATGGTCTTTGTGGCTTGGGAGATGTCGATGAAGCCGCCGCAGCCGGCGAAGCGCCCGCCGAAGCTGGACACATTGATGTCGCCTTTTTCGTTTACTTCCGCAAAGCCCAAAAAGGCCACGTCCAATCCGCCGCCGTTGTAAAAATCGAATTGTTGGCTCATGGGCATGACGGCGTGGGCATTTAAAGCCGAGCCGAAATTCGCTCCGCCCAGGGGCACGCCGCCGATAATGCCGCATTCCAGGGTGAGGGTAATGGAATCGCTCAGGCCCTCTTCCGCCGCCACGTGGCCCACGGCCTCGGGCATGCCGTAGCCTAAATTCACCACGTCCCCCGGGCGAATCTCCATGGCCGCCCGGCGGGCGATGATCTTCCGCTCGTCCAAGGGCGCATCCTTCACCTTGGCCACGGGCCGCTTCGTGTGCCCGGCAATGGCGGGGTCGTAATATTCGGCCACGGTTTGGCGATGGGTTTTTTCAGGCTCTGTGGCCACCACCACATAGTCCACGAAAATTCCCGGGATCACCACGCGGTTGCGATCCAGAGATTTGCTGTCCGCCGTGTACTTCACCTGCACGATGACCTTGCCGCCGCAGGCCTTGGCCGCCATGGCGATTTCACGGGCATCGACGATCCCCGATTCCTCTTCCATGGTAATGTTGCCCTGCTCGTCGGCGGTGGTGCCACGAATAATGGCCACGTCCACGGGCTGAGCCTTGTAGTACAAATACTCTTCCCCGTCCAGGGTGACGAGCTCCACCAAGTCCTCCGTGGTAATGTCCGTGAGCTTGCCGCCCCCTTCTCTCGGATCCACGAAGGTGTGAAGGCCGATGGTGGTAAATACGCCCTTTTGGCCCGCCGACAGGGCCCGATACATTTTCGACAGCACCCCTTGGGGAAAATTATAGGCCTCGATTTCGTGCTTCGACGCCTGTTCCGCCAAGCGGCGATTGCGGGCGAAATGCCCCGTCAAATAACGGCGCACCATGCCCGGATGGGAGATCTCCATAATCCCCTCGTCCCCGTTGTTTCCCGTGCCCGCCGCCTGAAGCAGGGTCATATTCCGGGGATGGCCTTCCTCCAAAAAGCGATTGCCGATTTCCCGCAACAATTCGCTGGGCGTCGTGGCCAGCAAAAAGCCCGACACGGCCAAGGTGTCTCCGTCCTTAATCAGTCGCGCCGCTTGTCGCGCATCGATTCTCTCCATTCCTTCGTCCTCCTTTGTATTTCCGTTTCAGTGTATCTTAGGAAAAAAAGGAAGTCAAACAAAAAGAGCCTTTCGGCCCCTTTTGTAAAATCATTTCACGGTCTGGAGAATCTCCTGTACTTTCCCCACGCCCTCTTCGTAGGCTTTTTTCAGGACCGGATCCTTTGCCCTCGGCTTATCCGCCCAGACAAAGATCAGGCTGCCGTCTTTATTGTACCTAAACAGGCGGTAGTCCTCCTTCATCTTCTCCAAGCCCTTTTGATCGACCACCCGGAAGGTGCCGATAAGGCCCGTGCCCTTCTTCGCCTTTTCGTTGGTCTTTTCAAAGAGCAACACATTTCCCTCGGATTCTTCCACGCCGATAGCGTCTTTGTAGGCCTCGGGAAGCACCATGGAAACATCGCCCACCTTCACGCGGTCGGCTTCGCTGAATACGTCGTTAATTTCCACGGTCTTTAAAATTTCCTTTACCAGTTGATTGGATTTCGTGTAGCTGTCACAAAGTTTTTTGTCGCCCGTATCCGCCACCTGCACGTCGCTAGCGAAAGTGGCGAGGGTGTAGAAGCAATTGCCCTTGTGCAAGAGAATGGCCGGCACCGGCGACTTGGGATCCGCCATGGGCGTGATGTCGGCGATGACCCCGTAGCCGTCCTGAACTTCGTGGTTCATTTTGTCGTAAAAGGTCACTTGATTATAAGCGTAAGTAATGGTCAGCTGTTTTTCCCAATCTTTCGGCAGGGAGAAAGTCACATTGCCGTAGGTGACGGTTTTCTCCGGCTCAAAGGCGGGCGCACCCTTGTAGGCGCCGACGATGGCCGCCCGATTCTTCCCGTCCCAGGTGACGGGAAGCTTCATCCCCTCGGCCAAAAAGCGCACCGGCACATAGGTGCGGTCTTTTTCAATAAAGGGGGCCACATCCATGGTCTTTTTTTCCCCCTTCGCCACATAGTCTTTTTCGCCGACGACCATTTTCACATCGCCGACGGTGACGGTTTTGCTCTCGGCCTTCCAGTCCACTTTATAGCCCATGGCTTCCGTGACGCTTCGCACGGGGAGGAACAGGCGATCTTCCCGCACAATGGGCTGTTCCTTATAGTCTCTTGCGTCGATCCCGTTAATATAAAGGGTGATGGGATCTGCAGCAAAGGCCAAGCCGGGAATCATGGCGAGGGCCAGTGTTAATCCGAGTAATTTTTTCATGTCTACCTCCTTTTCTCGACCTTTCTTTCCTTAATTATACCCCCCCTTCAATAAAATCAACACCCTGAATTCACGGCACAAAAAAACCTGCCGAAACAGCAGGTTTAAATATCCACGACTTCACCGAAGCCCAGTTCCTTCGCCAAGGCCAGGAGCCGGTCTTTTTCCTCCCGGCTCGGGGCGCGCAGTTCGTCTATATATTCGCTCCGCACGCCGAAGTGGCGATAGCTGATGAGCTTCGCCCGGGTAGTGTGGATGCTCTCCCCCAGCACCTTCGCCGCTTCGCGAAGTGTGTGCTCGTTGTCTAAGGTATCTAATAGAACGAAGCGCAGCTCTTCGATTCTATCTTTCTCGGCGAGATAGGCGAGGTTTTTCTTCACCACGTCGTTGTCCCGGCCCGTGATCCGAAGGTGATCTTCCTTTTCCCAGGCCTTCACATCCAACATGACCCCGTCGGAGATTTCGAGCAGGGTATTCAAATCCCCTTTTGAAAAATCCAACCCGCCGTTGGAGTCGATGAGGGCCGTGAGGCCTCTTTCCTTCACCATTTGAAAGAGGGGAATCAGTTCCTTCGCCTGCAGGGTGGCTTCGCCGCCGCTCACGGAAATGCCTTCGATAAAGGGCATGGCGCCTTCGATTTCCTTCATTAAATCTTCGGCGCTCATGGCCCGCACCTTCGGCGACGCGCCGTGGGTGCAGGTGGCGATGCACTTGTCGCAGTCCACGCACTTCACCGGATCCCACACCACTTTCCCCTCTACCACAGAAAGGGCATCCGCCGGGCAACCGGCCACGCAGTCGCCGCAGTGGATGCAGCGGTGAATGGTCTCGGGATTGTGGCAGTATTTGCAGTTGAAATTGCAGCCTTGCAGAAAGATGGCAAAGCGATTCCCCGGGCCGTCCACGACGCTCATGGGAATCAGCTTGTTGACGAGAAGCATCAGACCCCTTCCACCTTCCGGTCCAAAATGCCGTATTTCGTCAGGGGATCGGCGGCGTATTGCACCGTGTCGTAGGTGACTTGCTTGCCGGCCTTAAAGGCTTCCACGTCGGATTTCTTGACGAGATAGCCCGTGACGCGGATCAGATCCCCGTCGTCGTTGTAGGCGGAAAGGTAGCGGTTCCCCAGCTTGAAGCCGCCCTTAAACACATCCAGCACGGCCTTCGGGTTCTTCTTCGCCGTTTCGTCGAAGGGGAAGTGATCGCCCACGCCGGAGGGGAAGTATTTTTGGAACTTCGCCGCTTGGCGAATGTGGCTGTACAGATCCGGCTCTTGGCCGATGGGAATGCGGTGAGCCGCCGTGGTGCCCTCATCATTGGCCGCACCCACTTGGGCGTGGAGCATAAAGCGGTGGTTCCACACCGGGCTGTAGGCCGATTCAAATTGGCTTACACGCTCTTGGATAAAGTCCATGACGCGAATGCCCATGGCGTCCGCCGCCTCGTCGGTACCGTACTTGCCTTCTTTGCCGTCAAGCTTCAGAAGGGCTTCCGTACATTCCGCGAGACCCACCATGCCGAAGAGGCCGACGAAGTTATCGAGGTCGATGAAATCTTCCGTGACGAGGAAATTGGATTTGAAGAAGGCCGTTTCTTCCACCAAATAGCGAATCTTCGATTCCATAAAGTGAAGCATGGTGTCGATGGCGTGGGGCAGATTCTTTTCGAAGAAGCCGTCGACGCTGTCTGCGCCCAATGCGATTTTGTTCAGGCGCAGGCGGCTCAAAGTAAAGGCGCCGCCGTGTTTCGGAAGGGCGTTGTAGCAAGACGCGATGCCGTAGGGCACGTCGCCGAAGTCCGCGCTGTAATAGGCGTCGTTGGCGAAGGCCGGATTGGCACAGGTCAAACTGCAGGCCAGGGCCTTTTCGGCGAAGGCGTCCGGTGTCTTTTCTTCGTCGTAAAGGAGCGTCATGTTCGGCGTCACGATTTGAAGCTCTTCTAAAAGCTCCAGAATCAAATTCCCCGTCTTCGTTTCGTAGGGGCCGATGTTGGCGTGGCAGAACGAGTCGTCTACCGTGCGGTCAAGCTGCATTAAAAAGCTTTTTAAAATCGCCCGCGCCTCGTCTTCCCTCGTCTTTTCAACGAAGGGCTCGAGGAGATCGTCCAGGGCACCGATGTAGACCGGGAAGCGGGTAATGCTCGGGACGTGGTGGTACATAATCAGAAGCGCCGTCGTGGCTTCCAAAAGCGTCTTCGGCGGTTCGATGCGCAAAAATTCGCTGCCTTCTTTTAGATACTTTTCGTAATCGGGCAGAATGTAGCGCGGCGCATAGGGGGCGTGGCCTTCGTCTAAATCGCAAATTTCCCCCTTGGCATAGAGGTCGTAAAAGGCGTCGTCATTCGCCACGGGATAATCCAAACTGTTTTCGGCAAGCTTTGCCAGGCGGAAAGTTTGTTGCTCGTAAGTTTGCGCCGCATCCTTTTGCACGTCGCGCACCGCTTGATGAAATTCGTCCATGGTGAAAAAGCGTTCCATAATAGCCTCCTGTCTCAAATAACGTCCCTTTTTTCTTATATCCAGTGTATACTTATTTGTAAGAAAAAAAGATGCCACATGGCACCTTTTAGGAGGAAAGTATGAATTTTCAAGAACTTTTTCAGAGGCTTAGCGCCCCGCCCGTCCCCTTTCGCCCGGGAGATGTGCTCATGTATCCCGACAGCGCCGAATTTTCCATTCTGCTCTTGGAATCCGGCACCGTGGAAGTGTCCCGCTACGCCCAAGAAGGCGAGCGCATCCTTCAAAGCTTTATGACCGCCCCCCAATGCTTGGGGCTTATCGAAAGTCTCACCGAAAGCCCCGTCCTCTCCGGCGTAAAAGCCGTCACCGCCGGGCGCTACTACAGCCTGAGCCTGAAAAACCCCCTCTTTCAAACGCCCGATGTCCTTATGCTCCTTCTGCGCTATTTGGCCGGCCTCAGCGAAGAAACCATGCGGCAAAACGCGGAAGAAAAACACCTGAGCAAAAAAGACCGCCTCGCCTACGCCATCTACAAAAACACCAAAGCCCCCTTCCCCGCCACATTGCCGTTGAAGAGAGAAGACCTGGCGGATCTTTTGGCCATCCCCATGAGGAGCTTGTATCGGTATTTGAATGAGCTGGAGGAGGAAGGATGTATTTTTAGGGAAAAAGGGAAAATCGTCGTCAATAAGGAAGGACATGAAATGTTGAAGGAAAAGACGAAATAATTTTTTCTTTCGCATTCCAATGGCGTAGGTAAGGCTATGTTTTCAAGTGACTTCATTCGCTTAAAATCTGTTCTTTCATGATTTTGAAACCCGGGGGGCGGGGAAAAGAGCTCAGAGCGGAAGTAACCCGGTCCCCAAGATTTGGACATCCCCCCCACCTCAAATCGTGTATAATTCAATTAAGGAGGGAAACCATGGGACGAGGAAAACTAACCACTGAAGAGCAAGCCATCTTACGCGCCAATCCAAA
>NZ_OPYI01000024.1 GCF_900343085.1 Aedoeadaptatus coli | reverse complement strand
AGTATGAGAATAGGCGCTTTAGCGCCAACTGGGGAATTGTTGCAAGAGGAAGAAATTCAGAGCACGAAAGTGCTGCCGGTAACAGCCCCTTATAGGGGCAAAACAAACCACCGGCTAAGCCGGTGGTTCTGATTATAGGGAGTCTATCGGATTAAATATCGAAGTCGATGCGGCCGAAATTGCCGTCGCGCCGTTTGTAAAGCAGGGCCGGTTCGTTGTCTTCGGCATCTAAGAAGACGAAGAAATTGTGGTTCAAGAGTTCCATTTGAAGCATGGCTTCTTCTTCGTGCATGGGCAGAAGCTTGAAGTGCTTTCTCTTGGAAATAATCTTGCCCTGTTCGTCTTCTTCCGATTCAGGCATGGCCTGTTCGAAGTTTTCGAAGCGAATGGTGTCGGCATTTTGATTGCGCCGTTTCAGGCGGGTCTTGTACTTGCGCACTTGCCGCTCCAGAGCGTCCACGGCCAAATCAATGGAGGCGTACATGTCTTGTGTCGTCTCTTCTGCGCGGACGATGCTGGAGGGTAAGAACACCGTGATCTCGGTGGTGTGATCGCCCTTGGTGGCAGAAAACGTGGCTTTTGCTTTCACCTCTTCAGAAAAGTATTTGTCCAATTTCGACAATTTCTTTTCCGCTTGCTTCTTCAAAGCCGGCGTTACTTCAATGTTCTTTCCGTAAAATTCAATACGCATAGTCATGTCTCCTCTCACTACTTTTTATTATGATACCCCGATTCAGGCAATTGAAACGGGGCGCCGCTTGCAGTTTTTTTTCAGTTTGCTATACTTTTTCTAGAAGTGAAAAAGGAGAATAGAATTTGAACATTCCGTCGAATAAAAAATTTCTGCCCCACGTGGGCATGCGCACCTTTAAGACGGCATTGGCCGTGGTTATCGGATTGTTTTTATCGAATATACTGGGGCTTCACACCCCACTGTTTGTGGCCATCGCCGCCATGACCACCATGCAGCCCTCGGTTCACGAAACCCACAAAGCCGTGAGGCTTCGAATGTTTACCTGCGTCATGGGCGTGGTTTTAGGCTATGTTTTGGCCCTGATAACCGACAATATCTACATTCGCCCCTTTATCGCCGGCATCGGCATTGTGATTATTATCCTGACGCTCTTGAAGTTTAAGATGAACCGCTTCATCAATCTCACGAATATTATTTTCGTGGCCAGCTTTTCATCGGATCAATCCCAATTAATCTACGGCGTCAACCGCCTGATCGGGACATTTCTCGGTATTTTCGTCTCCCTACTCATCAACTATTTTATCGCCCGGCCCACGCCGAAGAAAAGCTTTGAAAACCTGCTGGAGCATACCTACGAAGATATTTTCCGCCTTTCCGAGGAAATTATTCTCGCCGACGAAAAGCCGCAGCTGGACGCCCTGGAAAAAGAATTGATTAAGACCCAGGAATCCTTCGAACTCATAAAAAAGGAAATTACCGAGCCCTTTGCTCGGGAGCTGGACCTTTACGGCGTGGAGAACCTCCTGGATCTGTTCAGCGAATGCTTTGTTTCTTTGCGGGTTTTATCTCAAATGAACATTATGGAAAGCAAATTAACCATGGAAAATAAATTGATTATTCAAGAACTGTTCCACTACACGGAACTGTTTGAGGGCATGGACGAAGTGATTCCCGATCCCATCGTAAACTTTCACGTGCACGTGGTGTTGGAAAAACTTCAGGCCACAAAAGCCCTCTACGACGAAGGAGTGACCCATGTCTAACAAACAGCTTTGGCTGAAAACCCTGGATGATATCGTAGCCATCGTGGATTCCACGCGCCACAGCATCCCCATGGACGACTTATTTAAAGACGAAGAAATGTACACGCCCATGCGCAGCGTCATATCCCATTTCGATTTGGCCGCCTGGCTCATGTTCGATACGGAGGAAAATCGCCCCACCACGAGCCAATTGGTGGGCCAGTTGTGGCGTCACATTCACAAAATGCGGGGCGTGGAGCCCTATTTGGAACGCATTTTCGATTCCTATCTCTCCCTTTACCGCGTCAATTACAAGAGCGAGGGGGGCATTTACGTGCAAAGCATTTTATTTCCCGAGCCCGCCGTCATCATCGAGGCCACGGAAGGGGCGAAGGAGCTGAACGAGGGGGAGATCTTCTTAGGCCGCATCGTGGATTCCTCCGTGGGCCATTTCCTCTTCAACAAGGCGAATGTCGTGCCGGAGAATCTGCGGAAAGATTTTTCCGAGCAGGTGGAGGAGCTGAAAAAGCGCCAGCCCATGATTCGCGAGAACACGAAAGTGTATCAGGAAACCTTAAAGAACGGCAATCCCGAGATTCTCTTTCTCTTTGCCCTGGCCTACGTTCAGGCGCAGGAGCGCGAGGTCCCTTATCCCTTTGACGAGGACGATGAACTCTTGGATGTGGACGACGGCATTCTCGCCTTGGCCCAGGAGTTTTCAGAGGACGAAGATGCGGTAATCGCGGACATGTACCTTCTCGAGCACATGGACTCGGCGGCGCTCATGGCCGAGGGAGTGAACCTCGAGGACAATCGCTTCATCCACTACGACGAGCTCATGATCGCCGCATCAAACGACGGGGATTTTATCGACGACGCCCAATTGCTCCGCATCTACGAGCTGCTCCGCCGCTGGTGCGTGGAGCAAAAAAACGACGCCGGACGAAAATCTCTGGAGCCTGCGGACAAAAAAATTCTGGACTATAAAAGGCGCCTTGCCCGCTCCGTGCGGGGGATGTATCGCATCAACAGCCTGGTCAAAGCCCGCGGGGAAATGAACCGTTCCTCCAATTGGATCGATCAGTTCGATCGCTATTTGGAAACCGTGCTGGATCAGGACCTTGTGGTTACGAAAAGCGGCGCCATCAATCAAAAGAGCCTCGATCTCGTGCGAAAGAATGTGCCGATCTTCCTTCAGACGAGCAAGGCCAATCGGGAAAGCAGCTTTCCGGAGCTTGTCTTTTTCAGAAAATTCGCCCTTTTAAAGAGCATGATCTTTGAAGAAGACGGCCTGCTCCTCCCTACGATCCGCCTGGAACAGTACATGCAAATGGACGACGAAGACAAGGTGGTGCTCTGGGTGAGCACGCTCTTAAACGAAAAATTTCGAGGCACCGACGCCTACTTCCGCCAATGGCCCATACAGGAAGTCTTCGCCGAGAGCTTAAAACCCGGCGCCGGCGCGGGCCTTTTAATCGAAGCGCCCGAGGATAAAGAGGCCATGATTCGCCTGCGCATCCTTCAGCTGGGGCGGGATTTGGATCTCTACGATATGGCCGTGGATCCCGGCGGCGATGTGTTTTTCATCCCCACGGATTTCGGCGCGGCGGCCTTCAGCTACATGGGCATTTTGGAAAAAGACAATGTGATTGCGCCCTTCGAATGATATAAGCTATCTAATTTAGATTTTCGAAGCCTTCGGCTGTGGTAAAATAATAGAGGAGGCGAGCGGATTATGAGACGAAAAGCCCTTTGCGCGGCCTGTTTGCTCCTCGCCTTTCTTTTGGCAGGGGCAAAGCCCTATGCCTTGGAGGAGCGGTTTTTTCGCGACATTCAATCGAAAAAACCGGCGGTGGAAACGCCCGCCCATGTGCCGGAGCTTTTCACCTTTCGCCCGTCGAAGGGCGCGGCGGAGGTGTATTACACCTATCCCATAAAAAAAATAAACGGCGCCTGGGCCATGGCCTATAAGGATCTTATCCACCTGGTGGGCAAGGACCGCATAAGTTACCTGCCCGAGGACAAGATCATCACCTTCAATCAAATCAACCGCGTCTACATGGCCGTGGACAAGGCGGCGGTGATTCGCCAATCGGGCCGAGCGGAGGCGGAAGCCTATCCCACATTTGAAGGGGACGTACTCTATGTACCTCTGGTCTTTTCGCTGAAAGAAATGGGCTACACGGTGAATATCTCGGGCGACGAAACCCGCATGCTCATCGTGCCGCCGAGGGAAAAGAGCAAGGTGGTGCCCGATCGCGCCGTGAAAGTGGGAAGTATTTCTCCCTATCGGGACGGCACCATGGCCACGGAGATTTTCGACACGAACGGCACCCGCCTCATGGGCTGGGGCGAAAAAGTCCCTGGCGGCATGGGCAGCTTTTTTTACATCGACGAAAAACAGTCCGTTCGCTACACCGGCAATTTGGCCTTGGAAGCTCCTGTGGATTACGACGAGGAAGCGAAGGCGGCTCTCGCCGTGGACGGCCGTCGGATCGTGATTTATTCCTTCGACAAGGGAAGCCGCAGGATTTACCCCGTGCCCTACGCCATGGAAGGGGCGAAAAATTTCCGCTACGACCGCGGCCATGTGTACTTTCAAAGGCCCGGCGGCATTTACGCCTATGAGCCGAAATCGAAAGTGCTGAAGCGGGTGGTAGACAGAGAATCGGAATCATTCGAGGTGCGAAATGGCCGCGTCATCTACCGATTCGGCGGAGAACTCTATTTGCATGAAGAAGATCGGGAAGACATTCCCCTGGATTCGCGGGCAGAAGAGGCCGCCTTGAGCGCATCTTCCATCCTCTTAAACGACGAGGATCTGGGCCTTGTGACGGTCCTGGATGCAGACACACTCGACGTGAAGGCATCCATGGCCTACGACAAGAGCAAGCGCTGCAGCGTGAAGCTTATGGGCGATCGCTACTTGGCGCTGGGTCAGGGGAACGCAGTCGCGTTAAGGGATTTAGATTCCGACATGGCCTATTTTCTGGACATGGTAAATATAGAAGATACATTGAAAGGCCGACGGGTTCTGTGGCTATACAACGGCAATGTGCTGAAAGGCTATGTCTACGGCGACGGCGTGAAGATAGCGCAGACCATTACGGTGCATCCTTAAGGAGGAGTTATGAACAGAGAAGAAATGGAAAGACAACGGCGACGCAGAAAAGCGCGCATAAAAAAGAAAAAACGCCAAGCGCGCATCCGCGGCGTGGTCCTTTTAATCGTCATCGTCGTCCTCTTTGCCGGCGCCTTTCATAAATTAAAGAGCCTGGCCGGAAATGGCGCATCCGGCGTGGGCGGCAATCAAATCGAATGGTTTGTCCTGAAAAATATGGACGCGCTGAATCCGAAGCGGGCCTATACGCCCCAAGAAATCGGCAACTTAACCAACAACATCATTAACGACCGCATTGAAATTCGCCTGGCCAAGGGCGAAAACCACATTACCCGCGCCTCCGACTACGCCTACGACGCCGGCGAAATCTCCGACATTATTCAAGGCAAGCGGGAGTACACGGGAAAGAAGAAAATCGCCTTTTTAACCTTTGACGACGGGCCGAATCACAAAATTACGCCTCAAATCCTGGATACATTAAAGGAAAAAGAAGCCCACGCCACCTTTTTTGTCGTAGGAAAAAGCGTCGGCGAAAAGAATCGTGACGTGCTCCTTCGGGAACTTTCCGACGGCCACGCCATCGCCCTTCACTCCTACAGCCACGACTACCACAAGCTCTATCCGGGGCGTGTAGCCAATGCGGCCGCCGTGGAAGAGGAGGCGAAAAAGACCCAAGGCGCCCTACAAGACATTCTCGGCAAAAACTTCCATTCCGGCGTGTGGCGCTATCCGGGCGGGCACATGAGCTGGCAAGGGCTCGAGGCAGCCGACAGCAAGTTAAAGGATTTGGGAATTTCCTGGATCGACTGGAACGCCCTCACCGGCGATGCGGAACCGGCGAGTCGCCGTCCCACGACGGCACCGGGCCTGGTGGAATTTTTAAAGAAATCCATGCCGAAAAACGACGACGCCTCGGTGATCGTGATCTTAATGCACGACGCGGAAACCAAACAGCTTAGCGCCGACGCCTTGCCCCACGTCATCGACGCCCTTCGCGACGACGGCTACAGCTTCGGCATTTTGAAGTAGGAAATTATGCAACACACATCCCTACTCTTAATGCTCATTACCATAGGGACCAAATGTTTTGGACTGGCTAGGGAAAAAGCCCTAGCCCATTTTTTTGGTACATCGGATGTGGCGAATATTTTTCTTATCGCCTTCACCCTGCCCATGGTTCTTTCCAATCTCTTTGCCGGCTCCATCTCCGGCGGCTTTATTCCCGTCTACACGGAAATGGCCCACAAAGGCGGAGACGAGGAGGCGAATCGCTTTACCACCACCTTGGCCTTCGCCGTGGCGGTGATCGCCCTGGTGTTGAGCATTCTCGCCATTATCTTTGCGCCGACGTTGGTGCACCTCATGGCGCCGGGCTTTCACGGCGCCACCTTCGAAAAAACCGTCGCCATGAGCCGCGTGACGGCATTGAGCATGACGGTGACGGCCGTCTTTTCCATATTCAAAGCCTATTTGCAAATTCACGAACACTTTATCGTGTCCATGTTCCACTCCGTGGTCATGAACTCCATTTTAATCGTCGCCATGTTTTTAGGCCGCGCCGGCGACTTGCGCATTCTGGCTCTGGGCATTTTCTTTGCCTTCTGCTTTCAGTACGTGATCTTTCTCCCTTATTTGAAAAAGAGCGGCTTTCACTTGCGACGAGGCTATCCCCTGAAGGGGGAGGCCATGAAGAAAATGTGGCTTTTGATTCTGCCCATATTGATCTCCACTTCGGTTTTGGAACTGAACAACATCGTGAGCAAGGCCCTGGCCTCCACCATCGCCCCCACCGGGGTGGCGGTGATTAATTACGCCACGAAAATTCAGGGCTTCGTTACGGGCATCGTGGTGACGAGCATCGTCACCGTCACCTACCCCCGCATGGCGAAATTGGTGGAAGATGAAAGCAGCGAGGAACTGTCCCGGGTGATGCGTCAGAGCCTCTCACTCATGGCGGCCTTCGTCCTGCCCGCTACCGTGGGCGTCGTGTGCTTTCATAAGGAAATCGTGCGGCTCTTGTTTTTAAGCGGCGCATTTTCCGCGGAAGACGTGCGCGCCACGGGGGAAGTGCTTTTGTTTTACGCCCTGGGGCTTTTCGCCATCGGCATACGTGAAATCGGCGTCCGAATCTTTTACAGCCGAAAAGACGCCGCCGTGCCCTTAATCAACGCCGCCTACATGGTGGCGGTGAACGTGGCCCTGAGCTTTATCCTCGGGAAAATCGTGGGCCTTAGAGGCCTGGCCATGGGCACCTCCGCCTCCCTTTGGGTGGGGGCCGTGGGCATGTTGATCCACTTAAAGCGCACCGCCATGGGCTTAAAGCTCACCCGCGGCGCGAAAAATCTCGGTAAAATCGCCCTGGCTTCGGCTCTTATGGGTATCATCGCCAAGGCAGCGGAGAAAATCCTTATGGGCTTTCTTTCGCCCAATGTGGCCCTACTGGGCGCCATCGTCGTGGCGGGGGTGAGCTACCTCCTTTTGGCCTTCGTGATGAAATTTGATGAAATCGAACAAATAAAAAAATTGCTTTATGCCAAGAGAAATAAGGTATAAACTAGAGCGAGACTATAAATTAATTAAATGATATAGAGAAGGGAAGAGCATGAAGAGAGAACAACTGGTAGAATTTTTACACAAACAAGCCATCGATGCCACCTTGTTGAAGGAGGTGGAAGAATTCGTCCGTGAACACGAAGTGGATCCCGCCGTGGCGGACCGCGTGCCCGTATCCATTTACCGCTACTACGGAAAGAGCATTTGGGAAAAAGCCATTTACGCCATTTTATCCGGCTACCATATTTTGCTTTCGGGTCCGAAGGCCACGGGAAAAAACGTCTTTTCCGAAAACCTGGCTCAGCTTTTTAATCGCCCCATGTGGAACATGTCCTTAAACGTCAATGTGGACAGCGCCTCCTTAATCGGCGTGGACACCTTCCGAAACGGAGAAGTGGTGTTGAAAAAAGGCCCCGTCACCTTGGCAGCGGAAAAGGGTGGCTTCGCTATTTTCGATGAAATCAATATGGCGAAAAACGAATCCCTCTCCGTGGTGCACTCGGCCCTGGACTTTCGTCGCATGATCGACGTGCCCGGCTACGACCGCATTCCTCTGGACGACGCCACTCGCTTTATCGGCACCATGAACTACGGATACATGGGCACTCGGGAATTAAACGAGGCTTTGATCAGCCGCTTTATGGTCATCGACATGCCCATTCTCGAAGGGGAAGGGCTGAAGCAGATTTTGCGCGAAGAAACCAATTTAAACGAAGAAGGCATGCTGCTCTTCGCCCGCCTCTTTACGGATCTTCAAAACAAGAGTTTGGAAGGGGAAATTTCCTCCAAGGCCGTGGACATGCGGGGTCTTTTCGGCGCCCTAAATATGATCGAGCGGGGCCTGGATGTGAAAGACGCCCTGAACATGGGCATCGTCAATAAATCCTTCGACCGCTTCGAAAAAGAAGTGGTGGACGATGTCATCGACACCTTATTTGCAAAAGACGTGACGAAAGGTGAATTGTTCCGATGACATGGACGGACAAGCGCCGGCAAAATGTGTACTGGACCGTGGGCGGCAATTACCAGCGCCGCTACCAGGGCGAGGGCGACGGCTTCGATGCGGCGGAATCGGGAATGATCGATCGGGCCTTTCCGAAAAATCGCCTGGCAAATTTCCTGGCCAAGAACACGGAAAATGTGTCAAACGGCAAGGACATGAGTGCCGTGGCACGGATCCTGGCCTTGCAATACACGAAGGCCGACCTCTATGAGGAGCGGCCGGGAATCAAGGCCATGGCCAAAGACGCCTACAAGGCCCGCTACCGGGCACTGGATTTTTTAAACAAACGGGACATGGCCCAGGAAATCGAAATGCAATACGCCGCCTACCGCATGGGCAAGCCCATGAGCGCAGGCACTTTTTTGGAGCCCTTAATGCGAAAATTAATCGCCGGGGATGCCATAAAAAACGAAGGCGAGTTCTACGACTCCCTGGCCCGCCTGTGGCGGGAGCATTTCCACGTGAACCCCACCTTGACCTTTGAAGTGGAAAAAAAGATCGAGGACAAAGACACGCCGCCTCCGCCGGATCAGCCGGAGCTGAAGAAAAAGCGCCGCCAAATCGTGGAGACCAAGGCGGAAAAAATCGAAGACAAGGACACGGAGATCATCGAGTCGGCGGAATTTTCCGGCGTCATTCGGGACACGTCGAAAGTCGTGGAATCCGACGCCTCCATTACGCGGACCCGCGCCGACAGCGAAGCCCGCACATTGAATCGGGTGCGCAAGCACTACGGCAAGGAATGCCTTTCTCCCGCCAAGTCCAAGAAAATCGAATCCGCCATCGCCACGGGCATGCACCAAGGCATGCGCCTTCATGTGACCAAGGGCAATTTCGAACACGACATGGGCGCGCGGTTTTTCGAAGACCAAATTCTCGCCCAAAGGCAGGAGACGGAAGCCATCTACGAGAAAGACCGCCACATTTACGAACGATCCATCTTTGAATTGAGAGAAATCATTCGGAAAAATCTGCTGGACGACTCCTCTCAGGAAGCCGTGCGCGCCGCCAACGGCGCCGTGGACACCGGCCTCTTGTGGCGCCACGTCATCTTAGGCGACGACCGCATATTCAAGAAAAATTCCTTCGAGCAGGAAAATTCCTTTGCCGTGGACATTCTCTTGGACATGAGCGGCTCCCAACAGGATCGCCAGGCGGAAGTTGCCATTCAGGGCTTTCTCATCGCCGAGGCCCTGACCCAACTCAGGATTCCCACCCGGGTTATGGGCTTTTGCAATCTCTTTAATTACCAAATCATTCGCATCTTCCGCGACTACAAAGACGACAGCAAAGAAAATCGCGAGATCTTTTCCTACAAAGCCAGCGGATCCAATCGCGACGGCTTCGCTTTGCGCTACGTCTTCAATACCATGGAAGAAATCGAATCGGATACGAAAGTGCTCATCGTCCTTTCCGACGGCATGCCCAACGACCTTCTCTCCATCGGCCTGGACACGGCCAAGGGGAGCGTCGTCGACTACGAAGGGGAAGATGCGGTCTACGACACGGCGGCGGAAGTGTTACAGGGAAAACTCAAACAGCGCGCCGTCCTCGGCGTCTTTACCGGCGAAGACAAGGAGCTGGATCAGGAACGACTCATCTTCGGCACGGACTTTGTGCGTATCAAAGATCTGGAGCGCTTCTCCGTGGTCGTTGGAAAATATTTAAAGAGCGTGGTGGAACGCTTGCAATAGAAAAGAGCCTCGAGGGCTCTTTTTTTGTTTGAATACCGATCCCGCGTCGGGAACAAGGGAAATAAGAATGTCTTCGATTGAAAAGGAAAATAGGGTATAAGATATACGAGGTGAAGAAAATGAACATCATACCCCTGCCGGCACTGTCGGATAATTATATTTGGATCATCGAAAAAGAAAAGCGCATCGTCGTGGTGGATCCCTCGGAAGCGGATCTCCTGCTTCAAGTCATGGAGACGAAGGGCTACGGCCTCGAAGCCGTGCTCTTAACCCACAAGCACCCGGATCACATCGGCGGCGTGAAAGATTTAATCGCAGCCCATCCGGCGCCGGTCTACGGCCCCGAGGAAACGGGCGTGGCCACGGAAATCGTAAAAGGCGGCGAGCACATCGAGGCCTTGGGCGAAACCTTTGATGTCATCGCCACGGCGGGCCACACGGAAGGCCATGTGGCCTACAAAATGAAGGACCATCTCTTTATCGGCGACACCCTCTTCCTCTCCAGTTGCGGGCGGGTCTTCAGCGGCGATTACGAAGCCATGTTTGAAAGCCTTGCGGCATTAAAGGCCATGGACGATGAGGTGAAAGTCTATTCCGCTCACGAATACTCCCTGTCGAATCTTGAACAGAGCGTGAACTATTTAAAAAACGACGCCACGAAAAACGAATTGGAGCGGGTGCGCCGCCTGAGAGAAGAAGGCGCCGTGACTTTGCCCACCACCATCGGAAAAGAAAAGCAGGTAAATCCCTTCCTCGTTATCGACGATTTCGACGAATTTGTCCGCTACCGTAAAGAGCGGGATCGCAGCTAAAAAAAGAGCGCCCCTTCATTGGGACGCTCTTTTCTTGCGCTTACATGCCCCTTACATTGAGCATGTTGTCGCGAATTCGCTCGGTCACTTTCTTCAAGTGGGCCTTTTCCTGTTGCTCGATGAGTTTTAATTCCTTCGGCGCAAAGCGGGGCACGATGTCCTGGAGTTCCCGCACGATTTCCACGGTTTCCCGTTCGATGCGTTCGGCCAATTCAAAGACATCCATCTTGTCGCGAATTTTCTTCGCCTTTTCGACGAGCTCTTCGGGCTTCGCCAAGAGGCTTCTCTCTAAGCGAAGGCGGAAATAGTCGTAGTCGTCTTTTTCTACGACCCAGCCGCCGTCGGCTTCGGCTTGTTTCGCCAAATTCAAATACACATCGTGGTGGCGATCCTCGTCTTTTGCCATAATTTCAAAAAACATATCGCCGAACTTTGCGTCTTCGGCAAGGTAACGATACACCTTGGCGACCTCTTGTTCGTTTTTGGCCAGCAGTTCTAAAATGGCCTTTCCATCTACTCGTTGACTCATAAACTCCTCCTCAATCTATGATAAAATGATTCAACCCTATTGTACAACATGATCCGCAAAATGACCAATGTACAGAGGCCTTGTAGTGCTTAAAATAAAAATATCGTCGAGCCACTTGCAAAGGCTCTGTAAAGTTGTTATAATACCATTGTTGCATCGAGATGTGGCGCAGTTTGGTAGCGTACATGTCTGGGGGACATGGGGTCGCAGGTTCAAATCCTGTCATCTCGACCAATTGTGAAAACGGCTGATTACGTTTGACGGCGTAAATCAGCCGTTTTTTCATTTTTCGTTATCGTTTAGTTTCGTCCGGCTATGTGTGTTTTTGCTCCGACTCCCCGACTTTTCATATGACGAGGCAAATTTCACCCACGCCGTGAGGGGCAAGATGCTTTCCCCGTCCCGGAAGAAGACAGAAGGCAAGAGATCGATGCCTCGAGCCTATTCGTATGGCAGAATCCGGAGTTTTGATTACGATGTACACGGGAAAGGCTGAGTGAGTGAACATAAAAAAGCGTTGAGAAAATTTTTCTATTCCTTACAACATAACCGCCACACAGCATCAAGGAATATTTTGCAACTGAATTTGCAGAAGACGATGATCTTATGCAATTTTTCCCGGATGAAATTAAGTCGATCGAGACACTGGAGAAATCTTCGTCGCAGCCGTATCATTTTTGACAGACACCTTTAAAAATTCAAACGACAGATAAAAGAAGGCGCTTTTTTGCAATCGCCTAAAAGCCCTGACTGTCCGTCCGGAGAATAAAACTTGTTTTTGATTGTTGTTCTATAAAAAGTAAAATCAATCCACGAACCAAGGGGCAGACGAGATGGTCCAAGAAAGGGCTTAATACATCTAAAAGAATCAACGCCTTTATTGGAGATTAAGTTCTTAAAGCACGCAGGCTTTCTGCGTGCTTTTTGTTGTGCGCTTTAGCATGAATAAACCACCAGCTATGCTGGTGGTAGGCGTAAAAAGCTTTAGCTTTAAGTAAAAAAAGAACCTCCCATGATAAAATTATTGTGTTATCGGCAATAAAATATCAAGGAGGTATCCATATGGATAAGAACAGCTTAGCACATACAAGTTGGAATTGTAAGTATCATATCGTGTTTGCACCAAAATATAGGCGGCAAGTT
>NZ_OPYI01000025.1 GCF_900343085.1 Aedoeadaptatus coli | reverse complement strand
ACGAGTTTAATGAGAACCACGGGGTCGATGCTGGGTCGGCCGTTGTCTAGACAGTAAAGGTCTTCCACCAGGTCATAGATGAAGTCGAAGTCCACGTAACGGTCAATTTTTCGCAAAAGATGATCTGCCGGCACGAGTTGATCCAGAGCAATCATTTGAATTTGTTCTACTTTTTTCTTGTCTTCTTTGTGTAGCATGGCGGCCTCCTTTTTTCTCTATTTTACTATAATTGAGGCGAATGCTGTTTGATGACACAAAAAAAGGAAGGGTGAATCGGATGATTCTCCCTCCTTTGTCATCACTCTGAAACTGAAAACAGCTGTTTTCAGTTTTTTTATTGCCCTTATTTAATTGTCCCGCAACATGGAAAGAAGCAGGGTCTGAAGAACGTCCCGATCCGAAGCGGAGGTGCTCTTCATGCGAAGCTCCTCGTCCAGAATATATCGGTAATGTCGCCCGAGCTGCGCCTTCGTGTAAGCGCCGCTTTGGGCGGCTATTTTTTTGCCCTCGTAAGGCTTTACGCCCATAAAGCGAAAAATCTCCCCGTCGCTTCTTCCCGTCTCTTTCATGGTTTTGTAGTAGAGGAGATTGCCCGTTTGCCGTGCGATCATGTAGAGAATGCGCCCGGCGGGTTCTTCTTTCACTTCGAATTCGTCCAGAAGGTTTAAAATCGCGGCCCCGTCTTTTCTCGCGATGGCGGCGAGAAGATCGAAAATGGTCTCCGCGGAAAAGGGATCCAAAAAGGCGTCCACCGCCTCCATGGTCACTTCCCCTTCCGAGACGCTTGCGATTTGATCCAATGTGTTTACCAGGCCCTGAAGGTCCCCTGTAAATTGCCTGTCGCCGTAGCCGGAGAGGCGGATAAAATGCTCCAGCACCTCCGGGCGAATGCGGCGATTTTGCTTCGCCAAATAGCCGGCGAGAAAGCGCCTGAGCACCTGCCCGGTGAGCCGCTCCATGGCGATGACCCGATGGGCCTTGTCGAAGCGCTTGTAGAGCTTTTGATTCTTTTTTACGGGCGTCTCCGTCTCCATTAAGAGAAGAATCGTGGAGGCGGGGATTTCAAACACTTCCTCCAGGAAACGGTCGAAGGCCGGATCGCTCGCCAAAAGCCCCGCGTCTTTTACGACGACGATGCGCCTCTCCGACAGAAAGGGCAGTGTGTTAGCCTTGGCCAAAATCTCTCCCACGTCTCCCGATGCCACGTCGTAATTTAAATCCTTGGTGGCGGGATCCAAATACCGCTTTTCTATTTGTCTGCGCTTCTCTTCCATACCGAATTTTTCCGGCCCGTGGAGAAGATAGGCTCCGCTGTAATCCACTGATTCCATAATCGCTCTCTTTTCTTAAAATAATCTGCGCCCACATCGACCATACCCATTAAGCCTACCACGCAGGCGGAAAAAAAGATACTTTGCCCCACGGAAAATTTCCGCGGCTTGTAGACGGAGACAAAAATTTTTCCGTCTTTAAAATCCATGGTAATGGCGCCGTTTTTCGTCTCTAAATAGGGAACGTGATGATCCTTTAATCGCTGAAGCACCGCCTTGTGGGGATGGCCGTAGGAATTGTTCTCGCCGGCGGAAATAATCGTCAGGCGGGGCCGAGCCGCTTCCAAAAATTCGTCGCAGCTCGACGTCATCGATCCGTGGTGGGCGAGCTTTACGATGCTCTCTCTGTGGCGAAGATCCGAAAGGAGCATCTTCTCCTGTGCCGCGGGCAAATCGCCGAGAAAGAGCATCCTCTGCCCCTTCGACGACAGCTCCATGACCATGGACAGGGCATTGTCTTCCTTTCCGTAAGGAGGAAAGACCGTCAAATCCCAATCCTTCATGGAAAATGTCCCCTCGATAGGCTCGACGGCACCGGCTTTGTCTTGAATTTCATCGTACATGGCCACATCTTCGTCGCTTCCCGGCGCCGGGGCGAAAATGTGTTTGATCTTGTGGTTCTTCGCCAAGGTGCTCACGCCGCCGGCGTGATCCGCGTCGTAGTGGGAAAGAAACACGGCGTCCAGGGCGCCCACGCCGCATTCCCGCAAGAAAGGCTCCACATAGCGAGCCGTGGGATCGGCGCCGAAGCGGCTGCCCCCCGTATCGATGAGGCCGCGAAAATTTTTCGCCTCAACATAGGCGCAGTCTCCCTGGCCCACGTAGAGCTGGGTCACGGAAAGATCCGGCGCCGTCCGGTGGCCCCAAGCGAGGACGACGATCCCCGCCAAGGCGGCCTGAAGAATCAAGAGGCGGCCCGCCTTTAATTTCAGTCGCCTCATGGGAAAGTGCATGGCGAAGTGAAGAATCAAGTAATAAGCGCAGGCCTCCGTCACAGAAAAGCTCGGCAGCACCCAATTGAAAGGCGCGAGGGCCATGTACTTTGTGAGCAAGAGAAAGGGCAGAAAAATCCATCGGGTGACGACGGCCGCCCCGGCTGCCACCGGCGGAAAGAGGAAGGACAAGCAGGTCACGGCCATGCCGCCGTACAAAATCGCCGCGGCCAGGGGCAAAAGCGCCACATTGGCGAGAAGGCCCATAAGCGAAATGCTCCCGGAGGTGAACAGGAGAAGGGGTGCGATGGCGAGGCTCACGGCCACGGAAACACCGAGGGCCTGTGCGGCCTTTCCACGAGCCGATCCGAGGACGGGCAACTTCGGATAGATGGCTAATATGCCGTAGACGGAGAAAAAGCTGAACAAAAAGCCCAAGCGGTAAATGTAAAATGGATTCACCAAGAGAAATATGGCGGCGCTGAAACCCAGGGCGTAGGCGGGATCCACCGGCCGCCACAGCCGCTTCCCCACATCCGTAAACAAGAGAGACAGCCACACCCGCATGCCGCCTACGGGAAAGCCCGTGAGAAAAAGGTACGCGAGCAAAAGCCCGTGGACGGAAATCTTCCGCAGGTCGTAGGGCACGGTGAGCTTCTTTAATGCTGCGGACATCAGGGCCAGAATAAGCCCGATATGTAAACCAGAAATAGACAAAATATGAATCACATTCAGGGTACGAAAATCCTCAAGCCCCTCCCAATCCGCGTCGTTTCCGAAGAGCATGGCGGATAAAAGTTTCGCCTCCTTCGGCGGAAAATAGCTTTCGCAAATGGCCGCGCCCTTCTTTCTGAACCGACCGCGGCAGGCGTAGATCTTTTCCGTTAAATCGCCCTTTTTCGGAAGCATCGTCTCTTTCGTCGGGCGGATGGTAGCCTCGATCCCGTGAGACAATGCGTAATGGCGTCCGTCGAAGCCGCCGGGATTTCTCGGCGCTTCCGGTTTCATCGTAAGCCCCCGCACGGCCATCCGATCGCCCATGGCGGGATTCGCCTCGGAAAAGACCCGCACTTTTTTAAAGGGGCTGAGCCTTAAATCGTAGTAATTTTCCTTCGACGCCATGACCACGCCCCGCACCGTGGCCCGCACAGGAGGCGCCTCCATAGACTGAAGGCCGGCCGATGCGAAGACAAAGGCGGCGAGGGCCGCCACGGGATAGACAGCCTTCGCTTTCTTTCCCCACAAGAAAAAACAGCAGGCGGCGAAAATCAAAACAGGCGCTACAAACAAAAGGGGCGCCCGCTCCGCAAAAAAGCAGCCCCCGGCAAGTGCGAGGCACAAGATAAACCATAACTGTTTCATAACCACCCGCTCTCGAAAAACCGAAAGATATGATAAAATAAGGAAAACGCGAATAAAACAAAAGGAGGCGCCTATGGCCCTGTATCTTAGGGAACCCTACCGTAAATCCATGAAAATCACCGTTCCCGACACCGTAAAAAGCAAAGGCTTCGATTACTTCTTATTGGAAGACAGCATCGTCGCTCCCCCGGTGGAAGGCTACTACACCGGCGATAAAATCACCATCGACGGCGAAGCCGTGGACTACACCGCAGAAGGCGGCCGCATTCAATGCAAAATGCCCGCGGCAAAAAGCGGCGAGGAAGCGGAACTCGCCATCGACTGGCCCCGCCGCCTGCAATCCATGCAAAACAACATCGCCCGCATTCTCTTTGCCGGCGCCTTGGAAAAACTTCTCCACGCCAAGGTCCTTTCCGGCTCCACGGAAGAGGTGTGCTACCTCGTCGTCGACGCCGAGGACATCGGCTTTATGTCTCTTGAAAAAATAGAGAACTACGTCAATCATCTTATCGAATCCAATCTGCCGATTCAAGAAGAAAAGGGTGAGGTAACCATCCCCTCCGTAGACAAAGTTTACAGCGTGGGACCGCTCTTGAAAAACACCGGCGAGGTGGCCCTCTTCGCCATTCAAAAAATCGAAAAAGAGGAAGAAGGCCTGAAGCTCACCTTCGTCTGCGGCAAAAGCGCTTTGGACGATTACAGAAACCACCGTTATCTGACGAAAAATCTTTCCATGTACCTGAAGGAAAGCACGACGCAGGGCATTTGGCAGGCGGTGAAAAAACTCCAGGGCAAAATCGACGAGCAAAAGAAAAAAATCGACTCCCTGGAAGAAACCATCGGTCTGGAACAGGTGCAGGAATTTATGGCCAAGCGCCGCACCGTGGAAGGCGTAGGCTATATTTACACCACGCTTGAAAATATTAATTTTAAAAGCTTTAAATACCTGTCCAACGCCATTCAGAAAAAATCGAAGACCGTACAGATCTACGGCATTCCCAACGGCAATGAAGCCCAAATTCACGTCCTTCGAAGCGCCGATGTGCCGGTGGATTTAAAAGAAATCATGGATCATTTGAAAGGCGATCATGAAGGCTCGGGCAATATGTACCACGTGCAGGTCAATGTGCCCCGCACGCAAATGAGTCCGATCATGGAAAGCTTTTTAATCGCTATCCAAAAGAAAATACTGTAATAGGAAGCCCCCGGAAAATTCCGAGGGCTCATTTTTTTATGCGTTTTCTAAAATTTCCACGCCGGTGGTGGTGATGTGGAGAATCCGAATGTCCCAGGCGGCGTCCAGGGGCTCGGAAATTTTTTCCCAGTCCTTTTTAATCGCCTCGAGATCGGCGGATTTTTCCGTGACGAACAACAGGGTGGGCCCGGCGCCGCTAATGAGGACGCGGCCCTTGTGATCCTCTTCCAATGTCTTCATCACATCGTAGCCGGCGATGAGTTTGCTGCGGTAGGGCTCGTGAATCTTGTCTTCCAAGCCGAAGAACAGAGCTTCCGTGTCCGCCGTTTCCAAGCCGTGAATCAAAAAGCCCATGTGGCCGATGTTCGACACCGTATCGGCATAGGAGAGCGACTTGGGAAGGGCCGCCCGCGCCTTGGCCGTGGACAGGTCGAAGTCCGGGAAGGCCGCGATGGTGGCGAAGTTGTCGATGTTGTTGATCTTTCTGTATACCACGCCGTCCTCTGTGGGCAAACTGATGACGCAGCCGCCTAAAAGGGCCGGGGCCACATTGTCCGGGTGGCCTTCGAAATCCGATGCCATTTTTAAAATTTCATCTTGGGTGAAGGGCCCGTCGAGCAATTCATTGGCCCCCACCATGCCGCCGACGATGCAGGTAGCGCTGCTACCCAGGCCCCGGGCGATGGGAATATCCGCATCCACTCGGTAGCTGAATTTCTCCATGGAGGCACCGGCCTTGTCGAAGACCACTTTCGCCGCCTCATAAATCATGCTCTCTTTGTCGCAGTCGCCGCCGTCCAAGGCAAATGTAAAGGTGTTGTATAAATCCAATGCCAGGCCGATGACGTCGAAGCCCGGCCCCATATTGGCCGTCGTCGCCGGTACACGCAGTTTAATCATGAAATCCCTCCTTCACCACTTCTTTCATTTCTTCCACCGTAATGCTTTTATTAAAGCGCTCGGGCAGGTCGAAGACCGACCTTAAAGGCCTCGGGCAAGGAACGCCGGTGGCGTCTTGTATTTTTTTCAAAAGATCCACGTCCCCCTCTCCTTCAATGCCCAAAGCGTCCGCCACCGTGTCGGGGAATTTGTAGGGGCTCGCCGTGGCCATGACGAGGACGTGATTGGCGGAGCCGTGTTTCTTCGCCCCGTCGTAGGCCACCGCCGTGTGGGGATCCATGACGTAGCCGAAGCGATCGAAGACTTCCCTGATCCGCGCCTCCCCTTCCGCGTCCGTGGACCAATAGCCCACGAGCTTCGAGCGATTGATCACGTCCATGGGAATTTCGAAGCGGCCCGTGGCATTTAAGGATTCCATTTTCTCACGCACCTTGTAATCCTTCTTCAAGACCAAATGCAAATAGCGCTCGATATTGCTCGCCACGAGAATATCCATGGAAGGCGAGGTGGTTTTGTAGAAGTCGCGATTCCTGTCGTAGACGCCGGTGGTAATGAAATCCGTGAGCACGTGGTTTTTATTGGAGGCGCAAATAAACCGCCCCACGGGCATGCCCATTTCCTTGGCGTACATGGCCGCTAAAATATTTCCGAAATTGCCCGTGGGCACGCAAATGTCGATGGCATCGCCCATGGCAATGGTGTTTCTGCGCACCAAGGCCAAGTAGGAATAGAGATAATACACCACTTGGGGCACGAGGCGGCCGATGTTTATGGAGTTGGCCGAAGAAAATTCAATGTCCGAACGCCGCGAGGCCTCTCTCAGATCGTCGTCTCTGAAAATTTCTTTTACCGTGCGCTGAGCGTCGTCGAAATTGCCCTCGATGCCGTAGACGTAGACATTATTTCCCCGCTGGGTGGACATTTGACGCCGCTGCATGGTGCTGACGCCGTGGGCGGGATAAAAGACGAAGATGTCCGTGTTTTCCACATCTTGAAAGCCCGCCAAGGCGGCCTTGCCCGTGTCGCCGCTGGTGGCCGTTAAGATCCGCACCTTTCTTCCCTCCGCCGATGCGGCCATGAGATAGGGAAGCATTTGAAGGGCAAAGTCCTTAAAGGCCGCCGTGGGCCCGTGGAATAATTCCGCCACGGTGATGCCGTCTAAATCGAAATAACCCACCGGTTCCTCGCCGGAAAAAGAGCCGTAGGCCTTCTCCGCCCAGTCGAGTAAATCGTTTTTAGAAAAATCTTCAAAAAATAAATGAAGCACTTCCGCCGCCAGGGCTTCGTAGGAATAATCCATGTATTGATTCAAGTCGATTTTCGGAATTCGGTCTGCAACAAAGAGGCCGCCGTCGTCGGCCGGACCCCTGAAAATAGCCTCTTTCGCCGTTACGACCCGAGTCTTGTCGCGAGTAGAAAAAAATTGCATCGTCGTCTCCTTTGCCTTCGTTATTTCATTAATGTATCACAGTTTACGCTATTTTCGCCCCTCGATCAAGAGGCAAACGATCGCCAAAAAAAGATTTCGCAGGTTGATATTTTTCTAACTATTTATTATAATGGACGTACAACATTATAGGGAGGGTAGTATGTTTAAAATTTTAGAAAAGAGAAATCTCGCGCCCAATGTGTTTTTACTACGCATTCACGCGCCGCGAGTCGCCGTCGCCGCTCAACCGGGCCAATTCGTTATCGTTATCGCCGATGAACGCGCCGAACGCGTGCCGTTAACCATCGCCAACTACGATCGCGAAGAAGGCTGGGTCGACTTAGTTGTCCAAGCATCCGGTCCGTCGACGACGAAATTGTCCCAGAAAGAACAAGGCGACGAATTAAAAGACTTCGTCGGCCCCTTAGGCGTTCCTTCGGATTTCACCGAATTGAGCGACGAAGAATTGAAAAAACAAAAGTACTTATTTGTCGGCGGCGGCATCGGTGCCGCTCCGGTCTATCCGCAAGTCCGTTACCTGTCTGAACGCGGCATCCACTGCGATGTCATTATCGGCTTCAAGAACAAAGAGGCCGTCATTTACGAAGAAGAATTCAAAGATCTGGACTGCACGCTTTACGTCACCACCGACGACGGTTCCTATGGCTTCAACGGCATGGTTACCGCAAAAATCGACGACCTCATCGAAAACGAAGGCAAATCCTACGATACATGTGTCGCCATCGGCCCCATGATCATGATGAAGTTCGTTTGCCTCACCACGAAGAAATACGATCTGCACACCATCGTTTCCTTAAACCCGATTATGGTCGACGGAACCGGCATGTGCGGCGCTTGCCGTGTCAACATCGACGGCGAAACGAAATTCGCCTGCGTCCACGGTCCGGAATTTGACGGCCACAAAGTGGACTTCGACTTGGCTATGAAGCGTCAAAAACAATACATGAACGTGGAAAAGACAAAGGGTCAACAAGTCTGGAGGAATGCCTAATGGATCGCTTTACTAGAGTGCCCGTACGGGAACAAGATCCCAATAAACGGAATAAAAATTTCGAAGAAGTTTGCTACGGCTACAATCATGAAGAAGCTGTCCAAGAAGCAAAACGTTGCTTAAACTGCAAGAGCCCCCAATGTGTGAAGGGCTGCCCGGTTTCCGTCAACATTCCCGCTTTCGTTCACGAAATCGCCGAAGACAATCCCAAGGGCGCTGCCATGGAACTTTCCAAGCACACGGCACTTCCCGCCGTATGCGGTCGCGTATGCCCCCAAGAAAGCCAATGCGAAAAATACTGTGTCTTGGCCAATAAAGGCGACGCCGTCAGCATCGGTAAATTGGAACGCTACGCTGCAGACTACGCTCGCGAAAACAACATTCAAACCATTCAACCCGAACCGTCCAACGGCCACAAAGTTGCCGTCGTCGGTGCAGGCCCCGCAGGTATTACCGTTGCCGGCGAACTTTTGAAAAAAGGTTACGACGTCACCGTCTTTGAATCCCTGCAACAACCCGGCGGCGTATTGGTTTACGGTATTCCCCAATTCCGTCTCCCCGACACCGTCGTTGCCAGCGAAGTAGATAAATTAAAAGACTTAGGCGTTAAGTTTGAAACCAACACCATCGTCGGCCGCACCATGTCCTTAGAAGCCATTCGCGACGAAGGCTACGAAGCCATCTTCTTAGGTACCGGCGCCGGTCTTCCCCGCTTTATGGACATCCCCGGCGAAAACTTCAACGGCGTCTTCAGTGCCAACGAGTTCTTGACCCGTACCAATCTGATGCACGCTTACGAAGCCGGCTACGACACCCCCATTATCGGCGGACGCAAGACTGCCGTTATCGGTGGTGGGAACGTAGCAATGGACGCTGCTCGCGTTGCCAAGCGTTTAGGCGCCGATGTTACCATCGTCTACCGTCGTACGGAAGCTGAACTTCCCGCTCGTGCCGAAGAAGTTCACCACGCCAAAGAAGAAGGAATCAAATTCCACTTCCTTACCTCTCCCGTTGAAATCAACGCCGACGACGACGGTTGGGTTACGAGCATGACCCTTCGCCCCATGGAACTCGGCGAACCTGATGAATCGGGACGTCGTCGCCCCGTTCCCAAGGTAGGCGAAGACTTCGACGTCGATGTGGATACGGTCATTATGGCTTTGGGTACCAACCCGAACCCCTTGATTACCGGCACCAACCCGGACATCGAAACCAACAAGAAGCAAGGCATCATTATTACCGAAGACGGCCAAAGCTCCGTCGAAGACGTCTTTGCCGGCGGCGACGCCGTTACCGGTGCCGCAACGGTTATCCTGGCAATGGGCGCAGGCAAACATGCTGCCGAAGGGATCGACAAATACATCAAGAGCAAAAATTAATTAGATTTCCCTTTGAAATCCAATGAAAGAAGCAGCCGAGTGATCGGCTGCTTTTTTGTGCTTTGATAAATTTGCGTGGATTTCTTTACCCGTGATGATGGCCGCAGCAATCGTCGTGGTCGTGATCGTGGCCGCAGCAATCGCCGTGCTCGTGGTCGTGATCGCAACAGTGATCCTCTTCCCCATCTCTTTCGTAATGCGCGGCCAGTTCGTGGATTTTTTTGTGAATGGCCTCGTCCTTTAGAATGGCGTCGAGATTAATGTAGATTTCCATGGCGAAGTCGATATTGCCTTCTTCCTCCGCTTTTTCGGCCACCCGCTTCAAAATTTCCACCCGGTCCGGATCCGGCGCGCCTTTGATGTCGCGCTCTTTCAGGTAATTTAAAAATTCCTCTTTCGATGCGGGCTCCGGATCGCCGAAGCGCTGGCCGATCATAATGAGATTTCCCTCGGCGGCGTCGTTGTCCGGATCGTAATCCTTGGCGATCATGCTCATGGCGAGGGCGAGGGCCGGTTTGTTTTCCTTAAAGAGGAAGTAGCCCTCGTTGGAGAAGCATTGGGAAAAATCCGATGCCAAATAGGCCGATTCGAAGGCCTGTTGATTGTACGCCTTCGCCCCTTCCATATCCCCTTCCTGGCGGGCCACTTTCGACAAGGTCAGGTAATTGGCCGTGGACATGGGATTCACCGCCAAGGCTTTTTCCAAATAGTTGCGGGCGCCGTCGTAGTCCTTTAATTCCGCCGCCACGCCGCCGCGCAGAGTGAGCCACATGTCCACCTCGGGCCCCAAGATGGGCAGACGATCGCCGTCTCGTTCCACGCGGCAGATCACTTCTTCCACCATGGACTGGAAGGAGTAAAATTTTTCCCCGCTGTCCAAGGCTTCCAGGGCCGTTCGTAAAAAGTCCACCTCTTCCACCATGCGGTCGATAAATTCCTTGGCCCCTTCCATGTCTTCGTCCAATGTTTTGGCGAAAACCGCGTCCAATAGGGTATAAAACTTATCGATGCCGGCGCCGTCTTGTTTCAGGCTACGGTAATCGCCGTCGCCTGTGCGGTGCTCGGCCATGAGCTGTTGTCCGTAATTTAAAAGCTTTTGGGCCAATTCCCCTTCCCCTGCCAGGGAAAGCTTTTGTACTTCGTCGTAGATGGCATTTAAATCCTCTACGTAATCGCCTGTGAGGCTGTTTATAAAATCGTTGTATTGTTGTTCCATTGATACCTCCGCTTATAGTATACCAAAGCTCGAAAGGAGTTGTTATGTCGAGTCTCGTTACCCATTATTTTTTTGCCGAACGCCTCTTGCCTACCTTGCCCGAAAAGGCTCGGGAAATTATCACCGCCTATCCCGAGCATTACTATCTCGGCGCCCAGGGGCCGGATATTTTCTTTTACTACCTGACCTCGAAAAAACATGAAGTCGGAGCAGAAATCCATTCCATGCCACTCATGGATTTCATCGAAAAAAACGCCGATTGGACCGATAGGGGGCCCGTCCTCTCCCCCACTTGGGCCTACTTTTTCGGTTTCCTCACCCACTTTTCACTGGATGTGACGGTTCATCCCTACATCGACCGCGTGGAGGAAAAAATTTCCATAGACCACGTCACCTTGGAGCGGGATTTCGATCGGGTAATTTTGGAAGAAGAAGGCTACGATCCCACGTCCTTTCTCTGCCGGGATCTTTTGCCCTCCCCCGCCCATGTAGCAGATGGTGTCGCTATCGCCTACAAGGCATACGGCATGGACGCCCACGACGTGCATCGGGCCGTGGCCTCGTTTCGCATGGGCCAGCAATTTTTCCACGTGGATGATTTAAAAGGCTACCGCCGCAAACACAAGCTCCTGAAGGCAATCGGCGTGGACGATGCCTTCGGCGGCATGCTTTTAAACCCCGAAGGCTACGGGGATTCCGTCTACATCACCAATCCCGTCATGAAAGAGCTCATGATGCTCGCCTATCCCGTGGCACAAAAGGCCGTTTTGGCCTTCATAGAAGGCGGCGACTATCCGCCCTTTTTCCGATTGAATTTCAACGGACGGTAAAGAAAAAGGCCTCACCTTTCGATGAGGTCTTATCTTATTTTTCTGAAAATAAAGATACAAATGAGGACGCCGATAAGCAGCTGCCCGGCCACGAGGCCCCATTCTTTCTTTTTTGCGAGATCGACCAGCTCCATAAGCCAGTACACGAAATAAAGGCCCAGGCTGATAAAAATCGCCGGCATGGAAATGCGGGTGAGCCAAACAAAAAGGGGATCCGGATAGGCCGTCTTTGTCAAGGCCACGATGAGAAAGCCCGCGAGGCCCGCCAGGGCAAAGGCCAGTGCCGCCTTTTTTATTGGCAGTTTAAGCTTGTTCATGGCGAACTACCTCTTTCACATGGTCGATGAAATCATAGGCCGACGCGACCAATAAAATGGAGCAAAGGAGTCGGAGCCAAAATTTATCCGTATCATCTAAGATACTTGAAAAAATAATAAAGCGGCTCACGTCGTAAAATAAGAGTAAATATCGTTTCATGAAATTATTTTACACCTGCCTAAAACATATGTAAAGGCACCCTTTCGGATGCCTCAGACTGCAGACAAACTCCGAACAAAACTCGGGGTTTGTCTCTTTTTTGTGTATTTTTTCCATAAATCAGCAAAAGAAGGGCCGTCGCCTCCTCCGTCCCGCTCTTTTCGATCCATCATTAGTGCCAGTTTTTTCATGTTCATGCATGCAAAGGTCAGCACCGCTTTTAGATCCATTTTCTTTCGTCCACGCTGGTTGGTGTAGCGAAGGCCATGGTATTCTTTGGCGCTGCCGAATTGCCGTTCGATGGTTTCTTTGCGTTGTTTGTATTCTGCTTTTCCTTGGGTGGTGTAGCGGTAGTCTTCCGCAACGTCCAGGGCGTCTTGCCAGAGGTGGCGAGTGACGGTTTTTTGATGGTTTTTGCTGGCGGTGCAACGGTGAAGGGTAGGACAGTTTTTGCAGAT
>NZ_OPYI01000026.1 GCF_900343085.1 Aedoeadaptatus coli | reverse complement strand
ATGGACCTGAAAGCGGTGCTGACCTTTGCATGCATGAACATGAAAAAACTGGCACTAATGATGGATCGAAAAGAGCGGGACGGAGGAGGCGACGGCCCTTCTTTTGCTGATTTATGGAAAAAATACACAAAAAAGAGACAAACCCCGAGTTTTGTTCGGAGTTTGTCTGCAGTCTGAACCACCGGCTAAGCCGGTGGTTCTGATTCACCGTACATAAATTTCCGTCGCGGAAATAATTCAATTCGCTTTCTTCCAACAAGCCGTCCCACCAGGCGGCGATAAGGGCGTCGTAAAGGCCGGCCTCGTCGTAGTATTCGCCGTGGACGTCCCGGGTGATGCGCCAAGCGACGCCTTCTTCCGCTTCTTCGGGCATGTGGATGCGGTCGCAAGGCATGCCGTTTAAAAAGCGGCTGTCGTAGAGGAAAAAGGCCTCTTCGGCGCTTCCCGAAAAAGCTTCCCTTCGCCCGAAATCTTTTACGGCATCCATTAGCCCGGCGCGGTCTTTTTTCGCCAGGGCGCAGGCCGCGAAAGCCAGGCGCTTTTCCGCCAGCACCACCCGCTCGGCGAGCCAGCCGTGAATATTTCCCGTGTCGATGACCGCTTCCAGGGGCTCTTTTTCGATGGAGGGGAAATTTTCCTCCAAGGCCCGGGCCGTGGCGGGATCTTTTTCAGCCAGGGCGGTGGCCAAATCGTCGGTGTAGTGGATTTTATCGTACATCACTTGGTGAATCGGTGCTAAAAATAAACTCATATATCCTCCTCGTCTTTTCCTTTTCTTCCATAATAGAGTCTTGCGGAGTTTGTCGCCGTAACTTTCGTTACGAAGAACGAAAATACACAGCAGCCGAGGAAAAAGAGCAGGTGATCCGCCGGGGAAAAGGCGGCGCGAAAGGCGAGGGGCAGGGCATTATGTAGGCTGTGAAGAAAAATCGCCGTGGGAAGGCCCGAGACTTCGTAAACAGAATCGATCACCAGGCTCAGGGCCGCGGCGTGAAGGATTTGAATGGCCGCATAATCCGCCGTCGGCTGAAAGGGCACGTGCCACAGGCCCCAGAGCAGGCCCAGTAAAAGGGCGGGGAAAAAGCCCGATCCCAATTTCTTTCGCAAGACCTCCCTCAGAAACGCCTCCTCCGATGCCACGAAGACGAGATTCGTAAAGGCGTAGGACAAGGCCTGGCCGAGGGCCGCGGGGCGAAAGGTGCCGCGAAAGGCCAAGAGGCCGCCCTGAAAAAGCAAGAGAAAGAGAATGGCGGGCAGATAAAGGGGCCGCTTCATGTAAAAAAGGCCGTAGGCAAGGAGAAGAAGAGAGGCGGCGAGGGCTGCCGGTGCCCCGTTTATTTTAAGAAGGGAAAGGGCGAGGGTAATAAGAAAAAAGGCGAGGGCCGCGATTTTGATTCTGCGGGGCTTCTCCCGAGACCACAAAAGCCCGGGCACGAGAAGGGCCGCGTTTTGCATCTTGTAAAAAAGGATCGGCGCGAGAAAGTAGAGGACAATCACAGAGACAAGAGGGTCCCCAAGCCCGGTTCCGCCGCCAAAGCGTCGGCCACGTCGGCCAGGGCCTCTTCCAGGCGGTCCATGCCCTTGTGTTCCAAACGGCTCGTGGGACCGGAAAGGCTCACCCCGGCGATGAGCTTGCCTTGAAAATACACGCCCTTGGCCATGCAGGTCAGGCCGTATTCGTACTCTTCCCGGTCGTGGGCCGTGCCCGTTTCAACTACTTCCTGCAAATCCGCGGAAAGGGCCTCCTTCGTCGTCAGAGTGGAAATGGTGCGGGGAGCGAGTTCGTGGCGACCCAGGTACAAATCCAAATCCTCCTCCTCGTATTCGGCGAGAAAAATCTTCCCGATGGCGGAGCAATACAAAGGGGCTACGGGGATCAAGTGGCGCATAATATAGAAATCTTCCCCGGCCACCGTGTCCAAAACCACGATGGTGTCGTCGGCGCAAATCCCCAGATTCAAACTTTCCCCCATGGCGGCCACGGCCCGCTCCATAATGGGCCGCGTCACCGTGGTGAAATCCCAGCGATTCCTGACCTCGGCGTCGTAGGGAATAAAACCCAGGCCCAATCGGTAGCGATCCTCCCTGTCCTTGGCCACGAAATGCTCCTTCTCCAAGGTGTAGAGAATTTTAAACACGCTGGCCTTGGGCAGATTCAGGCGGTTTGCAATGTCGCCGGTGCCGTGGGCGCCGCCGTTTTCCAAGAGAAAATGCAAAATTTGCAGCGCCTTTTCCACCATGGGCACTGTGTAGTCCGATTTTTTTGCCATTCCGCGAAGCCTCCTTTATAATAGAACCATTCCTGAAAGGATTATAAAATTCTTGCAATAATTTTAGTATAGCAGAAAACGAAGCCACAGAGGAGGAAGCATGATGAAGCCCTTAATTTCGAAAAAATATGCAGCCCACGGATCCGGCGGCCTGGCGGCGGGTGCCGACTTGGCCAAGGCCCATCCCGATGTGGTGGACTTCACCTTAGGCGATCCCGACCTCACCACGCCTGTGGCCATTATCGACGCCGCGGCGGCGGATGCCCGGGCGGGCCACACCCACTACACCGACAGCCGTGGCGACGGCGAACTCATCGCCGCCATTGTGGATTTTCAAAAAGAGGAATACGGCGTGGATCTTTCGCCTGAAAATGTCTTTATCACCACCTCCGCCTGCCACGGCATGTGGCTCGTACTCGAAACCATGCTCGATGAAGGCGACGAAGTCATGATCATCGAGCCCTACTTCGCCCCCTACGCCGATCAGGTGAAAATGGCCGGCGGCGTGCCCGTGTTCATTCCCACGAATCCCGACGAGGGCTTTCGCCCGAATATCGATGTGATTCGCGAAAAGGTCACGGACAAAACCAAGGCCCTGATCGTGAACACCCCCAACAATCCCTCGGGCCTGTGCCTGAAAAAAGAAGAGCTGGAAGCCTTCGGCCGCCTGGCGGAAGAAAAAGACTTCTATCTAATAGCCGACGATATTTACACCGCCTTCTCCTACGACGGCCCCTTTGTGCCCATGGCGTTCCTGGACGCATGCAAAGACCGCACCATTACCCTGCGCTCCTTTTCAAAAAACTTCGCCATGACCGGCTGGCGCATCGGCTACATCCTGGGCGAGGCAGACTTCATCGCTGCGGCGAAATCCGTAAACGAAAACAATGTCTACACCGCCCCGGCCATCTCCCAGCGCGCCGCCCTCTACGCCCTCACCCACCGCGAGGACCTGCAGCCTGAGGTGGTGGAAGAATTTAAAAAGCGCACCTTCCACGCCTACAAGCGGCTTATGCGGCTGAAAAACATCCGCATCGCCAAGCCCACGGGCACTTTCTATCTCTTCGTGGACATTCGCCCCACGGGCCTTACGGAAGACGAGGTGTGGCAAAAACTTTTCGACGAAGCCCACGTGCTTACCGTGAAAGGCTCCGCCTTCGGCGAAAGCGGCCGGGGATTTCTGCGCCTCGCCGTCACCGTCGGCGTGGATGCCATCGACAAAGCCTTCGACCGCATCGAAAAAATGTCCATCTTTCAATAACAAATACAGAAATAAAAAAGACGCCCCTCCGAAGAGGGGCGTCTTTCGCTCTATCAAACAAAGGAGCACCATCAGACATAGATGAATGGATGTAGGATTCCCTACGCCCTTATTCTATCAGAAAACGGCCATAAAGTCACAATGTTTGCCAAGTATTTGCTATTGAAGGAAAGTTGTTTTCCGCCACGGGATGTGTTGTGTATATCGAGACTAAATGCATACATAGAACTTCATCTGGATTTTACCCGTGCCCAATGTTTTGATCTCATCTACCTGTTAAAGTAGCCAAGAAAGGATACGGAGAGAAACAGAAAGGAATGAGGTAATGGACGGATTACAACGAAGGATTATGGCTCTGGTTCTGGTTTTGTGCATGCTCATCGGCTTTGTGCCGGTTGATGCGTTGGCACAAGGCCAAACGCCGAGCGTAGTCCTGTATGAAGCGTACGGTGGCGGAGGGAATTCCGGCGCCGCCTACAAGAACGATTACATTATTTTGAAAAATACCGGCGATAAACCCGTGGACTTAACGGGCATGAAGGTGGGCTATTTCAGTGCGAAAAAGACAGGTGGCAATCCCTCGTCTGAAGCGCAACTTCAGGGAAATTTAGCCCCGGGAGCCTACTACGTCATGAAGTGCGCGCAAGGGAGCGGCGGCACAGAAGATCTGCCCCGATTTGATTCGGAAGCAAACATCCTTATGTCCGGCAAAAACTTCGCCCTGCGTCTGTACGATAATGCCGGTAACGTCATCGACACCTTGGGCGTCGGCACGGCCAAGATCTTTTCCGGCAAAGCCGCGGATGGCTTAAGCAACACCACCGCCGCACAACGGATCGCCTACACCGGCGACAATAGTGGAGATTGGAAAGCGGTGCAGGCGGATAAGGGCCATTTAGATTACTTAAACGAAACACCTGTGACACCTACCGATCCGACGGAACCGACAGATCCCACGTCTCCCGCGGAAGGGGCCATCACCGTTAAGGAAGCAAGGGATGCGGCGGAAGGCGCGGAAGTCGTAGTAGAAGGCATCGTCACCTTCTCCGGCGCAGACGGAAACACATTTATTCAGGACGACACGGCGGGCATCGACATCTATAAAGTCGCCACACCCCTTCCCTTGGGCGCGAAAGTCCGCGTTACGGGCAAGCGCTCCGCCTATGCCGGCCAGGTGCAAATCAGCCAAACCAAGGTGGAAAATCTGGGCCAAGGCACCCTGCCTGCGCCTCAGGAAATCACCTTGGCTGATCTCAGCAAGGATGAGTACAACGGCAAACGGGTCCTGATTAAAGGTGCCAAGATCAGTGAGCTAAACAAATACGGCGATCCCATTCTGGAACAAAACGGCGCCACCGCGCAAATTTATAGGGCGCCTAAGGGCGACTACAAGGCGACGGACACGGTGGATGTCATCGGCGTCTGCGGCGTGCATAACGGCAAGGGCCAATTGCGCGTCCAAGAGGCGAAAGACATTACGGTAAAAACATCGGGCGACGGTCCGGCGCCGGTGGATCCCCTGCCGACGGTAGCGGACGATCCCTTAACCGATGCCATGATCGCCAATGTAAAGAAGCAGTATGCCGACGTACTCACCATTCCCCAGGTGCAAAAAATCCACGCCAGCTTTACCCCGAATCCCGATGGGAAGGGCCCGCAAACGGTAAAGGAAAATGTCACCGTCATTGGCGTGGCCACCTATGTTTACGCCGGCGGCAATGCCCTGATCATTGAAGATGTGGTCGACGGACAAGTCTGGGGCTACCAAATCTTCGGCCCCACAGAGACCGTGGAATTGGGCGATGTGGTCGTAGCAAAAGGAAATTTAGTCTCCTTCTACGGCTTGCCCGAAATGAGCAATGTGGAAGTGATGAAAAAAGTCGGTCAATCGAAACCTGTGCGGCCCCAAGTGTTGACTGTGGCACAGATTAAAGAAAATGCCGACAAGCTGGTCAACGAATACGTACAGATAAACGACGTCACCCTACCCGCCTACAAAGGTGAGTACAGCATCGACATGAAGGACGCCACGGGCACCTTGCCCTCCTACCGCACGCCGGAATACCCCATGGGTACGAAAGCCGGGGACGTCGTCGGCATCCGGGGCGCCATCGCACCCCACCGCGGCAATCCTCAAATCCGCATGAACGACCATCGGGACTACATCCTTAAGGAAGACAAGCTGGCCCCCTTCATTATCGTAGATAAATTGATGGATGCTCGTGCCGGCATGGACTATACATTTACCGTGGATGTGGCGGACAATGTGGGCGCCACCGCCGTTACCGCCGCCTACGGCGACGAGACCATTCAACTGGAGAAAAACCCGGCCACGGGCAAGTGGTTGGGCACCATCCCCGGGAAAGATTTAGTCGGAAAAGACAGCCTCACCTTAAGTTTTACGGCAAAAGATGAAGCAGGCAATGAGTCCACGGATCTTTACAATGCGCCCTTTAAGTACGGCGAATCGAAAACCATCGGAAAGACGATTACCCTAACCGTCGACAATTCGCCCCAAATCGCCGATCCGAAACCGGCCAATAACGAAGCCACAAAAGCAAACAAGCGGCCTGAAATCTCCGTCGCCCTGTACAATGTTTCCGATACGGCGACGGCCACCATCTCCTTAAACGGCGGAGAAGCCAAGGCCATGACCATCGAAAGCGGCCGAGCCACCTACGTTCCCGATGCCGACCTTAAAGACGGCCGCGTGGAAGCGAAAGTCGTCGTAAAAGACGGGGCAAAGAGCAAGGAATTTACCTGGAAGTTCTATATCGGCGAAGCCCTGGTGAAACACTACCGGGGCCAACTCCACTCCCACAGCAATTACTCCGACGGCGCCGGCACGCCGGCCGATGCCATCGACTACGCGTCGAAAGCCGACACCATCGACTTTTTCGCCCTTACCGACCACTCCAACTACTTCGACGACGGAAATAATCTCGGTAAAATCGACGACGAAAAATCGGGCCTTCGCGCACCGGACGGAAGCAATCGCAGCAAGTGGCAAGCCTACAAGGCCTATTTCGAGGGCAAGGCCACGGCGGATTTTGTGCCCCTTTACGGCTACGAAATGACCTGGACGAAATCCGGCGCCAACTACGGGCATATGAACACCTTTAACACCAAGGGCTTCGTTTCGAGAAACGATCCTCAGTTAAACGACAAGAACAATTCGGCGGGGCTTCTTCGCTACTACGATCTGATCTCAAAGCTCCCCGACACGACATTCTCTCAATTTAACCATCCGGGCACGACCTTCGGCACCTTCGACGACTTTGCCCACTACGATGCTAAGATCAACGAAAACGTGAAGCTCGTCGAAGTCGGAAACGGCGAGGGGCCCGTGCACGGCAACGGCTACTTCCCCAGCATCGGCGAATACACCAAGGCCCTGGACGCCGGGTGGAAACTGGCTCCCTCCAACAACCAAGACAATCACAAAGGGAGGTGGGGAGATGCCAACGACGCACGCACCGTCGTCATTGCCGATGGCCTCACGAAAGATGACATTATCAAAGCCATTCGCAACCTGAGTGTCTACGCTTCGGAAGACAAAAACATTACCGTGGACTTTGCCATCGACGGCAAGATCATGGGCTCCACCATTACGGATGCCAAGGATCAATTAAACGTCACCGTGGATGTGGCGGAAAAAGACGGCGAAAGCATCGGCACCGTCGACATCGTCACCACCGGCGGCAAGGTCGTCAAGACATTGGAATCGGCCGCCGATACGGCAAACTTCACCTTTACCTTAGACAACCGACACCCCTACTACTACGTGCACATTACCCAAGCCGACGGCGACCATGTGGTTACGGCGCCGATCTGGACCGGCGATGTGAAAGTAGCGGGGATCACTGTATTAAATCCCGCAAACGGCAACGAAGCCACCGTAGGCGAAGCGAAGACATTGAACTACACCCTCAAAGCGGACGGCGAGAAGGTAACGAAAGTCGAAGTCTTCGACGGAAAAGATCAAATCGGTAAGGCTGAAGGCTACGACGTCAAAGGCCAAGTGGAAAAATCCGTCGACGCCACGCCGACAACCGCCGGCAGACGCACCCTTACCTTAAAAGTCACCACAGATAAGGGCACCTACACGAAAGACGTGGATATCACCGCTTACCCCAAAGGTTTAACGACATCTACCATTGCAGATGCACAAAAAGCCAAGGAAGGCGAGGTCTTCCAATTGGAGGGTATCCTTACCTCCAACGCCTCGGGCTACGACAAAAACACCGCCTTCTTCGACTCCGCCTACATTCAAGATGCAACCGGCGGCATCAACATCTTCCCCATCGCCGGCGACTTCAAAGTGGGCGACAAAATTCGCGTACGCGGCGTTCGCGGCGCTTACCATGGGGAACGTCAACTCTCCGTTACGAGCGTTGAAAAACTAAACGAAACGGAAGCCGTACAACCGAAGGCGCTGAAGACCGGCGACGTTGAAAAGAATACCGGGCTATTGGTTCGAGCCAAGGGGAAAGTTAAGGAAATCAACGGCGACAAGAGCGAAATCGTCATCGACGACGGCAGCGGCACCATTCGAATCTTTATCGACGGCTACATCGGCCGCCCGAATTCCGACGATCAATCCATGTCGAAGATTAATATCGGCGATACCGTGGAAGCTGTCGGCCTGTCTTCCGTCGATCCCGTAGGTAGTCGTATTCGCATTCGAAATCGAGATGACGTGAAAGTTCTTGCAGGGGACGACAAAAAGGATCCCGGCAACGACAAAAAGGATCCCGGAAACGACAAACCGAATCCCAAAAAACCCGGAGACAACCACGCCCGTCCCCATAAACCGTCCAAACGGCGAGGCGGCTATATTGCATGGATTCCCGCCGGTCCCGCCACTGCGGATCCGGTGAAGAAGCCGACGGCTGAAACCACGCCGAAAGCCTCCCGCTTTATCGACGTTCACGCGGGAGATTGGTTCGCCGACATCGTCGACAAAATTGTGGCGAAAGGCATTCTCGTCGGCACCTCGGAAAACACATTCAGCCCCAACGGAAAAGCCACCCGCGGCATGGTCGTCACCATGCTCTACCGCATGGAAGGCAAACCTGCCGTCAAAGGCGCCGGCCCGTTTACAGACGTCGAGGCCAACGCCTACTACGCCGATCCCATCGCATGGGCCGCCGAAAAAGGCATCGCCAAAGGCGTCAGCAACGATCGCTTCGCGCCGAACGACGAGATCACGCGGGAAGCCTTCGTAACCCTCGTCTACCGCTACATGGTAAGTAAAGGCGAGGTCGAGGCGGTAACACCGAAAGAAAACCTAATCGGCGTCTCCGACTGGGCACAAGAAGCCATGAACTGGGCCGTGGGCAATAAAATCATCCTCGGCAGAGAAAACGGCGACTTGGCTGCAAAATCGCCGATCACTCGGGCGGAAATTGCAGCAATCGTCCTACGCGCCACTGAAAAATAGGCAAATCGCACAAACCTCCGCGAAAAAGAGCGAGACCATCGCTCTTTTTTGTATGGGAAGAAACATTCAAAGAATAATATAGAAGAAAAGTATCGGGAAGAAAAAAAGACAAAAAAGCAGTTGACAGAACACACCCACGATGCTACTATATATAAGCTGCCTCGAGCGAGACGAAGTCGTCGAGAAAAAGTTGAAAAAACATCTTGACAGATCGAGATCGCCGAGGTATGATATAAAAGTTGTCGCGCAAGACGCGTCAAAAAACTTTTTACAAAGATTTAAAAAGTGCTTGACAAAGTCGCCTCTGCGGGATATACTAAATAAGCTGTTTCGTAAGACACAGCACTGAACCAAGTTAATTAAATGGTATAAGAGATTAAACCATAACAATCTATAAGCTTAAAGCGGAACACAGTCAGTGGATCCGAGCTAAGCAAACTCAAAGTTTTTATTGAGAGTTTGATCCTGGCTCAGGACGAACGCTGGCGGCGCGCCTAACACATGCAAGTCGAGCGA
>NZ_OPYI01000028.1 GCF_900343085.1 Aedoeadaptatus coli | reverse complement strand
GATGTTTGCGTAGTCGACGAATTCGCCGGAGCCGAAGCGTTTGTTTAATACGAGGGTGATTGCCGCCGTAAGGGTGGTCTTGCCGTGGTCGACGTGGCCGATGGTGCCGACGTTGACGTGGGGTTTGTTTCTTTCAAATTTTCCTTTTGCCATAATTGTCCTCCTATGTTTCGCACAATATATAAGCTTATGTTACCGCAAATCGCGTAAAAATGCAAGATTTTACAGGGCGACGACGATGCCTCCGAAATCGGCGTAGACGCTGGAAAGGCCTTTGGTCTGCACGATGCGTATGGTGGCTGTTTGTATTTCGTCTTGAATGTAGCTTTTAAAGAGTTTGGCTTTTTCTTCCGCGTGGGAATGGCTGATGGTGATGAATTCGACGCTTTTTTCGGCGTTGATTCTGATGACTTCTTTGGCGAGTTTGGCCAGGCTTTTTTTGAAGCCGCGGTTGATTTGGAAGAGGCCGATGGCGCCGTCTTCGCCGCGCATAATGGGCTTCATGTTCAGGACGTTGACGGCTTTTCCCGCGAGTTTGGGGATGCGGCCGTTTTTGATGAGGTTGTCCATGGATTCCAGGATGAAGAAGGTGGATTGTTTGTCGGCGAATTCTCTCACTTCTCTTTCGATGGCGTCGAAGTCTTTGCCTTCTTCGGCCCGCTTCCGGATGAGGCTCACGACGTTGGCGGTGCCTGCGGAGGCGGATTTGGAGTCGATGAGGGCGATTTTTTTCTCGGGATGCTCTCTTTTCACTTCTTCCACGGCGGTTTGGGCGGCGTTGTAGCTGCCGGAGAGTTTGGAGGAGATGGTGACGACGAAGATTTCGTCGGCGCCTGTTCCCAAGATGGCTTCTTTGTAGTTGTAGGGCGAGGGGCAGCCGGTGCGGGTGGGCTCTTGGCTGGCCTGCATGTCGGCGTAGAGGGCATCGAGGTCCAGTGTGTCGTCGTCGATGTAGGTATTTTTTCCCGCGTCGATGGTGAAGGGGACGAAGGCAATATCCATGGCTTTGGCCTCTTCTGCGGTGAAGTCGGCGGATGTGTCTGCGATGATTTTTATTTTGTTCATTGGAGCACCTCTTCTATATAGCGGGCGAGGTTTTCGGCTTCGGTTTTTAATATGTCTTGGTCTTTGCCTTCGATCATGACGCGAACGAGGGGTTCGGTGCCGGAGGGGCGGATGACGACGCGGCCTTCGTCTTTAAATTTGGCTTCCAGTTCGCGGATTTTTTCCTGTATGCCCGCATGGTCTTCGTAGGCGTGTTTTTTCTTGTTGTCGACTTTGGCGTTGACGAGGACTTGGGGATAGGAGGTCATGAGGGCGTTGAGTTCGCTCATGGGCTTGTTTGTTTCGGCCATGACTTCCAGGAGGTGGAGGCCTGTGGCCAGGCCGTCGCCGGTGGTGTTGTAGCGGCTGAAGATGATGTGGCCGGATTGTTCGCCGCCGAGGACGTAGCCTTTTTCGAGCATTTCTTCCAGGACGTAGCGGTCGCCGACTTTGGTCTTGACGAGGTCGATGCCTTGTTTTTTGAGGAAGCGATCGAGGCCGATGTTGGTCATGACGGTGCCGACGACGGTGGTGTTATCGAGTTCGCCTTTGGCTTTGAGGTTTTCGGCGCAGATGGCGAGGATGTGGTCGCCGTCGAGGATTTGACCTTTTTCGTCCACGGCGATGATGCGGTCGGCGTCGCCATCAAAGGAGAAGCCCACGTCAGCACCTATGTCTTTTACGAGGGCCTGAATTTTTTCGGGGGCGGTGGAGCCGCATTGGGCGTTGATGTTGGCGCCGTCGGGGGCGGTGTTGATGGCCACGACTTCGGCGCCGAGTCTCGTGAGGACTTTTTCCGCCAGTTCGCTCAGGGCGCCGTTTCCTGCGTCGACGGCGATTTTTGTGCCGCTGAGGTCGCGGTCCACGAGGCCCACGAGGTAGTCTTCGTAGTCGACGATGCCGGGGAGGTCTTTTTTCTTTTGACCGATGGCTTTGGGATCGATGGGGACCGGTGTGTAGTGGGGATCGGTGAGCCGCTCTTCGATTTCTTCTTCTACGGCGTCGGGGAGTTTGAGGCCTTTGTCGGAGAAGATTTTGATGCCGTTGTATTCGAAGGGGTTGTGGGATGCGGAGATGACGATGCCCATGGCGGCGCCGTATTTTCGGGTGAGGTAGGCGACGCCGGGGGTGGGAATGACGGAGAGGTTCGCGCAGTCGACGCCGCCTGCCATGAGGCCTGTGGCGAGGGCCATGGAGAGCATGGTGCCGGATTGTCTCGTGTCTCTGCCGGTGAGGACGAAGGGCTTTTCGGCGCCGGTTTCGTGAATGCGCTCGGCCAGGACGCGTCCCAGTTTCATGGCAAGTTCCGGTGTAAGTTCTTCGTTTGCGACGCCGCGGATGCCGTCGGTTCCAAATAGTTTCATGGGTGTCTCCTCTTGGTTGTTTCTTCGTTGTTCTTTGCTGCGTTTTCTTCTGCAATGCGCTTTTCGGCGTAGGCCAAAAGCTGTTCTTTTTCGTTTGTTTCGGGGTCGTCCAGGGCCATGTCTTCCATTTCTTTTAGGAGGCGGCCCATGGCGGGGCCGGGGGCCATGCCCAGGGCGATGAGGTCTTTGCCGCTTACGGCCAGGGTGTTTCGGCTGACGATGCCTTCGTCCATGAGGGCGCGGATGCGCGCTTTTCGCTCGAGGATGAAGGAGATGTCCCGCGCACCCCAGGTGCAGGCCATGTCCGCCGCCATAAGATCGTAGAGATCCAAGATGTAGTCTTCCCCTACCCGCTTGATTTGCCGGCGCAGGGCTTTGTCGGTCATGGTGTCGTGGACTTTCATGTGTTCTTTTATAAGGACTTCCACTTCCCGCGAAAGGGCTTTTTGGCTCTTTAGGCGGGCGAGGATGCGCCCTGCGGTTTCCGCGCCCATGGTGTCGTGGCCGAAGAAGTGCCCTTTTCCATTTTCGTCGATTGTCAGGGTGTCGGGTTTGTTGACGTCGTGAAAAAGGGCGGCGTAGCGCAGGGGCAGTGTTTTGGGTGCGTGATCCACCACGCAAAGGATGTGATCGAACAGGGTTTTGTCGTGGTGGGGATTCCGTTGGTCGTAGCCCACGGTGGGGACGAGCTCGGGAAAGATCTTTTCAAGGACGCCGGCCTCTTCCATGGCGTAGAGAACGCGGGACGGAGCGTCTTGAAGGAGAATTTTATTCATTTCATCGGCCACCCGCTCGGCGGAGAGGCTTTCGATGCGATAAGCTTCATTTTTCGCCGCCGCGAGGAGGGCGGGATCCAAGGTCATGTTCAGCTGACCCATAAAACGAAAGGCGCGAAGGATCCGGAGGGCGTCTTCCGAAAAGCGCCGGTCGGGATCGCCGACGGCGCGGAGGATTTTGTTTTCCAGATCATCCCGGCCGCCGAAGGGATCCACGAGGCCCGTCTCCGAGCTGTAAGCCATGGCGTTGACGGTGAAATCCCGCCGCGCCAGATCTTCTTTCAGATCCGTCGTAAAGGTAACGGCGTCGGGTTTGCGGTTGTCGGTGTAGGTGCCGTCGATGCGAAAGGTGGTGATCTCTACGGGGCCGATGGCGGTCATGACGGCGATGGTGCCGAATTTTTCGCCTTCACGGAAGGTCTTCTCCCCCGCCATGATGGCGAGAATTTCTTCCGGGGTGGCCGGGGTGGTGAGATCGTAGTCGTGGGGCGTGATGCCCATGAGGCTGTCGCGCACGGCGCCGCCGACGACGTAGACGGGCACGCCTTTTTCGCGAAAGCGGCGGATGGCATCTTCGATGGCTTGAGGTAATTTCATAGAGTCATTATAACACTTCGCGCGGTTTTTTGCCTTTCTCGTGGGCCTTTTTGGCGGCGACGTGGTATAATCATGAAAAAGACGGAATCTGTTGGGAGGTATGGAATGAAACGGAATTACACGGCTCTCGCTTTGGCTCTGTGTTTGTGTCTCGCCGGCTGCGGCAAGAAGGCGGAGGCGCCGAAGGAAGAGGAAAAGGCCGCCAAGGCCGTGGCCACGGAGAGTAAGGACGAGGCCTATACGCCTGAAAAGGACAAGGCCGCCGAGGAAAAGGCCCTCTTTGAAAGCGACGACGAAGACAAGAGAAATGCCGCTCTGGAGGCCGCCAGCGACTACATCGCTTTGGTTGAGCTGACCACCAATGCCAAGGGCCAAACGGAGCTGGAGTTTATTAAAAACTACAAGGGCGCGTTGAGCACGGTGGAAATTCCCATTCCCAAGGGGATGACGCCGAATCAGGAATACATCATCTTCTATCGCGACGGCGCCGACGGCATCGTGGGCCCGGTCCACGACACCTACGGCTACTACGCCGTAAACGGCAGCGACGACAGCCTCCTGCGCCACATGGAAAGAACTTACGGCGATTCGGATGAAGAGGAAGATACGGATTCGGTGAAGTCGAAGAAAGACGCCGATGTGTATGGGGATAAGACGAATTCTTCTTCTTATGGATCTTCTGAGGATTCGTCAGATTCGTCGCGGCGTTCTTCGTCGAGTAAGAAGGGGACTTCTTCCACTTCCGAGAAGAAAACAAGTGATTCTTCTTCTAAAAAAAGCTCAAGTTCTTCCGATTCGAGTTCTTCAAAATCGAAGAAGAGTTCTTCTTCTACTTCCGAAGGGAATGAATAGTATGAAAAAACAGTCTCTGAATGGGGCTGTTTTTTTCATACCCAGGAAAAGAGAGCGTGTTGTTTTTTATTGCATGGTGTTTTTTTATTCGCTCCCTCTTTGTTATTGCTTTCCGATAGCGTAGCGAACGTAATGGATTCAAGTTACTTTCTTGCTTAAAATTTGATTCTTACATGGCTTTGAAACCAGGGGAAGGGCCCAGGGCGTTGCGATTCGCCCTCTGGCCCTTCCCCTGGACCCCATCCCACTCGACCCACAAACGCCTTCTAGCAGTGCAAATGCCTGACGGCATTTGATTCCTATTGGGCTGTGTCGCGGAAGAGAGACTTTGAGTTTCGGATAACAACTACCGGCTGTTTTTGTTCGCAGTTTTTTCAAAGCGGATGTGTGGTTGCAATGCCTAACGGCATTTGATTCCTGCTGGGCTTCTTCGACATTTAAAGACGATGAATTGGGTGAGCTGTCTTCGTTTCCATACGATGGATTACCCAACTCACATTCTTCTTTCCACGACGCATCCCAATTAGTAGAAAATGCCGCAGGCATTTTCTCAGACTGCAGACAAACTCCGAATAAATCTCGGGGTTTGTCTCTTTTTTATGTTGTCAATCCATTTTCTCCATAAATCAGCAAAAGAAGGGCCGCAGTTTCCCCTCTCCCGATCTCTTCGATCCATCATTAGTGCCAGTTTTTTCATGTTCATGCATGCAAAGGTCAGCACCGCTTTCAGGTCCATTTTCTTTCGTCCACGCTGGTTGGTGTAGCGAAGGCCATGGTATTCTTTGGCGCTGCCGAATTGCCGTTCGATGGTTTCTTTGCGTTGTTTGTATTCTGCTTTTCCTTGGGTGGTGTAGCGGTAGTCTTCCGCAACGTCCAGGGCGTCTTGCCAGAGGTGGCGAGTAACGGTTTTTTGATGGTTTTTGCTGGCGGTGCAACGGTGAAGGGTAGGACAGTTTTTGCAGATTTTTGGATTGCTTTTGTATTCGCGGTATCCTTCACGTGTCGTGGTGCTGTAGGGGAGGATGGTTTCTTCCGGGCAGAGGTAGCAGTCGTAGTAGGCGTCGTAGACGAAGTCGCG
>NZ_OPYI01000029.1 GCF_900343085.1 Aedoeadaptatus coli | reverse complement strand
AGTATGAGAATAGGCGCTTTAGCGCCAACTGGGGAATTGTTGCAAGAGGAAGAAATTCAGAGCACGAAAGTGCTGCCGGTAACAGCCCCTTATAGGGGCAAAACAAACCACCGGCTAAGCCGGTGGTTCTGATTTAATTTAAAACAAAGTTAACGTATAAATGGTGTACATTTCATGATATCCGTATATATAAGGCATAAATCATGAAACATGCACCATAGTTAATTATTTAACACTGTTTGATGATTTTGTATGTCTTTTTATCTCTAGTATTTTTTTCTCTGGAGATTCTTGATTCTAACCTATAACCATATTCTGCTAAATGATTGTTTATAGTCTTAACAGTTTTCGAAGTTGAACCATCTTTATTTTTGAAATTCAAGTCCTTCGCCAACATATCAAGTTCATCTTTGAGTAATTCCCTGTTTCCATATTTAGCAAAGCACTTCTGAATTCTTTGTGCTAATAGTTTTCGTGTTTCTTCTCTCTCCTGGTCTTTCAGTGCTGCTTGAATTCGCTTTTCACTTTCGATTCGATTATTTTCTTTTTTGAATTCTTCCTTTACTTTATCCAAGCCCTTTACCGGCGGAAGAAGAACACTATTATCTGAATGGGTTAGCAGTTGATAAATGTGTCCGAAGTGATAGTTAAATATATTCTCACCATCTAAGCTATCAAATTCAAACAATTCTTCATAGGCTTTTTTCGTGTATCTACACTGTTCGATTCTAAACAGGTTCGGCTCGGAATCTTCGCCACTATTATTTCGTTTAGCTTCTTCGCCATTTATTATTCTTTGTGAATCTCTGATTCTATTTTTAATGTCTCCTAATTCCGGCACAATGAATGTAATCTCTAATTTCTCTTTATCGTTTCTGTTTTTTGTACGTATTCGCCCGATCATCTGAACCACCGAATCGTAATTCACATAATCTATGATTACACGCTTTACCTGCCTATCACGAATGTTAATGCCGTTATCTAATACTTTGGTCGTAACTAGCACATCTTTATTGAATTTTTCATTGTCTACAATACGTTCCCTTTCTTCGTGGTCAATAAATCTACTGAACCCGTCTGTATCATAGAGGCTACATAGAAAGGCACCCCCCTTATATTTTTTATCTAATAAGGATTTACCATCTGCCATTCCCTTGACAATCAAGGCATATCGTTTATTGTTGGCGAAGTATATCATTTTATTGTGTGGATTGCTTAACTTTACTTGTTCGCTAATGAATTTGTCTTTATCCTTTTCATGAATGTAGTTAAATATAAAGTGATTGTTTACGTGTTGAATGATATTATCATCTTCTTCCGGTATGGTCATATATTCACTGTCGCAATTATCTATTTGTTCTTGAATGCCCGGCGTCAATTGTCTTAGCAAATCAACTTCCTTCATTCTCTCAAAATGTTCAATATTGTTTTTTGCTTCATACGCCCTTACAGCGTCAATAAACGCTTCAGGTGTAGCGGTCATGAATACTTTTATCCCGTTACAATGGTTAAAAAGGTATTCAAATTCTTTTTCGGTATTATCGTTAAATTCAGAATCACTTGTGAAATAGTGAGCTTCATCTAAAATCAGATAGTCTACTTCTCTAATATCTCGCTCTACGAATTCTTCCGTTCTTCGGAAATACTCATCAACTAATTGTTGTGATAACCCCGTACGCTTCCTGAAGTTATTTTTGAATTTTCGTCTTTTCTCTTTATCGGTTTCAAATAAAATATTCCCAATTATTTGATAACAATATGTCAATGTATTGTCAATAATATCTCGGTCATTACTTCCATTTTTATTTTTTTGTGCTTGGGTACGCTTCACGTATTTTTTGTTTTGATCTTTTAGCAGTGAACGGTTCGAAAGAATGGCTACCTTTTTCCCCGTACCCAATAAGTAGTCATACACGAAACTAGTTTTGCCGCTTTCTAATGGGGCTGTTACTAGGATATTTTTATATCCCATTTCGTTTAGGGAATTTACTCTGTTAAATAGCCGCTTGCCATCAACAAAAAGGCGATTATCTGATTGTCTCGTGTTTCTTCTACTCATGTTCCCCGCTCCGTTATAAAAGTTAAAATGTAATGCCGTTCTCTAACAGTGAAATAGGGAAGGAAATCCCTTCCCTAAATATTCACCATTATATCAAAATCTCAATCGGCTTTAAATCTCCCCGTATCGTCTCGCAATCGTGTTCGAACCTAATTCTTTTTGCCGGTTCATGTCTTTAACACTGGCATAAAAGTAATAGGCACTATCCACTAAGATTTGAATATTGAATCGCCAATCTTTTTTTATGTCTCGCTTATGGTTGGGCTTCTTTCCCATGCGATGAAGGCAAGGCGTGAAATGAAATTCTATGTCTCGCTTCATATCTTCTAAGTAAATAGTAGCTATGGCTATATCTGTTTTCTTGCTCTTGCTTTTCTGATAAATCACTACACGATTTCCGTTATTTTCTGTCTTTATGTCCAGCCCGATTCGGTTCATCTGATCGTATAGTTTTAAGTACTGATCCACAAATACATTCACATATTCAAAATCAATTCCACAATTCATTTTCTCTTGTTGCTTATCTATTTTTATTGCTCCTTTTGATTATCTACAAGTTTATTAACATTAAGGTAATAGGTGGCTATGCTTCTATAAAGTGTTTCCACATCATCTTGTACTGTTCTGTTTTTAAATTTCTTCGGCTTCGCTTCGGCGTATCGTTTTCTATACGCCACATAGGAATCAATGTTAAAGCACATCGGATAGTATTTTTCACTTGCTAAGTGGATAAGAACGACCGCTTTATTTTCGTTCATTTCCTTATCGAAGTAGTAAATAACGACTTTCGTTCCTCTATCTTGTACTTTGCTTCGAAGCCCTATATAGTTCATGTTTTCCTTTAATCCCTTATAGTCTTTTACGTTTTGAATTGGCAATAGTTTCTCTCCTAACTTTGTTATTCTAATTTTATATCTATTCAAGGCTCTAGGATCTAATTTAAGGCGTTTTAATTGTATATTGATAGTTGTACTTGCCTAAAAATAGAAAAAGGCTATTGTTGTTTAGCACAATAGCCTTATGAATTTGTTATGGTTCATCGAAAAAAGAAGTTGAATTTTAATGACGTTCATCGCCTAAGCAGTTTATTCTCTGCTTTATGTTTCGTCTCTCCGGCTTGCCTTGTAGTGGAACAATATGTAGGCTTCGCCTTTATGGTCAGTTGGTTTGTTTATGTCTCGTACTCTTCACTAAATAACTTTAGTAACATCACCTTCCTAATTTAATCTATTTTTGTGAACATCAGTCTCTCTTATTCTCTTTTCACTTATATTATACCCATTTAGGCAAGCGTTAACAAGTTTTCTTTAAATTTTTTGTCTTCTATAACCCGCATGGTTAAGCCGTTTATTTCTGTAATAGAACTGTAATATAAGGCCGTTGATTCGTTTTTTTGTGCTTGTTTTCCCGCTTTTCCCGCTCGCTATCATGATCTAAAATAAAAACCCTAACATAAGCGTTAGGGCATCTTCCTTAATAGTCAGTTAGGAAATCTTCTAAATCAATATCTTCATAATCAAAGAACGGTTCTTCTTCACAATCAATTGGCGGATCGTATTTAGCATCTTGATTCGTAAGAACAAAGGTAAATACTAAGTTTGCGAATTGGTGAACGGGTATGTGCCAATCTTGCTTCCGCTCCCCTACTGTATTGACTTGTGAATAGTAATAATCCCGAAGGTTATCAATGTTGAATTGTACTTGTGCCGGTGATCCTAACGAAGTATCAATTTCTGCCAATATACTTCCGCTTTCGCTAACGGTAATGGTATCTTTGGCGAAAGTTGTTGCACAGCCGCAAAATTCCATACACTCTTCAAATTCTCTATAATTCATTCAAATTCCTACCTTTCATGTTTCTTTTTTTGTTACTTCTTCTTATTTGAGGCTCTCACGTCCATTTTAAGGCGTTTTAATCTTTTATAGATGGAATTATATTCCTGTTTATCTATAACGCCTTATATTTGATTGTACAGTCTTATATGGTTATATTATCCTTGTTCCTAATCCTTAAGCGTTGATTATCTGTATTCTTCTTCCGTATAAGCCCTTTTATAGGCGAAGCGGTCCTGTGCGAACGTAACAGGTCATTTTCATCGATCTGAATATACTTTTTCGTCGTGTTCAAATTGCTATGACCCATGACCTTTTGAAGATAAAGAAGATTCCCTTCATGGCGAAGGTATTCTGTTCCGAAGAAGTGGCGTAGTTGATAAGGTGTTACCTTTACGCCTGCTAACTTCGAATAACGCTTCATGTTATTTCTTAGGACGTGGGTTTCCATTTCTTCGCCGTCTTCCGTTAAGAATAGATGGTCTTTGTTCTCCCATTGGCTTAGGACAATTTCCCGAAGACTAACAAGGCTGTTTTTCACTTCATCAGATATAGGCGTGATCCTATCTTTTTTCGTTTTCGTAATGTCTTTTGTGAGGAAGATATATCCCTTCTGTAAATCTACATGATCCACCTTAAGGCGTACCACTTCCGCCGGACGTATGCCGGTATCTGCCATTAGCAGAATCATTGTCCTATCTCGCTTACCTACATAACTGTAAGAAGGTATAACCGCCAACAAGGCTTCCAGTTCTTCAATACAGGTAGGCTTCGGCTGGTCATCTTCTTTTCGCCTTGTGATCTTTAGTTCCTTAATTGGATTTGCTTTCAGTATCTCTTCTTCAATAAGAAAATTGAAATAGCAATTCAAGTGTGCCCTTTGGTTATTGAACGCCATATCAGAATACCAATTGATCTTATAGAAGAAGTCCGCTGTTTGCTCTAGGAGATTGTCATAATCCATAGGCTTTTCAGTTTGGTGCTCAAAGTTCATGAATATTTTGCGATAACTTTCTAAGGTAATTTCTTTAATGCCGTTCACTTTCTTAGACAACAAAAAACGCATCTGCAACGTGTCTAGTTTAAATTGACTTTTCTTCATACCACCCTCTTTTCATACTCCAATGTTTAGAGGTTAAAAGAATTCGGATATAAAGTAAGTTATTTAAAATCTAAACACGCAACAAATGCGTATTTTGCAATACTTACAGCAAAAAAGCTATAAGTAAACTTGCTTTGGCGTACCGCAAAGGATTCGAACCCTCGACCTTCTGGTCCGTAGCCAGACGCTCTATCCAGCTGAGCTAGCGGTACAAGTGGAGCGGAAGACGAGATTCGAACTCGCGACCCTCGCCTTGGCAAGGCGATGCTCTACCACTGAGCCACTTCCGCAAATGGTGGAGGAGAGTGGATTCGAACCACTGAAAGCTGAGCTAACGGATTTACAGTCCGTCCCCTTTGGCCAACTCGGGAACTCCTCCCTATGTGATTGTACATTTTAAGTAAAATTGGCGACCTGGATCGGACTCGAACCGACGACCTCCAGCGTGACAGGCTGGCATTCTAACCAACTGAACTACCAGGCCAGGTTGGTGGGCGCAATAGGGCTCGAACCTATGACCCCCTGCTTGTAAGG
>NZ_OPYI01000030.1 GCF_900343085.1 Aedoeadaptatus coli | reverse complement strand
GATTCACACGCCGACTGCTATCAGTATTTTTGTGTGCCTGAGTATGGTACAGCTAATGGCCGTCTTCATTTCCATGCGGTGCACTTTATGCGGACACTTCCTACAGGTAGCGTTGACCCTAATTTTGGTCGTCGGGTACGCAATCGCCGCCAGTTAAATAGCTTGCAAAATACGTGGCCTTATGGTTACAGTATGCCCATCGCAGTTCGCTACACGCAGGACGCTTTTTCACGTTCTGGTTGGTTGTGGCCTGTTGATGCTAAAGGTGAGCCGCTTAAAGCTACCAGTTATATGGCTGTTGGTTTCTATGTGGCTAAATACGTTAACAAAAAGTCAGATATGGACCTTGCTGCTAAAGGTCTAGGAGCTAAAGAATGGAACAACTCACTAAAAACCAAGCTGTCGCTACTTCCCAAGAAGCTGTTCAGAATCAGAATGAGCCGCAACTTCGGGATGAAAATGCTCACAATGACAAATCTGTCCACGGAGTGCTTAATCCAACTTACCAAGCTGGGTTACGACGCGACGCCGTTCAACCAGATATTGAAGCAGAACGCAAAAAGAGAGATGAGATTGAGGCTGGGAAAAGTTACTGTAGCCGACGTTTTGGCGGCGCAACCTGTGACGACAAATCTGCTCAAATTTATGCGCGCTTCGATAAAAATGATTGGCGTATCCAACCTGCAGAGTTTTATCGCTTCCATGACGCAGAAGTTAACACTTTCGGATATTTCTGATGAGTCGAAAAATTATCTTGATAAAGCAGGAATTACTACTGCTTGTTTACGAATTAAATCGAAGTGGACTGCTGGCGGAAAATGAGAAAATTCGACCTATCCTTGCGCAGCTCGAGAAGCTCTTACTTTGCGACCTTTCGCCATCAACTAACGATTCTGTCAAAAACTGACGCGTTGGATGAGGAGAAGTGGCTTAATATGCTTGGCACGTTCGTCAAGGACTGGTTTAGATATGAGTCACATTTTGTTCATGGTAGAGATTCTCTTGTTGACATTTTAAAAGAGCGTGGATTACTATCTGAGTCCGATGCTGTTCAACCACTAATAGGTAAGAAATCATGAGTCAAGTTACTGAACAATCCGTACGTTTCCAGACCGCTTTGGCCTCTATTAAGCTCATTCAGGCTTCTGCCGTTTTGGATTTAACCGAAGATGATTTCGATTTTCTGACGAGTAACAAAGTTTGGATTGCTACTGACCGCTCTCGTGCTCGTCGCTGCGTTGAGGCTTGCGTTTATGGTACGCTGGACTTTGTAGGATACCCTCGCTTTCCTGCTCCTGTTGAGTTTATTGCTGCCGTCATTGCTTATTATGTTCATCCCGTCAACATTCAAACGGCCTGTCTCATCATGGAAGGCGCTGAATTTACGGAAAACATTATTAATGGCGTCGAGCGTCCGGTTAAAGCCGCTGAATTGTTCGCGTTTACCTTGCGTGTACGCGCAGGAAACACTGACGTTCTTACTGACGCAGAAGAAAACGTGCGTCAAAAATTACGTGCAGAAGGAGTGATGTAATGTCTAAAGGTAAAAAACGTTCTGGCGCTCGCCCTGGTCGTCCGCAGCCGTTGCGAGGTACTAAAGGCAAGCGTAAAGGCGCTCGTCTTTGGTATGTAGGTGGTCAACAATTTTAATTGCAGGGGCTTCGGCCCCTTACTTGAGGATAAATTATGTCTAATATTCAAACTGGCGCCGAGCGTATGCCGCATGACCTTTCCCATCTTGGCTTCCTTGCTGGTCAGATTGGTCGTCTTATTACCATTTCAACTACTCCGGTTATCGCTGGCGACTCCTTCGAGATGGACGCCGTTGGCGCTCTCCGTCTTTCTCCATTGCGTCGTGGCCTTGCTATTGACTCTACTGTAGACATTTTTACTTTTTATGTCCCTCATCGTCACGTTTATGGTGAACAGTGGATTAAGTTCATGAAGGATGGTGTTAATGCCACTCCTCTCCCGACTGTTAACACTACTGGTTATATTGACCATGCCGCTTTTCTTGGCACGATTAACCCTGATACCAATAAAATCCCTAAGCATTTGTTTCAGGGTTATTTGAATATCTATAACAACTATTTTAAAGCGCCGTGGATGCCTGACCGTACCGAGGCTAACCCTAATGAGCTTAATCAAGATGATGCTCGTTATGGTTTCCGTTGCTGCCATCTCAAAAACATTTGGACTGCTCCGCTTCCTCCTGAGACTGAGCTTTCTCGCCAAATGACGACTTCTACCACATCTATTGACATTATGGGTCTGCAAGCTGCTTATGCTAATTTGCATACTGACCAAGAACGTGATTACTTCATGCAGCGTTACCATGATGTTATTTCTTCATTTGGAGGTAAAACCTCTTATGACGCTGACAACCGTCCTTTACTTGTCATGCGCTCTAATCTCTGGGCATCTGGCTATGATGTTGATGGAACTGACCAAACGTCGTTAGGCCAGTTTTCTGGTCGTGTTCAACAGACCTATAAACATTCTGTGCCGCGTTTCTTTGTTCCTGAGCATGGCACTATGTTTACTCTTGCGCTTGTTCGTTTTCCGCCTACTGCGACTAAAGAGATTCAGTACCTTAACGCTAAAGGTGCTTTGACTTATACCGATATTGCTGGCGACCCTGTTTTGTATGGCAACTTGCCGCCGCGTGAAATTTCTATGAAGGATGTTTTCCGTTCTGGTGATTCGTCTAAGAAGTTTAAGATTGCTGAGGGTCAGTGGTATCGTTATGCGCCTTCGTATGTTTCTCCTGCTTATCACCTTCTTGAAGGCTTCCCATTCATTCAGGAACCGCCTTCTGGTGATTTGCAAGAACGCGTACTTATTCGCCACCATGATTATGACCAGTGTTTCCAGTCCGTTCAGTTGTTGCAGTGGAATAGTCAGGTTAAATTTAATGTGACCGTTTATCGCAATCTGCCGACCACTCGCGATTCAATCATGACTTCGTGATAAAAGATTGAGTGTGAGGTTATAACGCCGAAGCGGTAAAAATTTTAATTTTTGCCGCTGAGGGGTTGACCAAGCGAAGCGCGGTAGGTTTTCTGCTTAGGAGTTTAATCATGTTTCAGACTTTTATTTCTCGCCATAATTCAAACTTTTTTTCTGATAAGCTGGTTCTCACTTCTGTTACTCCAGCTTCTTCGGCACCTGTTTTACAGACACCTAAAGCTACATCGTCAACGTTATATTTTGATAGTTTGACGGTTAATGCTGGTAATGGTGGTTTTCTTCATTGCATTCAGATGGATACATCTGTCAACGCCGCTAATCAGGTTGTTTCTGTTGGTGCTGATATTGCTTTTGATGCCGACCCTAAATTTTTTGCCTGTTTGGTTCGCTTTGAGTCTTCTTCGGTTCCGACTACCCTCCCGACTGCCTATGATGTTTATCCTTTGGATGGTCGCCATGATGGTGGTTATTATACCGTCAAGGACTGTGTGACTATTGACGTCCTTCCCCGTACGCCGGGCAATAATGTTTATGTTGGTTTCATGGTTTGGTCTAACTTTACCGCTACTAAATGCCGCGGATTGGTTTCGCTGAATCAGGTTATTAAAGAGATTATTTGTCTCCAGCCACTTAAGTGAGGTGATTTATGTTTGGTGCTATTGCTGGCGGTATTGCTTCTGCTCTTGCTGGTGGCGCCATGTCTAAATTGTTTGGAGGCGGTCAAAAAGCCGCCTCCGGTGGCATTCAAGGTGATGTGCTTGCTACCGATAACAATACTGTAGGCATGGGTGATGCTGGTATTAAATCTGCCATTCAAGGCTCTAATGTTCCTAACCCTGATGAGGCCGTCCCTAGTTTTGTTTCTGGTGCTATGGCTAAAGCTGGTAAAGGACTTCTTGAAGGTACGTTGCAGGCTGGCACTTCTGCCGTTTCTGATAAGTTGCTTGATTTGGTTGGACTTGGTGGCAAGTCTGCCGCTGATAAAGGAAAGGATACTCGTGATTATCTTGCTGCTGCATTTCCTGAGCTTAATGCTTGGGAGCGTGCTGGTGCTGATGCTTCCTCTGCTGGTATGGTTGACGCCGGATTTGAGAATCAAAAAGAGCTTACTAAAATGCAACTGGACAATCAGAAAGAGATTGCCGAGATGCAAAATGAGACTCAAAAAGAGATTGCTGGCATTCAGTCGGCGACTTCACGCCAGAATACGAAAGACCAGGTATATGCACAAAATGAGATGCTTGCTTATCAACAGAAGGAGTCTACTGCTCGCGTTGCGTCTATTATGGAAAACACCAATCTTTCCAAGCAACAGCAGGTTTCCGAGATTATGCGCCAAATGCTTACTCAAGCTCAAACGGCTGGTCAGTATTTTACCAATGACCAAATCAAAGAAATGACTCGCAAGGTTAGTGCTGAGGTTGACTTAGTTCATCAGCAAACGCAGAATCAGCGGTATGGCTCTTCTCATATTGGCGCTACTGCAAAGGATATTTCTAATGTCGTCACTGATGCTGCTTCTGGTGTGGTTGATATTTTTCATGGTATTGATAAAGCTGTTGCCGATACTTGGAACAATTTCTGGAAAGACGGTAAAGCTGATGGTATTGGCTCTAATTTGTCTAGGAAATAACCGTCAGGATTGACACCCTCCCAATTGTATGTTTTCATGCCTCCAAATCTTGGAGGCTTTTTTATGGTTCGTTCTTATTACCCTTCTGAATGTCACGCTGATTATTTTGACTTTGAGCGTATCGAGGCTCTTAAACCTGCTATTGAGGCTTGTGGCATTTCTACTCTTTCTCAATCCCCAATGCTTGGCTTCCATAAGCAGATGGATAACCGCATCAAGCTCTTGGAAGAGATTCTGTCTTTTCGTATGCAGGGCGTTGAGTTCGATAATGGTGATATGTATGTTGACGGCCATAAGGCTGCTTCTGACGTTCGTGATGAGTTTGTATCTGTTACTGAGAAGTTAATGGATGAATTGGCACAATGCTACAATGTGCTCCCCCAACTTGATATTAATAACACTATAGACCACCGCCCCGAAGGGGACGAAAAATGGTTTTTAGAGAACGAGAAGACGGTTACGCAGTTTTGCCGCAAGCTGGCTGCTGAACGCCCTCTTAAGGATATTCGCGATGAGTATAATTACCCCAAAAAGAAAGGTATTAAGGATGAGTGTTCAAGATTGCTGGAGGCCTCCACTATGAAATCGCGTAGAGGCTTTGCTATTCAGCGTTTGATGAATGCAATGCGACAGGCTCATGCTGATGGTTGGTTTATCGTTTTTGACACTCTCACGTTGGCTGACGACCGATTAGAGGCGTTTTATGATAATCCCAATGCTTTGCGTGACTATTTTCGTGATATTGGTCGTATGGTTCTTGCTGCCGAGGGTCGCAAGGCTAATGATTCACACGCCGACTGCTATCAGTATTTTTGTGTGCCTGAGTATGGTACAGCTAATGGCCGTCTTCATTTCCATGCGGTGCACTTTATGCGGACACTTCCTACAGGTAGCGTTGACCCTAATTTTG
>NZ_OPYI01000037.1 GCF_900343085.1 Aedoeadaptatus coli | reverse complement strand
CAAACCCCACGTCAACGTCGGCACCATCGGCCACGTCGACCACGGCAAGACCACCCTTACGGCGGCAATCACCCTCGTATTAAACAAACGCTTCGGCTCCGGCGAATTCGTCGACTACGCAAACATCGACAAAGCCCCCGAAGAAAGAGAACGCGGCATCACCATCTCCACGTCCCACGTCGAATACGAAACCGACAAACGCCACTACGCCCACGTCGACTGCCCCGGCCACGCCGACTACGTTAAAAACATGATCACCGGCGCGGCACAAATGGACGGCGCCATCCTCGTTGTATCCGCGGCAGACGGCCCCATGCCCCAAACCCGCGAACACATCCTCTTGGCCCGCCAAGTCGGCGTACCCAAAATCGTCGTCTTCTTAAACAAACAAGACCAAGTCGATGACGACGAACTCATCGAACTCGTCGAAATGGAAGTACGCGATCTTCTTAGCGAATACGAATTCGACGGCGACAACACCCCCATCACCGTGGGCAGCGCCTTAAAAGCATTGGAAGATCCCGACGGAGAATGGGGAGACAAAATCGTCGCCCTCATGGACACCGTCGACGAATGGATCGACGATCCCATCCGCGACATCGATCACCCCTTCCTCATGCCCGTCGAAGACATCTTCTCCATCACCGGCCGCGGCACCGTTGCCACCGGTCGTGTTGAACGCGGCACCATCAAAGTCAACGACAACGTCGAAATCGTCGGCTTAACCACCGAAAAAAGAACCGTCGTCGTCACCGGCGTCGAAATGTTCAGAAAACAACTCGACCAAGCCGAAGCAGGCGACAACGTCGGCCTCTTACTCCGCGGCGTCCAAAGAGACGAAATCGAACGCGGCCAAGTCCTGGCAGAACCCGGCAGCATCCATCCCCACACCAAATTCGAAGCCGAAGTCTACGTCCTGAGCAAAGAAGAAGGCGGACGCCACACCCCGTTCTTTAACGGCTACCGTCCCCAATTCTACTTCAGAACCACCGACGTAACCGGCGACATCACCTTAGCAGACGGTGTCGAAATGGTCATGCCCGGCGACAACGCCACCTT
>NZ_OPYI01000031.1 GCF_900343085.1 Aedoeadaptatus coli | reverse complement strand
TGCACTTGTTTGCCCTCCTTTATTATTTTGTGGTGATTTAATTTTAGGTGATAGGGAAAACAAGTGCTATCTTTTTGCACAAAAATATCCATTGAGGAGGTTACTCCCCAACGGATATTATAGAGCCGAACTTTTCCGCAATGGAGGATGCCGCCCCCGATTTCGATAAGAGCTCACCGACCAAGGATCCCAGGAGGAACATAATTAAGTAATTTGCGATAAATCCCGTCATGGCCGGCGCGTAGCCATCCATAAAACCGGGCCAAATGTCGAAACGGTTGAACAAGAAAATAACCAGCGATGCGAACAAGGATACAGGCAACACGTGGTAGCCTTTAAATACCATGACCACCAGTATGGCCAGTGCAATCAACAAGCCCATAGCTCCCATAAATAATTCCTACCTTTCCATAATCTGACGATATACCTAATCGCTTCCTTTCTATTTTTCGTCCGAGGTTGTCGTAAAAAAATAGAGTGTCCGCCTATCGCCTTCGTTGAATTTTGTTTATAATGAACTATAAACAGTGTATCAAGAGTTGCTTGTTATGAAAAAGACAGATATGTAATGGTTTTCATAATCTGAAGTTATATGTAATTTGCATTTTATTTATGGAGGGTGCCATGATCGATCTCCAACGAATCGCCTATTTTATCGCCATCGTCGAACACGATTTCAATATTACTAAGGCCGCCCAGGATCTGTTTATCTCCCAGCCGGCCTTGAGCAACGCCGTCAAAACCATGGAGCGGGAAAGCGGGCTCTGCCTCTTCGAGCGAAGCAAGGGCCGCTACACCGCTCTGACGCCGGGGGGAAAGTATCTATACGACGAGGGCAAGCTCCTCTTGGCCCGCCACGAAAAAATCATGAATCAACTGCAGCGCATCGGCAATCGCTACACCCATTCCGTATCCATTGCCGCGCCGCCCTTTCTCCTGCGGAGCTACATGGCTTCCATTCTCTTTTCGTTGCAGGCGAAGTTTCCCACGACGGAATTTCTCTTTCACGAATACGATCAGGAGGCCATTAAGGAAGGGCTTCTGGATCTTTCCGTGGACATGGCCCTTATGACCGAGCCCAACGACTTCGACAGCGTGGGCATTCGCACGACGCGCATCGACCACCGAAAGTTCGCCGCCATTCTTTCAAAAAACCATCCCCTCGCCGGAAAAACGATTCTGCAGTGGGAAGACATCGCCCACTACCCCCTCTCAATCCCCGGCAATCGCTACGCCACCTATTCCCTGATACAAAGCGCTCTTCGCGCCCGGGGGCTCGAGCCCCGCGTGGCCCTGGCGGGATCCGTGTGGGACTTCCAGGTCACCACCCTTATCGGCACGGACTACATCAGCCTTATGCCGGAGATCGTGCGGGACTTCTTCACAAAAGAAATGGTAGATAACCTGGTGATGATCCCCATTCAGGATTCCGTGGATTGGCGCGTGGTCTTCTGCGAAAATTCCGCGGCCCACAATGGCGACGCCATAAGCGCCGTGCGCAGCTACCTCCTGGAGATCTTGCCCCGGGCCCTCGAGTAAACTTTGACAAAACCCCATGGTGTGCCCATGGGGTTTTTTCAACAAAAAACGGACGCCTCAGCGTCCGCCTTTTTTCAGAATATAGGAAGGTGTCATTATTTTAGTATTCTTGTATTGCTTTGTTCATGACAAAGTATTTCGCTAAGTCAAATAAGAAAAAGCGCACTTTCGACAACAAGATGTTTTCGTAGCATTTCCAGTAACCGACGAATCGATGGTGTCGCCTCTGGCTGAAGGCTTCCACGTCGGAGACCGGATAACCGAGAAAGATGCCGATTTCGTCGGGACAGCCAATTAAAAACCGTGTTTTTAATTCCGCAATGGCTTCGTCCGCGTTGGCGTAATCATAGCCGCGATTCTTTAAGAAAGCTCGGCATCGTTTGTCTGTCAGTCTGTGTTCAAGTCGTTTTCGATCGTAAAAGTAGAGAAGCAAACTGCCCTTGGGATTGATCAGCTCCGCATACGCAAGGGGTATGGCATGCTTGATGCTTTCGTCCTGCGCCCAACACCGGGTTAGATCTCTTGAAGGATTGACTAAGTTAACCAGAGTTCCGGTCTTTCCGCAAAAAACCGTGGGCGCCGTATAGGCTTTTAAAATCGCTTCCAGGTAGTCTCGATCGTTGCATGTATCGCATTGGTTTAGGTAACGAACCGTGGAGTCATTGAGCTTACGCTTCACATAATGCGCGAGCACTTTCTTGGCACTCCTTCACGCCGTCTTCGTCCGGCTCACCTTTACAGATCACGGTGGCGACATACGCGGGGCCGAGTCCTCGAACTTCGTCCTCCCAAGTTTCCATCCATTCGCCGTCCGCCCAATCGTAGGAGCCGAAAAGCAGCACATATTTTCCTTTTAACAGGGGATTCACATCGTCCATGAAGGGTCGCATGGTGGTTTCTTCCAGCTCTTCTGCACCCATAGCCGGACAACCGAACGCGATCCTGTCTGCATCTTTTACCATGGCCTCTGTTGCATCGGCAGCTTCAATTAAAGAAGCTTCTTGACCGGCGGCTTCGATGCCTTTGGCGACTGCCTTCGCCATGGCTTCGGTGTTGCCGGTTCCCGACCAGTAAATTACAGGAATCAAAATTCCTCCTTTCTACCTTGCGGCACGTTCACGCTGCACGCATTGGCATAAACGACAGAATCACCTGAATATGTACCGCAAAGAATGATTTGATAATTCGTATCGTTTACATTGATTATTATAGCGGGCACTTCGAATTTTTGCAAGGGTTTTTCGAAACTTTTTGAGATTTATTTTCAACTATTTCTTCAGCCCCTTGTTTCCGCGGTTTTTAAGCCTATAATTTTCACGCAGGGGTTCGATTTTTTATGACTTTTCCGATTTTTGATCGAAATTTCTTCCCGCGAGATTCGATTTTTACGTCTTTTCCATTTGATAGAAAGCTGTTCGGGCGCGGACTGATTTCATCGTCTTCTCGATTCCCCGTCTCCTCATCAACCGCCTTCGCGCTTTTTTCTTTTTCAACCTCCCCCTTTCCGCAGCTTCTCTGTTTTTATTTTTCTTCGCTTTATCTTTCCCGGCTTTCTTTTTCCACACGGCGATCATTTCTTTTCTGTTTCTTTACGTTTTTCGCTAATTATTTATTGTTTATCATTAAATAACGGGTATAATGAAAACAGGAGGTGGACATGAAACGATTACAAACCACATTTATCGCCGTCACTTTGGCGGCGGCCATGCTTTCGACGAGCGCCTTCTTCGCCATCGTCGGCTCCGCCTTAGGAAAAGCATGGGTTCTTAAAGACAGCTCATTCACCATTTTTCTGCCCCTGATCCCGGCCTGCCTCGCCTTTTGGAGCGCGAGCGGCGCCTTTCTTCTCGCGGGACTGGCCTTCGGCCTCTACACCACCTATTTGTACGCCAAAGGCCGCCTCTTTACCGCCGCCATGGTTCGCGGCCTGGAGCGGGTGGGCCTGTGCTTTTTAGGCGCCTGCCTGAGCTTTTTGCTTCTCGCCATTTACCTGGCCGTAAACATGCAACTCGCCGCCCTCTTTCTGCTCTTCTTTCTCCTCGCCGCCCTCCTCGCGGCGGCGGCCCTCTTTTTCTTCCTCTTGGCCGATGCGGTGGACGAAGGCCGCCGTCTGCGAGAAGAAAACGACCTGACCATATGAGGTGCGCCATGATTTGTGTGGATTTAGATCTAATGCTCGCCAAACGAAAAATGACCCTCACGGAATTGTCTCAGGCGGTGAACGTGAGCCTGCCCAATCTCTCTATCTTAAAGACGGGAAAGGCCAAGGCCATTCGTTTTTCCACCCTTTCGGCCATTTGTGAGGCCCTGGATTGTCAGCCCGGAGATATTTTGCGCTACGAAGGAGGCGATGTGAATGACGCGGACTAATGGATTGAAAATTTTGGGCGCCCTCTTTCTTGTGGGGCTCGCGGCGATTATTATTTTCTCCGACGCCACGCCCCGGACAATCAAGGCCATGAACCACGCCTTTCACACCCACGTCACGGGACGGGCCGTCTGCGTGGACGATGTGAAAAAGCCGCCGGATTTTCTCGGCGACGGCGTAAGCTACACGATTTATAAATTAAATGACGAGGACATGGCGCAGCTAAATCAGGATTTAAAAAAGACGAGAGCTTTTTCCGCGAACAGCGAGATCGGAAGGAAAGTGGACTCGGCGCTGAATTGGGCGAAACAGGTGCAACCGGGCATTAAAGCGCCCGCCCTGTCATTTCCTAACTGTCGCTACTACTTCGTAGACCGATCCCCGGGCGGACCGGTGGATTATATCTCCAATTACGACGCCCTGGTGGTGGATGAGGAGAATCTGCTGATTATGTATCTGGTCTACGACACTTAAAAGATATCACGCACTCTTCGGAGTATCCGAAAAGAGGGCTACCGCTTCAAGCACGGCAGCCCTCTTTTTTATTTAGCCTCTTCATTTCAACCACAACAAGAGACTTGCCTCTTCTATTGTGTCGCTCTTTTTTCCTTTTATGCGCACAAAAAAACACACGCCGTCATTAGATCAGCGTGCGTTTTTTGTGTGACCGGCAATTTCCTACTCTCCCAGGTCGTTACCAACCAAGTACCATCGGCGTTAAGAGGCTTAACTTCTGTGTTCGGCATGGGTACAGGTGTGTCCCTCTTGCTATCGTCACCGGACGAACCAAGTGCATATACAATCTCTTTTGGTCAAGTCTTCGACCGATTAGTATCTCTTAGCTGCATACATTGCTGTACTTCCACCTGAGACCTATCTACCTCGTAGGCTACAAGGGGTCTTATCATTACTGAGGGAAATCTCATCTCGAGGGGGGCTTCGTGCTTAGATGCTTTCAGCGCTTATCCCTTC
>NZ_OPYI01000032.1 GCF_900343085.1 Aedoeadaptatus coli | reverse complement strand
ATCTATAAGCTTAAAGCGGAACACAGTCAGTGGATCCGAGCTAAGCAAACTCAAAGTTTTTATTGAGAGTTTGATCCTGGCTCAGGACGAACGCTGGCGGCGCGCCTAACACATGCAAGTCGAGCGATGAACATTGAATGATCCCTTCGGGGTGATTTCGATCGGATTAGCGGCGAACGGGTGAGTAACGCGTGAGGAACCTGCCTCTTACAACGGGATAGCCTCGGGAAACCGGGATTAATACCGTATAAGACTCCGACACCTCCTGGTGATGAAGTCAAAGCGTTAGCGGTAAGAGATGGCCTCGCGTCTGATTAGCTTGTTGGCGGGGTAACGGCCCACCAAGGCGACGATCAGTAACCGGCCTGAGAGGGTGAACGGTCACATTGGAACTGAGACACGGTCCAAACTCCTACGGGAGGCAGCAGTGGGGAATCTTGCACAATGGGGGAAACCCTGATGCAGCGACGCCGCGTGAGCGATGAAGGTTTTCGAATCGTAAAGCTCTGTCCTATGGGAAGATAATGACGGTACCATGGGAGGAAGCCCCGGCTAACTACGTGCCAGCAGCCGCGGTAATACGTAGGGGGCGAGCGTTGTCCGGAATTACTGGGCGTAAAGGGTTCGCAGGCGGCATGGCAAGTCCGATGTAAAAGGCGAAGGCTCAACCTTCGTAAGCATCGGAAACTGTCAAGCTTGAGTGAAGGAGAGGCAAGTGGAATTCCTAGTGTAGCGGTGGAATGCGTAGATATTAGGAGGAATACCGGTGGCGAAGGCGACTTGCTGGACTTCAACTGACGCTGAGGAACGAAAGCGTGGGTAGCAAACAGGATTAGATACCCTGGTAGTCCACGCCGTAAACGATGAGTGCTAGGTGTCGGGGGTCAAACCTCGGTGCCGCCGTTAACACAATAAGCACTCCGCCTGGGGAGTACGTGCGCAAGCATGAAACTCAAAGGAATTGACGGGGACCCGCACAAGCAGCGGAGCATGTGGTTTAATTCGAAGCAACGCGAAGAACCTTACCAGGACTTGAAATACTAGCGCCCGCTTTAGAGATAAAGTTTTTTCTTCGGAAACGCTAATACAGGTGGTGCATGGTTGTCGTCAGCTCGTGTCGTGAGATGTTGGGTTAAGTCCCGCAACGAGCGCAACCCTTACTTTTAGTTGCCAGCACGTAAAGGTGGGAACTCTAAAGGGACTGCCGATGATAAATCGGAGGAAGGTGGGGATGACGTCAAATCATCATGCCCTTTATGTCCTGGGCTACACACGTGCTACAATGGTCGGTACAGAGGGCAGCAAACGAGCGATCGCAAGCGAATCTCAAAAAGCCGATCCCAGTTCGGATTGCAGGCTGCAACTCGCCTGCATGAAGTCGGAGTTGCTAGTAATCGCGAATCAGAATGTCGCGGTGAATGCGTTCCCGGGTCTTGTACACACCGCCCGTCACACCATGGGAGTTGGCAATACCCGAAGCCAGCGAGCCAACCGCAAGGAGGCAGCTGTCGAAGGTAGGGTTAATGACTGGGGTGAAGTCGTAACAAGGTAGCCGTATCGGAAGGTGCGGCTGGATCACCTCCTTTCTAAGGAAATGCGTTCTTCCCTGCGGGGGAGAGCGAAAGATGGACAAATCTCTTATACCTTTAATTATGAATCCGCAAGTCGCGTAATCGTCTGTGCAAATCGGGCGGGATTCTATTTTTGAACCAAGACAATTGCATATACAATCAAAAACGAGAACATCGTAAAATCAAATCTTCAAATTTAAATTTAAGATTACAATTTCAACGAATAGATCGTAAGGTCAAGTTAGAAAGAGCATCTGGTGGATGCCTTGGCACCAAGAGCCGATGAAGGACGCGATAAGCTGCGAAAAGCTGTGGGGAGTGGCAAATACACATCGATCCACAGATTTCCGAATGGGGAAACCCGCTGAGACAAACTCTCAGCATTCATGCGTGAATTCATAGCGTATGAAAGGAATACCGGGGGAACTGAAACATCTAAGTACCCCGAGGAAAAGAAAGAAACCTCGATACTCCAAGTAGCGGCGAGCGAACGGGGTAGAGCCCAACTTGAGATACGGCATATGTAGCGAGCAGAACGATTTGGAACAATCGACCATAGTGGGTAACAGTCCCGTATGCGAAGTGAAGGTATGCCACTCTAAACGAGTACCACAGGGCACGTGAAACCCGGTGGGAATACAGGGGGACCACCCCCTAAGGCTAAATACTCCTTGGTGACCGATAGTGCATAAGTACCGTGAGGGAAAGGTGAAAAGAACCCCGGGAGGGGAGTGAAATAGAATCTGAAACCGGATGTTTACAAGCAGCGAAAGTGGTTTCGCACCACGATCGTGTACTTTTTGTAGAACGGGCCAGCGAGTTATGATTTTCAGCGAGGTTAAGATGTTATGCATCGAAGCCGCAGCGAAAGCGAGTCTGAACAGGGCGAAGAGTTGTAGGTCATAGACCCGAAACCGCGTGATCTATCCATGGGCAGAGTGAAGTTGAAGTAAAATTCAATGGAGGCTCGAACCGGGTAACGTTTAAAAGTTATCGGATGACCTGTGGATAGGGGTGAAAAGCCAAACGAACGCGGAGATAGCTGGTTCTCCTCGAAATAGCTTTAGGGCTAGCCTGGAAGGCAATGTCTCGGGGGTAGAGCACTGAATGGTCAAGGGACTTTACCAAGTTACCGCGACCTATCAAACTCCGAATACCGAAGACAGTATCCTCCGGAGTCAGACTATGTGGGATGAGCTTCATAGTCGAAAGGGAAACAGCCCAGACCACCGGCTAAGGTCCCAAAATTCGTGTTAAGTGGAAAAGGATGTGGAGTTACTGAGACAACTAGGATGTTGGCTTAGAAGCAGCCATACATTGAAAGAGTGCGTAATAGCTCACTAGTCAAGTGACTCTGCGCCGAAGATAACCGGGGCTAAACACGATACCGAAGCCGTGGAATCCGAAAGGATTGGTAGAGGAGCATTGTGTACGCGACGAAGCAAAAGCCGTAAGGCCTTGTGGAGTGTACAGAAGAGAGAATGCTGGCATGAGTAGCGAGAGGTGAGTGAGAATCTCACCCGTCGAAAACCCAAGGTTTCCTGAGGAAGGCTCGTCCACTCAGGGTAAGTCGGGACCTAAGGCGAGGCCGAAAGGCGTAGTCGATGGACAACAGGTGGAGATTCCTGTACCGGCAAACGCAACGAAGATGTGGGGACGCAGAAGGATAAGCGCAGCGCCCGGTTGGTGAGGCGTGCAAGCACCAAGGATGAGAAGTAGGCAAATCCGCTTCTCTTGAAGTCTGACGTGTGATGCGGATCGAAAATAAGTAGAGAAGGAGCCGAATCCATACTGCCAAGAAAAGCCACTATTCGCGTCTTGTCGCCCGTACCGTAAACCGACACAGGTAGGTGAGGAGAGAATCCTAAGACGAGCGGAAAAACCTTTGTTAAGGAACTCGGCAAAATGACCCCGTAACTTCGGGAGAAGGGGAGCCATGGAAACATGGCCGCAGTGAAAAGGCCCAAGCGACTGTTTACCAAAAACACAAGTCTCTGCGAAGTCGAAAGACGAAGTATAGGGGCTGACACCTGCCCGGTGCTGGAAGGTTAAGGGAAAAAGTTAGCGCAAGCGAAGCTTCGAACTGAAGCCCCAGTAAACGGCGGCCGTAACTATAACGGTCCTAAGGTAGCGAAATTCCTTGTCGGGTAAGTTCCGACCCGCACGAAAGGTGTAACGATTTGGGCACTGTCTCAACAAAGGATCCGGTGAAATTGTAGTAGCGGTAAAGATGCCGCTTACCCACGACAGGACGGAAAGACCCCATGGAGCTTTACTGCAGGCTGATATTGGATTTCGGAATGGACTGTGCAGGATAGGTGGGAGACGAAGAACGAAGCACGCCAGTGTTTCGGGAGTCGCCCTTGGGATACCACTCTATTCATTCTGGAATTCTAACCTACTTCCGTGAATCCGGAAGAGGGACACTGTCAGTTGGGCAGTTTGACTGGGGCGGTCGCCTCCCAAAAAGTAACGGAGGCGTTCAAAGGTTTCCTCAGCACGGACGGAAATCGTGCGAAGAGTGCAAAGGCAAAAGGAAGCTTAACTGCGACACCGACAAGTGGAGCAGATGCGAAAGCAGGACTTAGTGATCCGGTGGTACCGAGTGGAAGGGCCATCGCTCAACGGATAAAAGCTACCCTGGGGATAACAGGCTTATCTCCCCCAAGAGTCCACATCGACGGGGAGGTTTGGCACCTCGATGTCGGCTCGTCTCATCCTGGGGCTGAAGCATGTCCCAAGGGTTGGGCTGTTCGCCCATTAAAGAGGCACGCGAGCTGGGTTCAGAACGTCGTGAGACAGTTCGGTCCCTATCCGTCGTGGGCGTAGGAAATTTGAGAGGATCTGTCCTTAGTACGAGAGGACCGGGATGGACAAACCGCTGGTGCATCAGTTGTCATGCCAATGGCATCGCTGAGTAGCTAAGTTTGGAAGGGATAAGCGCTGAAAGCATCTAAGCACGAAGCCCCCCTCGAGATGAGATTTCCCTCAGTAATGATAAGACCCCTTGTAGCCTACGAGGTAGATAGGTCTCAGGTGGAAGTACAGCAATGTATG
>NZ_OPYI01000033.1 GCF_900343085.1 Aedoeadaptatus coli | reverse complement strand
ATGACACCATACGAATACGGATCGACACTGCTCAACGCATAGGGGTTGACGTGTCCAAATCAAAGGGTCCACCTTAGAAGGCCGCATTTTCCCCGCCCCCGGGGCCCCCACCCCTTTTTTGGCCGCGTCTAAGCTGAAAGAAAATGCCGCAGGCATTTTCTACTAATTGGGCCGTGTCGCAGAATGAAGAATGTGAGGTGGGCAAAGATATTTCTACGCCAAGAAGAATTTTCCGCCCAACTCAATTTCTCTCGTAGGCGAAGAAACCCAATACAAATCGAAGCCCGGTAGGGCTTCGCACATATAGAAGGCGTTTGTGGGTGGATGGGGATGGGGCCCCGGGGAAGGGGCAGAGGGCGAATCGCAACGCCCTAGGCCCTTCCCCGGGTCTCAAAGCCATTTAGGAATGAAATTTTAAGCGAAGTAGAAAACACCACGAAATTTCGTCCGCTCCGCTACCGAAAAATCGCGAAGATATCATTTACAGAAGGACATAAAAGAAAAGCGCCACACCCAATATGTGAGTATGTCGGAATAATAAGCAGGAGCAAAGACGTAAAAGAAAAACGAAGAAAAAAACTACATCATCCCATATTGCCAAGACCTTTCTGTTTCGGTAAGATAGTAAAAGACTAAAAAGAGGTGTTAAATGAGAGTACTGAAAATCATCGTGGCGGCGCTTTTAATCGCCGCCTTGTCCGGGGCCTTGGTGCTGGGCTATGAATTGGTCGATCGACCGATCACAAAAAGAAGCCACGAATTGTCGCGGGAAGAGGCGACGAAAAGAATAAATAAATTAGATACGACAAATCCCTTTACCGGCGACGACCCGCTCCATATTTTGCTTTTCGGCATCGACAAGACGGCGACGACGGACATGACCGAGGAAGGCAATCCCACGCGCAGTGACGTGATCATGCTCGTTACCATCGACCCGGTGACCAAGCGGGCACAACTCCTTTCCCTGCCTCGAGATACCTATGTGGACATTGAAGGCCACCAAGGAAAGACCAAGCTGGGCCACGCCTACGCCTACGGCGGAGAAAAGTTGGCGGAAGAGACGGTGGAAAACTTCCTCGACGTGAAGATCGACTACTACGCCACCGTGGACTACAATGCCGTGGAACGCTTGGTGGACGCCGTGGGCGGAATCGAAGTGGACATCCCCTTCGATTACAGCTACGAAGATACTTATGTCGTGCCCAATCTACACATCGACTTTAAAAAAGGCAAGCAAAAGCTAGACGGCGCCGATGCGGTGCGCTACTTGCGTATACGCAAGATCTATGAAGATCAAGACATCGACCGGATCCAAGTGCAACAGCGCTTTATCATGCAGCTCTTCGACAAGCTGAAGCGGCCCATGATGATCCTGAAAATTCCCGAGCTCATCGACATCGCTTTAGACAATATCGAAACGAATCTGACCTACGGCCAAATCGCCTACCTGGCGAAAATGGGCCTGGATATGGACAGGGAAAACATCCAAACCGACACCTTGGTCGGAGACAACAAGCGGATCGGAAACATTGATTACTACATCGTCGATCAGGCGTCGGCCAGAGAGCAAGTGCGTCGCTTCGCCGAAGGCAAGATCGGCTACTACGAAGAAATCCAAGGGCAAAAGAAAGCAAATCAAGAAAATTCCGACGCTGACGATACGGGTGAATCGACAAACGAATAAGAAAGACAATGAAAGTTCTCGCTTCGGCGGGGACTTTTTTCATGGGCGGGTATAAAGGTAAGAACAACGTAAGCAAATAGATAAGAAAGGAAGATTCCATGAAGATTAAACACACCGACGGACGATTTTATGTAGGCGATGCAAATTCGCCGGACGCCGTATTGGATTACCGGTTCATCGACGACAAAACCGTACAGGCCTACCACACGGAAACCACCGAGGCCGTGCGGGGGCAAGGCGTGGCCGGCGCCCTGTTTGAAGCCTTCATCAATTATGTCGTCGATCACGACCTTCGCGTACGTGCAGACTGCTCTTACGTTGAGAAGAAAATGAAAGAAGACGACGTCTACTCCATGCGCATGGTCTGATGAGGCGTGCCTTTTACAAAAACCTAAAAGAATGAAAACAACGTCTTGACACGGGGCATGGGAGTTAGTATAATAGCAAAGTCATCAAATCGATGGCGGGTCAAGCGCGGCCTAAATAAAAAAGATTTAAAAAGTGCTTGACGACAGCTTGCCGACATGGTAAACTATACAAGTTGTCACGTGGGGCACGTCAAAAAACTTTTTACAAAGATTTAAAAAGTACTTGACAAAACGTCCTCTGCGGGATATACTAAATAAGCTGTTTCGTAAGACACAGCACTGAACCAAGTTAATTAAATGGTATAAGAGATTAAACCATAACAATCTATAAGCTTAAAGCGGAACACAGTCAGTGGATCCGAGCTAAGCAAACTCAAAGTTTTTATTGAGAGTTTGATCCTGGCTCAGGACGAACGCTGGCGGCGCGCCTAACACATGCAAGTCGAGCGA
>NZ_OPYI01000035.1 GCF_900343085.1 Aedoeadaptatus coli | reverse complement strand
TGGAATGGCAACACTTTTTTGGACACTTTTCTTAAGGTGTCAACTGTAAACTGCCTTTGTCTTCCGCTGCTTTCTTTGCCCTGTATGCGAGCGGGGTCATGTTTTCAAGGCTTGTGTGCACGCGGTCGTTGTTCCACCACTGCACATAGTCGCTGAGTTTTTCCCTTAACTCGTTAAGGCTTTGAAAGGTTTCTCTCTCTAAAAACTCGGTTTTGAAACTTTTAAATATGTTTTCTGCCACGGCGTTGTCGTATGGATTGCCGGGTCGGCTTAGGGATCGTTTGATGCCGTTCGCTTTTAAGATGGCACAAATGGTGTTGTTATCGAATTCTTTGCCTCGATCGGTGTGAAAGTATTGGACGGCGTCGAGGGGGTAGGGGATGGCGTTAAATGCTTCCTGAATCAGGGCGGCGTCGCGACGAAGGCCGCAGGAGTAGCCGATGACCTCCCGATTGAAAAGATCAGTAATGGCACAAACGTAGGCCCATCGCTGGTTGATGCGCACATAGGTCAGATCGGAAACGATGACTTCCAGTGGCTTGCGATGACTGAATTCTCGGTTGAGAACGTTGCGTACTTTCTCTTCATTTTTCCTGGTCGGGTGGTGTCTGTATTTTGCTTTGGTGTAGACGGATACCAAGTGAAGCTTCTTCATGATGGCGCGAATTCGTCGCCTGGAGGCGACGATGTTTTCTGCTTCTAACTTACTTTTTATCCTGCGCGCGCCATAGACATTGTGACTTGCGCGAAAAATGGAACGAACCTTGATCTCCAGCTCGATGGTCTCATCGGAAAGAGGCTTCGGCCGGTAATAGTAAGCGGAACGGCTGATGCCTAACACTCTGCAAAGCGCTGATACCGGGTATTTGTGCTTTAAACGATCGATGACGTATCGTTTTTCTCCGCAAGTATCAGCGCGGCCTGCTTTAAAATATCATTCTCCATCTTGAGTCGTTGGATCTCTTTACGCAAAGCAATCATTTCCTGATCCGATTCACTCAACGAAACAGTCTCTTTGAAGGTACCGGTGGTGCGGAATTGACTAACCCAGCGGTCAAAAGCTGAAGGGGTTAACGAATATTTCTGAATGATTTCTTGCCGACTCATGCCCTCCTCGTATAGGTCCACCACGTGCTGCTTAAATTCATCCGTAAAGTTTCTTCTTTTTCTAGGTGCTTTATCCATGTGATCCTCCTTGTTGATCATAAGATACCACACCTTAAGGAAACTGTCCTAATTATTGTAACCTATCCA
>NZ_OPYI01000036.1 GCF_900343085.1 Aedoeadaptatus coli | reverse complement strand
GAAGTCGCGCTTGTAGTAGGGGTCGTCGAGTGTCGGTCTTCGTTTGGGCCGGGTGTAGGGGAAGACGGGCAGGATGTCTTTTTCAAGGAGGGTTTTGGCGATGGCCGGGGTTTTGTAGCCGGCGTCCATGACGAGTTTTTCCGGTTTTAAAGCTTGGAGTTTGGGGAGGAAGTCGAAGAAGGTGCTGCTGTCGTGGCGGTTGCCGGGAAAGCTTTGACAGGCGAGGATCCAACCGTGTGCGTCGCAGGCGGTTTGGATGGTGTAGGCAAAGACTTCTTTGTGCTCGCCTTTGTGAAAGAGGCCGCTTTCGGGATCGGTGGTGGATTGTGTAATGGTGGTGGTATCGCTGGGCGGGTTTTTCGGTGGTTTGAGGTCGTCTTTTCCGTGTGCGTTTCGATCGTCGGCAATTTCTTTTTCCAGCTGTTGTTGGTAGCTGCGCACGTGTTTTTTCACCACGGCTTTTTTGTTTTTGTGGCGATTGGCATGGGCTTTGACGTGGGTGGCATCGACGAATTGGAGGCGTGTGTCGACGAAGCCTTGGTCCATGGCTTGTTGAAGGATGTTGGTGAAGATGGACTCAAAGAGGTCGGTGTCTTGAAAACGCCGACGGTAGTTTTGCCCAAAGGTGGTGAAGTGGGGGATTTTATCGTAGAAGTCGAGTCCCAAGAACCAACGATAGGCCAGGTTGACTTCGACTTCTTTGATGGTTTGGCGCATGCTGCGAATGCCATAAAGGTGTTGAAGGAAGACGAGTTTAATGAGAACCACGGGGTCGATGCTGGGTCGGCCGTTGTCTAGACAGTAAAGGTCTTCCACCAGGTCATAGATGAAGTCGAAGTCCACGTAACGGTCAATTTTTCGCAAAAGATGATCTGCCGGCACGAGTTGGTCCAGAGCAATCATTTGAATTTGTTCTACTTTTTTCTTGTCTTCTTTGTGTAGCATGGCAACCTCCTTTTTCTCTATTTTACTATAATTGAGGCGGATGCTGTTTGATGACACAATCAGAACCACCGGCTTAGCCGGTGGTTTGTTTTGCCCCTATAAGGGGCTGTTACCGGCAGCACTTTCGTGCTCTGAATTTCTTCCTCTTGCAACAATTCCCCAGTTGGCGCTAAAGCGCCTATTCTCATACT
>NZ_OPYI01000038.1 GCF_900343085.1 Aedoeadaptatus coli | reverse complement strand
GATAGCACTTGTTTTCCCTATCACCTAAAATTAAATCACCACAAAATAATAAAGGAGGGCAAACAAGTGCAAAACAATATTACCACATTACTTTTAGGAATCCAAGATGTCGAGGTCACCGGTGTTTCAGAAGAAAGACGCCTCATTACCATTGACTGCAAACCCGTTCACGATCGGGTGTGTCCACACTGTGGCTCGTCCCACGCCTGGGTCCACGATCACCGGGAACAAATCCTTCGAGATGCGCCGATGCGGCGCAAGCACGTGTTTCTTCGCGTCAAAAAGACACGCTATGATTGCAAGGATTGCGGCGCGCGCTTTGAAGCACCTCTCTCCTTTGCCGCCAAGGGCAAGCAGATGACGAAGCGTTTAATCGCCTATGTGGTAGATGCCTTTCGAGATATCCGTTCCGTGTCGGAGCTGGCGCGAGAAGTAGGCATTTCAACGACGAGTATTTTCCGTATCGTGGCTTGTTTGTTTGTGCCCCGTCAACGGCTGCCTCGCGTCTTTTGTATCGACGAGTTTAAGGGCGACAGCGGCGGAAGCAAGTACCAGACCACCTTAGCCGATGGGGAGGCCCATCGGATTATCGACATTCTCCCGACGCGCTACGGCAAGGATTTAGCTGCTTATTTCTCTTCCATTGATCGAGCGGAGCGTCGCGGCGTCGAAATCTTTGTCAGCGATATGTGCGGCACCTTTAAGGGCGTGAGAGAGGCTTTCTTTCCACAAAGCACCCATGTCATTGACCGCTACCATTTCATCCGCCAAGTGCATTGGGCCTTGGAAAACGTCAGAAAACGGGAACAGAAACGCATGACGGCGACGGAAAGAAAATGGTTTAAACGAAGCCGCAGCTTACTAAAAAAGCCGGCGAAAGACCTCACCGAAGCAGAGAAAAGCCTCGTCGCCACCATGCTCGAAAAGAGCGATGCCATCCGGACTGCCTACGTCTTAAAAGAAGGCTTTTACACCTACGTCCTTTCTCAGAAAGACAAAGAAACAGCGAGTGTGGCTCTTTCAAAGTGGA